>CAYGRU010000022.1:0-58562 GCA_964352385.1 uncultured Candidatus Planktophila sp.
GCTTCACGGCGGCGACCACGATCATGCTGGATGATGCGTTGAACGACTTCGGCGGCGCGGTGGATGCGGACGGAGTGAATGTCGCGCTGTCCGATGCGAACAGCATCCTGCTAGGAGACGTTGACGCGACCGGCTCTCTGACGGTGGAGGCGCTGGCAGGGTCGATCACACAGAACGCCTCCGGCCTGACGGTGGCGCTGGTGACCGATCTTGCGGCGACGGCGGAGATCCGGCTGGACGAAGCGAACAATGACTTCACCGGCACGGTCGACGCGGCGGGCACAGATGTCGCCCTGACGGATGCCAATGCGATTCAGCTTGCTGAGGTTGTGGCAACCGGGTCGCTGACGGTCATTGCGGGCGGGGCGATCACCGATACGGCAATGGTGTCGATCACTGTCACTGGCACGACCTCGCTGAGTGCGGGATCGGGGATGAACGGGTTTGATATCGCTCTGGATAATGACACGGTCGCTGATCGGCACAGCTTTACCGGCGCGGTCAGCGCGGCGGGTGAGGATGTGACGCTGGTTGCGGGTACGGCGATCACGCTCGGCGTGGTGTCGGCTTTGGGCGATGGAACGGCGGACGATACGATCAATGTCGATGGCGGGGCAGAGGCGACCGATCCGGGCAACCTGATCGTCACCGCGCGCAGTGGTGCGATCACCGATGATGCCTCATCAACCATCACGGTGTCGGGCAATGCCGATTTCACCGCGCAGGATGGCGTGGTTTATGGCGACATCATCCTCGATGCGACCACCCACAGCTTTGACAGCGACGAGGTGGATGCGGTCGGGGACGGTGACACGGCGCGGGATCGTGTGACCTTCATCGGCAATGATGTGACGATCACCGACAGCACCGATCTGTTCGTGAACGATGCGGTTTCCACCGGCGATGCGATCCTGACGTCGACCACAGGGTCGTTGACGGTTCAGGAGATTGTGGTCGGCGGCAACATGCTCGGCATTGCCGGGAACGGCGCGATTGCCTTGTCCGATTTCCTCGGCGGCGCGGGGACGGTCACGCTGGGCGGCAATGGTTCGGTGTTCGGTACGGCGAATGCAGCGGCGGGCATCGTTACGGTCGATACGATGTTCAGCACAGGTGCGGTCTTCGCCGCGAGCGCGGTCGAGACGGATATCGAGAATATCTCGGTCGGTTCACTGAGCACGCGCGCGCCGATCCAGCGGTTTACCTATGTCCGCACAGCAGGTCTGGTGAATGGCACGACGGTCGATTTCAACGCCGATATCGCGGGCGACGCGGCGAATATCGACCTTCTGGTGCTGGAGCGGATGACGTTTGGCGGCGGTATCGCGGCTGCGGCGGACGAGATCCGGTTTGGCTTCCTGCGCAGCGTTGGCGATCTGTCGCTGACGGCGGCGGCGGGTGATGTGGCGAAACTGGCGGATGCGGATATTGACTTTGCCGGGGCCGCGACCAGCGGCACGACGGTGAATGTCGCGCGGTCTGCGGGCACCTATCTGAACGCGGATGGGGCCGGGGCCTTCACCGACCTCGTGACGGTGACCGGCGCGACGACCCTGTCCGCAGCATCCGGCACGGTCGTTGCCACGCGCGCCTTCGATGGCGCAACAGCGGTGGAGACGGATTTCGTCGGGGCGGTTTCCATCACCGCAAACACCCAAGCCGCGATCGAGGACAAGAACGCCCTTTCGCTCGGCACCGTGACCGTGACCGGCGATCTTGCGATCCGGTCGAACACCGACAACAGCGCCGGGGGCACCGACGGCATCACCCAGATCGGCGCGGTGAGCGTCGGCGGCACTGCGAGCTTCATCACTGGTGAGCATGACGGCACCTTGCAGGCCGATGCACTGGCGGATGTGACGCTGGACAATGCGGGCAACGATCTGACCGATGTGCAGGTGCTGGCCGACAACGTGTCGATCCGCGATGCCAACGGCTTTGCCCTGACGCGGGGCGATGTGTCCGGCGATCTGACGCTTGGCAGTGCCGGTGCGCAGGTCGGCGGCGCGCTGACGGTGCGGGACACCCGCATCGGCGGCAATTTCGCCTTCGATGCGACCGGTCTGGTAACCCTGAACCGCATCGCGGTGAACGGGACGGCGACGGTCAGCCTGTCGGGGGCCGCCGGTAACGGCATCATGGCGAGTGATCTGGTCGTCACCGACGGTCGCTCCGTCCTCTCGACCACCGCTGGCGGCATCGCCATCGATGATTTCGCGATCCAAGATTTTGACTTTGACGCGGCAGGGTCGCTGACGCTGACCGATGGTGACATGCTGGCATCGACATCCGGTGACTCGACGGCGGGGGCGGCGATCACGCTCTCGAATGTCACGTTGACGGATGTGGAATTTACCGCCTCCACCACGTTGTCCGCCGATGCGGTTCGCGCGACGAACCTGACACTGGGCGCGCGGGACAATGCGGCGCTCGGCACGGTCGAGGTTGATGAGGCGCTCGACATTCTGGTCGGCTTCGGGTCGATCACGATCCTCGATGCGGCGACGGCGGCCCCGTCCGATTTCACCATCGACGGTGCCGGGGCGGCCGGTTTCGGTTTCGCCAGCGGCCCGCTGGTCGGCGATCCGGTTGACCTGCGCGTGAATGACAGCTTGGGCGGCACGGCCAGCAGCACGATCACCCGTGACGATTTCGACATGCAGGTGGCGGTTGGCGGGACGACGTCGCTCCGCGCCTCGGCTTCGATCCTCCTCCCGCGTGAGGCGGCGTCCGAGGGCGGTTTGCACAATGATTTTGTAGGGGTCGTCACGATCTCGTCGAATGTCGGCGATGTGGTTCTGGAGACGGTGGGCGACATCACGCTCGGCGCGGTCTATGCTGGGGGTGACAGCCTGACGATCCGCACCAACAGCGACAATTCCGCCATCGCCGGAGCTGCGGGCATTACCCAGACTGCGGCGATGACCGTTCGGGGGGATGGAACATTCATCACCGGCGATCATGGCGGCGCGGCGATTGCCAGCAATGGTCGGCTGTCCAACGTGACGCTGACGAATGCGGGCAACGATTTTGGCGGTACGATTTCTGTCATCGCCAACAATGCCGCGATCAGGGATCAGGATGGCGGGTTCGCCGTCACCGACAGCCGCCTTGCAGGCACGCTGGATGTCGATGTGACATCCAACGCCGCCTCGGCGACGCTGGCGATCCGCGATACGGATGCGCGCGGCGCGATCACTGCCGATGCGGGTGGGGCGATCAGCCTGACGCGGGTATCGACCGGTGCAACCCTGACCGCCGAAAGCCGGTCCGGCGGGATCAATGCGACCGATCTGATGGTCACAGGCGCGACCAGCCTGACCGCCGATACCACGCTTGTGCTGACCCGCGCCGATCTTGCGGCCACAACGGTCAGCGCCGGGGCGACGGCGAGCCTGACAAATGTCATCAGCCGCGCGATTTCCGTCACCTCCGGCGGTGCGACGATCAACGGGCTGATCGCGGATGGGCTGACGCTGGTGTCGGCGGGCGATGTGACCGGCACCGGGATTTCAGCCGATACGACCACGATCACGACGACCAGCGGCGATGTCGGCCTGACCGGCCTGCGGGTTGCGGGCGCGCTGACCATCAATGCCACCGCCGGTGTGGATGGCACGATCGGCCTGACCGATGTGGTTGTCACCGGCAATACGGTCTTGTCCGGCGGGGCGCTGACCGGCACCCGCGTCGGCCTCGGCGGGACGCTGGGTGCGACGAGCACGGGCAATGTGGCGATGACCGATCTTGCGGTCGCAGGCGCGACCACCATCGCGGCAGATGGCAATGCGGTGCTGGATGACCTGGCACTGGCGGCGCTGACGCTTCAGGCGGATGGCGGAATCACGCTGTCGGATGCGCGGGCGGCCACTGTGAACCTGAATGCGGGGCAGGGCCTGCGCGCAACCAACTTCCGCACCGCCCGGTTGACCGGGCAGGCGGGGGGTCTTCTGGCACTGGATGGCGTGACCGTGGCGACCGATGCGAACCTTCGGTCCATCGGCGGGTCCATCGGGCTGGGCGCGGTTCAGATCGGCGGCGACCTGAAGGCGGTCGCGAACGCGGGCGACATCTTTACCACCAACAGCAATTTCCAGATGGCAGCGGTGACGGTCAATGCACCGCTGGCGCGGACCGGCGCGGGCTTTACCGTGAACGGTGCTGAGGCTGGTTTGATCGGAACGGAGGTATCCTTGCCGAACTCGCCGGTAACGGAAACCCGCGTAACGGAAACGACAATTGCCCGTGCCGATGCGGCCCGCAACACGAACCAGACTGCCGGTTCAGCCGTGGCCATCGGGGCCGAGGCGCCTGCCGGTCTGCTGATCGTCGATGGCGATGCCTATTTCAGCGCTTCGGGCGATGTGGCGCTGGTCGATGATGCCATCGGCGCGGCGGGGAATAACGACTTCAGGGGCGGTGTCAGTGTCCTCGCGGCACGGAACGTCATGATCAATGACAGCAACGGTGTCGTCATCGGCGCACCGACCGGTGTGGCGCTGCCGGGCGGCGGCACCGCGTCAACATCGGGCATTCAGGCCACGGGCACGGTGCGGGTCGAGGTCGGGGGCCAGATCACCGATGCCGGAGGCGCGCGGATTGCCGCGGCGAGCGATGCGCTGTTCATTGCGGGCGGTGACATCATCCTCGACAACGAGACCCACAATATCGGCGGCGCGGTCAGCCTGCGCGGCGATGATGTGACCTTTGCCGAGGTCGGCGCGATCCGGCTTGGCCCGGTTGTGGCACGCGGCGATCTGCGGATCGAGGCGGGCGCAAACGGGGCGGCGGCGGGCGGCACGGCTGGCCCTGCGTCGATCATCCAGACATCGACTGTCAGCGTTGCCGACAGTACAGCGGCGGGTGCGGCGGCGACTTCGGCCAGCGAGGTCACGCAGGTGGCCTCGAACGGCGCGATGAATGTGCGGGGCGATGCGGTCTTCACGACCGGGCTTAACCCGACGCAGGGCATCAATTCCGGCCAGACGAATGCGGATCGAAACCTGACGCTTGACAACCCGAACAACGTGTTCGGCGGCGATCTGACGGTAACGCGGATCACCGGCGACGCCACGATTGTCGAGGAAAGCAGTGCGGCCTCGGTCGGCAGCGATACGCGGGATAACGGCCAGTTGCGGATCCGCAATTTCGAGGTTGGTGGATCGGCCAACCTGACCACCACCGACGATGTGATCTTCCTCGGGCGGATGACCGCCTTGCAGGACAGTGTCGCCAACCCGGATCGTGTGACCCGGCCGGGCGATGTTTCCCCGCGCCGTCAGAATGATCTTGGCATCGCGACGAACAATCTGCGTCTCTTCATCTCGACCGGTGAGACGTTCACCATCGACACGACCGGTGGCGGCATTCAGGCGCGGGGCGGCGATGTGCGGTTCGACAGGCCGGTCGATGGCGACAACACCGCGCCTTCGGTCGGCAGTGGCTCGATCACGCAGGAGCGGGCCAATCTCGGCGGCCTGACGATCAATGCCGGATCGGGCGGTGAAGTGCGGTTCCGCGATTTTGTCGGCGCGACCAATCCGTTGGGTGCGGTCGACATCACCGGCGGCGATTTCTTCGCCGGGTTCACCTTCGCCACCGCCTTGCCGGATGCGGAATTGCCGGACCTGACCACCGAGACCCGGTTCCTATATGACGCCGCAAACCCGGATGATTTCTTCTTTGCCGGGTCGTTGCGGATCAATGTCAGTGGTTCACTGAACGCGGCGGTTCCCGCGCTGGAAATCGACAAGTTCATCACGCAGGATGAATATTTCGGGCTCAATGTCAGCAGCTTCAACTTCGGCGACCGGATCGCGCCGCAATTCGCATCGGCCTTCGGCTTCATCACCAACACGCGCCAGCGTGCGGGCGGGCTGTTGCCGATCGGGCCGCGCGGGCCGGATTTCCAGTTCAACGATTGTGTGATCGGCGATGTGGCTGACTGCACGAACATTCCGACGCCCAATGTGGTAAACACAGTCCTTGTGGTCTCGCCCACGCTGCTCGGCGTGTCGGAAGAGGATCTGCTGGAACTGTTCGGCAGCTTCGGGAATGAAGAATTATGGGGCGTGCCGCAGAGCTTCTTCGCCGATTTCGGGGAAGATGTGACGGCGGGGTGTGCTGAGGGGGATGCGGAATGTACCGACGGCTGAATTCGAACGACACACAGCGTTGCGGACATTCGCGTCGGTCCCGCCGGTTCCTGACCGCCCTTGCAGCGTGCGGCGCGATGATGCTCGCCGCCTGCGCGTCGCCTCAGGGGCCACAATCCGCTGCATCGGGCGGCGGGCCGCTGTCTGACGAAGACTTGTGCCGTGCGGTCGATCAACTGTTGCTGACCGGGCAGCGCAGCAGCTTCGGGTTGCAGTTTTCAGATGCTGAGAATGCGTTTTCGGAATTGCTGTCGATCTATTCGCTGAATGACGTTTCAGCGACCTGCCCCGGAAAACCCAGCCAGGCCTTTGTCCTGATGAATCAGGCTTTGGCCCATAGCAGCCAGGAACGCTTCGCCACCGCAGATGGCCTTTTTGCCCGCGCGGATGCGTTGTTGCAGACCGGCGAGGGCATTCCCCCGAACAGATTGAACCGCGAACGGTCGTTGTTCGATTCCTACAAGGCGCAGGATCTGCTGAACCGGTCTTCGGTGCTGGGCGCGCGGGAATTCGCGGCGGCGGCGGAGGAATCCTTTGCGCAGACCGGCCCGGATGACGGGTTCAGTTCCACGGTCGATTTCGACGCGATGCTGTTCGGCGGGTCGGATGAGGCGAAGCGCCAGTTGATCGACGAAGCGTCGAGCAGCCATGCCCGGTCGCATATCCTGCTGTTGCAGGGCGATACCAAGGGCGCGATGGAATCGATCAATTACGCGCTTGACCTCGTATCGCTGTTGCCGCGTTCGGCGGCGGTCTATCGCCCGCGTTTCGTCGCGCAGCGCGCGCTTATCAATTATGAGAGACGCGATTATGAGGCCGCCCGCGAAGATGCGGCAGAGGCCGTAAACAGTTTTGCCGGGTTGATGCCCGGCACCCCGCTGGAGGCACGGGCGCGGACGAATCTCGGTCGCGCGCTGGCGGCATTGGGGAACATCGAAGACAGCCTTACAGAATATGAACGCGCCTTCCGCATCTACGAGGAAAGCACGGTCATCGTCGAATATCGCGCGCTCTGGCCGTTCTTTCGGCTTGGCCTGACCCAAGCCCGCAGCACACCCGAACGGCGCGAGGAAATCTCTGCCCGGATGTTCCGCGCGGCGCAGGTGATCCGCCGGTCGATCACGGCGCAGACCGTGTCGGGCGCGGCGGCGCTGCTGGGCGAGGCTGACGGCGAGAAGGGGATTGTCGTCCGCAAATGGCGCGAGGCAGAGGAGCGGTATTCGACGCTCAAGGCGCTTCAGATCATTCAGTTGCAGGACCCGTTGAACCAGTCCGAACAGTCGGAGGCATTGGCACGCAGCGTGGCAGCCGCGAAGATCGAGGTCGACAGGCTGCGGGCCGAGCGCGACAGCGTCGCCCCGGAATATCAGACCGCGATTTCCAGCCCGGTCTCGCTTGAGGAAGTGCAGGCTGCGCTTCGGCCCGGTGAGGCGATGATCCAGATCGTGACGGGCGAGCCGCGGTCAATGGTGTTCCTGATCGACAAGACGCGCGTCGTCGCCAAGGCGATCAAGGCGACAGAGGGGCAGTTCGCGGTTCTGGTCGCCGGTCTTCGTCGCGCGGTTCAGGTCGATTCCAGCGGGTCTGCACAGGTGTTCCGCGCTGATTTCGCCCATGTGCTGCACAATCTGCTGTTCGGCGAATTCGTCGCCGACCTGTCGAAATATGACACGCTGGTCGTTTCCACCTCGGGTGCCTTGCAGAGTTTCCCGCTGGAGCTTCTGGTAACCGCGCCTCCGGGTTCAGCGCGGGAAGGGGCCTGGGCGCTGCGCGGCGACTACACGCAGGTGAAATGGCTTGGCGCGGAAAAGGCGATCTCCTACGTGCCGAGCCCGCGCAATCTGGTTGATGTGCGCTCGCTCGCGGGGCAGAGCGCGGCACCGGAAACGATTGCGGCCTTTGGCGATTTCCGGTCCGGGGTTGATGCGGAAAAGGTGCTGAAGATCGCGGAATTGCCGCGCAATTGTATCGGCCTTGCACGGGCGGTCGGCACGGTGGGCGATCTGCCGGGCACGCTGAACGAAGTGAATGCGATCAAGACGATCTTCGGCGACGACGCCCGCATCCGCACAGGTGCGGAATTTACCGAGGAGGCGCTGAAGGCCGCCTCGGCTGATGGCACATTGGCATCGTTCAAGGTTCTGCATTTCGCAACGCACGGTATCCTCTGGCCGACGCCGGATTGTTTCACTGATCCGGCGCTGACGGTAACCGCGACGGACGATCCGAACAGCGACGGCCTGCTGACCGCGACCGAAATTCGGGGGTTCAGCCTCGATGCGCAACTGATCGTGCTCAGCGCCTGCAACACCGCATCGACCTATCTGGCATCGCTGGGTGGTGATGCCGGGTCGCGGACCCGCGCCCTGTCCACCGATGCGCCGCAGAGCCGGATATCGACATCGGCATCGTCGCGGATCCTGCGCGAAAGTGGGGCAGGGGGTGAAAGCCTGTCGGGCCTTGCGCGCGCGTTCTTCAGCGCGGGCGCACGCACGGTGCTGGCCACCCATTGGCCTGTGGCGGATGCAGAGACAACGGAACTGGTGACGCGGTTCTTCCAGCGCATGAAGCAGGACAATGCCAGTTTCGCCTCGGCGCTGCGGTCGGCGCAGGATGACTTGCGCCGCGTTCCGGCGACGTCGCATCCGGTGTTCTGGGGCCCGTTCGTTCTGATCGGCGATGGCGGTCTGACGCTTGACCAGCAACCGGACACATCGCCCACCGCACCGCGCGCGGCACGGACGGATAGCTGACATCGGCAGGGCGCGCTGACCGGCACGCCCTGCGATTCTGAAAGATCAGAAACTGTCCTTGCGGCGGCGTATTTCGGCGAAGACTGCCGCATCGTCACCATCTGGCAGGCCGACAGCCGCCTTCACGCACGCCTCCCGCGCGCGCAGAAACGGGTTGGTGGCCAATTCCTCCGCCAACGTTACCGGGCAGATGGGTATGCCTGCCGCATCGGCGGCCTTAATCGCCTCGATCCGGGTGTGCAGCGCCTTGTTGTCGGGATCGACCGTGAGGGCGAAGCGGCCATTGGCCTGACCGTAATTGTGACCGGAATAGATCAGGGTTTCTGGCGGCAGATCGAAAAACTTCGACAGGCTGGTCCACATCATCTGATGTGTGCCCTCGAACACCCGCCCACAGCCGAGCGCCATCAGGCTGTCGGCGGTGAAGGCATGGCCTTCGAACAGAAAGGCGATGTGGTTGACGGTATGACCCGATACGTCGATCACGCGGGCGGCGCTGTCACCAAGGCCGAACCCGTCACCCTCGGCCACCGGAATGTCGAGCGCGGGCAGGCGTTTTGCATCGGCGGCGGCACCGACAACCTCCGCGCCATATCGCGCGCGCAGATCATCTACCGCTTCGATATGGTCGTGATGGTGATGGGTGACGAGAATCATGTCGAGACGGCCCCCCATCCGGTCCAGAGCGGCAATCAACGGTGCGGCCTCTGGCGCATCGACCACGGCGACCGCGCCGGTCGCCTCGTCGCGCAGGACATAGCCGTAATTGTCTTGGCGGCAGGGCACGACTGTGACGGAGAGGGGCATGGGCAAGCCTTTCGAATGGCGTTAGGGTTCACGCAACCATAGCGGAGGGACGCGCGGGATGCATCTCGACGTGATCGAGCTCAGGCGTTTTTATTATCGCACCCAGCTTGGCCGGGCGGTGCAGGTGGCGATCCGTTCGGCACTTGCGGAGCATTGGCCGGATGTGCGTGGCGGCAATTTCGCCGCCTTCGGGTTCGGCCTGCCCTTCATTCGCCCGTTCAAGGAGGATGCGCAGCGGGCGATCGCCCTGATGCCCGCGCAGATGGGGGCGTTTCACTGGCCGCTCGAATCGGAGAATGTGACCGTATTGGCGGATGAACGCCGCTGGCCGCTCGCCACCGGGTTCGTTGACCGATTGCTGATCGTGCACGGGCTGGAAAATTCCGAACGCCCGCGTTCGGTGCTGGAAGAGGCGCACCGGGTTCTGGCCCCCGGCGGCCGGGCGCTGGTGATCGTGCCGAACCGTGCCGGTCTCTGGGCGCGCCGCGATGCCACGCCCTTCGGCCACGGGCGGCCCTATTCCCTGACCCAGCTTGAACGCCACCTGCGCGATCATTCGCTGGAGCCGGTGCGCCATTCTGCGGCGCTTTACGCGGTGCCGTCGCAAAAGCGATTCTGGTTGAGATTGGCGCGGCTGATGGAGTCGACAGGCCGCAAGCTTGACCTGCAACGCCTTGCGGGGGTGATTATCGTCGAGGTGGTCAAGACCGCCTATGCCGCCCCGCGCAGCGGTGCGCCCGTCACCGCGCGGTCGCGGCTGGAAGCGTTCGGCGGGATCGTGCGGCCTGCGCCGAAACCTGCGGCGAACCGTATCGCCGACAAGGCGGGGCAGGCCGGCGAAGCGGCACTGGCGCCGCGCGATGGGAGCGGATAAACCGCTTGGGCATTCATCTTTCAGGCTTATCGACATGACCCACAGACCCGCCGCCTCCGCCATCACCCCGCGCCCGGGGGTCATGTCGATTGCTCCCTATGTCGTCGGCGGAAGTCACGTAGTGGGCGGCGGCAAGCCCGCCTTCAAGCTGTCAGCGAATGAAAACGCCTGGGGGCCCAGCCCGCGCGCCATAGCCGCTTACCGTGATGCGGGCGGCGGGCTTGCCGATTACCCCAGCGCCGACAGCGGGGCGCTGCGCGATGCGATTGCGGATGTGTTCAGCCTCGACCCGACGAAGATCATCTGCGGCAATGGGTCGGACGAATTGCTGCAACTTCTGGCCTTCGCCTATCTGCGCGACGGCGAGGAGGTCGTTTATTCGCACTATGGGTTCCTGCTCTATCCGTCTTACGCGCTGATGAACGGCGCAGTGCCGGTGCGGGTGCCGGAGGTGGATTTTACCACCGATGTCGATGCGATCCTGCGCGCCTGCACCGACAAGACGCGCCTCGTCTATATCGCCAACCCGAACAACCCGACAGGCACCCGGCTGAACGGGCAGGAGGTGGAGCGTCTGGCGGCGGGCATTCCCGAACAGGCGTTGCTGGTGCTCGACGGGGCCTATGCCGAATTCGTCGAGGGCGACGATTACGATGCGGGTGTCTCGCTGGTGGAGCGGCGGCAGAATGTCGTGATGAGCCGGACATTCTCCAAGATCTATGGCCTTGCCGCGCTGAGGATTGGCTGGATCTATGCCCCGGATCATGTGGTTGAGGTCATCAACCGCATTCGGGGGCCCTACAACGTGAACAGCGCGGCGCAGGCCGCGGCCATCGCCGCCGTGTGCGATACCGACTACACCGCGTGGGTGCGGGCGGAGACGACGCGTCTGCGCGCGCGGATGACCGCCGACCTGACCGCACTCGGCATTCCTGTGACGCCGTCCGAGGGGAATTTCATTCTGGCGCATTTTGGCGAGGATGCGGCGACCGGCGCTGCCGCCGCCGATGCCTATCTGCAAGCGCGGGGGATCATCGTGCGCCGTGTCGCGGGCTATGGTCTGCCGGGCTGCCTGCGGATCACCATCGGAACAGAGGCAGGGTGCGCGGCCACAATCGCCGCGCTCCGTGATTTCAGGGCGGGTGCATGAGCGTCATCTTTGACCGCGTCGCGTTGATCGGCCTTGGCCTGATCGGCGGGTCCATCGCGCTGGCGGCACGGCGCGCGGAATGCATCGGCACCATCACCGGTTTTGCGAGGTCGGAGGCGACGCGTGCGACGGTGCGCCGGATCGGGTTCTGCGACGAGGTGCATGATACTGTTTCCGGTGCGGTGGCGGGGGCCGACCTCGTGATCCTCTGTGTGCCCGTAGGGGCGATGGCGGATGTGGTGGCGGAAATCGCGCCGCATCTGAAACCCGGTGCCGTCATTTCCGATGTCGGGTCGGTGAAGGGCGCGGTGATCGAGGCGCTTTCGGTGCTGCCCGATACGCTCCACATCATTCCGGCGCATCCGCTGGCGGGGACCGAGCATAGCGGCCCCGAATCCGGCTTCGCCGAACTCTTTGATAACCGCTATTGCCTGCTGACCCCGAAGGACGGCACCGATGCAGAGGCGGTCCGCCGCCTCACCCTGTTCTGGGAGGCGCTGGGCGCCCGGGTCGAGGCGATGGCACCGGAACGTCATGATCTGGTTCTGGCCGTCACGTCGCACGCGCCGCATCTGATCGCCTATACGATGGTGGGCGTCGCCGATGACATGCGCCGGGTCACAAAGTCGGAGGTCATCAAGTATTCCGCCGCCGGGTTCCGTGATTTCACCCGCATCGCGGCATCCGACCCGACGATGTGGCGCGATGTGTTCCTGAACAACAAGGATGCGACGCTGGAGATTCTGGGGCGGTTCACGGAGGAGTTGTTCGCGCTGCAACGTGCCATCAGAACCGGCGACGGCCAGCATCTGCATGATTACTTCACCCGGACCCGCGCGATCCGGCGCGGCATCATCGACGCGGGGCAGGATACGGACGCGCCGGATTTCGGTCGTGCCGCATTGAAAAAGCCACAGGCATGAGGCCGTTCGCCCGGATCGTCTGCGCGGCACTGCTGACGGCGTCCTGCGCCGGGACGGTGCAGCCGCAAGGGGCAGCGAACAGCACACAGGCGCGGGTTCCGTTCGACAGCCCCTATGCCCCCCGCTATTCGCCGGTGCCGAGCCCGCGCGGATTTGCGCCGGTCGCCATTGCAATGCCGGGCGGCATGATCTGCAATGACGCGCGCCTGACCGGCACACCCATCGCGCCGATCACCAGCACCAATCCGCAATGCGGCATTGCCGCCCCGGTATCCGTCACCACTGTCGCCGGGGTTCAGCTTTCGCGCCCGATCAGGATCAACTGCGAAACGGCGGTGACGCTGGCGAACTGGACGGAGAAGACCGCCAAGCCCACGGCGCAACGCGTGTTGTCCACTGCGCTCGTGTCGATGGAACTCGCGGCTGCCTATTCCTGCCGAACACGCAACAGCCGCGCAGGCGCGCGGATCAGCGAACATGGCAAGGGCAATGCTGTCGATATCTTCGGGTTCAGCTTCAGCGACGGCAAGACCCTGTCGGTGTCAGGTGATTACTATGGGTCCGGTGACCGCCGCAGCTATATGCGGTCGGTCTGGAAAGATGCTTGCGGCACCTTTGGCACGGTGCTCGGGCCCGATGCCGACCGGTATCACAAGAACCATTTTCATTTCGACATCGCGAAACACCAGAACGGTGCCTATTGCCAATAGGCGTTATCGGTCGCGCATCCGGGGCGCGCGACCGATGGGAACCGGCCCGATCCGGGCGATGCCATTGCCGAATGTCAGGCTGACATCCAGCTTGTCCGGGTTGCCGCCCAGTCGCGCGACGAATCCCAGGCCCGCCTTCAGCGTATCGGCGAACGCGGGTGCGATGGCCCCGGCGGTGACGGCTGTGTCGATCATGTCGCGCCAGTTTTCGGCCTGAACATCGAAGGTTCCCTCCGCCAATCCGTCAGAATCGGCGATGGCGGAGCCGGAGATCGCCAGTTTCAATCCCCCCCACTCGGCGCGGGCGCTGCCCAGAGACAACGCCTCCACCTGCGGTTTTGCCCCCTCCAGCGAAAGGCGGTTCAGCGGACGGTCAAGTGCGACGCGCCCTTCGGCGATTGCGGTTTCAAGCTGCGGCGGCAAGGTACCGGTCGGGTCGGCGATCCGCCGGATGAACTCCGGCGGGCGGATGCGCAGCGCGTCGATGCGAAACTCGTAGGCGTTCGCAGGGCCGGCATCGGGGGCGGCGCGCAGATGTGCGGTGAAGCGCTCGGCCGATGCCGTCCACCCCGCTTCCGCCTCGATCGCGGCGCGCTGTACGTCGAACGAGGCCCGCGCCACATCCAGTGTCGAGGCGGCGGCGACCTTCAGGCTGGCCTCCATTTCCTCGGTGCGCAGCACGGCGCGGGCACCGGGGGCGGCGATCCGCTGCTCGGATGGCCACTCGATGACAAAGAAGGTCGGGTCATAGATCACCTGCCGGATGTCCAGCCGATCCGCCTCCCACGCCCAGCCCGATGCCGGGTCCGCAAGCGCGGGCCGTGCCATCAGGGTGTCGAGCCGGTTCGGGAAGCCCGTCACCGAAACCTCCGCCACATCCGCCTGCCACCCGGCACTGCGCCGATCCTGCAACCACCGCTCGATCCCCGCTTCATGGGCACCGGCCACGAAATACCACCAGCCAAACCATGCGAGCGGGATGATAACCAACGCCCCCGCCAGAATTTTCAGCTTCATTTGTGCATCCTCTTACTGGCGACGTGCTGTCTCAGGTTGTAAAGACTGGTGCATGACCGATGAACAATCCGATCTCTGGGTCTTCGCATATGGTTCCCTGATGTGGAAGCCGGGCTTTGACTTCGTGGAACGTGCCCCGGCGCGGCTGCCCGGCTATGTCCGGCGGTTCTGCCTCGATTCCATCACCTATCGCGGCACGCCCGCCTTTCCGGGCCTCGTGCTGGCGCTTGACGCCGATCCGGGCAGGTTCTGCGACGGTATCGCCTATCGGGTCGACGCGGCGCAGCGCCTAGAGGTGCATGAATATCTGCGGGCGCGCGAATTGATAACCTATTCTTATCTTGAGGCATTTCTGCCTGTCGATCTCGCCAGTGGCCAGCATACGAACGCGCTTTGTTATGTCATGGATCGCAGTCATACTCAGTATCGCGGCAATCTCAGCCCCGAACAACAGGCCGATGTGATCGCACGGGCGCATGGCCCGGCGGGCAGCAATGTGGAGTATCTTGAGAACACGATGTCTCAGCTTGTTGAAATGGGCGTGTCCGACCCTGACATGGTGTTGATATATGATTTGGTGATGGAACGAGTGCGGGAGCAAGCTGTATGATCGTGGTTACCGGTGAGATTGAAATGCACCCCGAGGATGCCTGGCCCGCCGCGTCCGCTGCGCTGAAGATGATGGAAGCGACGGTGAAGGAAGACGGCTGTCTTGCCTATAAATTCTATTCAGACCTGCTGAACACCCGCATTTTCCGGGTGTATGAGGAATGGCGGGATGAGGAGGCGCTGGCAGCCCATTTCAAGACGCCGCACATGGCGGCGTTTCAGGAAAAGCTGAAGCAGCTCCGCGTGACCGATCGCAAGATGAAGAAGTTTTTCGTTGAGACCGGCGAAGATTCCTAGAACACGCCGGAAAGGCTGAGCCTGATCGGCTCAGCTTGCCAGACGTGCGTCGTGATCTTCGCGGGCTTTCTGACAGAACGCGACGGCGAAGGCGATATTGGACCAGTCACGGATCGCCGATTTCGCCTGCCAGCCACCCGATACAACCCGATTGGACGAAGGCAGGTTCTGGGGGCCGTCAGGCTGCCGGTCATCATTCGTGGTGGTCAATTCAGTCACATTGGTGACAGCGGGGCACATGGCGAAAACCTCTTGTTTCTGCTGTTCGGGCACGCGTCGAACATGGCGCGACCGGTTCGTATTCATGGCCCGAATATGGCTGAATCGCGGCGTGATGAAAAGGGGGGCCTCAGTGGCACTGTGTCGCTATGCACGTGAATTCACACGGAAATCACGCCAACTTGCAGGGAGTCACACTCCGGTAACCTTGTCTTTCCGGGTCAGGTGGTCGGCGACTTCGGTCAATGCGTCGAGCTCAGCCAGAAGCGCCGCTGTCCGGTTCGCACCGAAGGCATCTTCGAGCTTGCGATAGACGGCTTCCGAATGGGGGGCGATCTGCGCGAACAGTGCGTGCCCGGCGTCAGAAAGGCGAAGCGCGGCGCGGCGACCGTCTCCGGCCTCCCGCGTGCGGAGGATCAGGCCCCGTTCCTCCAGCACTGGCAGAATGCGCGACAGGGACGGCGGCAGGATGGCGCAGCGCCCGGCCAGTTCGGCGGCGTCATGCACGCCGTCCTCGGCCAGTGCGCGGATCACCCGCCATTGCGGCAGGGTCAGGCCCGCCGCATCCACATGCGGCTTGAACAGGCGCATCGTCGCCTCGCGCGCCCGCAGCAGTGTGATCGGCAGCGCCCGTTCAAGCCCGCGCAGCGCGGTCATGGGGCAACGATCGGCTGCGCCTTCAGGTCCGGCGCACGCGGTGTCACGCCGGCGAACAGGCTGCCATGTTCGAACCAGCTTTTCGGGGCAGGGGCACCCCACAGGGTCTGGCGCTGCGGGTCTTTCAGATCCCAGTGGATCGGTTCGTGATCCGGGTCGATGGTCTGATAGTCGGAACAATAGATTTCGATCCGGTGGCCGTCCGGGTCGAGAATATAGAGGAAGAACGCGTTTGATATCCCGTGCCGCCCCGGCCCGCGTTCGATATTGGCGACATATCCGGTGGTCGCCATCAGATCGAGCAGGTCGATGATGTTCAACGGCGTCGGAACCCAGAACGCGGTATGATGCAGGCGTGGCCCGGTGCCGTTGGTGAAGGCCATGTCATGCACGCCGCCCTTGCGGTGCATCCACGCCGCCCACAGCCGCCCGGTTTCCGCATCTTCGGTATATTCGGTGACGCGAAACCCCATCGCGTTATAGAAGGCGACACTTTCGTCCACATTCGGCGAAAAGCAGTTGAAATGGTCGATCCGCAGCGGCTTCACCCCGCGATAGAGGGCGTAATTCTGCGCGATGACCGGCAGCCGGTCCATCTTGTGATAGAATTCCAGCGGAATGCCGTGCGGGTCGGTGGTGGCCAACGTGCGACCCTGAAACGGGCGCTCCACCCATTCGGTCGGTCTGCCCTGTGCGGCGAACCAGTCCCTGGCCCGGTCGAGGTCGCTTTCATCCCAGACCTTGAACGAACAGGCATTCGCCCGCGCCGTATCGCGCTGTTGCAGGACGATGGAATGATGGCCGCGTTCCTCCATCGCGCGCAGAAAGACGCTGTCAGCGGTCTCGTCCGTGACGACGAGGCCCAGCGTATCGGCCCAGAACGCCCTGGACGCCGCGAGGTCGGTCACATCGAACACCATATGGCTGAGGCGCACGGTGTTGAACGGGGGGTAAAGATTGGGTTCCGGCAGGGGCATGGATCATCCTCCCAGTTTCGGAATGGCATGGTGGCCGGTGGCGAAGCCGATATGCTTTTGTTCCATGTAAAATTCGAAGGACCAGTCGCCGCCGTCGCGCCCGATGCCCGATGCCTTCACGCCGCCGAACGGGGTTGGCAGATGGCGCACGTTTTCGGAATTCACCCAGATCATCCCCGCCTCCAGTTGCGCCGTGAATCGCAGCGCTCGGGTGATGTCCTGGGTCCAGACATAGGCGGTCAGGCCGTATTGCGTGCCATTGGCGATCTCCAGCGCCTCCGCCTCCGTCTCGAAGGGGATGACGGTCAGGACCGGGCCGAAGATTTCCTCCTGCGCGATCCGCATATCGGCGCGGGCTGCGGTGAACAGGGTCGGCGTGACGTAATAGCCATTTCCCGCGATCAACTCGCCGCCCGCCGCGATATGCGCGCCCTCATCCTCGGCAATGTCGAAATAGGACGCGACCTTGTTTGCGTGGGTGGGGTGGATCAGCGGGCCGACCTCGGTTGCGGGGTCGAGCGGATGGCCGACCCGCAGCGCGTTGACGCGGGCAGTCAGCGCCGAGACGAACCGGTCATGGATTCCCGCATGGACCAGCAGGCGCGACGATGACGTGCACCGCTCGCCATTCAGCGAATAGATCATGAACACCGCCGCATCGAGCGCCCGGTCGATATCGGCATCATCGAACACGATGACAGGGTTCTTGCCGCCGAGTTCGAAATGCACCCGCTTCAACGTCTCCGCCCCCTGCCGCATGATGGCGGAGCCGGTCCGGCTTTCGCCGACAAAGGCGATGGCCTTGATGTCGGGGTGTTCGGTCAGGGCCTTGCCCGCCTCCTCCCCCAGCCCGTTGACGAGGTTCCAGACGCCGGGAGGCAGTCCGGCTTCCTCGGCGATTTCCAAAAGGATTCGCGCTGATATCGGCGAAAATTCGGCTGGTTTGTGAACCACTGTGCAGCCCGCCGCCAGTGCGGGCGCGATCTTCCATGTGGACAGCATGAAGGGTGTGTTCCACGGCGTGATGATCCCGACCGGCCCGATCGGCACCCGCGTCGTGATGTTCATCAGCGTATCGGATGGCAGCGAAACCCCATCGCGTGCGCTTTCGGCCTTGTCCGCGAAGAACCGGAAATTTTCGGCCCCGCGCAGGGCAGCCTTCGACATGAACCGCAGCGCCTGCCCGGTATCGAGACATTCGAGAAAGGCGATTTCCTCCGCCCGCGCCACGATACCGTCGGCGATCCGGTGCAGGATCGCCTTGCGATCCTTCCCCGGCATGTCGCGCCACGCCGGAAAGGCGGCCTTGGCGGCCTTCGCGGCGCGGTCGATGTCGCCTGCATTGCCCTGCGCAACACGGCACAGCGGTTGCCCGTCATGGGGGCACAGCGTTTCGAACGTTCTGCCCGCCTCGCCATCCGCACCGCCGATCCGGTTGCGGATGCCGGTTTCCCTGAACCGGTGCAGATACGCCTCCGCCCGTGCGATATTGTTCTCGAGATCAGTCATGTCGCGGCTCCAGAAAGTCATGGATCGTGTTGTAGCGTTTGATGGAAAGGTCCGGGTCGATCTCGCGCATCTCAAGGCTCAGCGCGAAGGGGGTAGCCCCGATCCGGGGGCGCAGGAAGGCCTCGGCGGCGGCATAGATCGCCTCCGCCCCGCGCTGCCGGGTCGCGAGGTCGCGGCCCGCACCAAGTCGGACCGAGATGTCGATGAAGTCATGCGCGCCGCCATCCGCGATGACCGCCACATCAGCACAAAAACCGCGCACCCGGATACCGCCGAGCGGGAAGATTCCCGTCGCCGCCATCGCATCGCGCAGGCAGGTGGCAAAGTCATGCAGGTTGACCCGGTCGCCAACGCCTGCGCTGTATTCGAAACTCAGATGCGGCATGTTGACCACCAGTTGTTAACGCGTTAAGCAATAGGTGAACATGTTAAGTAAAGTCAAGAGGGCGGGATGAAGCTGTGCACCTTTGATGCCGGGGCAGGGCCACGGGTGGGCGCGGTGGTGCATGGCGGGGTGGCTGACCTGACCGCCCGCATCGGCTGCGCCACGATGACCGATCTGATCCGCAGCGGCGCGGCGATCAGCCTGCCCACCATGCCGGATCATCCGGCGGGCGGCATCACGATCCAGCAACCGATGCCGGAGGCGCGGCGCGTGTTCTGCATCGGCGTGAACTACATGAACCGGAACGAGGAATATCAGGACGGCAGCGCCGCGCCGCTGCATCCGTCGATCTTCATGCGCTCACCTCTCAGCTTCACTGGCCCCGACATGCCCCTGATAAGGCCAGCAGAATCCGAACAGCTCGATTATGAGGGGGAGATTGTTCTGGTGATGGGCAGGCCGGGCAGGCGCATCGCGCAGGCCCGCGCGATGGATCATGTTTTCGGGCTGACGGTGATGAACGAAGGGTCCATCCGCGACTGGATCCGTCATGGCAAGTTCAACGTCACCCAGGGCAAGAACTGGGATCGGTCCGGTGCCATCGGCCCGTGGATCGAAACCGATCTGTCGGGCATCGACGTCACGGACATGCGGGTGGAGACGCGGGTGAATGGCGAGGTCCGGCAATCGGACAGCACCGCATCTATGGCGTTTCCTTTCGCGAAAATCATTGAATATGTCTCCACCTTCACCGAACTTGGCGCGGGCGACCTGATCGCCACCGGCACGCCGACCGGTGCCGGGGCACGGTTCGATCCGCCGATCTGGCTGAAACCCGGCGACGAGGTGGAGGTCAGCGTGCCGGGCGTCGGCGTGCTGCGGAACACGATAGCGGACGAGGACATCTGATGGGCCTGACGCCAGCGCAAATCGAGGAAGCCGCCGCCGCCTTTGACGAGGCGGAGCGCACACGGGTTCAGGTGCGCCAGCCATCGCTGACCCATCCGGGCATCTCGCTGCCGGAGGCC
This sequence comes from uncultured Candidatus Planktophila sp., assembly GCA_964352385.1. GTDB lineage: Bacteria > Pseudomonadota > Alphaproteobacteria > Rhodobacterales > Rhodobacteraceae > Pikeienuella. The sequence continues at coordinate 20,071 of CAYGRU010000022.1, forward strand.
TATGCGATCCAGTCCGCATGGGTCGCGATGAAGGTCGCGCGGGGCGAGCGGATCATCGGCCACAAGATCGGCCTGACAAGCCGCGCGATGCAGCTTTCCAGCCAGATCGACGAGCCGGATTATGGATCACTGCTCGACACGATGGTGATCGACGATGGCGCGACCATCGCTGCCGACCGGTTCATCGCGCCCCGGTTCGAGGTGGAGCTTGGGTTCCAGCTAAAGGAAACTCTGCAAGGCCCTGATATCACGATATTCGATGTGATGAATGCGACCGATTTCGTTGTCCCGTGCTTTGAGATCATCGATGCCCGCTGCCATCAGACGGACCCGGAAACGGGCCGCCCGCGCAAGGTGATGGACACGATTTCAGACAATGCCGCCAATGCCGGTGTGATCTGGGGCGGTCGCCCGATGCGGCCCGATGCGGTCGACATGAAATGGGTGCCCGGCGTGCTCTACCGCAATGGCAAGGTGGAGGAGACGGGCGTTGCCGCCGGTGTGCTTGGCCATCCTGCCAATGGCATCGTCTGGCTGGCGCGCCGTCTCGGCGTGCAGGGCGTGGCGCTGGAGGCGGGGCAGTTCATCCTGTCCGGCAGTTTCACCCGGCCCGTGACCGGCTTGCCCGGCGACACGATCGCCTGCGATTTTGGCCCGATGGGCTCCCTCTCCTGTTCGATTGCAAAGGACTGACGCATGAACCCGTTCAAGGCCCGCCTCGCCTCTGGTGACCCGCTCTATGGTATTTTCCTCGGGCTGGCGCATCAGCTTGCCTCCGAGGTATCAGGCCCTGCCGGGTTCGACTGGCTGCTGATTGACGGCGAGCATTCGCCGAACGACCTTGCGGCCATCGTCGCGCAGTTCAATGCCCTGTCGCGCCATGATCCGGCGGTGTTCGTGCGGATCAGGGACCGTGATCCGGGCCATCTGAAACAGCTTCTGGATGTTGGCGTGCAGAATTTCCTCGTGCCTGTCGTGGATACCGCCGATCAGGCGCGGGCGCTGGTCGCTGCCGTGCGCTATCCGCCGGAAGGGCAGCGCGGGGTTGGCATGCTCGGCGCGCGGGCCACGAATTTCGGGCGCAACCCGAATTACATGGCGGAGGCGAACAAGGGTATCTGCCTTCTGGTCCAGATCGAAACCCGGATCGGATTGTCGAACATGGACGAGATTCTGGCGGTTGACGGCGTCGATGGCATCTTTTTCGGCCCCGCTGATCTGTCGGCAGATTTCGGCCATATCGGCCAGCCCGGCCACCCGGAGGTGCGCGACGCGATCCTCGCCGGGCTGAAGACAGCGCGGGCGGCGGGCAAGGGGGCGGGCGTGATGACGCTCGATGATGCGCTGATCGCAGCTTACCGCGATGCGGGTGCGAATTTCCTGTCGATCGGGCTGGATACGAATCTGCTGGCCAAGGCGGTGGATGCGCTGGCGCAGAAATGGGTCGGCCGCTGACCGGATCGTGCCACGGCGCGGCCATAGTCGCGTGATTATCGTTGCGCGGGGATGCCCCTGTTTCTGGTGCAACACAGTTCAGGATGCGCGTTTTCGCGGCAGGCACAGACAGGACATGCGGAGCGGATTTTGACACGGTTTGTCCGGAAAATCGGATCGACACTCACCTCGGTGGCGCAGGTCGCGGCGGAGGCAGAGGCGTTCTGCGCGACCCTGAAGGGGACGGAGGGACAATGCCTTCGCATCGGCCTCGCGCTTGATGAACTCGCGGCGAACGCGCTGGTGCATGGGGCGGTGAACGAGGCGGCACCGGACATTTCCATCGAAGTCTGGGAAGAGCGGGAGATGATCCATCTGAAGGTCACCGCGCGGGGGCCACGGTTCGATCCGCGCGAACATCGGCTGACGCGCGAAGAACAACCCTATGCCATTGGCGGCAGAGGCCTTACGATGGTGATTGCGTTTGCTGACGAACTGACCTTCAGCCGGGAAAACGGATACAACATCACGACGATCGCAGTTTCGAAAAAAGGGGCTGATGATGAATAACCATGCAGAAGAGTGTCAGACCGATGGCACCTAGGTCCGAAGGCAGCAACTATTCGTCATCGACCCGGGTCTATGCCGATGTGGTCGTGCTGACACTTGCGGACAGCCATTACCATTCCGACAGCATGGCGGCGCTGGCCGAGGCGTTGCGCGATGCCGACGCCAAGGCCCGAACCGGAATCGTGGTCGTCGATCTTGGTGCGGTGGTTCTGTTGTCGAGCACCGCATTGCGGGCGCTGCGCGCGGCGCACATGGCGCTGGAGGCACGGGGCGGGCGAATTGTGGCAGCATCCGGGGGTGAATTGGTCAGGGGCGTCCTGAAATTCGCCCCTTTCATCGCGAAGTATGATACCGTCAGAAACGCGCTCAAGGCCCAATCTGTCGAGGCTGCCGCGCTCTTTGAAGGGGAATGATGTCATGATTCGTTCATGTTTGCCGCTGGCCCTGATCGCTGCCGTCGGCCTTTCGCTGGGGGCGGGGACAGTATCCGCGTCCACCGATGCGAAGGCCATGTCGCTGTGTCAGGTGGAGGTGAATGCCAGCGATATCGCGGCACCGGAGCGGCGGCCAGAGACCGTCGGCTTCATGAAGCGCGTCGATGGTCAGGTGAAGATCCTGCGCCCGACCGCTGCCGGGTTCGACGAGCTTGACGCGGAGGTCGGCATGGACCTGTTCGCGCTGGATGCAGTTGTCACCGGCTCCAACGGCGGGTTTGATGCCATCTTCACCGACAATTCGACTGTTTCCGGCGTGGCCGATACCTGTGTCGAGATTTCCAGCTATGTCTACAAGCCCGCGCAGAAGACCGGCGATTTCCGCATGCGTCTGGGCCGGGGTGTGGTTTCCGTCGCTGCGGGTGAAGTCGCCAAGATCAAGGGCGACACGATGAGTGTTAAAATCCGCAATGATACCAATCTTGCAGTGACAGGCACACGGATCGTCATAAGGGCAAAGTAAGCATGACTTATCAGGGGTGGGGAATTGCTGCGCTGGTTCTGCTGGTCGGGGCCTGCGTGCAGAACGCGAACGAGCCGAATACGTGGAGCCCGGACGAGCATCGCAGCGCGCTCGGCGTCGCGCAGGATGATCCGTGGTGTGGCTACATGCGCGACCTGCGGGCCGGGCTGGATGGCAAGACCGATCTGCCGGCGGACGATGTGCGCGAGGCCGCACTCGAAGCTGTGCGGGCGGAGGCTGCGGCGTCGAAGGACGGCGATCCGCTCTGGCCATTCCGCAAGGCGTTGATCTGTGAGTATATCGACGGTGCCGCCGAGGAACGCGCGGAATTCGACTGGGTCAGCAATGCCGAATTCCTGGCCCATGCCCGGCTTGCCGCGAGCAATCCGCCGCCTGCGGATGGCATATCGGCGCTGGTCCCGGTGTTTGACCATCTGGATGGCGGCGAAGCGGAATCGCTCGCGCCGGTGGACCTGACCACGCCCGCCTATTGCACCGCGCTGGAAACGGCTGAACGCGGCCTGACCCAGCAACGCGGCAGCGTGGTGGAGGCGGTCAGCTTTCCCGGCTCCCTCCGGCGCGCGCCGGATTGGTTCGCGATGATCCAGGTCGCCTATCACCGCTGGGCGCGCGAACAGCTTGAAGGCCATCAGTTGACACCAGGTCCGGTCGATTTCGGCGGCATCCCCTATCATTGCACCCGCTTTCACAACGCCCTCGAAGGGTCGAAACAGTTTGCGGTGAAGGACAACCTGATCTTCCTTCTGCCGGAACTCGATGATCCGAACCGCGCCGGGCGTCTGGAGGTGCAGGACAGCGAGGGTAATGTCATCGTGCTCGACACGGTTCTGGCAGCCGCCCAGCTCGACAGTGGCGGCACCGGCGGCGAGACAGTGGATTTCTTCGCTGAAGACCTCGCGGCCTCTCCCGGTCTCAGCGGGGCGGTGAACCGCACCAACAACCTGCCGCCGCCGAAGGTGTTCACCGTGCTGTTCGGCTATAATGAGCGCACACCGCTGGACGCCGATCCGGGTCTCGCGGCGCTCGCCGCCGAATTGCAGACCCGCGATCCTGCCGAGCCGTTGCGCATTGCGATGACCGGCCACGCGGATTGTGTCGGCCCGCGCTGGTACAATCAGTTGATTTCCGAGGATCGGGTGCAATCCGTGTTCGATCAGACCATCCAGCCGATCCTTCTGGCGAAGGGCTTTGACGAGGCGCTGCTGGCCGATGAGAAGCGGTTTAAACTGGTCGGGCTGGGCAAGTCGGTTCCGGCTGTTGAGCCAGGCGCCCGGTGCGAGGCATCTGATCCTGATCGCCGCGTTGTGGTGGTGGTGCAGTAAGCCGCCTCGCTACAGTCACCTATCGGGTGTCCAGCCCTGATCCGGACACCCTTTGGCAAGATGCGGCCATGCCTACTGAAACAGATACCGCTGCTGCCCGGTCGCGTCTTCATACCAGCGTGCAAGGATATCCCGTTCCTCCGGGGTAACCCCGGTCAGGTTGCCCGGTGGCATGGCGCGGGATCGGCCGGCCTGCGTGTAGATCACCGCCGCGTGGCGCAGGATGTCGGCCTCGCCCTCCAGCGCAACGGCCTTCGGGGCATGGGTGATTCCGTCCCAGACAGGTTCCGCCGCGTGGCACATGGAACAACGCGACAGCACGATTTCCTCCACCTCGGACCAGTCTGCCGAGGCGAGCAGGGCGGCGGCGTGCGGGCCGCGCGCTTCCTCCGCCTCGGTCTGTTTCGGTCCGGCTTCCGACAGCCAGATGATCCCGGCGAACAGGATCGCGGCGACCAGCCAGCACCAGTTCGGGGCCGGACGGCCCGCATGATGCATGTTGAACCAGTGCCGGATCACACCGCCCATGCCCATCACGAAGATCGCGATGATCCAGTTCCACTCCGTCGCAAACGCAAGTGGGTAGTGATTTGAAAGCATGAGGAAAATGACCGGCAGCGTCAGGTAGTTGTTGTGCAGCGACCGTTGTTTCGCCTGTTTGCCATAGGTCGCGGGCGGCACCTCGCCGCGCAGCAGCATGGCGACGGCGCGTTTCTGATTGGGGATGATGTTCATCGCCACATTCGCCGACATGATGGTCGCCGTGACCGCGCCGAGATGGATGAACGCCCCGCGCCCGGAATAGACCTGCGTCAGCGCCCAGCCGAGCACGCCGAGAAAGACGAACACGACCGCCAGCAGTAGATAGGTCCGCTCCACCAAGGGTGAGCGGCAGAGCGCGTCATAGACGGCCCAGGACAGCAGCATCGACCCGATGCCCAGCGCGATCGCCTCCCATCGCGTCAGTGCCATCACCTCCGGGTCGATCAGAAAGAGGTCGGGCGCCGCGTAATAGACGGTGCACAGCAGGAAGAAGCCGCTGATCCAGGTCGCGTAGCTTTCCCATTTGAACCATGTCAATTCGGGCGGCATCCCCTCCGGCGCGATGGTGTATTTCTGCATGTTGTAGAAACCGCCGCCATGAACCTGCCATGCCTCGCCCGCGACGCCCTGCGGCAGGTGATCCCTCTTTTTCAGCGAAAGATCGAGCGCGATGAAATAGAAGGACGAGCCGATCCATGCGATGCCGGTGATGACATGCAGCCAGCGAAGGCCAAAGCTGAGCCAGTCCCAAAGCACGGTTTCCATTCTTCAGCCCTTTTCACAGCACCGCGGCGGCAACCTCTGCGGCGACATTCGCCGCAATCACCTCAGGTCTTTTATCGCGGGAACCGCCCGCGCCAATAGGGCAGATCAGGTTGGTGGCGGATATCTCTTTCCGCTTCAGGTCCGCCAGCAGTCGCGCACGTTTGGTGGCGGAGCCGATCATGCCGACATAGGCCGCATCGCCGCGCGCCAAGGCAGCCTCGGCGATCAGGAAATCTAGCGCATGGTCATGGGTCAGAATGACGAAGGCGGCACCGGGCGGCGCGGCCTTCACTTCGGCCTCCGGCAGCGGAGTTTCAACGATGCGCGCATGGTCGGCGAGCGGTGCAAGCCAGTCGCGCCGTTCATCCACCACGGTCAGCGACAGGGGCAGAAGCGAAAGCGCGCGCGTCAGCGCGGTGCCGACATGGCCCGCGCCGAAGATGCAGACCTTCGGCAAATCGGCGCGGGGCGCGGGCTGAACATCGTGTCGGACGAGCGACAGGCGCACGCGCCCGCCGCAGCACTGGCCGATTTCCGGGCCGAGCGGCAGATCGAGCATCCCGGTCGCTTCGCGGTTCACCAACATTGCGCGTGCCGCAGCGATCGCCGCATGTTCCAGCGCGCCGCCGCCGATGGATCCGCTGATTGCAGTCGCCGTGACCCAGATCATTGCACCGGGGCCGCGCGGCGCAGACCCTTCGGTCGCAGCCACGGTTACGGCGATCCCGGCCATCAACTGCCCCCCATCAACTGCCCCGGTAGGTGGAATATCCAAACGGCGAGAGGAGAAGCGGCACATGATAATGCGCGGTCTGGTCCGACACGCCGAACCGGATCGGGATCAGGTCGAGGAATTTCGGCTCGCCAAGGCCGGGTACCGTCCGGTCGAGGTAATCCCCGGCGTGAAACACCAGTTCATAAATGCCAGGTTTCAGCGCCTCGCCTTCCAGCAGCGGCGCATCGGCGCGACCATCCGCGTTTGTCAGGATGGTCTTGATCTCTGCGCCATCCGCATGGCGCAGAGTGATCTTCAAGCCAGCCGCCGGACAGCCCTTTGCCGTGTCGAGCACATGGGTCGTCAGGCGGCCCATGTCAGGCAGCCTTGCGCAGTTCGGCGACTTTCTGCCACCCGGCGCGGTCACGAACCAGTGCAAAATAGGCAGCGACAGCCGCGTCGGGCGCGGGGAAATTCATCGCCTTTGCCCAGCCGCCCAGATGCCCGGCGATGATATCGACGATGGTGAACTTCGATCCCATCAGGAACGGCCCGTCGCCCAGCAGTTTCGCCAGCGTTTTCAGCGCCCCGTTCCATTCATGGTGCAGGGCGGGTGCCACTGCCTCCAGCGCCCTCAGGTTTTCCGGCAGGATGAAGCTGTGCTTCGCGGCGGTCCAGAGCGGTTGTTCCAGATCGTCGGTGACGAAGTTCAGAACGGATTGCAGGCGCGCCCGCTCCGGCGTGCCGACCGGGAAGGTCAAACCGCCATGCTTGTCGGCAAGGTAGACAAGGATCGCCGCCGAATCGAAGACCGATATGTCGCCATCGACCAGTGCGGGGATCTTCCCGGTTTCGCTGACGGCCTTCAGCTCTGCGGAATGGGGCTTGGCAGCGACGATCTCATAGGGTTCGCCCAATTCCTCGAGCATCCAGATCACGCGTGCGGCGCGGCTCGCGGCGGAGCCATAGACTTTATACATACTGGTTTCCTTTGAATTCAGGCGGCGAGCCCATCACGACCGTCAGGATGTTGATCCTCGAGAGCCTGGTATACCAGGTGGGCGCCAGATGCATAAGACCAGGGTCGAACACAGAGCCAGCTCCCTCGAAGAAGATTAAGGCCACAGGGATGCTATCCCGGCACGGGAAGGACAGAACTCGCCTGAGCCTAATCTAGGCGCGGCAAGAGGTTTTGGAAAGGGCCTTGATCAGAGAACGAAGGAAGACAAGCGGTTTCCCGAACAGGTGCGGACCATGGGAAGCCGTCAGCCGGGCTGACGCCGCTGCGCCCGGCGCATCGCACGCCGCGCGCGGGGAGACAGGGCCACCGGATTCTCGTCTTTGTCGGCGTCCTCATCCACCCCTTCTTCATCGTCGAAATCATCCGCTTCGTCGTCATCATCGGCCTTGTCACCCGGCCCGGCGCTGGGCGGAGGGTCGGGCTGGAAGGTCGGGCCGACCCTCGTACCGATTTCCTCGATCTTGCGGGCAGCGGCAACGATATCCGCGATTGCGGCCTCGGTTTCGGCGGCTTCGGCACGAGACACGGCGAACAGGTCCTGGTCGATGACCGGGGGGGCCGCAGGCGCCGGGGCAGGCGCGGGCGCAGCCTCAGCGGTTTCAAGCGCCTGTTCGGTCTCGTCCAGCTTGTCTGCCAGCATCAGCGCGGCCATCAGCAGAAGGCGCGGCTCCGACACCTGTCCTGATCCGGCGAGCGCCTGCGCTTCCTCGTCAATCCGCCTTGCGAGGGCCCGCAAGCGGTCCTCCTGCCCGTCTTCGCAGGCCATCTGGTATCGACGCCCGCCGACCATGATCGAAACTTCAGCCATCCTTGCGCCCCCCGCTCAGAACCTTCAATTCGCCGATCGCGGCGTCGAGCGCCTCGGCGGCTTCGGCGCGCAGCTTCGCGTCGTCGGACCGGGCGGCCCGCAATGTGGCGGCTGCCTCCAGCGCTTCCGTCCGCTCTTGCAGTGCCTCTTCGGCGGTGGCGACGGCGCTGTCGCGCTCTCGGGTCATGGCCGCCAGGGCGTCCTCCAGATCGGCGATCCGTGCCTTCAGCGCGTCGCTGTCGCCCTGACCTTGTGCAAGGGCTGCGGCGGTCGCCTCTGCCTCACGCCGCGCCGTGGCCGCGCCTTCGGCATCATGTCGCAGCGCCTCTGCCCGGTGGTTCGCGGCGGCCTCCGCCGCTTGCGCCTCGGCAAGGGCCAACGCCATCTCGTCGCGCTCCGCCCGCTCGGCCGTGATCTGCCGTTCCAGCGCCTGCACGACCTCTTTCAGGCGGTTTGTGGCGGCTCTCAGATCGCTCATAGTCTTCCTCTCCCCCTGCGTCCCGGGAATGCAATCGAATCATTTTTCACGGGCACCGCAATGCTCCCTTTATCCCAACACTCTGCCCGCGCCGCAAACCCGTGCCTTATCACTTGGCAAAAGGGGCGATTTCTGGCGCAGAACCGCACGGCGCCCTTGACCCGTCGTGACCCGTTCCGCGATAAGCCACCGGGTATCCGCCCATAGAAATGACAGCGAAAGACGGCCCAAATTGGACATTTCCACACTCAAATCATCCCATCCCGAACATTGGCGCATGGCAACGGCATTGCGCGTTCTGGCGATGGATGCTGTGCAAGCCGCCAATTCCGGGCATCCGGGCATGCCGATGGGCATGGCCGATGCGGCGACCGTGCTGTTTCGCAATCACATGAAATTCGATGCATCCGATCCTGCATGGCCTGATCGTGACCGGTTCGTGCTCAGCGCCGGGCACGGGTCGATGTTGCTTTATGGTCTGCTGCACCTGACCGGCTATGCCGATTTCTCGCTGGAGCAGATTCGCAACTTCCGCCAACTCGGTGCCCGCACCGCTGGGCATCCCGAATATGGGCACGGTGCCGGGATCGAAACCACCACAGGCCCACTGGGGCAGGGGCTGGCGACAGCGGTCGGCATGGCGATGGCGGAACGGTCGATGGCCGCCCGGTTCGGGCGCAACATGGTTGACCACCACACCTATGTGATCGCCGGTGACGGCTGCCTGATGGAAGGGATCAGTCAGGAGGCGATCGGCCTCGCCGGGCGATTGGAATTGAACAAGCTGGTTGTCCTCTGGGATGATAACGGCATTTCCATCGACGGTGCTGTGTCGCTGTCGGACGTGACCGATCAGCCCGCCCGGTTTCGCGCCAGCGGCTGGGACGTGTTCGAGGTGGATGGCCACGATCCGGTCGCGGTGGATCGCGCGCTGTCGGCGGCACGGTCGAGCGCACGCCCCTCGATGGTCGCCTGCAAGACCCATATCGGCTTCGGATCGCCCGCCAAGCAGGACAGCTCCGGCGCACATGGCTCGCCGCTTGGTGCTGCCGAAATCGCGGCAACGCGTGAGGTCTATGGCTGGGCCGAGGCACCGTTCGAAATTCCCGCCGATATCCGCGATGCCTGGGCGGCTGTCGGGGCCAAGGGCGCGACGATCCGTTCCACATGGATGGAACGTCTGGAAAAGCTGTCGGCACGGCGGCGCGAGGATTTCGACCGCGTGATCGCGGGCGAAGCGCCGAAAAAGCTCGCGGGGGCTATCCGTCGCCTGAAGCGGCAGATCAGCGACGACAAGCCGAAGATCGCAACCCGCAAGGCGTCCGAAAACGCGCTGGCGGCAATCAACCCGGTGATGCCGGAAACCATCGGCGGGTCGGCTGACCTCACCGGGTCCAACAACACGCTGACGCCCGATCTCGGGGCCTTCACCAATGACAACCCGGCGGGCCGTTATGTCTATTACGGCATCCGCGAACATGGCATGGCCGCCGCGATGAACGGCATGGCGCTGCATGGCGGCGTGGTGCCCTATGGCGGCACCTTCCTTGTCTTTGCCGATTATGCGCGCGGTGCGATGCGGCTGTCGGCACTGATGCAGCAGCGGGTCGTCTATGTGATGACCCATGACAGCATCGGCCTTGGCGAGGATGGCCCGACGCATCAGCCGGTGGAGCAGATCGCGATGATGCGTGCGACGCCGAATTTCACCGTCTTCCGCCCGGCGGATGCGGTGGAGACGGCGGAGGCGTGGGAGCTTGCGGTCACCATGAACGGCCCGTCGATGCTGGCGCTGACCCGTCAGGGGCTGCCGACGCTGCGGACCGAGCATGTGAATCGCAACCTGTCCGCGCAGGGTGCCTATGTGCTGGCCGAGGCGGAGGACAAGCGACAGGTGATCCTGATCGCCACCGGGTCCGAGGTCGAAATCGCGATGGCGGCGCGCGACATCCTTCAGGCGGACGGGATCGGCACTCGCGTCGTTTCCATGCCGTCATTCGAGCTGTTCGCGGCGCAGGACGAAGCCTATCGCCGCAAGGTGCTGCCGCGCGGTTCGGTCCGTGTCGGCATCGAGGCCGCGACCCGCTTCGGGTGGGACCAGTGGCTGTGCGGCGAGCGGGGCGACTGGCGCAAGGCGGCCTTCGTCGGAATGGAAGGTTTCGGTGCCTCCGGCCCGGCGGAGCAGCTTTACGAACATTTCGGGATCACCGCGCAGAAAACCGCCGCGGCGGCGAAGGCGCTGCTCTGAAGCCGGGCTGAAGACAGAAGCCCCTCCGGTCGCGGCGGGGCTTCGTTCTCGGATGTCGGGGATGATGTTGGTGCAGGCAAGCCTCTGAACGCTTCGCCTGGGGGAATCTGCAAGCCGCGAAGTTCTGCTGCCTTTGGTGGCCCAAAAAGGACACCGGGCCAATCGAGGGGGGCATGCGATGGATCGGTTCACCGGCGGTTGCGTCTGCGGCAAGATTCGCATCGTGGCTTCGGGACGACCCTTGCGCGTCGGTATCTGTCACTGTCTTGATTGCCGCAAACATCATGGCGCGCTGTTCTATGCTGCGGCGGTATTCCCACAGGATGCCGTGACGATTGCGGGCGCGCCGCACGATCATTCCGGGAGACATTTCTGCCCTGCATGTGGATCGTCGGTATTCGCCCGAACCGGCGATGAGGTAGAGGTGCATCTTGGTGCGCTCGATGCACCAGACCAGTTGAGGCCGACTTATGAAAGCTGGACCATCCGCCGCGAGGCATGGCTGCCTGCCTTTCCCGGCATGACGCAATATGCGCATGGTCGCGATGACGCGGAGGGTGGCGACGACGCGCCATCCCATCCCTGAAGGACGCAAAAACCGCTTTGCTCCACCCGATCTTCCCCATAGCCTGACCTTCTGAAGCCGCCCCGACGCTCTGAGAGGCTGCTCGATCATGGGAGAGAGACGATGCGCCATTTCGACTGGCTGAGCCATCATGCCTTCGCGACGCCAGACAGCCCCTGCTGGACCGATCTGCATTCGGAACGCCGGTTCACCTTCGCAGAGGCGGAGGATCGGTGCCGCCGCCTTGCGGCGCATCTCCAGCGTCAGTGCGGTGTGAAACGGGGCGACCGGGTGGCGGTTCTGGCGATGAATTCCACCGATGTGATGGAGGTGCATTCCGCCTGCGCCAAGATCGGAGCGATCTTCGTGCCGCTGAACTGGCGTCTGGTGGCGGAAGAGATCGATTTCATCGTCACCGATTGCGCGCCACAGGTGATGATCCATGATGGCACCACGGCGGAGATCGTCGCCGCCCTGACCGCCACCCTGCCGCATGTCATTGAAACCACTGGCGGCGGTGCTGCGTCCCCCTATGAGGCCGCGCTCGCCGCCAGTGATGGCGTGTTCACGGCGGAGGTCATGGATCACAAGGACACCTGGACCATGATGTACACGTCCGGCACGACCGGTCGGCCCAAGGGCGCGCCGAACACCTATGGCATGGCGTTCTGGAATGCCGTCAATCTCGGCGTGCCGTCCACCGTCGGGCCGGGAAGTGTCGGCCTGACCATGCTGCCGCTGTTTCACACGGGCGGGCTGAACACCTATACGACCGTGCTGCTTCATGCGGGTGGGCACAGCCTCATCATGCGGGCCTTCGATCCCGGTGCCGCGCTGGCGCTTATCGGTGGCGCGGACCTTGGCATCAGTCATTTTCTGGTGGTCCCGGCGATGTATCTTTTCATGTCGCAGCACCCGGCCTTTGCCGAGACGGATTTTTCCGGGATCAAGGTTGCGGCGGTCGGCGGCGCGCCGACGCCGGTGCCGGTGCTGGAGGCGTACAAGGCCAAGGGCCTTGCCATCGTGCAGGGCTTCGGGATGACGGAAACCAGCCCCTGTGTATCGATCCAGACCGCCGAAACCGCCTTTGCCAAGCCCGGCAGCGCGGGCCGCGCGGCAATGCATTGCGAGTTGAAGATCGTGCGCGAGGATGGCGTCGATGCCGCCCCCGATGAGGTGGGTGAATTGTGGGTGCGGGGGGAGAATATCACCCCCGGATACTGGAACCGGCCCGAAGCCAATGCGAAGGAATTTGTCGGCGGATGGTTTCGCACCGGCGATGCGGCGCGGATCGACCCGGAGGGCGATCTCTGGATCGTGGATCGCTGGAAGGACATGTACATTTCCGGCGGCGAGAACGTCTATCCCGCCGAGGTGGAGAACGTCCTCTATGCCCTGAAAGGCGTCGCTGAGGCCGGTGTGGTCGGCATGGATGACGACCGCTGGGGCGAGGTCGGCGTCGCCTTCATCGTGCGCGCCGCAGGCGCGGCGCTGACCGAAGATGACGTGATCGGCTGGTGTCAGGGCCGGATGGCCCGGTTCAAGATCCCGAAACGGGTGGAGTTCATCGACATCCTGCCAAGAAACGCGACCGGCAAGGTTCTGAAACGCGAATTGCGGTTGCGGCTTGGCTGACCTTTGGGCCGGGCCTGTGGCCTCTGCGCATCAGCGACGGATCATGCACATTCGTCGCATCGAATGCCGGGACTGAGCCTTCACAACCCATGCCTGCTCTTGTAGGAACCTACCCTATCGGGCAGGTAGGGATTCGGCGCATCTGCGCGTCCGGTTCCGCAAGTGCAGCAAGGATCAGGAGGCCGGGCAATGGCGACGCGGGTGGCAATCAGTGGATTTGGGCGCATCGGGCGTCTCGTGGCAAGAACCATCATCGAAAACGACCGTGCGGATATCGATCTGGTCGCGATCAACAACCGCGGTGCCGTCGAAACCGCTGCCCATCTCTTGAAATATGACAGCGTGCATGGCCGGTTCCCGTTCGACGTGAAGGGCGATGCCGAGGCGGGGACGCTGGATCTGGGTCGCGGTCCGGTCGCCTATACCCGCCATACCGATCCGCGCAATTGCGACTGGGCCGCGCTCGATGTGGACATCGTGATGGAATGCACCGGCAAGTTCACCGACCGGGCCGATGCGGCGCTGCATCTGGAAGCGGGCGTAAAGCGGGTGCTGGTGTCCGCCCCTGCCAAGGGTGCCGACCGCACCATCGTGTTCGGCGTGAATGACGAGATGCTGGAGCCGGGCGATGTGATCGTTTCCTCCGCATCCTGCACCACGAACTGCCTCGCGCCGGTGGCGCAGGTGTTGCAGAATCTTGTGGGCATCGAACAGGGGTTCATGACCACGATCCATGCCTATACCGGCGATCAGCCGACGCTGGATGCCAACCATTCCGACCTCTATCGCGCGCGGGCGGCGGCGTCGTCGCTGATCCCGACCAATACCGGCGCGGCGAAGGCGATTGCGGATGTGATCCCGGCGTTAAAGGGCGTGCTGGACGGCGTTGCGATGCGCGCGCCGGTGCACAATGTCTCCGCCGTCGATCTGACCTTCACGGCGGGCCGCGATGTGACGGTGGAGGAGATCAACGCCGCCATGCGCGCCGCTGCGAAGGGCCCGCTGAAGGGCGTGCTGTCCTTCACCGATGAAAAGCTCGTCTCGGTCGATTTCAACCACGACCCGCATTCCGCCGTGTTCCACACCGACCAGACCCGTGTGATGAACGGCCGGTTCGTGCGGGTGCTGGCCTGGTATGACAATGAATGGGGCTTTTCGCACCGCATGGTCGATCTTGCGGCGCTGATGGGCGCAAAGATGGGCCGGGTAGCGCAGTCCAAGGCGGCCTGAGGAAAGCGGACAGGGTCTGCGGCGCAGATGTTCGGAAAATGCGGCGCGTGACGGCAGCGTGCAGTCTGGATATTTAGGGGAAGTGGATAGCCTTGTTTTGCGGTTCTGCGCGAAAGTCATGACCCAGAGTTGGACGATCAGGCTCGTGCGAAGGCCATTGTCCAATTCGTTTCCCATATCTGGCCATTGTCGCGCGACAGCGCCTGTTCCCATCGAGGCGAGGCGGTATCCGTCTGTAACCAGAGGAATCGCACGATGACCGGCTCTCCCCGGTGGGTGTCGTTTGCGAAGAATGAACCGGTTCCCGTCTCGAACTTTCCGACGACCGGTATGTCGAGTTGATGTGGCGCGGTGCCTGACAACCACCAGATCGCCCATGTCATGCTGATTGTATCGAATGAGCGTATCGCAATGGCCCGTTGAGGCCCGGAGGGGAAATTGATGACATTGTCCTCAATGTTTCCATTTCCCCCAAGAACCGGTCGGGTTTCAGACTGACCGTCAAATTCCTCCCAGTCGTCGCACCCTGACAGCCTGTCCTTGAGGCGGCGATGGTGCACCCGCCAGCGGCCAAACCCAAAATCGAAATCGCGGGAGATATTAACAGCGTTCAACATGAGCCAAGCCTTTCGAGGCAATAAACATGTTATATGTTCATCATGTGTTCTATTTTTGTGTCAAGCCTGAAATTCTGGAAAGACTGATCGCGGCACCAGACATATCGCCTGTTTTGTCAGCATTCTTGGAGAAATGGTCAGACGGTGGCACGTAGAGTTTTATGCCGACTTCACCCCATAAACTCCACCACCACCCGCGCCAATTCCTCCCCCTGATCTTCCTGCAGGAAATGGCCGCCGTTCTTGATGGTGGTATGATTTTGACCGGCGCAGCCCGGCACCAGCTTTTGAAAGACTTTCTCACCGCCCGCCATCACGGGGTCCTTGTCGCTGAACGCCGTCAGGAACGGCTTTTCGAATCGCATCAGGCTGTTCCATGCGGCGAGGTTCGCGTCGCGGGCGGGGTCGTCGATGGTTGCGGGGACGAGGGTTGGGAACTGGCGGGCACCAGCCTTGAAAGTCTCATCGGGGAACGGCGCGTCATAGGCGGCGCGGACCTCTGCGCTCATCGGCAGGACGGTGCCGCCCTGAATGATGCCGCCGGTGGGGAATTCCGGCACGGTCTGGGAAAAGTCGCGCCATTTCTCAAACGCAGGGCCGAGCGAGCGGTCGCCGGTCGGCAGGCCGGTATTGGCGACGACCACGCGGGCGAAACGGTCCGGATGCTCCGCCACCAGCCGCAGACCGATCAGGCCGCCCCAATCCTGACAGACCAGCGTGATGCCGGTCAGATCGGTCTGTTCGATGAAGGATCGCATCCAGTCCACATGGCGCTGATAGGTGTAATCCGACCGCTGCGTCGGTTTGTCCGAACGCCCGAAGCCGATCAGGTCGGGCGCGACAGCGCGGTGACCGGCGGCGGTGATGATCGGGATCATCTTGCGATAGAGATAGCACCATGAAGGTTCGCCATGAAGCATCAGGACGATCTGGCCATCACGCGGCCCCTCGTCGAGATAGTGGAGGCGAAGCGCCCCGCCCTCGGTATCATCGACCGTCAGATACTGCGGGGCGAAGGCATAGCCGGGCAGATTTTCGAACCGTGCATCGGGTGTTCGCAGGAATTCCATCGGCAGCCTCCGGTCTGGTTTGGCGGGATGATACAGATGCGGATCGGTGGTGCCAAAGGTTCCTTTGCGCGGCCACGAAAGGTTGAGCCGGGAGGCAATTTCGGGCAAGACGCAAGCGGGATCGGGCTGCTGCCGAAAAGGATGCGAGTGATGAGCTTCAAGACCCTCGACGATGTCACACTCGCGGGCAAGCGCGTGCTGATCCGGGTCGACGTGAATGCGCCGATGACCGATGGGCGGGTCACGGACGATACCCGCCTGAGGGCGCTGAAGCCGACCATCGCGCATGTGCTGGCGGCAGGTGGCAAGCCCGTCCTGCTGGCGCATTTCCAGCGCCCCAAGGGACGGGTCGTGCCGGAAATGTCGCTGACCGTGATCGCGCCCGCCCTTGCGAAGGCGCTGGAGTTGCCGGTGGATTTCGTTGGTGAGACCATTGGCAAGGCCGCGAAGGCGGCGATCGCCAGCCTTGCGCAAGGCCATGTGCTGCTGCTGGAAAACACCCGGTTCTATCCCGGTGAGGAGGCGAATGACCGGGGCTTCGCTGCAGATCTTGCGGCGCTGGGCGATGTTTTCGTGAACGACGCCTTTTCGGTATCGCACCGCGCCCATGCGTCCACCGAGGGGATCGCACGGCTGTTGCCAGCGGTGGCAGGGCGGCTGATGCAGGCGGAGCTTGAGGCCCTGTCGGCAGCGCTGACGGCGCCTGACCGTCCGGTTGTCGCTGTCGTGGGAGGGGCGAAGGTGTCGACCAAGCTTGAACTTCTCGGCAATCTCAGCGACCGGGTTGATCAGATCATCATCGGTGGTGGCATGGCGAACACCTTCCTTTATGCGCAGGGAATCGGGGTCGGCATTTCGCTGTGCGAGAAAGACATGGCGGACACGGCGCGCGCGATCCTCGACCGCGCCCGCGCGAATGGCTGCGAGATCGTCTTGCCGAAGGACGTGGTGATCGCACGTGAATTCCGCGCCCATGCGAAGGCGGAGGTGGTGGCAGCGGATGCCTGCCCGAAGGATGCGATGATCCTCGATGCCGGGCCGCAATCGGTCGCGGATATCGTCGCGCGGTTCGAGGCAGCGAAAACAGTGGTGTGGAATGGCCCGCTCGGCGCGTTCGAATTGCCGCCGTTCAACGCGGCGACGGATGCGGCAGCGGCCAGCGCGGCTGATCTGACCGAGGCGGGGCGACTGCTGACCGTCGCGGGTGGCGGCGATACGGTCGCTGCGCTGAACGGGTCCGGCGCGGCGGCGCGGTTCACCTATGTGTCCACCGCCGGGGGCGCATTCCTTGAATGGCTGGAGGGCAAGACCCTGCCCGGCGTCGCGGCCTTGTCTGCCTGAAGCAGCGGCAAAAGCGCGCTTACTGCCCGTTTGACGGGCTTTCCGGGGCCAATCGGGCCAATACCGGCGGGATTGTCATCGCGATTCGACAAATGCCCCCTATGTTTCTGCCACAGACACAGAAAGGGAGGCAGATCCGATGATGCAGACTTGGCTGTTACTGACTGGTGCGTCCGAAGGAATCGGCAAGGAATTCGCGCGGTTTGCCGCTGAAAAGGGCCGGTCGCTGATCCTCTCGGCGCGCAGTGAAGACAAGCTAAATGCGCTCGCCGACGAATTGCGGACGGCGCATGGCGTGGAGGTCGTGGTGATCCCTGCCGACCTTACGGAACCGGACGCAGCGGCGAAGCTTTGGGATGCGGCGATTGCCGATGGACGGAAGATTGATTTCCTCGTCAACAATGCCGGGCTGGGGCGGCATGGCTGGTTCGGGTCAGAGGAGGACGGCGATGGCGGCTGGGCGCGGGAACTTGCGTCGATCCAGGTCAATGTGGTGGCGCTGACCGATCTGATGAACCGCGCCGTGCCGCACATGAAGGCGCATGTGGAACGGGGGCGCATCCTCAATATCGCATCGGTTGCGGCCTTTCTGCCGGGGCCGCGCATGGCGGTCTATAACGCCACCAAGGCCTATGTGCTGAGCCTGTCGCGCGCGGTGCAGGAAGAATGGGACAGCCCCGATTTCACCGTCACGGCGATGTGCCCCGGTGCCACCGAATCGAATTTCTTCAAGGATGCGAACATGCGCTCCGCCCGGCTGACCGGTATGGCGCCGCTCCCCTCCGCCCGCAGCGTGGCCGAAGCGGCCTATCACGCCGCGATCCGGGGCCAGAGCGTCATGGTGCCCGGCCTGATGAACAAGGTCACGACCTGGGCGGTAAAGCTGTTGCCAGCGGCGATCACCGCGAAGCTGTCGAAATATATGATGGAAAAGGTCTGAAACACGCCCACCGCCACCTGTTTCTCTTGACCCAGATCGGCAGGGCGCGCTACCGCACGGGCTGATATCACAGTCATTCTGCCCGAAACGGAGACATCAGATGAGAGCCACCCGCGTTGTCCAGAAGATCCTCGCCAATTATGAGGGCGAAACGCCGGGTGTGAAGGCGAAGCTGTGCCAGATGTTGATGACCGGCAAACTGGGCGGCACCGGCAAGATGGTCATCCTGCCGGTCGATCAGGGGTTCGAACATGGCCCCGCGCGCAGCTTTGCGCCGAATCCGGCAGCCTATGATCCGCATTACCATTACCAGTTGGCGATCGACGGCGGGTTCAACGCCTATGCTGCGCCGCTGGGGATGCTGGAGGCCGGGGCGGATACATTCGCGGGCCAGATCCCGACCATCCTGAAATGCAACAGCGCCAATTCACTGATGCCGTCCGAGGCACCCAACGATCAGGCGATCACCGCCACGGTCGATGATGCGCTGCGACTTGGCTGTGCGGCGGTCGGGTTCACGATTTATCCCGGATCGTCCGCCGGGCTCGACATGTTCGAGGAATTCGCCGCGATGAAGGAAGAGGCCGCCGCCAAGGGCGTGGCGACCGTCCTCTGGTCCTATCCGCGCGGCGAGGCGCTGACGAAGGAAGGCGAGACCGCGATGGATGTGTCCGCCTATGCGGCGCAGATGGCCGCCTTGCTGGGCGCGCATGTCATCAAGATCAAGCTGGCGACCGACCATCTGGAACAGAAAGAGGCCAAGAAGGTCTACGAGGCTGAAAAGATCGACATTTCCGATCAGGCGGCGCGCGTGCGTCATGCCATGCAGGCGGCATTCAATGGTCGGCGGATCGTTGTGTTCTCCGGCGGCGCGAAGAAGGGCGAAGATTCGGTCTATGACGATGCCCGCGCGATCCGCGACGGCGGCGGCAACGGGTCCATCATCGGTCGCAACACGTTCCAGCGCCCGCGTGAAGAGGCGCTTTCGATGATCAACAAGATCGTCGATATCTACAAGGGCAAGGCCTGACGGCTGCGGCCTGTCGCGGCCCCGCCATGCGCAAGAACACCGGCCCCACCACCGACCTCGACCCGCGCGGTCTGATCGTCGAAGCCTACCGGATCGAGGGGATCGGGCCGGAGGATTGCCGGTCGATCTATTTCGACTGGGCGATGGGCGTCGATCCGGCGCGGGACATGAAGGCGGATACGGCGGCGCTGGTCGCGTTCTATGCCGCCGATGCCCCGGACCATCCGATGACGGCGGTTCTGCGCGAAGGGCTGGCGACGGCGGAGGCACCGCGTCGGCGCGGCGGTCGGCGGCGGGTCTGACCCGCTTTCGGGCGCGAACAATGCCGGAAAGACGCGATTGCGTCTGAAACTTTTCGCACATCCCTGACGAACAACTCGCAAGTGCAGCCGAAACGCACTTCGTTCAACAAAGGGAAACGAAATGACATTCTTCAAATCAGCACTCGCCGGGCTTGCGCTCAGCATTCTGGGAAGCGGCGCCGCGATGGCCGCAGCGCATACGCCGATCGTCGGTGGCGCGCCGATGTTCCCCGAAAAGAACATCATCGAAAATGCCGTGAACTCCGCCGACCATGAAACCCTCGTCGCGGCGGTGACCGCTGCCGGTCTCGTGGAAACGCTTCAGGGCGAGGGGCCTTTCATGGTCTTCGCGCCGACTGACGAAGCCTTCGCGATGCTGCCGCCGGGCACGGTGGAGACCCTGCTGAAGCCGGAAAACAAGGACCAGTTGACCGCTGTCCTGCTCTATCATGTCGTCTCGGCCAATGCGCTCTCGGACGCGATCAAGACGATGATCCGCAATGATGGCGGCTCGCATGAGGTGAAGACCGTGGGCGGCGGCACGTTCACCGTGCGCACCGAAGACGGCAACATCTACATTTACGACGGTGCGAACGGCATCGCGAAAGTGACCATCGCGGATGTGAAACAGTCTAACGGCGTGATTCACGTGATCGACCGCGTTCTGATCCCGGGCTGATCCCCCGTTTCAACGCGAACGACCCCTGTCGGACTGAACGGGCATCGGCGCAGCAGCGCCGGTGCCTTTTCTATTGCACCGCCTGACGAAGCGACGCCCAGAGCCGCCGGTGATATCTGGCATATCCCCGCTCCGTCACCTTCAGATGCGGCTGCATCAGGCGATGCAGCGCGGGCAGGTTGTGGAAGGGCACGTTGGGCAGGCTGTGATGTTCGGTGTGATAGGGCATGTTCCACGCCACCCAGCGCACGATCCAAGTGGTGAAGGTCGTGCGGGTATTTTGCAGCATGTCGGAAACGAAGGCGCAGCGGCCATGCTCCGCCATCAGATAGAGACGCAGGAACGGCTGGCCGAGCATCGCGGGGATGACCCAGACCCAGATCAGCGCCGCGCTGCCGGTCGCGGCGGATAGTACGATCAGGGCGGCGTAGAGGGTGAGAAACCCCTGCGCCTCCCGCTGGCAGCGGGGGCGTGCGCTTGTGGGAACGAAATCCTCGGTGCCGCCGGTACGGGCGATGTCGATGAGGCCCGCGATGTGCTCCCGCCAGACCGGCAGCCCTGTCAGCACCCAGAGGTAACGCCCCGGCGTTGCGGGTTTCTGCCCGGCCAGTTCCGGGTCCTTGTCGGGGTCTTGCGTGTATCGGTGATGCGCCAGATGGAAATACTTGAACCATTCCGGCGGCAGCAGGATCAGAAACCCGGCAAGACGGCCCGCCCAGCGGTTCAGCCAGAGGCTGCGAAACGGGGTCTGGTGGACGGTTTCATGCAGCAGGGTGAACAGAAAGATGATGAGGATGCCCTGCGCCAGCATCAGAACCGGCCAGAGCGGCACGCCCGCGAGGATCAACGCGCCCAGACCGATGATCGCGCCGAGATGCAGCGCAAGCCGGATCAGCCCCGGTGCATTCCGCCGCTCCGACAGCTTGGCGCGGGTCGCGGCGGGGAGCGTGGCGATCAGCGCCTTGTGGTCCGGCGGGCCGCCTGCCGCTTGTCCGGTCACGCCGCGAGCGCGGCCAGAACCCGCGCCCATGACCGCGCGCCCTTCTGAAAGCTGGTGAGCGCGTATTTCTCGTTCGGGGAATGGATGCGGTCATCGTTCAGGCCATAGCCGATGAGCAGCGAATTCATCCCGAGGATCGTCTGGAAATGCCCGACCACGGGGATCGACCCGCCGCAACCTGCGAAAACCGCTTCGTTCGGCCATTCCTCCGACAGCGCGGCGCGGGCGCTGACGAAGCGTGGGTCGTCTACTGGCATTGTGATCGCTGGCGAGCCGCCCCGCGTGATGAATTCAGCCGTGCAATCGGCGGGGAGCATGGATCGGACATGGGCGTGCAGTGCCGCGCGGATCGCGTCTGGGTCCTGCGTGCCGACAAGACGGCAGCCGATCTTCACCCGCGCCTCGGCGGGCAGGACGGTCTTGAACCCCTCGCCGGTATAGCCGCCGGTGATGCCGCACATTTCCAGCGTCGGGCGCGACCAGATCTGCTCCAGCGCGCTGTAATCGCGTTCGCCAGCGGGGACCGACAGGCCGATCTCGCCCAGAAAATCCTCCGGCTTGAACCCCAGCGTATCCCACTGCGCCTTCATCTCCGGGTCGAGCGGCGGCACACCGTCATAAAAGCCGGGCAGGGTGACGCGGCCCTGATCGTCATGCAGCGACGCCAGAATCCGGGTCAGGACCCGGATCGGGTTCGCCGCTGGGCCGCCATACATGCCGGAGTGAAGATCGCGCGATGCGCCCTTGATGATCACTTCCTCTGCCACACCGCCGCGCAGCATGGTGGATATGGCGGGCGTATCCTCATCCCACATGCCGGTATCGCAGACGAGCGCGAGGTCGGCCTTCAATTCCGCCGCGTTTTCCTTCAGGAACGGGATCAGGGACGGGGAGCCGGACTCCTCCTCCCCCTCGAAGAAGATCGTGATATTGGCGGGCAGGGTGCCGGTCGCGGCCTTCCAGGCGCGGCACGCCTCGATGAAGGTCATCAACTGGCCCTTGTCGTCCGATGCGCCGCGCGCGCGAATTTCCGGCCCTTGCGGACCATCCGCGATCACCGGCTCGAACGGTGGCGCGGTCCAGAGGTTCAGCGGGTCGACCGGCTGCACGTCGTAGTGGCCGTAGAACAGGTAGCGCGGGCCATCGCTGCCGGTCATCGGGGCGGAATGGGCGACCACCATTGGATGGCCGGGCGTATCGCGCAGCGAGGCATCGAAGCCGATGCTGATCAGGTCTGCCACCAGCCATTCGGCGGCCTTGCGGCATTCCGGCTTGTAGGCGGGATCGGTCGACACGCTTTCCATCCGCAGCAAGGCGAACAGCCGGTCGATGGCGGCATCCTTGTCGGCGTCGAGATGGGCGAGCACGGCGGAAAGGTCGGTCATGGGTCTGGGTCCTGTCATGCGGGCATCGGGCGGCCGATAGGCGGCGGCCCGGTTTGGTGCTATCTTGCGATCCTTCTGGCAATCCGTCCATCGGCCCGGCGTGATATTTTTTCCAGGGCGGCGTTGGCGCAGGCGCGACGATGCTGAAACCATTCGCCTTGCGCGGTCGTTTGTGGGGGGAGGCCTCGCCAGACCGAAATGATGCGATACATATAAACGGTAAGGGGAGGTATGATCATGAAATCAAGCGAGGGAGACGTGCAATGGTATCTCGACGGTCGGTTCTGGCGTCATTCGCCGCTTTGTCGTGCATCGGCATGACCGGCGCGATGGCTGCTGCCCCCGATTTCACCTTTCGCAACATCGACGGCGGCGAAATCGCCCTGTCGGATCTGCGCGGCGGCCCGGTTCTGGTGGTGAACACGGCGTCACGGTGCGGTTTCACCTATCAGTATGACGGGCTTCAGGCGCTTTATGACGCCTATCGCGAAAAGGGTCTGACCGTCCTGACCGTGCCATCGGATTCGTTCAATCAGGAACTCGCATCGAACGAGGCGGTGAAGGATTTCTGCGAGGTGAATTTCGGGCTGACCGTGCCGATGACCGAAAAGGAAGTCGTCACCGGCACAGGCGCGCATCCTTTCTATGTCTGGCTGCGCGAGACGCATGGCGTCGCCCCGACATGGAATTTCAACAAGGTCTTGCTGGATGCGTCCGGCGATTATGTCGAAAGCTGGGGATCGTCCACCAAGCCGATGTCGCCGCTGATCACGAAACAGGTCGAAGCGGTGCTCGGCGGGTCCTGACAGAATGATGGGGCCGCGCCTTGTTGGCGCGGCCCCGCGCGCCCCTCAGAAACTCGCGCCGATGGTGAACACGAAATTGGCGTCGTCGCCGCCGGTGATGTCGTTGTCGACATAGGCGAAGGATGCGGTGAACCGGTCGAAATCAGCCGAAATGCCAACCGACCAATCGAGGTAGTCCGGCGCACCGAATGTCAGTTCCTCTTCGATGAACTGATAGCCGATGGTGCCGGACAGGGTGATCGGCACCGACAGATCGAATGGCAGTGTGTAATCGGCCCCGGCGCTCAGGTAATGGGCATCGCCGCTGTCGCCGAAATTTTCCGGCGAGTAGGCATAGCCGACGGAGATCGTCAGCGGATCGACCGGCGTGAACTCCGCCCCGAACGCAACCTCGAAATAGTCGTAGTTCAGCGCATCGGCGGCGCCGGGATACCAGTAGTAGAGAACGCCAAGATCCAGCCCGACCGGTCCGAGCTGATAGGTCAGACCGCTGTAGAAGTCGATCTCGATCGTGGCCTCGTCACCATCGTTGAAATCGACATTCGACCCCCAGACACCGGCATAGAACCCGACCTCATCGGTCAGCGATGCGGAATAGTCGAACGATCCCTGGATGGCGGGCTCGTCGTCGGTCTGGGTGATGCCGCGAAACGTATAGTTTGAGGTCAGGGCCACCGATGCGGAAAACTCGCCCGGAATCATGGACGATTCCTGTGAATGGGCGGCGGAGGCGGCAAGGATCAACGCGGGAGGCAGTAAGCGAAACAGGTTCATGATGATGTCCTGAAAATGAGGAAGAGACTCAAAACATCATTGCGAAAATATTGCGGCGCAACGCAAATTCATGCACTTTTTCGCACCTGCACAAAATTGCCCAAAAACACGCCAGAAAATTGGCCCTTCGCCGGATTTTTGCACTGATTCAAGTCGGTTGGCATGACATTTTCCGTTCACGCTCCCGTCATCTTGAGGGCCGATGGGGAGGGGGCGAAGCAATGCTTCGGGTCAGCCAAGCTCGATCCAGCCACCGCCCAGCACCCGCTCTGTCTCAGGTGCGTAGAAGACGCAGGCCTGACCGGGCGCTACGCCTTCTTCGGCGGATAGCAATTCAACCTCCGCCCCGGTGTCGGTCGGGTGGACGCGGGCCGCGATCGGCGGGCGGGTGGAGCGAACCTTGACGCGGGCTTCCCAACCGCCATCAGGGGCCGCCGCGAAGTCGCCGCCGCCGATCCAGTTGATATCCTTCACCCGGACACGCCGCGTCGCCAGCGCCTCACGCGGGCCCACGATCACCTGTTTCGTGGCGGCATCAAGCTTGACGACGAACAGCGGATCGCGCCCGCCGATGCCGAGGCCGCGCCGCTGCCCGATGGTGTAATGGATAATGCCGGCGTGCTGCCCCAGAACCGAGCCATCCAGATGCACGATTTCGCCGGGTTCGACCGCGCCGGGGCGCAGTTTTTCGATCACATCGGCATATTTGCCCTGCGGCACGAAGCAGATGTCCTGACTGTCCGGTTTGTCAGCCACTGACAGGCCGAATTCCGCCGCCAGCGCGCGGGTTTCAGCCTTCGATGTCAGGTGGCCCAGCGGAAACCGTACGAAATCCAGTTGCTCCTGCGTCGTGGCAAACAGGAAATAGGACTGATCGCGATCAGGATCGGCAGCGCGGTGCAATTCGGCACCCGATGTCCCGCCCACGCGCCGGATATAGTGCCCGGTCGCAAGGCAATCGGCGTCGAGATCCTTTGCCGTCGCCAGCAGGTCGCGGAACTTCACCGTCTGATTGCAGCGCACGCAGGGAATCGGGGTGAACCCTGCCAGATACTGATCGGCGAATTCCTCCACCACCGCTTCGCGGAAACGGCTTTCATAATCGAGGACGTAATGCGGAAACCCCATTTCCTCCGCCACCCGGCGGGCGTCGTGGATATCGCGCCCGGCGCAGCACGCGCCCTTCTTGGCCAGCGCAGCGCCATGATCGTAAAGCTGAAGCGTGACGCCGACCACGTCATAGCCTTCGCGCGACAGCATCGCGGCAACGACCGAACTGTCGACACCGCCGGACATGGCAACGACGACCCGCGTGTCCGCAGGGGATTTGGCAAAGCCGAGACTGTTCAGGGGCACATCAAGCATCGCGGTCATGTAACGATGGACCGCAATTGCTTCAAGCCTGCTGTATTTGCCATGGCGGCGTTCATGTCTTGTTAGCGGCGTCTGGACAATTTGCCGGGACGGGCAGCGAGGTCTGCCTGTCACCGTCTTTTGTGTTGTGTAATCAGGAGTTTACCCATGTCGAAGATCGTCTCGTTGAACGCCCGCCGAGAAACCGCGCGGATTGACGAACTGCGTCGGCGTCTGCCGGCAACCGATACCCGCCGCTGGGTCGCCAGCCGCAAGGCGGCGGTGGTCGCCGCCGTCGATGCAGGGGCCATCAGCGCCGAAGAAGCGATGGAGATGTTTCGCCTGAGCGAGGAAGAACTGACATCCTGGCGCGAATCGCTGTCAGAACATGGGGTGCCCGCGCTCTATGCGACCCGCCTTCAGGTCTATCGCAACAATCCTTCAGCGTAATCTAGGTTAAAAAATCGCGCATGGGTAATCATCCGTTTACCATTGCAGCCTTAACGTGCAATCAATCTTGAAGAGACCTTTGAGGAGGGTTGCACGTTATGCGGGTATTGTTGATTGAAGACGATCCATCCACATCGCGCAGCATCGAATTGATGCTCGCGAAGGCGAACCTGAATGTATACGCGACAGATCTGGGGGAGGAAGGGATCGACCTCGCCAAGCTCTATGATTACGACCTGATCCTGCTGGATATCAATCTGCCGGACATGACCGGGTTCGATGTGTTGAAGGCGCTGCGTGTCGCCAAGGTCGAAACGCCGATCCTGATCCTGTCCGGTCAGGCGGAAACCGATGACAAGCTGAAGGGGTTCGGCTTCGGTGCCGACGATTACATGACCAAGCCGTTCAACCGCGACGAACTGGTCGCGCGCATTCACGCCATCGTCCGCCGGTCGAAGGGTCATGCGCAGTCGATCATCGCGACGGGCAAGGTCGCGATCAACCTCGATGCCAAGACGGTGGAGGTGGCGGGGACGCCGGTGCACCTGACCGGCAAGGAATATCAGATGCTGGAGCTGTTGAGCCTGCGCAAGGGCACGACGCTGACCAAGGAAATGTTCCTCAACCATCTTTATGGCGGGATGGACGAACCGGAATTGAAGATCATCGATGTCTTCATCTGCAAGCTGCGCAAGAAACTCGCCAATGCGACCGGCGGGGAAAATTACATCGATACCGTCTGGGGGCGCGGATATGTGCTCCGCGATCCGGCGCGCTATGCGGCGGCGAATCCGGCAATGGCCTGACAGGATGAGGAAGCGGCTGCCCGCGGTGACAGACAGGCGATCCGCAGGCGGTCCTGTTCAGGAGGGCCGCCGCGTGGGTGCCGACGTTCCCCTGTATTCTGGCATTGCGTCCACCCCGATTGCCGGGTGCGGCTTTCCCTCTGATCCAAACGCGCGCGTGACTGTCGAAAGCTGATGCGCAATCTTGACCCTGCGCAACAGTCGCGGGAACCTGCGGCGCGATCAGCGCGCGGGTTTGGCACGGGCAGGGTGAAATGGCAGACGCCGGGACGGCAATCGAGACATTGGACGAGGCCGGCGCAGCGGCGGAACTGGCGCGGCTTGCGGCAGAAATCCTCGCATTGGACCACGCTTACCATGTGGATGACGCGCCGCAGATATCGGATGCCGACTATGATGCGCTGAAACGGCGCAATGCCGAAATCGAGGCGCGGTTTCCGAATCTGGTCCGCCCGGACAGCCCGTCGCAGCGGGTTGGCGCGCCGCTTTCCGATACGTTTTCCAAGGTGCGCCACGCGGTGCCGATGCTGTCGCTCGGCAATGCCTTTACCGACGATGATGTGAGCGAGTTCGACACCCGCATCCGCAAATTCCTCAATCTGCCGCCCGACGAAGCGCTGGCGATCACCGCCGAGCCGAAGATCGACGGATTGTCGCTGTCCCTGCGCTATGAGCGGGGCCGCCTTGTGGTCGCGGCGACGCGTGGCGATGGGCGCGAGGGCGAAAATGTCACCCGCAACGCGCTGACCATCGCCGACATCCCCGACCGCCTGACCGGCGAAGCGCCGGAGGTGCTGGAGGTGCGGGGCGAGGTCTATATGTCCCACGATGATTTCGCCGCGCTGAACGCCCGCGCGGGGGCGGAGGGGACGAAGACCTTCGCCAACCCGCGCAATGCCGCTGCGGGCAGCCTTCGCCAGCTTGACCCGACCATCACCGCCGCCCGCCCGCTGCGGTTCTTCGCCTATGCCTGGGGCGAAGTGTCCGCGCCGCTGGCAGAGACGCAGTTCGACGCGGTGGCACGGCTCGGCAAGCTCGGCTTTCAGATCAATCCGCTGATGGTGCGTTGCCCTTCGGTCGATGACCTGATCGCGCAATATCGCAAGGTGGAGGCGGCGCGCGCGACGCTCGGCTATGATATCGACGGCGTGGTCTACAAGGTTGACCGGCTGGATCTGCAGGCGCGGCTGGGGTTCCGGTCGAACAATCCGCGCTGGGCGACGGCGCACAAGTTCCCGGCGGAAATCGCGACGACGATCCTGGAGGGGATCGACATTCAGGTCGGGCGCACCGGCGCGCTGTCGCCGGTCGCGCGGCTGCGCCCGGTGACGGTGGGCGGCGTCGTCGTGTCCAACGCGACGCTGCATAACGAGGATTACATCGCCGGGCGCGACCTGCAGGTCGGCGATACGGTGACGGTTTATCGCGCCGGGGATGTGATCCCGAAGGTGCTGGGTGTCGATCGCGCGCAGCGCCCCGCCGATGCGAAGCCCTATCAGATGCCGGACACCTGCCCCGAATGTAAATCGCCCGCGATCCGCGAGGAGGGCGATGCGGTGCGCCGCTGCACCGGCGGCCTGATCTGCCCGGCGCAGGCGGTCGAAAAGCTGAAGCATTTCGTATCGCGCGGGGCCTTCGATATCGAGGGGCTGGGGGCGAAGCAGATTGAAGCCTTCTATCATGACGAACAGCTCCCCATCCGGCAGCCCGCCGATATCTTCACCTTGGCCGAGCGGGACGGGGAGGGTCTGACCCGCCTGAAGAACCGCGATGGCTGGGGGGAGACCTCGGCGGCCAATCTTTTTCGGGCGATTCAGGAGCGCCGAACGATCCCGCTCGCGCGGTTGATCTTCGCGCTCGGCATCCGCCATGTGGGCGAGGTCGGGGCGGAAGACCTTGCGCGGCATTATGGCGACTGGGATGCGATGACGCGGGCGCTCGACCTCGCGCGGCCAGCCGCACGGGCGCACCGTGCCGCCGATCTGGCCGCCGAGGCGGAGCGCGCCGCCGCGAAGGCGGAGGGACGGCGGGCGAAGGTGAGCGAGACCCGCGCCGCCGTGATCGCTGATAGCAAGATCGCCGAAGATGCTGCATCCGCCTGGGCGCATCTGATTGACGCAGACGGGATCGGCCCGATCATGGCGCTGTCCCTATCGGACGCCTTCGCCAACCCAAATGAGCGCGACGCGATCAACGGGCTGGTGAAACACCTGACCCCGATCGCCCCGGAGGCGCGGGCGACCGACAGCCCGGTCACCGGCAAGACCGTCGTTTTCACCGGCAAGCTGGAGCGGATGACCCGCGACGAGGCGAAGGCCACCGCCGAAAGCCTCGGCGCGAAGGTCGCCGGATCGGTGTCGAAGAACACCGATATTCTGGTCGCCGGGCCGGGGGCGGGGTCCAAGCTGAAAAAGGCCGAGGAACTGGGCGTGACCACGATGGACGAGGACGCCTGGCTCGCCCTCATCGCGGGCTGATGGCGCGCATCGCGCAGGGGCGGCCGGAGGTTCTGTGGCCTCTCTTCACCGAGTTGACGACCCTGCCGAAGATCGGCGAGAAGACCGCCAAGCTTTATGAAAAGCTGGCGATTACCCGCCCGCGCGATCTGATCTTTACCCCGCCCCATGCGTTGGTTGACCGGCGATTGCGTGCCTCCGTCGCCGCCGCGCCGTTCGATGAGGTGGTGACGGTGGAGGTGGAGGTGGCCGAGCATTACCCGGCGAAGGCCAAGGGCCGACCTTACCGCGTCATGGTCCGCGATGCGGGGGCGGAATTCATGCTGGTGTTCTTTCACGCCCGCGACGACTGGCTGCGCAAGATCCTGCCGACCGGCGCACGGCGGGTCGTGTCGGGGCGGATCGAGATTTTCGACGGCATCCTTCAGATGACCCATCCGGACCATGTCATGACGCGGGCGGAGGCGGAGGCGTTGCCACCGTTCGAGCCGGTCTATCCCCTGACGGCGGGGCTTGGTTTGCGGCAGGTCGCGACAGCGGTCGCGGCGGCGATGGACCTCGCGCCTGATCTGCCGGAATGGCTCGACGGGCCGATGAAGGCGCAGCGCGGCTGGCCCGATTGGCGCGACGCGCTCCGCCAATTGCATCACCCGGAGACGCATGAGGCGCTTTCACCCGCCGCCCTGGCGCGCCAACGGCTCGCCTATGACGAGGTGTTGGCACATGCGCTGACGCTGGCGCTGGCGCGGGCGCGGATGAAGCGCGGCAAGGGGCGCGCCTCGGTGGGGGACGGCACATTGCGGGGCCGCTTGCTGGCGGCGCTGCCGTATCAGCCGACCGGGGCGCAGGTGCGGGCCGGGGCGGAGATCGCCGCCGACATGGCGTTGCCGCAACGAATGCTCCGCCTGTTGCAGGGCGATGTCGGCGCGGGCAAGACGCTGGTTGCTATGCTCGCGCTGCTGAACGCGGTGGAGGCAGGCTGGCAGGGGGCGATGATGGCCCCGACCGAGATACTGGCGCGGCAACACATGGCGAGCCTGACCCCGATGGCCGGGGCGGCGGGCGTCCGGCTCGACATTCTGACGGGGCGTGACAAGGGCGCGGTGCGCGAGGCGAAGCTGGCCGCATTGGCGGCGGGTGGAATCGACATTCTGGTCGGCACCCATGCCCTGTTCCAGAAGGGGGTCGAATTCGCCGATCTGCGGCTGGTGGTGGTGGATGAACAGCACCGGTTCGGCGTGCGCCAGCGCATGGAACTGGCGGAAAAGGGCGCCGGGGTCGATGTGCTGGTGATGACCGCGACGCCGATCCCGCGCACGCTGGCGCTGGCGAGCCACGGCGACATGGATATTTCGGTTCTGGATGAAAAGCCGCCGGGGCGGCAACCGATCGACACAAGGCTGGTCAGCCGCGCCCGTTACGACGACGTGGTCGCACGGCTGAAGGTCGCGGTGGCGGAGGGGCGGCAGGCCTATTGGGTCTGCCCGCTGGTCGAGGAAAGCGAGCTGACCGACCTGACAGCGGCGGAGGACCGGGCGGCGGCGCTGCGCCTCGCGCTGGGCGAGGATGTCGTGGCGTTGGTTCATGGCCAGATGCCCGCCAGTGAGAAGGACGCCGCGATGGCCGCCTTTCAGGCCGGGGAGCGGCGGGTGCTGGTGGCCACCACCGTGATCGAGGTCGGGGTCGATGTGCCGGAGGCGACGATCATGGTGATCGAACAGGCGGAACGGTTCGGTCTGGCGCAGCTCCACCAGTTGCGCGGCCGGGTCGGGCGCGGCACCGGGGCATCGACCTGCCTTCTGATGTATCAGCCGCCGCTGGGCGAGGCCGCGACCGCCCGCCTGACGATCCTGCGCGATACCGAGGACGGGTTCAGGATCGCCGAAGAGGATCTGAAACTGCGCGGCGCGGGCGATCTGCTCGGCACCGCGCAATCGGGCCTGCCCCGGTTCCGCATTGCCGATGTGGAAACCGACGGGGCGCTGATGGCGGCGGCGCAGGACGATGCGCGGCTGATTCTGACGATGGAGCCTGAACTGGACGGCAAACGCGGTGCTGCGCTGCGGGTGCTGCTGTATCTTCACGACCGGGATGCGGCGATCCGGTATCTGGGCGGTGCCTGAGCCACCATATCTTGTGTTCTTAAAATGTTCTTGACGAAAAAGGAATAAAAGAAGAACATTAAGTTAACAAAGCAGAACATCGCTATGGTTAACAAGGAGAACACCAGATGAAAATCGCAGCCCGGATGTACCAGCTCGCCGCCGCCCGCCCTGCTGAGGCGATCGAAGACGTGGTCGGCCTCGCCGCCATCTGCATTCTCGTATTCGTGGGGTTCGCCGCAACGGCAATGGCCTGATCCGAACCGCGGCCCCGCCCGCCCCTTGCATCTGTCTGTGCCGGGTCTCTCCCTGCGGCACATCCCTCCTCGACCGATTGTCCCTCGGTTTCGACATGACTGATGCGCGCTGTGCCCGGCGCCGGGGTGAGACGCCGCCAGACTGCGCCGCGTTCCTGACCGGAGCGCGGCGTTTTTTTTTGAACTCTATCCGACCTGACGCGCGGCGGCCTGATCCATTGCGTCGAGGGTCGCATCCCAGGCGAGCATGATGGACGCGTGGCGGTTCTTGTAATCGCGCGCAGGGGCGAGCACCTCCAGATCGGCAAAATGGCCCGAAGGCGCATCGGCCCCATCTTTCAGCATTGCGCGCAAGGCCTCGCGCCCGGCGGCGATTTCATCCCGCGTGCGCCCGATTACGGCTGACCCGAGCACCGATGCCGATGCCTGGCCAAGCGCGCAGGCCTTCACATCCTGCCCGAAGGCCGCGACGCGCCCCGCATCCAGCTTCACGGAAACTGTGATGGTTGAACCACAAAGCGGCGAGCGCTTTTTCGCGACGCCATCCGCGTCGGGCAGCAGCGCCGTCAGCGGGATTTCCGCCGCCAGCGACAGAATGCGCTTTGAATAAAGCTGGATCAGGTCTTGGTCGGACATGGAAGTCTCCTCGCTTCGGGTTTAGATAGCGCCGGGAAGGCCCCGCGAAAAGGGGAACATGCATAGGAGCCTTGGCGATGTTCGATCCGGCGACCCTGAAATACGATGCGAAGGGCCTGATCCCGGCCATCGCACAGGACCACAAGACCAAAGAGGTTCTGATGATGGCATGGATGAACGCGGCATCGGTGGCGGAGACGCTGGAAACCGGGCAGGTGACTTATTGGTCGCGGTCGCGCGCCGCGCTCTGGCGCAAGGGCGAATCTTCGGGTCACCGCCAGCACCTCACGGAGATGCGTGTTGATTGTGACCGCGATTGCCTATTGCTGCTGGTCGATCAGACCGGCCCCGCCTGCCACACCAACCGGAGCACCTGTTTCTACACGGCGGTGCGCGGCGGCGCGGAGGTGGAACTGATGGGCCCCGACATCTGATCGGGCCTTTGGAAGGCGCAAGGGGGACGGCGATGTTGACGGGGCAGGACAGGCAGGATGGCGCGGCGATCCTGATCATGCGCGCGGGCCTTGCGTGGTTCATTTTCCTATGGGCAGCGCACAAGGTCATCACCCCGGCGCAATATCAGGCGCTGGCGCGGAACTTCGACAAGGTCGATCTCAGCTTTGCGCAGATATATGCGACGGCCGCCGTGCAGATCGCTGTCTGTGTGCTGGTGCTGGTCGGTGCGTTCCGGTTGTTCAGCTATGGCGCGTTGATGGTGATGCACCTGTTCACGGTCACGCGGCGATGGGAGGGGTTTCTGGATCCGTTCGCACTGAATGATCGCGGCTTTCCGGTGAACCGTAATCAGGTCATTGATCTGGCTGTTCTGGCGGCGATGATCGCCCTGATCCTGTTGATCCGCCGCGATCATCTGAGCCTTGGCGCGTGGATCGCCCGCCGCACTGGCCGCCAGCGCTGGTGGCTTTAGCGCTCAGCGGATCGCGATCTGGCCGGTGCCGTTCATCCATTGGGAAAACACCGCCACCGGGACCATGATCGACACCGGACCGGCGGCATAGGGCGCGACCTCGTAAGGCGAATAGTGGAAGGCGATGCCGCCATCCTCCAGCGTGAAATTCGCCATCACGGCGGGGTCGGGATTGGTGGCCTGTTCGACCAGCGGCAGGAAGATCGGGTCGATGGTGCCATTCCAGACCCGCTTGCGGATCACTTCCCGCAGGTGACGGGAAATGGTGATCAACGCCTCGTCGCGCGGTGCCCCGGCATCGAAGAACGCATCGAGGCGGATGAAATCCGCCACCGATGCATCCCAGACCAGCGCCTCCAGATACGTGTTCGGATGCGCGCCGCCGAGATCGGCCATTGTGCGCCTGAGGACGGAGGCGAAGCGCGCGTCGGCCCTTGTGATACGTTCCTCCACAATCACCTCGCGTGCGTTGTCCGCCGCGTAGTTGTTGGCGATGGCGTCGGCATCGTCGCGCAGGAACGCCTCGAAAGCGGGATGCGCCGGCAGGTCCGCCAGCGTCATCCGCACATCCGCCCCGCCGCGCCTGTCGGCAATCGCCTCCGCTGCGACCGGCAGCGTGGCGGAGGCGACAAGAAGCATTGCGAAGCACAGGGGAAAACGCATCGAAACCTCCGTCTGGGCTGGCGTCGGGGGACGCCGCAACGCTAAGAAAGCAGGATATGCAGTGCGGATAAAGACAAGAAACGGGGTTGTGTCATGCAGGAACGGGTTGTGAAGCAGACTGCCGCGGAAATCATGACCTTTGTCGAACAGATTTTCCCCGCCGTCAGCGGGCGCTTCTCGATCGAGGCGCTGGCCCCGATGACGATCACGATCCGGCGCAAGGTCACCGACGCGGATATCCGCCCCGGCGGCACGGTATCCGGCCCCGCAATGTTCGAGGCGGTCGATTGCGGGTTCTACATGGCGGTGATGGCGATGATCGGGCCAAAGGCGCTGGCCGTTACGACCAATGCGTCGATCAATTTCCTGAACAAGCCCGCGCCGACCGATCTGATCTGCGAGGTGCGGATCCTGAAGCTGGGCAAGCTGCTGGCGACCGGCGATGCGACGGTCTATTCGGACGGTGATGACCGGCCTGTGGCACATGCGACGCTGACCTATGCGATTCCTCAGAAATAGCGCGCTCTGCCTTCTGGCGCTGGCATTGCTTTTCTGGCTGGCGCGTGCGCCCGGCGATCCGGCGCTGTTTCCTGCCCCCGCCGGTGCTGATGTGACAACGGTGCATGTGGTGGATTTCGGCTGGCATACCGGGCTGATCCTGCGCACTGCCGACCTGCGCCGCGCCGGGTTGGCGATGCAGGATGCCGACCCGGACCGGGCCATCGTGTTGCTGGATCTGGCGCGGCAGATGGGGCACGGAGAGTGGGTGGAGATCGGATGGGGCGATCAGGCGTTCTATCGCGCGAATGTCGTCGGGCTGACCGACCTGCCGGTGATGACCGGCCTGAATGCGGTGGTCGGGTCACCCGACACGCTGCTGCACATCTTTCCCGGCATCGGCGATCCGGCGGACGCCTTTCCCGCCAGCGACCTGATCGTGCTGGACCTGAGCGGGGAGGGGTTCAACAGGCTCGCCCTTGCGCTGGCGGCCAGTTTTGACCGCGCGCCAGATGGCACGCTGCGCGATATCGGGCAGGGGATTTACGGCGCGGCGCGGTTCTATGCGGCGCGGGGGCGGTATTCGGCGCTCCGCACCTGCAACAACTGGGTGTCGGGGTTGTTGCGCGCGGCGGGCGTGCCGTCATCGGGCGTGTTCAGTACGTTCTCGGCAGGGCTGATGGCGGAGTTGCGGCACCGCGCAGACTGAAATTGATGAGGTGCAGGAATACGCCATTTTCAAGCCATTGAAAATGAATGTCTTTTTCGCGCAAAGTCCCGTTGACATGGCCGCGTGAATCACTAAAAAGCGCCATCTGCCTCGCGACCCTTGGGGGCGCAGACCCGATGGATGGAAGAAACATGAAAACCTTTAGCGCCAAACCGGCGGACATCGACAAGAAATGGCTGCTGATCGACGCTGAAGGCGTCGTTCTGGGCCGTCTCGCCTCGATCATCGCCATGCGCCTTCGTGGCAAGCACAAGGCCACCTTCACACCGCACATGGATATGGGCGACAACGTGATCGTCATCAACGCCGAAAAGGTGCAGATGACGGGCAACAAGCGTGCCGACAAGAATTATTACTGGCACACCGGCCACCCCGGCGGCATCAAGTCCCGCACCGCAGGCCAGATTCTGGAAGGCGCACATCCTGAGCGCGTCCTGATGAAGGCGGTTGAGCGCATGATGCCGGGCGGCCCGCTGACCCGTCAGCAGATGACCCACCTGCGCATCTATGCAGGCGTCGAACATGGCCACGAGGCGCAGAAGCCCGAAGTGCTCGACGTTCGTTCGATGAATTCCAAGAACACCCGGAGCGCATGATCATGTCCGATGAAATCAAATCGCTCGACGACCTGAAGGGCGCTGTCGAAGGCGCCGGTGTCGCACTGGCCGAAGCCGAAGTTGCCGTGAAGCGGGAACCCGTGCGCGACGCGCTGGGCCGCTCCTACGCCACCGGCAAGCGGAAAGACGCTGTCGCCCGTGTCTGGGTGAAGCCCGGCTCCGGCAAGGTCACGGTCAATGGCCGCGAGCTGGAAGTCTATTTCGCCCGCCCGGTGCTGCGCATGGTTCTGAACCAGGCATTCGAAGTTGCGAATGCCGAAGGTCAGTTCGACGTGATGGCAACGGTCAAGGGCGGTGGCCTGTCCGGTCAGGCCGGTGCCGTGAAACACGGCATTTCCAAGGCGCTGACGCTTTATGATCCGTCGCTGCGTCCGGCGCTGAAGGCCGCAGGCTTCCTGACCCGCGACAGCCGCGTGGTGGAACGCAAGAAATACGGCAAGCGCAAGGCCCGCCGGAGCTTCCAGTTCTCCAAGCGCTGATCTCTTCACGATCATATTCCGAAAAGGCCCGGCATCGTCCGGGCCTTTTTGCATTTGTGGCGTGCGCACATCGGTGGCCGGTGATTTCATCCGCCCTGTGAAACATCGCATCTTGCTGTCATCGACATACTAGGCAGCCGTCACATAGCGGGATATGAATGGGCCATGAGCGCGCCGTCCGACATGCGGGGGCAGACCCCGCGCGAGATTTCCTACGCCTTCAGCGCACAGTCGCGGGCGGGCCGGGCCATTATTCGCTCCATCGAAAACCTGACCGGACGCCCCCGCCTGATCCGCATGGCGTTGGGGTATGAAAAAGAAGTCTCCGCCGGGCGGGATTTCTGGGAAGTGATGACGGAACGCTATCGCCTGACGGTGGATACCGGCGCTGCCGGGCTGTCGAACATTCCGCGCGATGGGCCGCTGATCGTGGTTGCGAATCATCCCTTCGGCATCCTCGACGGCATGGCGATGGGCCGCATCCTCAGCGCGACGCGCGGCGATTTCCGCATCGTCGCCAACAACGTCTTTCACCGGTCGGAGGAGTTGGGCAAGATCATCCTGCCGATCAGCTTTGACGACACGAAAGAGGCGCGGCGCACCAATCTGAACACCCGGAACGAGGCGCTGCGCTTTCTGGCGGCGGGTGGCACGGTCGGGGTGTTTCCCGGCGGCACGGTTTCGACAGCGCGCAAACCCTTCGGCACGCCGATGGACCCTTCGTGGCGCACCTTCACCGCCCGTCTGGTCGCACGATCCGGCGCGACCGTCGTGCCGGTTTATTTCCACGGTGCGAACAGCCGGATGTTCCAGATCGCGAGCCACTTGCATTCGACGTTGCGCGTTGCGCTGCTGATCAAGGAATTTGGATCGCGGGTCGGCGGGCAGATCGGTGCCACCATCGGCAGGCCGCTGCCGACCGAGGAGATCGCAAAGCGGATCAGCGACAGTGCGGCGCTGATGGATTACCTGCGCGAAGCCACATACCGGCTGTCGCCCGAACCCTTGCCATCCTTTGCCTATGGCAAGGATTTCGATCCGGTTTTCGCGAAACGCGAATATGCGGACGACCGACGCCGCCCCGACCGGGACGACCGCGTCGCCTGACACGCCCCTTCAAAGGGTGGCGTCTTTGGCGCGGCTTCGGTAGGTAAGGCACAAATGTCCTCAGAGGGTTCCATGACCAAGATTTTCAGAACCGCGATTCTCGGTGCCTCCGGTTATACCGGCGCAGAACTGGTGCGCCTGATCCACACCCATCCGGGGCTGGAGATCACCGCGATGACCGCTGACCGCAAGGCCGGCATGAAGATGGGCGATGTGTTCCCGCATCTGGCGCATCTGTCGCTGCCCGACCTCATCACGCTGGACGAGATGGATTGGGATGCGGTCGACCTCGTGTTCTGTGCCATGCCCCATGCGGCGGCGCAGGAGGTTGTGCTGAAGGTGCCGGAGCGGCTGAAGGTCGTTGATGTGTCTGCCGATTTCCGTCTGCGCGACCTCGACGCCTATGCGAAATGGTATGGCCATGAGCATCTCGCGCCGGAATTGCAGAAAGAGGCGGTTTACGGCGTCCCCGAATTTTACCGCGAAGAGATGAAGACCGCGCGGATCATCGCGGGCACCGGCTGCTTTGCGGTCAATGCCCTGCTGCCGCTGGTGCCGCTGCTGGAGGCGAAGGTGATCGACCCCGATCACATCATCATCGATTCGAAGACGGGCATCACCGGTGCCGGGCGCGCCCCGTCGGAGCGCAAGCTGTTCTCGGAAGTGACCGAGGGGGTGGACGCCTACAACATCGCCAAGCACCGCCATACCGCCGAATTCGATCAGGAATTTTCCAAGGCGGCAGGGCGCGAGGTGCGCGTCAGCTTCACCCCGCATCTGCTGCCGATGAACCGGGGTATCCTCGCGACGATCTATGTGCAAGGCGAGGCGGAGCAGGTCCATCAGACGCTGGCCGCGCGCTATGCGGCGGAGCCGTTCGTGCATGTGCTGCCCTTCGGCGCGCCCGCGCCCGAAACCCGCCATGTGCGGGGATCGAACCTGAACCGGATTGCGGTCTTTGCCGATCGTCAGCCGGGCCGGTCGATCATCGTCTCGGTTCTGGACAATCTGGTGAAGGGGGCCTCTGGTCAGGCGATCCAATGTGCCAACATCGCGCTGGGCCTGCCGGAGACGATGGGGCTGGAGGCGTCGCCGCTGTTCCCGTGACACCCCCGCCCCGCATCCAGGCCGAGGGGGGGTCATGACCCCCGCTC
>CAYGRU010000023.1:0-57963 GCA_964352385.1 uncultured Candidatus Planktophila sp.
TTTCGAACGCGCGCGGCTCGTTCACATAGATCCGCAGCCCCGCCGGTGCCGCATCCTTCACCGCATTGTCGATGGGCTGCACCGCGCGCGCGAGCATCTTAACCTGCTCGCCGTCAATTTCCGGCTCCACCGTCAGGACGACATTGCGCCCCGGCTCCAGATCGTCGCGATGGGCGTTCAGAATGTCGGAGAATACCGTCACCTCATACATGCCGGTCGGATCGGATAATTGCACAAAGGCATAGCGGGTGCCCTTGGCCGATTTCCGCTCCTGCCTCGACATGACGGACCCGGCGATGCGGGTGGAGACGCCGGATTTGCCCGCTGCGACCATTTCGGCATAGGTGACCACGCGCTTGCGCTTCAACGGCCCGGCATAATCGTCGAGCGGATGGCCGGACAGATAGAACCCGACCGCCGCGTGTTCCTCCGCCAGGCGTTCCGTCGGCAACCAGTCATCGGGGGCGGGCAGGCGGGGGTTTTCCAGCCCCTCGCCAGTATCGCCGAACAGCGACACCTGCGACGACTGCGCCGCCTCGATCGACGCTGCCGAATAGGCCACAAGTGTGTCGAGCGACAGAAACGCGCGCTGGCGGTTCGGCTCCAACCCGTCGAGCGCCCCTGCCCTTGCCAGCATTTCCAGCGGGCGCTTGCCGACCCGTTTCAGATCGACCCGGCGGGCGAAATCGAAGAGGTCCTTGTACGGGCCTCCGGTGCTGCGCGCCTCGACGATCAGCTTCATCGCCTCGACGCCGACATTCTTCAGCGCGCCCAAGGCATAGACGACCTTGCCATCCTCGACCGTGAAGGTGGCGGAGGACCGGTTCACATCTGGCGAGACGGTTTTGATGCCGAGCCGGTCAACCTCCCGCTTGTAGACCGCCAGCTTGTCGGTCAGATGCAGGTCGCAGTTCATCACCGCCGCCATGAATTCCACCGGATAATTCGCCTTTAGCCACGCGGTCTGATAGCTGACGACGCCGTAAGCGGCGGCGTGCGACTTGTTGAACCCGTAATTGGCGAACTTGTTCAGGAGGTTCCAGACCTCCATCGCCTTCGTCTCGCCCACGCCATTGGCCGCAGCGCCCTGAAGGAATTTCGGGCGCTCCTGATCCATCGCCGCCTGATCCTTCTTGCCCATTGCACGGCGCAATGTATCCGCGCCGCCAAGGGAATAGCCGGCCATCTTTCGGGCAATCTCCATCACCTGTTCCTGATAGACGATGATGCCCTGTGTCTCGTCCAGGATATCGTCGATCAGCGGATGCAGACGGTCGCGTGGCTCCCGCCCGTTCTTCACGTTGCAGTATTTCGGGATGTTCTCCATCGGGCCGGGACGATAGAGCGCGACCAGCGCCACAATGTCCTCGATGCAGGTCGGTTGAAGCTGGCGCAGCGCATCGCGCATACCGGAGCTTTCCACCTGAAACACCGCAACGCTGTTGGCGGAGCCGTAAAGATCATAGCTTTTCTGATCGTCCAGCGGGATCAGGCTGATGTCCACCTCGACGCCACGCTGCTTTATCAGGTTCAGCGCACCCTGAATGACGGTCAGTGTCTTCAGCCCCAGAAAGT
This sequence comes from uncultured Candidatus Planktophila sp., assembly GCA_964352385.1. Lineage (GTDB taxonomy): Bacteria > Pseudomonadota > Alphaproteobacteria > Rhodobacterales > Rhodobacteraceae > Pikeienuella. The sequence goes on from CAYGRU010000023.1 coordinate 1,576, forward strand.
CGAACTTCACCAGCCCGGCCTTTTCGACCCATTTCATGTTGAACTGCGTCGCCGGCATGTCGGATCGTAGATCCTGATAGAGCGGCACCAGTTCGACCAGCGGGCGGTCGCCAATCACCACGCCCGCGGCATGGGTGGAGGCGTTGCGCAGCAACCCCTCGACCTTTTCCGCCGTATCGAGGAGCTGCCTGACAACCGCCTCCTGCCGCGCTTCCTCGGCCAGCCTCGGCTCCTCCGCCCGCGCTTTCTTCACCGACATCGGCTTGACGCCCTCGTTCGGGATCAGTTTGGAGATACGGTCGACCTGGCCATAGGGCATCTGGAGCACCCGCCCCACATCGCGCACGGCGGCTTTGGACAGCATGGCGCCGAAGGTGATGATCTGCGCCACCCGGTCACGGCCATAGCGCTGCTGGACATAGGTGATGACTTCCTCGCGCCGGTCCATGCAGAAGTCGATGTCGAAATCGGGCATGGACACACGTTCAGGGTTCAGGAACCGCTCGAACAGGAGACCATAGCGGAGCGGATCAAGATCGGTGATGGTCAGCGCATAGGCGACCAGCGACCCGGCCCCTGATCCGCGCCCTGGCCCGACCGGAATGTCATGATCCTTCGCCCATTTGATGAAGTCGGCGACGATCAGGAAATAGCCGGGAAAGCCCATTCGCTCGATGACGCCAAGCTCGAATTCCAGCCGTTTCTCGTATTCATCAACGGATACCGCGTGCGGGATGACCTGAAGCCGCGCTTTCAACCCCTCCGCCGCCTGACGCCGCAGTTCCTCCACTTCGTCATCGGCGAATTTCGGCAAGATCGGGTCGATCTTGCGCGGACGAAAGTGGCAACGACGAGCGATTTCAACTGTATTTTCAATGGCCTCTGGCAGATCCTTGAACAACTCTACCATCTCGGCGGCGGACCGGAACCGGTGCTCCGGCGTCAGGCGGCGACGATCCTCCTGCGTGACATAGGCGCCCTGCCCGATGCAGAGGAACGCATCATGTGCCTCGAACATCGCAGCCTCGGGGAAATAGACATCGTTCGTTGCCACGAGCGGCAGATCGCGGGCATAAGCCTCTTCGACGAACCATCGCTCGGTTGCCGCCTCTTCCGGCGTATGGGCCGTGCCTTCCGTCCCGTGCCGCTGCAATTCGACATAGAGCCGGTCGCCATAGATCGCGCTGAGGTGTGACAACAATGCTGCCGCAGGGTCGCGCCGCCCGTCGCGCACCAGCCGCCCAAGCGGCCCCAGTGCGCCGCCGGTCAGGCAGATGACATCCGCCGCATGGGCCGCAAGATCATCGACCGTCACATGATGCGGCGCATCGCCCGCATCGAGATAGGCCTTCGATGAAAGTGCCAGAAGGTTGAGATAACCTTGTTCCGATTGCGCAAGACAGACCACCGGCGCGGGCGGCACCATCCGCTGGCCAGGTTGTGGCGCCGGCGCATAGGCGAGGTCGAGCTGGCAGCCGATGATTGGTTGAACCCCCTCCTCCGCCGCCGTTTCGGCGAATTCCAGCGCCCCGAACAGGTTGTTGGTGTCGGTGATCGCGACGGCGGGCATCCCCTGCCCGGCACACAGGCCCGGCAGCGTCTTGACCGGGATCGCACCCTCCAGCAGCGAATAGATCGAATGGAGGCGGAGATGGATGAAGGATTCGCTCATGCCAGCCACGCTACGCAAGGTCGATCCGCCGCGCCAGTGCAGGGTGGCGCGAAGCGGCGCATCGGACTACATTGAGATGAAGACAGGAGCCACCGCATGCCGCCATTTCTAACTCATCTTGTCGTCCTCTGGGCCGTGATCTGGATCGCGACCACCGCGCTCTATTTTCTGGGCGGCTGGGCGATCCTGAAATTTGCCGCGCGACACCCGGATCGAAAGATCCAGCAACGCCGAGACGGGGCCTTGCGGGCGGGCGAGGAAATTCGCGAGAGCCTGCGGTCGATTGCCATCACATCGCTTTGCATGGCGCTGGCGATCACCATGACGCTGTTCGGATATTCGCTCTGGTCGCCGCTGGAGGGGTTTTGGGGCTTCGCGATCAGCGTCGCGCTGCTGATCGTCGGCTATGACCTCTATTACTACTGGGCGCACCGGCTGCTGCATACCAAGCGGTTCATCCGCTTTCACCGCTGGCACCACAAGTCCATCGCGCCAACCGTCTGGTCCACCGACAGCCAGTCGGTGGTGGAGACGCTGATGATCCAGAGCTTCATGATCTGGGCAGCGATCCTCTTGCCGATCGCGCCGCTCGCGTTCATTGCGCACCGGCTTTACGACCATATCAACGGCCAGCTTGGCCATTGCGGGTATGAGTTTTTCGCCGACCGCACCACGCGGTTTCCATCTCCGATGGTCTGCACCAGCTATCACGACCAGCACCACGAACTTTATACCTGGAATTACGGCAACTATTCCTCGGTCTGGGATCGGCTGCACGGCACCCTGCATCCAAGCTATGACGAGACGGTCGACAAGTGGGCCGCCAAAGCGTCGGAAAAACCGACGCCAGCGGAGTGATGTGCGATGTATGAGTTCGGCGTCTTTCTGGCACTCTGGGCGGCGGTCTACGCTGTCACTGTCACGATGTATTTTGCGCAGGGAAAGCTGCTGATCTGGATCAACGACCGCCACCCGGAACGCCGTATCCAGAAATCGCGGCGCGGCGAGGACCGGGCGCGGATCGAGATCGTCCAGTCGCTGAAATCGCTGATCGTGACCTGTTTCTGCCTTGCGGGCGGGCTTTGGCTGCAATGGATGGGCTGGACGATCTGGTCGCCGCTGGACCTGACCTGGATCAGCGCCATCGGCATGTTCGTCGTCTCGCTCGTGCTCTATGATGCGTGGTTCTATTGGGGGCACCGGCTGATGCATCTGCGGCCGTTCTACAAACACCATTTCTGGCATCATCGCTCCGTCGCCCCGACCGTCTGGTCGAACTATTCCGATACTCTGGTCGATGCGTTCGTGATGCAGTCCTATTACCTGATCGCGCCGATCCTCCTGCCGATCCCGGCGCTGGTTCTGGTCGCGCACCGGGTCTGGGATCACATCAACGGGCAGATCGGCCATTCCGGTTTCGAATACTTCGCCGACCGCACCACGCGTTTTCCCTCGCCGATGGTCTGCGTCACGTTCCACGATCAGCACCACGAGGAATTCAATTACAATTTCGCGAATTTCTTTTCGTTCTGGGATCGGGTCTGCGGCACGATCCACCCGAAATATGACACGGTGGTCGAGGATCGCGGCAGCGAGGCAAAGATCCCCGCCGAATAGCCTGCGCCGCGAAGGTTCGCAGCACCCGGCTGGACCGCAGCGTCTGGATATTTGAAGAAGAGAAAAATCAGCCTCCGGCAGCGCGTGGCGACCGGAGGCCTTTCTCTTCACGGCCATCGGCGTCCCAGCCTGTCCCGCATCCCCATCCCCACATTCGCCAAGTTGTGCTTTACAAAGCGTTAATGGCGCTTTCTCTTCTAAAAGTATCCCCGCCGGAGGCTCCCGTCCGGCGATCAAGACCGGGCATCGCCGCTGCGGCATGCCCTAGCAGGAAAGCTGACAATGGCCGAAACCCTCGATTTCAACGATCCCCGCCAACGCCCGCGCTTCACCGGCCTCGCGACCTTCTTTCGGATGCCCTACCATGAGGATTTCGAGGGCAAGGGGCTGGATATCGGGGTCTGCGGCGTGCCCTATGATGGCGGCGTCACCAACCGCCCCGGCCCGCGTCATGGCCCGCGCGAGGTGCGCAACCAGTCATCACTGATCCGGGGGCTCAATCAGGCGACCGGGGCCGCGCCTTTCGCATCGGCCAATGTCGCCGATATCGGCGATGCCTGGATCGAGAAACCGTTCGAACTGATCGGCGCGCACAAGGAAATTCAGACCTATTTCGAACGGGTGAAGGCGGCAGGCATCCGCCCGCTGACCTGCGGCGGCGATCATTCCGTTTCGCTGCCGATCCTGCGGGCAATCGCCAAGGACGGCCCGGTCGGGATGATCCATATCGACGCCCATGCGGATACCGGCGACGATTATGGAGGATCGCGCTTTCACCACGGCGCACCGTTCAAGGTGGCGGTGGATGAGGGCCTGCTGGACCCGAAGCGTGTGGCGCAGATCGGCATTCGCGGCACGCTCTACAGCAAGGACATGTGGAAGTTTTCCTATGACAGCGGGATGCGCGTGATGCGGATGGAGGAGGTCGAGGAGATCGGCTGGCGCGCCGCGATGACCGAGGCGCTGGCATTTGTCGGCGACGGGCCGATCTATGTCAGTTTCGACATCGACAGCCTCGATCCCGCCTTCGCGCCCGGCACCGGCACGCCGGAGGCAGGCGGGCTGACGATGCGGGAGGCGCAGGGCATGATCCGGATGCTCGCGGGGCAGCAAATTATCGGCGCGGATATGGTAGAGGTGTCGCCGCCCTTCGATGCGGGCGGCATTACCGCACTGAACGGCGCAACGGTGATGTTCGAATTGCTCTGCGTGATGGCCAGCCGTCAGACGAGCTGACCGGCCTCCAGCCGCACGGTGCGGTCCATTCTGGCGGCGAGTTCGGGGTTGTGGGTCGCGATCAGCGCCCCCAACCCTTCCTCCCGCACCAGATGGAGCAACATGCCGAACACCGCCTCGGATGTTTCGACATCAAGATTGCCCGTCGGCTCATCCCCCAGCAGCAGGCGCGGGCCATTGGCCAGCGCGCGGCAGATCGCAACGCGCTGTTGCTCGCCGCCTGACAGTTCCGCCGGGCGGTGGCTCATCCGTTGACCAAGGCCGATAGCGGTCAGCAGGCGTTCCGCACGATCCAGCGCCGCCTTGCGCGCAACGCCCGCAGCCAGTTGCGGCAGGACCACATTTTCCGCCGCCGAGAATTCCGGCAGCAGATGATGGAATTGATAGACGAAACCGATATCCGCCCGCCGCGCCGCTGTCCGCCCGCCATCGGGCAGGTTCACCATCGGTGTGCCGCCGATCTGCAACGTGCCGGAATCGGCATTGTCGAGCAGCCCGGCAATGTGCAGCAGCGTCGATTTTCCCGCACCGGATGGGGCAACGAGGGCGACGATTTCGCCCGCGCCGACCGTCAGATCGACCCCGCGCAAGACCTCGACAGCGGTCGCGCCGCTGCCATAGGTCTTGGTGATGCCGGTCATCATAAGCGCCGGTTCATTCATAGCGCAGCGCCTCCACCGGGTTCATCCGCGCCGCCCGCCATGCCGGATAGAGCGTCGCAATCAGTGACAGGCCGAACGCAAGCCCGGTTGTCATGCCGACATCCGACCAATGCAGTTGCGCCGGAATTTCGGTCAGGTATCGCACCTGACTGTCCCAGACCGACCCGCCGATCACCCATTCGACAACGCCCTGAATTGCCTTGATGTTCAGGGTGAACAGCACGCCCAGCACAACACCCATAACCGTGCCGACAAACCCGATGGACGCGCCACAGATGAAGAAGACGCGCATCACCGCGCCCCGCGTCAGGCCGATGGTCCGCAGGATGCCGATGTCACGGCCCTTGTCCTTTACCAGCATGATGAGGCCGGAAATGATGTTCAGCGCCGCCACCAGAATGATGAGCGACAGGATCACGAACATCACCACCCGTTCCGTGCGCAGCGCTTTCAGATAGCCGCCATTCTGATCCTTCCAGGTCCAGAGCCGCAGCGGCCTGTCCAGCACCGATGCGATCCGGGGCACCGCCGCATCCACATCGTTCGGGCGGTCGAGCATGATTTCGATCATGTCGGCGCGGCCCTGTTTCAGAAAGAATTTCTGCGCCTCGATGAACGGCATGTAGACGAGGATCTTGTCATACTCGCTCATCCCGATCTGAAAGATATAGGTGACCTCGAAGCTCTGGATCGTGGCCGGGGCCGGGCCGAGCACGGTGCGCAAACCGCGCGGCGAGATCAGCTTGATCTTGTCGCCGAGCGCGAGGCCGAGTTCCTGCGCCACGCCAGACCCGATGGCGATACCGCGCCCGAAATCATCGAGCGATCCGGTGCTGCTTTCGGGCTTCGCCAGCGCATCCAGCGTCGCGGCATTGGCGGCGCTGACCCCGCGCACCAGAACGCCGGTCGAGCCGAATTTGGTGGAGGCCATGACACGCCCCTCGATGATCGGCGCGGCGCGGATGACACCCGGAACCGCCGATGCCTGCGCTGCCAGCCGGTCATAATCCTCAATTTCCACTGCGCCGGGCAGCGCGAGGATATGGCCATTGGTGCCGAGGATGCGGGTCACGAGTTCATCGCGAAACCCGTTCATCACCGACATGACGATGATCAGCGTTGCCACGCCCAGCATGATGCCGACCAGCGAAAAGCCGGTGATGGCGCTGATCGCCCGTTCCTTGCGGCGCGCCCGAAGATAGCGCCCGGCGATCAGCCATTCGAAACCGGCGAAGGGGCGGGTGCCAGTTGCCATCAGATGTCTTTGTAGATCGCGGCAAGGCGCGCAACGGCATCGTCGGGCGATATTTCCACCGTCTCGCCGCTACGCCGGTTGGTCAGTTCCACAACCCCGTTGGCAAGGCCGCGTGGCCCTACCGTCACCCGCCAGGGCAGGCCGATCAGGTCCATCGTCGCGAATTTTGCCCCTGCCCGTTCATCCCGATCATCATAAAGCGGATCGACACCGGCGGCAGACAGGCGGGAATAGAGGTCTTCGCAGGCCGCATCCGCCGCCGCATCGCCCTGCCGCAGGTTCACGATGCCCGCGCCGAACGGGGTCACGCCCTCGGGCCAGATGATGCCCTTGTCATCATGGCTCGCCTCGATGATCGCGCCCATGAGGCGGCTGACCCCGATCCCGTGCGACCCCATATGCACCGGCACCTTGTTGCCCTCGCCATCGACCACGGTCGCACCCATCGCATCGGAATACTTGGTGCCGAAATAGAAGATCTGCCCGACCTCGATGCCGCGCGCGGTCTTGCGCCGCTCCGCTGGCAATTCGTTGAACAGCGCCTCGTCATGGGTTTCGTCGGTGCGGGCGTAACGGGTGGTGAATTCTTCCAGAATGCCTTGCAATTCCTCGACATTGTCATAGTCGATGGCACGGTCGCCAAAGCTGAGATCGGTCACCGCCTCGTCATAGAACACCTCGCTTTCGCCGGTTTCCGCGAGGACGAGGAATTCATGGGTATAGTCGCCGCCGATCGGGCCGCCATCGGCGCGCATCGGAATGGCCTTCAGGCCGAGCCGTTCATAAGTCCGCAGATAGGTGACCAGATGGCGATTATAGGCGTGCAGCGCGTCTTCCTTCGTGAGGTCGAAATTGTATCCGTCCTTCATCAGGAATTCGCGCCCGCGCATCACGCCAAAACGCGGCCGCACCTCGTCGCGAAATTTCCACTGGATGTGATAGAGCGTCAGCGGCAGCGATTTGTAGGACGAGACATAGGAGCGGAAGATATCCGTAATCAGTTCCTCGTTGGTCGGACCATAGAGCATGTCGCGGCCATGCCGGTCGGTGATCCGCAGCATTTCCTGCCCGTAATCATCGTAACGCCCGCTTTCGCGCCACAGATCCGCCGATTGCAGGGTCGGCATCAGCATCGGCCAATGGCCGGCGCGCTGCTGTTCCTCGTGCACGATCTGTTCGATCCGGCGCAGCACCTTGTAGCCGAGCGGCAACCACGAATAGATCCCGGCGCTGGCCTGCTTGATCATCCCCGCGCGCAGCATCAGCCGGTGCGAGACGATCTGCGCCTCGGCGGGGGTTTCTTTCAGAACGGGCAGGAAATAGCGGGACAGGCGCATGGCAAAGCCTCGGATCGGTTCATGTATGACGGGGTTTAGGTGAAGGGCGCGAAGGGTGCAATCAGCCAAATAACGCGTCAGCCAACGATTTCCGGCTCCAGCCCCATCGCCGAGGCAAGGGCTTTCAGCCGCCGCGTCACCAATTCGCCCGCAAAATCGGCGGCGGAGGGGCTGAAGGTCAGCGTCAGCGTATCGCCGGTGCGGGTGATCGGGCAATCGCCCAAGGTGCCGATGGTCGATCCCGACATCATCGCGCCCAGCCGTGCCGCGCGCCCGACAATCTCCGCCGCCTGAATCGTCGCCTCCGGCAGCCGGGCGAGCGATGCCAGCGCATCCGCATCGGCGCTGCCCTTGTAGCGGTGGATCAGCGCCGCGCCCATGAACAGCCGCCCGCTATGGCCGACGCCGCCCAGATTGGCCCGCGTGACGGCCCCGAAACAGGCGGCGGCGCGATAATCGGGATGGGTGCGCCAGCTCGTGTCATGCAGAAGGCAGGCGGCATGGCTCAGCCGCAGCCAGTCATCGCTGAACCCGTGCAGGATCGGCCTCATCCAGTTGAACAGTTCCTCGCCGAAACCGGGGCAGCGGGCGTTCCGTTCCTCCGCCCGCCGGGCAGCGGCGATCAGCGGCTCTTCGCGGCGCATCTCCGGAGACATGCGGTCGAAAACCAGACCTTCGCGCACGCCGAAGGCCGACAAGGCGACCGTGGTCGGGTTCAGCGCCTCAAGCAGGGTCAACAACGCGCCCGCACCGGACGACAGCGATGACAGGCGCGCCGAGGACACCCCCGCCGCCTTTTTCACTTCGGCGGGATCGGCTGACTGCACCCATTCGGCAAGCTCCTTCGCCTCCGGCGCCGTCATCTCGTAGCCTTGCAGCACATGGAACGGGTAGTTCTTCAGCGACATATGCGCCTTCGCCAGCGCCCGCCACGCGCCGCCGACAAGGATCAGGCGATCCGATCGTGCGGCGAAGGCGCTTGCGGTGGACCGAAGGGATTCTATGGCGCGCTCGACCTCTTCCGGGGCGCTGATCCGCAGGTGCCCGGCGGGGCAGGACACGACGCGCCCGACCTTGCCGTCGCCCACCTCGGCCAGTTCCAGCGACGATCCGCCAAGATCGGCGACGATGCCGGATGCGCGGGGCCAGCCGAACAGAACGCCCGATGCGGTCAGACGGGCCTCTTCTGATCCAGATGCGATGGTTATATTGAGGCCCGTAAGTTCCTGTATTTCTTCGCGAAAGGCAGGTCCATCTTCGGCTTCGCGCAGGGCGGCGGTGGCGACCGCAATCACCGTCTCAACCCCCATGCGATGCGCCAGCGATGTGAACCGGCGCAACGATGCCAGTGCCCTGACCTTCCCCTCCGGGTGCAACCGCCCGGTGCGGCCCAGATCGCGGCCCAGCTCGCAAATCGTCTTTTCGTTGAAGAAGTAATCCGGGCTGCGCACCCCTTCCTCAAAGATCACGAGCCGGATCGAGTTCGATCCGATGTCGATCACCCCAAGGAGGTCGACCGCCGCGTGTTCGCGCTCGACCTGCGGGACGGAAAGTTTCACTGGCATGTATCCGCCACCATCATCTGACTCTGACTGCCCCGATAAAGAGCGTCATGCGGCCCCCGTCAAGCCGCGATGGTCAATCGTCATGCCGCAGTGCGGCGAATGAGGCGCGGCGCATCGCCGATCCCGGCGCGCCCCCGACCCGACAGGGACGGATGTTCCATGAAGAACTCGTGGCAGGAAAACGCCTCCGCGCCCTCAGCAGGTTCACCGCGTGTGTAGCTGCCATCGGGACCGAGGATGTAGCTATGCGCCTCATCCGCGAAATTGGCGGCCATCACCTGGTCGATGATCTGGTCTTTCACGGTCGGATTTTCAATGGAAACAAGGGTTTCAACGCGCCGATTAAGGTTGCGTCCCATCAGGTCAGCCGACGTGATATAGACCTTGTTCGCAGAGCTTCCCATTTCGCTGCCTGCCCCGAAACAGATGATCCGGGAATGTTCGAGGAAGCGGCCAACCACCGATTTGACGCGGATATTCTCCGACAGACCGGGCACGCCGGGGCGCACACCGCAGATGCCGCGCACCACCATGTCGATCCGCACCCCGGCGCGCGAGGCGTCATAAAGCGCGTCGATCATCTCTGCGTCGATCACCGAATTGCACTTGATCCAGACGGTTGCCGGGCGACCAGCCGCCGCATGGGCAGCCTCTGCCTTCAGCCCATCGAGGATGGTCTTTTTCAGCGTGAGGGGTGACAACGCCAACCGCTCCAGCCCCTGCGGCTCGGCATAGCCGGTGATGAAGTTGAACAGCCGCGCCGCATCGCGCCCCAGCGCGGGATCGCAGGTGAACAGCGACAGGTCGGTGTAGAAATTCGCGGTGATCGGGTGATAGTTGCCCGTGCCGAAATGGCTGTAGGACACCAGCCGCCCGGATTCCTGCCGCACCACGCACGACACTTTCGCATGGGTCTTCCAGTCGACGAAGCCGAAAACAACCTGCACTCCTGCCCGTTCCAACTGGCGGGCGAGGCGGATATTCGCCTCCTCGTCGAACCGGGCCTTCAGTTCCACCAGCGCGGTGACTGATTTGCCGTCCTCCGCCGCCGCGCAGAGGGCGCGCACGATGGGGCTGTCGCGTGATGTGCGATAAAGGGTCTGCTTGATCGCCAGCACGTCCTTGTCACGCGCTGCCTGTTCCAGAAACCGCACGACGATTTCGAAGCTTTCGTAAGGATGATGCAGCAGCATGTCCTTCTGGCGGATGGCGCTGAAGATATCGCCATCATGGTCGCGCACCCGCTCCGGCATCCGGGGCTGGTAATGCGGCCAGAGCAGTTCCGGGCGGTCGATCTTGGTCAGCTCCGAAAGGCTGGATACACCGACGACGCCGTTTACCGGGATCACCTCGTCCCCCGACATGCCCATCGCCTCGGCAATCATCCGGCGCAGGCTGTCTGGTGCATCGGTGGTGATCTGAAGGCGCACCGCCTCCCCCCGACGCCGCCGTTTCAGCGCCGTTTCGAATTCCCGCACGAGGTCCTCTGCCTCTTCCTCGAGTTCGAGGTCACTGTCTCGCAGCACGCGGAATTCGCAGCGCGCGACCGCCTCATAGCCGGGGAACAGCAGGCCGAGATGCATTTCCAGCAACGTCTCCAGCGCGATGAAGCGGATCGTGGAGTCCTTGTCTCGCAGGCGCAGATAGCGGTCGATCTGCGGCGGGATCGGCAGCAGGGCGTCCAGCGCCTCGCCATCCCGCTTGCGCTTCAGGCGCAGCGCCAGCGCATAGCCGAGATTGGGGATGAACGGGAACGGATGCGCCGGATCTACTGCCAATGGCGTCAGGATCGGGAACACCTGTTCGATGAAATAGGTTTCGAGCAACCGGCGGTCTTCGACGTCAAGCTGGTCTTCGCGGGCCAGAAAGATGCCGACAGCCTCCATCTCCAGTTGCAGGCCGTTCCAGATCCGGTCCTGTTCCTGCATCAGCTTGCGCGCATCAACCTCGACGAGGCGAAGCTGGTCCGATGGCGACCGCCCGTCGGCGCTGGCGGTTACGACACCGCTCCGCTCCAGGCTCCGCAACCCGGCGACCCGCACGGTGTAGAATTCATCGAGATTGTTTCCGGAAATCGACAGGAAACGCACCCGCTCCAGCAACGGATGGCGCCGGTTTTCCGCCTCCTCCAGCACGCGCCAGTTGAAGGCGAGCCAGGACAGTTCGCGATTGAAGAACCGGTCCGGCCCTTCGTGATCGAACTCAGGAACCGTGGCGGGCTGAAAGGCGTCCAGAGACAGATTCAGAAAATCAGCGCGCATGGTTTCTCCTGACATCGCAGCATTCGAATGTGGCCTTATCGGCTATTCATGACAAGGCCGTGACAGTCGCACGACGTTCCGGTTGGCGTTCCGATCAGCAGCCCAGAACGTCTTTCACGAAGGGCAGCGTCAGGCTGCGGCCCGTCGCAAGCGCCGCCTTGTCGAGCCGTTCCACCGTCTGCGCGGCGGCGGAGGCGGAGCGTTCAATCCTGATGGCGAGGAACCGGGCGATATCGGAATTGACCCGCAGCCCCCGGTCCGCGAACAGTTTCGCGATCAGATCACGCAGCAATGCCTCGTCCGGTGGCTCGATCGACACCGCCGTCAGCGCGCGCAGACGCGAGCCGAGATCGGGTGTCTCCACCTGCCAATCGCGCGGGGCACCGCGCCCGGTGACCAGAAGAAAGACCTGTTCGGCGGCGGCAAGGTTCATCAGATGAAACATCGCGGCCCCGGCATCATGCTCGCCGCGAAGGCGATCTGCGTCCTCGACACAGATCGCGCCGGCAGCGACCAGCGCGGGCACATCGCCCGTGCGCAATCCGGCGGCGCTGACGGTTTCCGCCCCTGCGGCCTCCATCCAGACATGCGCGAGGTGGCTTTTACCCGCCCCCGCCGGGCCGATCAGCGCCAGACGCCGCGCGGGCCAGTCCCGCCAGCGGTCGATCATCCGCAACGCATCGGCATTTGACCCGGACACGAGGAAATCGGCACGCCCACGGGCGCGGCGGCGCGGCAGGATCAGGTCGAGCGGCAATTGCCGGTCAACGCTCATTCCGCTTCGCCGGAAGGATCGACACCACGATAAAGGCGGCCTTCCTTGTAGCGTTCAATGGAGAACCGGAGGAACACGCCAATCACCGCCGCCGCCGGGACCGCGATCAGCAGGCCGGTAAAGCCGAACAGCGCGCCGAAGGCCGACAGGGCGAACATCAGCCAGACCGGATGCAGCCCGACCGACCCGCCGACCAGTTTCGGCGTCAGATAATTGCCTTCGACGACCTGCCCGATGGCGAATACCGCCGCGACCGCCAGAACCCAGGCCGGATCATCCCAGAAATGAAAGACCGCAATGCCGATGGACACCGCACCGCCGAGGATCGACCCGACAAAGGGAATGAAAGATATCAGCCCGGCGAAAATGCCGACCAGCAGACCGAACGGCAACTGGATCGCGATCAGCGCCGCCGCATAGAACCCGCCCAAGATCAGGCAGACCGTCATCTGGCCCCGGACGAACCCCGCCAGAACCCGGTCCACCCGCGTTGCCAGCAGACGGATCGTATCAGCGTGCTGCCGCGGCAGCATGTCGTCGATCCGCTCGATCATGTGGTCCCAGTCGAGCAGCAGATAGAAGGCGACAACCGGTGTGACCACGGCCAGCGTGACAAACTCGATCCCGGCAAGCCCGACCGACCACGCGCTTTGCAGAAGGGTGACAGAGAGGGATTTCACCTGTTCCTGAAACCGCCCCAGCGCCTCCGTCAGAACGGTGCCTTCGATGGCATCCGGGAACACGACGGGCAGGATGTCCTTTTCCAGCAGATCCCGCATCGACCCGATGATCCCCGGTGCCGCATCGACCGCCAGACTGACCTGATTGATGAGCAGGGGAATGAGGATCAGAAGCGATACGATGGCAACGATCAGCGCTGTAACGGTGATGACCACCGTCGACATGATTCGCGACAGCCCGCGCCGTTCCAGCCGGTCCGCCAGCGGATCGGTGAAATAGGCAATCGCCGCACCCAGCAGGAACGGCAACAGCACATTGGACAGAAGGATGAGCACAAGGACAAAGGCGACCAGCCCCACGCCCCACCATGTCGCCTGTTCCCGTAATGTCATCGCGGCCTCCTGTTCGCCCCTAGATGCGGTGCCGACGTGCCGGGGTCAACCAAGGGCCGCGTTATCACTTCACCCGTCGTTCAGGAACTGCTCTTTCAGGATGCGCTCGTTCAGACCGTGGCCGGGATCGTAGAGGAGATTGATCTCCACCTCGCGGTGAAACGCCACCACGACCCGGCTGACCTGACGGACCTCGGTCGAATCCGCAACCGCGAGGATCGGGCGCTTGGCATCCTCCAGCGCGTCGATGGTCACTTCGGCGTTATGCGGCAATACCGCACCGCGCCACCGTCGCGGACGGAATGCCGAAATCGGCGTCAGCGCCATGAGGTTGCTTTCGATCGGCAGGATCGGGCCGTTTGCCGACAGGTTATAGGCGGTCGATCCGGCAGGGGTCGCGATCAGCGCGCCGTCGCAGATCAGTTCCGGCATCCGCTCGCGCCCATCGACCGAAATGCGCAGTTTGGCTGCCTGATAGGTCATTCGCAGAAGGGACACTTCGTTGATCGCCAGCGCCTCTGTCGTCAGGCCGTTCACTGTCGTCGCGCGCATCCGCAGCGGGTGGATCGTCGTCATTTCCGCCGAATTCAGGCGGTTGACCAGATCATCCTCGTGATAGTCGTTCATCATGAACCCGACCGACCCCCGGTTCATGCCATAGACCGGCGCGCGCAGATGCAGCGTGTCATGCAGCATGTGAAGCATGAACCCATCGCCCCCCAGCGCCACGATCACATCTGCCTCTGCTGCCGCAGTCTGGCCATAGCGTGCGACCAGACGTGGCAACGCCTCCTGCGCCGAGGCGGAGTTGCTCGCGGCAAAATGTATGCTGTGATAGGCCATTCGATGGCTCCCGTTTCCCCCGTTACGCGCGCACAGTGCCGGGGATCGCCCATCGGCGCAATCGGCACCGGGTGGTTTTGCCCGATGCACTGTGCCCGAACTCACGTAGTTTCATCGGCGCTGCCGGGGTCAAGGCCGCTGGCGCGACGATATGGGCGGTGACGCCTCTGGCATTGAACCCGTCGCATTTGATAGAGGTTGCGCAAGAATGCCGGTATGATGACCGCTCTCACGCTCGACAAAGGAATGATCGCAATGGATGCCATCACCAAGGACGCAGGCTTTTTCACCGAGACGCTGCAAAGCCGCGACCCGGAAATCTTTGGCGCGCTCGGCAAGGAACTGACGCGCCAGCGCGACGAGATCGAACTGATCGCATCGGAAAACATCGTCAGCCGCGCGGTGATGGAGGCGCAGGGATCGGTCGCCACCAACAAATACGCCGAAGGATACCCCGGTCGCCGCTATTATGGCGGCTGCCAGCATGTCGACGTGATGGAAGAACTGGCGATCGAGCGGGCCTGCAAGCTGTTCAATTGCGGCTTTGCCAATGTGCAGCCGAATTCGGGATCGCAGGCCAATCAGGCGGTGTTCATGGCCCTGATGCAGCCCGGCGATACCTTCATGGGCATGGACCTGAGCGCAGGCGGCCACCTGACCCACGGTGCGAAGGTCAACCAGTCGGGCAAATGGTTCAATGTCGTCTCCTACGGCGTGCGCCAGCAGGACAGCCGGCTCGATTATGACGACGTGGCCGCGAAGGCAGAGGCGCACAAGCCGAAGGTCATCATCGCGGGTGGCTCCGCCATCCCGCGCCAGATCGATTTCAAGGTCTTCCGCGAAATTGCCGACAGTGTCGGCGCGCATCTGCATGTGGACATGGCGCATTTCGCGGGCCTCGTCGCGGCGGGGGTGCATCCGAATCCGCTGGATTATGCCGATGTCGCGACAACGACGACGCACAAGACCCTGCGCGGCCCGCGCGGCGGCATGATCCTGACCAATGACGAGGCGCTGTCGAAGAAATTCAACTCCGCCATCTTCCCCGGCATTCAGGGCGGCCCGCTGATGCATGTCATCGCCGCCAAGGCCGTCGCGTTTGGCGAGGCGCTGCGCCCCGAATTCCGTGCCTATCAGGCAGCGGTCATCGCCAATGCGCAGGCGCTGGCGGATCAGTTGATGAAGGGCGGCCTCGACATCGTGACCGGCGGCACAGACACACATGTGATGCTGGTCGATCTGCGCCCCAAGGGCGTGAAGGGCAACGAGACGGAAAAGGCGCTGGGCCGCGCCCATATCACCTGCAACAAGAACGGCATCCCGTTCGACCCGGAAAAGCCGATGGTCACATCGGGTGTGCGCCTCGGCACCCCGGCGGGCACCACGCGCGGTTTCGGCGAGGCGGAGTTCCGGCAGATCGGCGATTTCATCGTCGAGGTGGTCGATGGGCTTGCGGCCAATGGCGAGGATGGCAATGCAGCCGTTGAAGAGGCCGTGAAGGCGAAGGTCGCGGCGCTCTGCGCCCGGTTCCCGATTTACGACGCACTCTGAGCGATGAAGTGGCTTTGGCGGGCGCTGGCATGTATCGGCGTGGCGCTCGCCGGGCTGATAGCACTATCATGGACACCCGACACGGACCCTGCGGACATGCGGGCAAAATATGGTACCGGGTCCGCCTTCGCCCCCGTATCCGACGGATACGCGATTCATTACCGTGATGCAGGATGCGCCGATTGCCCGGCGCTGCTGCTGATCCACGGGTTGAATTCCAGCCTTCAAACTTGGGATGCGATGACCGCCGTTCTGGCTGACCGGTTCCGCATCGTCACGCTCGATCTTCCGGGGCACGGGCTGACCGGGCCGCATCCCGGCGGCGATTACACACAGGCCGGGGCGGAGGACGCCATTGCCGCCGTGCTGGCGGCAACCGGCATCAGCCGTTTCTCAATCGGCGGCAATTCGCTCGGTGGCGGCGTTGCGTGGGCCTATGCGCTCTCCCATCCGGTCGAGGCGCTGATCCTGTTGGACCCGACCGGCGCGCCCCGCGCCCCGTCGGAGGAACCGCCCGCATCGAATATCGGCTTTCGCTTGATGAACATGCCCGGCGTGATCGACCTGATGACGGTCATCACCCCCCGCACGCTGATCCGCATGTCGCTGGAACAGAGCGTGTTCGACCCGACAGCCGTCACCGAAGAAGCCGTCGATCGCTATTGGGAATTGTTGCGCTTTCCCGGCAACCGGCGTGCGGCCATCGACCGGATGCGGACGGATCACGGCGCTTCGGCCTTTGACCGGTTGGCGGAGTTGAGGGTGCCGACCCTGATGATCTGGGGCAAGCAGGATGCGCTGATCCCGGTTGAACGCGCCGCGCTTTTCAAGGCCTTGCTTCCGCATGCCCAGCTTGAGGTGATGGGAGAAGTCGGTCATCTGCCGATGGAGGAAGCGCCGGAGCGGACCGCCGCGTTGATCCGCGATTTCTGGGCGCGCACCTTCGGCGCAAACTGAAAACGGCGGCCCTCCATTGCTGAAAGACCGCCGTTCAACACTCAGGCCCGTCACGCCCACAAAACATCAACACTTACGCAACGCTTACAGAGGAACAACGGACCTCCACGGTCGTTATTCCCCGACCCGAGCCCATCATCAGAGATGTATTCAGACCCCCGATGAGCTTTACTTAGACGTCAACTGCGTCTGAACATTGACGAAATGGTAGTGATTCAAGGGATTCTTCAGACGCGCCGTCATAGTTGTCAGTAAAAAGCCAACAGAATCATCGCGGATCATGGCGACGTTTCCCGCATTGGTTGCACCATCCGGCGCGTGCAAGAATTACGAAACAGAGGTCCATCCGAGGATTTCATCGCTTTGGTCCCGCCGTTGGCGACGTGACGGCACAGGTGATCGGACGTGCCGATCCGGGCACCGTCGGCGAAAACCACCCCGGCACCGCCCAGGGCGATCAATGCGGCGGTCAATGTTGTCGTCACAATCGGCTTCGGCATCGGACCCTCCCGTCATGTTCTGTCACCAAGGTGGGCGGTGGTGTGGCCATCGGGAAGGTTTCGCCACAAGTTCGTGAACCCGCCTCCACTTTCCGCGAGCGATTGCAACAAATTCTATATCTGCCCTCTTTCCAAGGCCCCTACCCTTCCCCTCGTGGCCGCCCTATAGTGCTGCCTCACATCAGAGGTGGAGGGGCGAGATGCGCTGTCCTTTTTGCGGCGATACGGAAACACAGGTCAAAGACAGCCGCCCGGCAGAGGATCACGTCACGATCCGTCGTCGTCGGTTTTGCCCGGCCTGCGGCGGGCGGTTCACGACCTATGAACGGGTGCAGCTTCGCGACCTGACGGTTCTGAAAAAGAACGGGCGGCGCGAGGATTTCGACCGGGACAAGCTGTCCCGCTCCATCCGCATGGCCCTTCAGAAACGCCCCATCGAACAGGAACGGGTGGATCAGATGATCTCCGGCATCGTGCGGCGGCTGGAAAGCACCGGCGAAAGCGATGTGCGGTCCGAAAGCATCGGTGAGATCGTGATGGAGACTTTGGCCCGGATCGACACCGTTGCCTATGTTCGCTTCGCGTCGGTCTACAAGAACTTTCAGGAAGCCGACGATTTCGAAGATTTTGTCGCCGAATTGCGTCCGCCCCAAGCCAAAGAGGACTGATCTTGACGGCGCAGGCCGAAACTAATGACCGCCGCCATATGGGGGCGGCCCTGTCGCTCGCGCGGCGCGGGCTGGGCACAGTCTGGCCGAATCCCGCGGTAGGCTGCGTTCTGGTGCAGGGTGGCCACGTGGTCGGGCGGGGCTGGACCCAGCCCGGCGGCAGGCCACATGCTGAAACGGTTGCAATTGCGCAGGCCGGGCCGCGCGCCGCCGGTGCGACCGCCTATGTCTCGCTCGAGCCCTGCGCGCATCACGGCAAGACACCGCCCTGCGCCGATGCACTGGTCGCGGCGCGGGTCGCACGGATCGTATCGCCGATGGTGGACCCCGACCCACGGGTCGCGGGCAAGGGGTTCGACCGGCTGCGCGCCGCCGGGATCGTGGTCGAAACCGGCCTTATGGCGGCGGAAGCGGCGGAGGTGAACGCCGGTTTCCTCTCGCGTCAGCGGCGCGGGCGGCCCTTTCTGACCCTGAAACTCGCCGCGACGCTCGATGGCCGGATCGCAACGCGGATCAACGAAAGCCGGTGGATCACCGGACCAGCGGCGCGCGCGGCGGTGCACCTGATGCGCGCCAAGGCCGACGCCATTTTGGTCGGCGGCGGCACGGCGCGAGCAGATGATCCGATGCTGGATGTTCGCCTGCCGGGGTTGGAGGGGCGAAAGCCGGTTCGGATCGTCACCGACAGCAACCTGCGCCTTGGGCCGGAGTGCAAACTTGCCCGCACCGACAGCGAGGCCGCCCCGGTCTGGCGGCTCTGCCATGCGCCCCGCCCTGATGGCTGGGGAGAGATGATCGCGGTGGGGACTGATACCGCCGGGCAACTCGACCTGACCGAAGCGCTCTCCACCCTCGGCCAGCGCGGCCTGACGCGGGTGCTGTGCGAGGGGGGCGGGATGCTCGCCGCATCGCTGCTACGCGCCGGGCTGGTCGATGAACTGATCTGGATGACACCAGGCGCGACAATCGGTGCCGATGGCGCGGCGGCGCTCGGCCCGCTGGGGGTAACGGCCCTGTCAGATGCGCCGCGTTTCCGGCTGATCGAACAACGGCGTCTTGGTGATGATTGCATGACGGTGTGGCGGCCGATTGTGCCGTAGCGTTCAGCCGGTTTCGGGCGGCGACTTTACCTCTATGCCCTCATCCCGCCCGAAATCGCCGGACAGCAATTCCTCGACAAAAAGGCTGATGAACTGTGCCCGGCCATCGACGCCCGACTTTGCATAGATGCGGGCGGTCTGGGCGCGCACCGTGCCTGCCGCCGTGCCCCGTGCCGCCGCAATCGTTTCGTTGTCGACGCCCTTCAGGATCATGATCGCCACGTCCTGTTCGGCCGGGGTCAGTGCCCATTCCGTGAAGAAGGCATGCGCCACGGTTACCATCTCACCCCGCGCCATCTTCAGACCGGTATCCATATCCTCCATCCGGTTCAGAAGATGGCGCAACTCCACCATCAGATAGGCAACGCCGCAGATCAGCGAGATGGCGGCGACGGCTTCGATCACCAGATGCACGTCATCCAGATGATCGCCTTCCCGTATATCGGTGATCACATCTCCGATAAAGAACAGCGAACAGATCGCCTGTAGAAGGATGATCAGCGCAAGTGTCGTCGCACGTCGCCCCATTGTTCCGACTGACCAGCGAAAAAGTCTCATTCGACCGACGCGTCACGCGGGATGCGCTTCTTTCCGTCCACCATAGCGCGGACAAGATTGACGCCGGACCACCATGTGTCGAACGCAACGCCCGCAACATGCAGCCCGACCGAGATCATCAGCCAGCCAAAGAACAACTCATGTGCCTCCTCGACCCACTCCATTCCAAAGAAAGTCGTGGTCGTCATCATGTAGCCGGTCACGCCGAGCGCGAGAACCGTCAGCCACAGATTGTAGACCATCAAGGCCCCCAGGGGATTGTGCGACAAGTGAACCACCGATTTGCCCGCGAGAATGGACCGCAGATGCACCTTCGCGCGCCCGATACTGGGCGGAAACGCCGTGAAGCCGGCATTCCGTGTGCCAACGATGCCCCAGAGCAGGCGAATGGCGATCAGCGCAACAGCGAGATAGCCGATCCATTCATGCGGCATGCCATCCTCATCGAGGATTGCCCCGTTCAACAGGATCGTGAGCGCGAGCGCCCAGTGGATCAGCCTGACGAGCGGATCCCAGACCCGCACGATGCGGGCGCCTTCGCGCCCGCTTGTCACTTCGGATGACTTCAACATGATGGCCTCACTTCATCGTCAGCTTGGTGACGAGACCGGTCTGAGGATCAACATAGACCTCGCCCTTTTCGTTGTCCCTGACGAAATAGACCTCGATCTTGCCGTCCTCCTGTTCCGCCTTGCGGACTTCATAGCCCATTTCGACGAGGCTGGCTTTCACCTCCTCCATCGTGTGGCCAAGCATCGCGCTCATCGCAATATCTTCGGCAACGAGGGGGGTGGCGAACATGATTGCGGCAAGAAAAATGGCGTTACGCATGGGATTGTCTCCTGAGAGTTCGGTTGATACCGGGTCGCCGACAATGGCGTCGGCAGAACGCAAATCGCATCACTGCGGCGACAGAACGATTGTCATTGCGCGTATCTGGGGCATCATAAGCGGGCGCGTAGGCGATCTTCGGGCGTTTCCGGCTGGCCTACAGCCTATCGCCAGAGCGGTGTGAACCCCGCGAGCAGGCCCTGGGCCTTGGACAGCAGCCGCCCGCCGCCCCGTGCACCGCCGATCCCGGCGGAAAGCCGCTCGACGATCACCTCCGGCGGGCAGATCAGGCCCGAAACGGGATCGCGGTAGATCGGATAGGCGATCAGTGCCGAATGGACCAGTTGATCGACCGAAGGCCGCGCCTGCCGCCGCGCGGGCACATCGCCCCGATCATCCGTCAGGCCCCATCCGGCATAGAAGGGCGCACCGAAGCAGGTGACGGCAACGCCGCGCAGCAATGCCTCGAACCCCAGAAGCGAGGTCATCGTCCATACTTCCGATACCAGGGGCAACACCGCTGCCGCCGGAACCTGCCGCGCGACGACATCACAGAGGCTGGTCAATGCCGCCGGATCAATGGTGCCGGGCCGCAACCCTGCCTCCACATCCGGATGCGGCTTGTAGATGATGAATGCATCCGGCGCGGCCTTTCGGGTCGCCGTCAACAGCGCCAGATTTGTGGCGACCTCGCCCGCGCCGGTCAGGATCGACGCGTCATCCTCCACCTGCCCGGGCACGAGGATGACGCGGCGGCCCTGTGGGACCTTCAGGCCGCCATCATCGCCGCGCAGATTGTATTTCGTGATGTTGAGCCGGATGATGTCGGCCCTCAGCGCCGCTGCGCGCGCCAGCGACGCCGGATCCGAGGGTGCTGCCGCGATCAGCCGCTCCATCCGGCTGGGGGTCCGGGGATCGTAATAGATCCCCTCCTCATCCAGCGAGAGCGACAGGGGTGGCGTGAGCGCAGCACCAAGACCGACGGAGCGGAGGAACCCATCCTCCAGCCTTGCCAGTGGCACCTTTGCCGCTGCGATGGTCGCCGTCGCGTCCGGCGTTGCCTTTCCGGCCCATGCCACGACGCGCCCCCCGGTCGCCGCCGCCTTGCGGGCGGCGCGGGCCGGATCGTCGACGAACCGCACCGGCGCGCAGGGCCGGTTCAGAAACGACGCCACATGGCCGCGTTTCCAAAGGCGCACGCCCATGATGATGCTTTCAGGGCGGGTGCGCATATCGTGATCGCGAAACAGGGCAAGCGCCGATATTGCAGCCTCCAGCGTCGAAACCCCGCCGCGCCACGGATCGAAATAGGTGGGATAAGCCAGATAGGCCGCTGCGAAAATCTCCATCGCGCAGCGCCGCTCGCCGCGCCGCGAAGGGGTCGCGATTTCGTCAACCGTTGCCTGCCACCCGGCATAGAACGGCATCCCGAAACAGCGAACCGGACGCCCGGCAAAAAGCGCTTCCGCCCCCATCTGCGAAGTTACGGTATAAACCGCCCGCGCCCCCGCGATCAGGTCGAGCGGTCGCGCCGGGGTGCGCCAGAGGCGAACATTTCCGCCCGCATCCGCATCGGTGAAATGCCCGCTCTTGCGCCCTGACTGGGTTTCGGGATGGGTCTTGATGATAATCTCCGCGCCCGGATGCTCCGCCCGCGCCGCAGCCAGCATCCGTGCGAAGCTGTTGGCATCCGCGCCGCCGAACCGGATCGAGGCGTCATCGCGGGTCTGGTCAATCACCAGCACATGCCCCTCGGGCCGAACGTCAAGCGCGGGCGCCGCGTTGTATTTCGACAGGCCGAGCGCGGCGATCCGCGCCCAGGCCGCCGCCGCCCGATCAGGGTCACCGGCCTGGTCGCGGATCAACGCCTCCAGCCGCGAGGGCGCGCTGGCATCGTAATAGGTACCGACATCGTCGGCGATCAGGCTGATGATCGGCGCGCCGGGGCCGGGATGGACCGAGCGCAGAAAACCGTCTTCGAGCGTGATGAGAGGCAGGCCGCGCCACCGGGCCATGTGCCGTCCGCGCGCCGAAACGGGCCGCCTGCCCCAGACCCCGATTGCATCGACAGACGGGCCGACCCCCGGCACCACGGCCCAGCCCATGTGGTGCAACGCCTTGCGCAAGTCCGGCTGGCGCAGAAAGCCGAGCGACAGAGCCCCCATCCGCCGCAAGGCTTGGCCGCCCCCCGTTACAGGGAGCGGGGCCGTGGGTTCAGGGGCTGAAGACCCGGTCAGGGGACGACGCTGCCCGCGCTCGCGGTTGCACCGGCGAACCCGATCAGCGAGGCGACAGACCCCGCCACCTTCTGGAACCGGGTGAACGGCGCGTCCGTGACATAGAGGATGTCACCGTCCTGCATCATCATCTGATCGGCAAGGAACAGCCCGTTGCCCTGCGTGAGGTCAAGCAGATAGGCGATGTTCCGCTTCCGGTCGACAGTGGCGCGTTCGGACACCTGCACCGCGATTTCAGGCGGCTCCACCCGGAAGATGAACACACCGGACGGATCGGATGCTGCGGAATTCAGGCCACCAACCAGCGAGATCGCATCGAGCACGGAAATGTCACGGGTCGGGAAGTCGATCCGCCCCTGCCCCACGGCACCGAGCGACCGGAAGGTCCGTGTGTCGTTGTTGAGGAAGATGACATCCCCCGCCCTGACCGGAACATCGAATTCCGGGTTTTCGTAAAGGTCGCGCATCCAGATCGACCCTTCGATCCCGTCACGGCGCAGCGTAATGCGGATCACCTCCGGGTCAGCGACGGAAACACCGGCCTTGGCAAGCAGGCTGAGCAGGCCACGGGTGGTCCGCTCGATCGGGATGACAGCGGAAAAACCGGCTGTCCCGGTGATCGTGATCGACTTCGAATCGCCTGTCTCGCGCCGCACCTCCACCTGAGGATCGAGCGTCTTGTCCGCAAGCAATTCGCGGATATGACGGCGAAGCCCATCGGCGGTGCGGCCCGCAGCGCGCACATCGCCAATATAGGGCAGATAGATATTGCCGCTTTCCTCGATTTCGGAAACGAGCGAAGTCGCCCCGCCGATCGGTGAAAACAGGCCGTTCTCGCCCCGCTCCCAGATCGTGACCTGCACCACGTCGCCGACACCCAGAATCGCGGTAAGCTCCGGCTGCGCCTGAATGAGGTTCATCTCGAATCCTAGGGACTGGTCGAGGTTGATCGTCTGAACGATCTCGGACGTTACCCTGATCAGGTCGAACCCCGGATCCTTCGTGTCCGCATTTTCCTCGCCAAAGCGGATATCTTCGAAATAAGGGCCGGATCGGGGCAAGCCACAGGCGGCAACCGCAAGCACTGCGACGCAGGCAAGCGCCATGCGCGCGATACGAATAGCGCGTGAATTCATGAGTGAAGCTCCATGCCTGTCCCTCTCGCCGCCGGTTCACCGACGTTATTGCAGTCAACATTAGCCCATGCTTCCGCATTAGGCTAGTTCTTTGGCCGAGGCGACTGCATGGAACTTGGGTCGGCACGCTTGGCACCGTCCGTCATTCATCCACCGAATGTGCTGTTTTCCGGGCGAAGGATCAGCGCTTGACGGCATCGACCGGGAAAAGGGTCACGTTGCTACCGCTGGTGAGGTCATGCCGCAATGCCTCCACATGCCCGATCAGACGGTCATAGGGATCGAGGTCATCCAGCACTTTCGGGATCACCGACTGAATGGCAATGCGCCGCCCGTTGCGGGAATAGAAACTGCCGCGCACCTGCGATGTCATCAGCAGAAACTGCCGGTATTCGCGATAGGCGACGGCATCTGGCGGTGACGGACGATTGAAGAATGCCGCGAGATCGCGTTCCTCGGTGAATTCCGGCTTTGCATAGACCGATGCGCCATGCACCGACAGCGGCAGCCCGCGCCACAATGCCTGTTGCCCCGCGGTCGAATTGATGGTGACGGCGGATCGCGCCCGATCCAGCAACGGGCCGAGTTTGCCGCCCTCCAGAAAGATCACGCGCTTCTCGATCCCGAGCGCACGCGCGATCTGCCGGGTTTGCCGCTCCAGCCCTTCCCGCCCGTCCTCGAACGGGTGTGCCTTCAGCACGATATGATGGTCCTTCGGGGCACCTTCCGCAAAGGCCCGAAGGCATTGGTCGATGAATTCGACAACAGACCGATACCGGCTGTGATCGCGCATCGAGGAATCAATCGCCATCTGCAACAGGACAAGATGATAGAGCTTGCCGGAGTTCAGCAATTGCCGCTCCCGCCGACGGCGCTGCGGCACCAGCATTGGCAGGACCATCAGGCGTTTCAGATAGAGCGCGAGTTCCCGGCGCACATCGGTTGGGCGATGCGGCCGGAAATGCGGGTAGGCCTTGTTGAAGAACAGGATATCGGCGTGATGGCGGAATCCGTGAAAGGCATGGCGCCAGGCCGCACCCCAGATCGGTGGCGCATCCTCCAGGTCGTAATCGGCGATGCGCGACGCCTCCGCCATCATCGGAACCGAGAACTCCATCAGGCGCGAATTGCCGTTGGTGCCGCCCCGTTCATAAGTGATCCAGAACGGGCGCAGGTATCCTTCCTCGAAACAGTGAATTTTCACGCCCATCTCGCGCGCGATCGTCACTGCATCGGCATGGTATCCGCGCGTGTCGCCATAGAGAACGATGTCGGTGACCGCCCGTTCCTCCATCAGCGACCGAAGCCACTGCGACCAGTCCTCCGGCAGCCCGGTGAAGGGCTGGTAAGGCCCGGCTCCGCCCCATTCCTTCTGATCCGCGCGCGAGACACCGGCCTTGAGCACCGTTGCACCCTCGGCACGCAAACGGCGCGCGAGATCCTTGAAGAACGGGCCATGCGGCCCCTGAAGAAACAAAAACTGGCGTCCCACGCCCCGGTAACTCCCCTGCCGGATCACCTGATCCAGATCAATCGTCCTATAGCGCCGATCAGCGCCCTCGCCCAGACTTTCCATCCATCCGGCTCCGTTCTGTTCCGGGTCGCGATCCGAGGCGCTTGCCCCTTGAGAGCGGGCACCTTTCACTTTAATCCTCGCGGAACAGTTAAGGATATGCGGATGTTCACAGGCATAATCACGTCAATTGGCGAAATCGTGGCAGCGGAGCGGCGCGGCGATGACCTGCGCCTGAAAATCGCCAGCGACTATGCCCCGGCAGGCATCGCCATCGGGGCGTCCATCGCCTGTTCCGGTGTCTGTCTGACCGCCACCGGCAAGGGCGACCATCCGCGCGGCGGCTGGTTCACCGCCGATGTGTCTGCCGAAACCCTGTCGAAAACCACGCTGGGCGGCTGGGCTGTCGGCGACCGGATCAATCTGGAACGGTCGTTGAAGGTCGGTGACGAGCTGGGCGGCCATATCGTATCGGGCCATGTCGATGGGGTGGGCGAGATCATCGCCCTCGCCGATGATGGCGACAGCCTGCGCGTGACCATCCGCGCACCCGGAGCCATCGCCCGGTTCATCGCCGGCAAGGGATCGGTAGCGGTCGATGGTGCGTCCCTGACCGTGAACGAGGTATCGGGCGACAGTTTCGGTGTGAACCTGATTCCCCATACCCGCATGGCAACGACTTTCGGCGGGTTGACGGTCGGCCAGAAGGTGAATCTGGAGATTGACGTGCTCGCCCGCTATGTCGCGCGGCTCGCCGATACGGCGGGCTGAGGGGCGATGACCATTGAATTCGGTGCGGCATGGCCCGTTGGCCTGCCTGTATCCGTCCATGACCTCACGCGCGGCGAGATGCTGGCGGCGGCTGAATTTCGGGGCCTGATCGGCGCCAGAAGCGCCGGGCTGGCCGTCGCGGGCCTGCGGCCCGGTGGCGTCGCGTTGCTGAGCACGGAAAGCCCGATCACAATGCTGGCCGACATCTTTGCAACATGGTCGCTGAACGCCGGGGCGGCGGTGCTCGATCACAGCTATTCGATGCGCGAACGGTCGGCCTTCGCCGCGTTCCTCACCCCGGATGTGGAGGTCGATGCGACCGGCGCCGTGACGCCATCCCCCCATGCGCCGCCAGCGGTCGTGGCGGACAGCGGCGAGGCCGTGCCAGCCTTGTTGCTTGCCACATCAGGGACCACCGGCGCGCCCAAATTCGTTGCGCTGTCACAAGCAGCAGTGCAGGCGCGGCTGGCGGCGAACCTGTCCACCATCGGCGTCGATACCTTGGCACGCACGCTCGTCGCCCTGCCCCTGTCTTTCGGGCATGGGCTGATCGGCAACTGCCTGTCGGCCTGCGCAGCGGGCGGCAGCGTTACCTTCATGGACCGGAGCCTGAGCGGGCTTCTGTCGCTTGGCAGGGTGATCGACGAGAACCGGATCAGCTTTCTCTCATCCGTTCCCAGTTTCTGGCGCATGGCGCTTCGGGGCCAGCGGCCCACGGGGCAAAGCCTGCAACGGGTGCATGTCGGGTCGGCACCGCTCGGCCCGGAACATGCTGCCGCGATTGCCAACTGGTGCGCGCCCGCTGCGCTTTGGAACTGCTACGGCATCACGGAAACCGCCAACTGGATCGCCGGGCAGCATGTGGATGCGGGCTTTGCCGCGAACCGGATCGGGCAGGCGTTCACCGGCACATCACTTGCGGTAATGCACGAAGATGGATCTGTATCACCCTATGGAGAAGGTGAAATTCTGGTTCGGTCTGATGGCTTGATGACTGGATATTTTCGCGCCCCCATCGCTACAAGCGCTGCGCTCGATGGGGGGTGGTTCCACACCGGCGACATCGGGCGGATCACCGATACGGGTACTGTCATCATCGGTCGGTTGAAGGACGAGGTGAATGTCGCCGGGTTCAAGGTGAACCCCGGCGAGGTCGATCTGGTGCTTGCCGCACATCCTGCGGTGGCTGAGGCCTGCGCCTATGGTCGCCCCGATCTGGCGGCGGGCGAGGTCATCGCTGCCGCTGTAACACTGAAGCCGGGGCACGACGCGACGCCCGCCGACCTGATCGCCCATGCCGCGCAGAACTTGCGCCGGATCGCGGTTCCGGCCAGCGTGACGATCATGGACGAAATACCGCTGACGGCACGGGGCAAGATCAGCCGCACCGCTGTCCGGGACCGGATCGAAGGGGGTAACGGGTGAACGACAAGACCAAGGCCACGCCGAAGCCGCCAAAGCGCATCTATCTGGAAACGCGGCGCTTTGTCATCAGGGGCATGTCGGTGACCGACCTGAACGAGACATGGGATGCCTGGGGCGCGGACGAAGAGGCGATGCTGATGTATAACCAGCGGGCGCTGAAGGAGGGCGCGCGCGATGGGTTCGCGCGGTCGATCCTGATGGCCAATGGCCAGACGGTGTTCACCCCCGGTGTCTTTACCAAAACCGGGGAGCCATTGGGGTTCTTCACCATCAAGCTGGACCCCGGAACGCAGGTGGCGACCTTTGAATATTTCATCGGCAACCGCGCATGGTGGGGCAAGGACGCGGTGCTTGAGGCGCGCGCCGCGCTTCTGACCCACATGTTCGAGGAACGCGGCATCGTGAAGGCGGTCGGTTATCCGTTCTCGCGCAATTTCTCGTCGATCTTCAACTATCTGGCGCAGGGCTGGGTGCAGGAGGGGATCCTGAAATCGCAGGTTCCCGCCGCCGACGGGTCCGGCAGGCTCGACCAGCATGTGTTCAGGCTGCTGCGGGATGAATGGGATGCCGTGCAGCGAAAGCGGGTGAACTGATGGCGAAGACCGACAAGACGCTCGCCCTGATCGCCGCCGCCTTCGGGCAGTCGCCGGATAACATCGCCGATGACGGCATGATCGGTCAGGTGCCCGGCTGGGACAGTCTCGGCCACATGCGCCTCATGCTGGCGCTGGAGGCGGCGATGGGCCGCCAGATGACGCCGGAGGAGATTACCACGATCATCTCCGTCCCCGCTGTGCGGGCATTGATGGCGAACCGGTGACCCAGATTCTGCGCCCCCTTCTGAAAGCGGCACTTCGCCCCCGCAACCCGATGGCATCGGTGCGATTTTCCGATGAAACGAGGGCGGCGGTGGCCGGCAAGGTCATGCTGCTCGGCTTTGGTGCGCAGAAGGCGGGGACGAGCTGGCTGCATCGTCACATCTGCAAGGATTCCGGCACGTTCGGATCGCCAGTGAAGGAGGTGCATTTCTTCGACCGCTGGCTGCGCCCCGATCTGACGCAAGATGTGCGGCGGATCATGACGCGGCTGACCGCGACCACGCGGTCCGCCGATCAGCGCGATGCGCTGCGCGAACATCGGCGGATGGTGGCGGAGCCTGCAACCTATCTCGACTATTTTGCCCATAATGGTAGCGCAGCGGCACGGTTCATCGACCTCTCGCCCGCATATGCGTTGCTGGAGCGGGATGACCTGCTTGTAGTGCGCGATTACTTCGCGGCGGCGGGGCTGGCGGTGATCCCGTTCTTCATCATGCGCGACCCGGCCGCGCGGCTGATTTCGCAGCAGCGGTCGATGAAGGGCGTGCGGGGCGCGCGATACGATCTGCCGCGCGGGGTGGAGGCGGCGCTCGCGAACCCGCTCTATGTCGCGCGCAGCCGGTATGACCTGACCCTGCCCCGGTTGTGGGAGGTGTTCGGCAAGGATCGCGTGGTCTGCGGATTTTACGAAACGCTGTTCGCCGACCCGGACCGCGCCCTGCACCACCTGACCGATCAGCTTGGCGTCCCGTGGCACGCGCCGAAACCTGAAAGACGGGTGAACCGGTCGGGCAGCCATGATGAGATTCCATCGGCGCTGACCGCCCGCGTGCGGCAGCGATTTGCCGCGACCCATGATTTTGTCGAACAGCATTTCGGTGCGGACGTTCCCGCCGACTGGCAGCGATGACAAAACCGGCGCAACGCTCACTGGAAATCCCCGCCCGCGCGGGTTAAGTGCGCCTGACGTTACCAGCCCGGAGCCGGACGCCCATGTCAGATGCGCACTACAGCCAGTATATCTCTCCCACCGCCGAGATCATCGAAGAGGCGCGCAATGGGCGCATGTTCATCCTCGTCGATCACGAGGATCGCGAGAACGAAGGCGACCTCATCATCCCCGGCCAGATGGCGACGCCGGATGCGGTCAACTTTATGGCGATGCACGGGCGCGGGCTGATCTGCCTCGCGATGACATCGGACCGGCTGGATTCGCTGGGCCTAGACCTGATGTCATCCAACAACCAGTCGCGGCACGAAACCGCCTTCACGGTGTCAATCGAGGCGCGCGAGGGGGTGACGACCGGCATTTCCGCCCATGATCGCGCCCGCACGATTTCGGTGGCGATCGACCCGACCACCGGCCCGCAGGACATTGCGACACCGGGCCATGTCTTTCCGCTGCGCGCGAAGACCGGCGGCGTTCTGGTGCGCGCCGGGCATACCGAAGCGGCGGTCGATGTCAGCCGCCTCGCGGGTCTCAACCCCTCCGGCGTGATCTGCGAGATCATGAACGAGGATGGCACGATGGCCCGCCTGCCCGACCTCGTGACCTTTGCGCAAAAGCACAATCTGAAGATCGGCACGATCAGCGATCTGATCGGCTGGCGGCGGCGGCATGACAATCTGGTGCGCGAGGTTGCGGCCTCCACCATCCAGTCCGAAATCGGCGGCGAATGGGCGATCAAGGTGTTTCAGGATACCGCGTCCAATGCCGAACATATCGCACTGGTGAAGGGCACGGTCGGTAGCGGCCCGACCCTGGTCAGGATGCATCAGCTTGACCCGCTGGAGGATGTGCTGGCGCTGGCCAATGGTCATTGGCGGCAGGCCCCCTCGGCGATGCGCGCGATTGCCGAGGAAGGCGCGGGCATCATCGTCCTGCTGCGCGACATGTCACCGAATGCGGTATCTGCCAAGATCACGGGCGAGCATCACGATGCGCCGAAACGGCTTCGGCAATATGGTGTCGGCGCGCAGATTCTGGCGGCGCTCGGCGTGTCGGACATGGTCCTGTTGACCAATTCGCCGACCCCGAACGTGATCGGCCTCGATGCTTACGGCCTGTCAATCACCGGCACACGCCCGATTCCCGACTGGAAAGGATGATCCGATGGCATCCGCTGAACATGGTCCCGGCCTGCCCTGCCCCAGCTTCGCGGCGGCGGATGCGCCGCGCGTCCTGATCGTCGCCGCACCCTTCTATCGCGACATCGCCGATCACCTGATCGCCGGTGCCCGTGCCGCGCTGGACCGTGCCGGGGCCGGTCACGACCTGATCGAGGTGCCGGGCGCGCTGGAAATCCCCACCGCGATCCGCCTTGCCGAGGGGGCCTATGACGGTTTCGTTGCGCTCGGCTGTGTGATCCGGGGCGAGACGTCGCATTATGACACCGTCTGCAATGACAGCTCCCGCGCGCTGACCCTGCTGGGGATCGACCGCAAGCTCTGCATCGGCAATGGCATTCTGACGGTCGAAAACCGCGCGCAGGCAGAAGTGCGCGCCGACCCCGATGCGATGAACAAGGGCGGCGGCGCAGCGGAAGCGGCGCTACACCTGATCGCCCTCGCCCGCCGCTTCGGCCCTGCCCGCAGCCGGCAGCCCGATGGCGGCGACAATTTCATGATGGCGGGCGATCCGCTTGTAGGAGGCGTTTGATGCCCCGGCCCAACCCGTTTTCCGAAGCTGCAAAGACGGAAAAGCGCCTCGCGATGTCCGCCGCCCGCCTGTCTGCGGTGCAGGCGCTGTATCAGATGGAAATGTCCGGTCAGGGCATGGACGAAGTGCGCCAGCAGTTCGAGGATTTTCGTCTTGGCATGGAAATCGACGGCGACACTTACCGCGAGGCGGATCTCGACCTCTTTCGCAAGATTCTCGACGACGCGCAGACCCGGCAGGCCGCCATCGACCAGTTGACCGACCGCAAACTGGCCGACAATTGGCCACTGGGCCGCATCGACGCGACGCTCCGCGCCCTGTTCCGCGCTGCCGGGGCGGAATTCTTCGAATCGCCGCGCACCCCGCCCAAGGTCATCATCTCGGAATATGTCGACCTCGCCCGCGCGTTCTTCCCGACCAGCAAGGAGCCGGGCTTCGTGAACGCTGTGCTGGACGCGATGGCCCGCGAAGTCAGGCCGGAAGGGTTCGCCCCCACGGCCTGACAGGCTCCGACCATTGGCGCGCCAGCATACGCGCAGCGGAAGTGAGGGCGGGCGGGTGCATGAGTTGAAAACGGGCGCGTCGCCGCGCCCGCTCAATGCTAGATTGATCAGGCGTGCTTACGCTCCTGCATCAGTCCTTTGAGGATGCACCAGCACATCAACAGCAGCACGATCGTGAAGGGCAAGCCGGTCGAAATGACCATCGCCTGCAAAGATGCAAGACCACCACCGATCAGCAGCGCGATGGCGACCAGGCCTTCGAAGGTGCACCAGAACACACGCTGCGGCACGGGCGCATCGACCTTGCCACCGGCGGTGATCGTGTCGATCACAAGGCTGCCTGAATCGGATGATGTGACGAAGAACACGATCACAAGCACAATCCCGACCGTCGAGGTGATCGAAGCCAACGGAAGGCTTTCCAGCATGGCAAACAGGGACAGTTCCGGCTTGTAAGCGTCGATGACGTTCGCCTTCACCGCACTGTCAGCGACATTCGCGATCATGTCGTTGATCGCCGTCCCGCCAAACACGGCCATCCAGAAGACGCAGACCAAGGATGGAATGATCAACACACAGATGATGAACTCGCGGACAGTGCGACCGCGTGAAACCCGTGCGATGAACATGCCGACGAAAGGTGACCAGGAAATCCACCAGGCCCAGTAGAACGCGGTCCAGCCTTCGCGGTACCCGTCATCCTCGCGGCCAAACGGGTTGGACAGCGGGATCACTTCCTGCGCGTAGGCCACCAGCGTATTGCCGAAATCGGTAAAGATGCCGACGGCGCCAGCAGTGAACAGCACGAAGAGAAGAAGCGCGATCGCCAGCACCATGTTGATCTCGGACAGCACTTTCACGCCGCCATCAAGGCCCCGCAGGACGGAGATGAGCGCGACGGCGGTGATGCCGATGATGAGGATGACCTGAACCGTTACGCTGCTCGGGATGCCGTAGACAAATTCCAGACCGGCATTGGCCTGTTGCGCCCCCAACCCGAGCGAGGTCGCGAGGCCAAACAACGTGGCGAACACCGCGACGATATCAATGATGTGGCCCCACCAGCCCCAGACACGTTCACCAAGGATTGGGTAGAAGGCGGAACGGATCGAAAGAGGAAGTCCCTTGTTATAGCTGAACAGCGCGAGCGCGAGCGCGACAATCGCATAGATCGCCCAAGGGTGCAGCGCCCAGTGATAGGAGGTCGCGGCAAGCGCCATGCGCTTCGCGGCCTCGACGTTTTCGGGGATCAGGGCGCCCTCCGGGGTGAACGGGCGCACCGCCCCCAGGGGTTCATCTCCCCACGGGGTGCCGAAGTAATAGGCCGGTTCCAGAACGCCGAAGAACATCAGCCCGATGCCCATACCGGCTGCGAACAGCATCGCGAACCAGCCTGCATAGCCGTAATCGGGTGTGGCATCGGCGCCGCCCAAACGGACCGACCCATAGGGCGACACGATCAAGGCAAGGCAGAACACGACGAAGATGTTCGCCGCCGTCAGAAAGAACCCGTCAAAGGTAGATGTCAGTGCCGGGCGAAGCCAGCCGAAGAAATCGGCCGCCTGCTGCGGTGCCAGCAGCGCGTAAACCACGAAGGCCACCACCGAAAGGCCCGAAATCAGAAAGACCGGGTTGTGAACGTCAAGGCCGAAGGGCCCGATCTGCGTTTCGATATTGTCCTGACCGATCTCGTAATCGGTCTCGATGAGATAGGATGCGCCTTCTGGCGCGGGAATCCCCGTGTTTTCGTCTATGTTGGTGTTATCTGCCATGTTTTCGGCTTCCCCTTCCTTTTCGATTATTGGCTTGGCGGGTCACGCGCGCACGACCATTAGAGAGCGCTTTGCAAGTTCTTCCGGCGTTCCATCGGTGGCGGGCCGGCTAGGTCCCGATATCTTGCCAGATCGGCGATACAGTCGAACGTGGTGCAAAGTCTCCCGGCACAAGCCAGATCGACTGGTGCCATAATTCTCTTGAACATTCTCTCCTTCCTGCGCGCGCGTGGGGTGACGGAAGCTCTTGCAGTCCGAACAGGCCACACGCGCCCGCGATATTTGCAGAACCGATGGTTCCTTGATCTGAGGCGTAACCATAACCTCTGGTCGGTGGGGGATGCAAACAGGTGCACTTATATTGTGACTTTGAAATTTATTCGTAATCTGTGTTATAATTAAATTTCCAATCTGACCCCATTTTTCGTTTTGTGCGTGTTGTGCCGAAATATCATTTCCGCATCGGGAGTCCTGTTTCGATTTTGCGCGAAACTTGGATCAATTGTGAAAGCTTCCTATGCTCTGCTGCAATCAACACGCGAGTGGCTGCTTGTACTGGATTGCTTGGATCACTTTAGAGCCATCTACAGCATAGCATCCAAAGAGATTGTATTTCAAAATTATCATAGCATTTTGGACAGATACGGCACATTATTGATTAACAAAAACCAAATAAGCAGATGAACTATTTGTATTTTAACGCGAAGGTCAATAAATGATGACCGCTACTCATTCATCTAAGATTTTACGTCACACATACTTTCGAAGACCATCAAACGCAAACCTAACTGCCAGAGGCAAGGGCAAGGCTCTACACCTTGCCCTTGGCGCTGATGAATCAAGCTTTTCGGCACAACGCGGCGGGATTGGTCGCGCCAAAATGGCTCAAAGCGCAGCGTCCAGCGCCGTCTCCAGCGAGGCGACCGCGCGGTCCACATCATAAAGCTTGTCCAGCCCGAACAACCCAATGCGGAAGGACGAATAATCCGCGCCTTCGTCGATCGCCAGCGGCACCCCGGCGGCGATCTGCATTCCGGCCTGGGCGAATTTCGACCCGTTCTTCACATCGGGATCGTTGGTATAGCAGACCACGACGCCCGGCGCCTCGAACCCCGGTGCGGCGACGGATGGCACGCCGCGCGCCGCGAACAGCGCCCGCGCCCGGCTGCCAAGCTCCGCCTGCGCGGCCTTCAGCCGGTCGAACCCGTAATCCTGCGTTTCCACCATGATATCGCGGAACCGGCGCAGGGCGTCGGTCGGCATGGTGGCAAGATAGGCATGGCCGCCCTTTTCATAGGCTTCCATGATCTTCGCCCACGCCTTCAGATCACACGCGAAGGACGAAGACTGCCGATCCTCCGCCAATGTCCGCGCCCGATCCGACATCATCACGAGGCCCGCACAAGGCGAGGCTGACCAGCCCTTTTGCGGTGCCGACACCAGCACATCGACGCCGAGCGCCCGCATGTCGACCCACATGCAGCCCGACGCGATGCAATCGAGCACGAAAATTCCGCCAACCTCATGCGCTGCCGCCGCCACCTCGCGGATATAAGCATCGGGCAGCATCATCCCGGCAGAGGTTTCCACATGCGGCGCGAACACGGCGGCGGGGCGTTCTTCGCGAATCTTGGCGACGACCTCTTCGATGGGCATCGGCGCAAAGGGGGCGGTCTTTTCATTGCCCGCACGGCGCGCCTTCAGCACCGTCTGCCGGGCCGGAATGTCGCCCGCTTCGAAAATCTGGCTCCAGCGATAGGAAAACCAGCCATTGCGGATGACCATCACATCCTCGCCGCCCGCGAACTGGCGCGCCACAGCCTCCATCGCGAAGGTGCCGCCACCCGGAACGATGGCGACGTGATCGGCGGCATAGACCTCTTTCAGGATACCGGAGATGTCGCGCATCACCTGCTGAAACGCCTTGCTCATGTGGTTCAGCGACCGGTCGGTGAAGACCACCGAATATTCCAGCAGGCCATCAGGATCGACATCAGGCAGGAGGGCGTTCATCGTTTGCGTTCCCTTCGAGTGCGTTGTTATTCCGTCACATTAGCAGGCAATGCCTGTCCCGCCCGAAGTGAAAAACCGGGCGCGATGCCAAAACCTGCGGCAATGCGCCGTTGTGGGGCCCGGCGGTGCAGCAGATCGGCAGCGCAAATTTCCGATGGGAAACAGGCGACATGCCGGATCATTCGTCCGGCATCGCCCCTGATTCGAGCCAGCGCAGGGCAATGTCGGACCAGCCGCGCGGCAGGCCATGACCGCCATCATGTTCCACATAGGCCAGATCGCCGCCACCGCAGCTTTGCCACAACCGGGTGCGCCAATCCGGCCCGACGGTGATCGCGTCGGGGTTTGAGCGGCAACCGCGCGCGGCGCGAAACATGGCCAACGTGGCGAAGACATCGCCCTGATGCCATTCACGAATCCCCCGCCCCTCAAACGGCACCTGCGCATCGGCGAAGCCGTGGATCTGCAGCGCGCGCGGCGTCATCAGGCAATCGGTGCTGTTCGGCTGGCGCAGCGCACCGGCGACGGAAATCAGCGCCTCGAACCTCTCACCATGATAGCAGGCCATCATCCAGGCCATTGATCCGCCTGCTGAAAACCCGGCGATAACCGGCCCGCCCTCCAGCGGCACCCGCGCCGCAACATCGTCCATCACCGCCAGAAGAAAGGCGCGGTCATCGCGCCAGTCCGGGTTCGGCGTGCCGGGCCAGCGGCGCGGCCCCTCGCCGCCCTGCGCATTGCCCTGCGGCGCGATCAGCAGAAACCCCTGTTCAACGAAACTGTCGCGCAGACTGCCGGAATTGATCGTGCTTTTCATGGACGCGTTATGCCCATGTAGGAACATGATCGGGCGCAAGGGCGTAACGCCATCCCACCCCGACGGCGCGAGCAGGGCATAGTCCCCTGCCTCCGCCCCCTCGCCCACCGAACAGGGTGTGTCGAGCGCGCACGGCGCGGCGGCCATCGCCGCAGGCGCGGTCAGGGCGGCGGCGATCAGGCAAAGCAGAAAACGCATGGGAATCCTCCGTGTTGGCGCAGACATAGCGCAGACTGGCAGCGCCACCGCTTCACAATCGGGTCAGGCCGGGCATAGTGGCGGCATGGCCCTGCACCCGACCCGCGAATCCGACCTCTACGCGCCTGTGAAGGCCTATCTCGAAGCACAGGGATACGAGGTCAAAGCCGAGATCGGCGCCTGCGATCTGCTGGCGGTCCGGGGGGATGAGGAACCGGTGGTGGTGGAGTTGAAGCTGACCTTCTCGCTGGCGTTGGTGATGCAGGGGGTGGCGCGGCAGACGGTGTTCGATCAGGTCTATCTGGCCGTGCCCGCATCGTCGGAGCGGGGCTGGAAGCTGCGTTACAAGGACATCATCCGCCTGTGCCGTCGGCTCGGCCTTGGCCTGCTGGCGGTGCGATTTTCATCCAAAGGCGCGGCGGTGGAGGCGCATCTCGACCCCGGCCCCTATGCCCCGCGAAAGAATGCGAAAAAGCGCGGACAGTTGCTGAAAGAATTCGAACGCCGCGCGGGCGACCCGAACAAGGGCGGCGTGACGGGTGTGAAAACCATGACATCCTATCGGCAGGATGCGCTGCGGCTCGCGCGGTATCTCGCGAACCATCCGCCATGCACGCCCGCCGCGCTGAAACGCGAAACCGGCGTCGACCGGGCGCAGGCGATCCTCGCCGCCAATCATTATGGCTGGTTCGATAAGGTGGCGCGCGGAATCTATACGCTCAGCCCAACCGGCGAGGCGGCGGCGCGCGCGCCCGAATGCCCCATTGCCGATGACGTGGCACCTTCTACATCCTGACTCATGGATGGATCATCGCCCCCGCGCCCCCGCACCCGGATCGAGCCGCCGAAGGTGGCGGTCGCCACGCGGCCGCTCAGCATCATGGAAACCGTGCGCAAGGCCCGCGCCAATGTGCTGGAAATCGTTCCCTCGCTGGCCTTCAAGCAACCGATGCTGACCGGCGTGACGGTGAAACGCTGGCACATGGTGATGGACCCCGGATCGCTGGAACATATCCTGAAGGACAAGGTGGAGGATTACCCGAAATCCCCCGTGACCAAGCGCCTTTTGAAACCCGCCATCGGGGACAGCCTGTTCAATGCCGAGGGCGCGCATTGGCGCTGGCAACGGCGCGCGGCGGCCCCTGTATTCGCGCATCGCCACCTGATGGCGCTGGCCCCCTTCATGACGGCAGCGGCGGAGCGGTCGGTGGCGCGCGTCGGCACAGAAATGGCGTCGCGGGGCCGGGTGGAGATGTATGAACAGATGATATCGGCCACTTTCGACATCATCTCCGACGTGGCGCTTTCGGGGCGCGAAGTGCTGGACCGCGACGAGGTATCCGGGGCGATCTCCAAATACATGGAAACGGTCGGCAAGGTATCCCTGCTCGACGTGCTGGGTGTGCCGACCTGGGTGCCGCGTCCGGCCACGGTGTTTCGCGACCGCAAGGCGGACCTCCGCCCAATGATGGACAAGGTGATCGCCGCCCGCCGGGACGAGCCGAACCGCGAAGACCTGCTCGACCTGATGCGGTTCGCCGAGGATACGGAAACTGATCGCAAGATGACGGCGGCGGAATTGCGCGACAACATGCTTGCCTTCATCGTCGCGGGGCATGAAACCACGGCACTGGCACTGTCATGGGCGGTCTATCTGCTGGCCATCGACCCTGCGACACAGGACAGGGTGCGCGACGAGGCCCGTGCGGCCATCGGCACCGGCCCGGCGGAGGCGTCGGCCCTGCCCCATCTGCAATTCACCGGACAGGTGCTGGAGGAGGCGATGCGCCTCTACCCGCCCGCCGCATTCCTTGCGCGGATCGCGCGCGCGCCGGATCGGCTCTGCGGTCGCCCGATCATGAAGGACGATATCCTGATGCTGCCGATCTATGCGCTGCATCGGCACGAGATGTTGTGGGAAGACCCGGACGCCTTCGACCCGGACAGATTCGCGCCCGATGCCACCCGCACGCGCCATCGCTATCAGTATCTGCCCTTCGGGGCGGGGCCGCGCATCTGTATCGGCATGGGGTTCGCGCTGATGGAGGCGAAGCTGATCCTCGCCTCACTCATCGCGAACTGGCGGTTCACGGCGACCGGCCCCGCGCCCTATCCCGCCATGAACCTGACATTGCGCCCGCGCGGCGGGGTGAACCTGACTGCGACGGCTGTAACCTGATCCCACCGACGCAGGATGTGGTGTTTAGAAAAACGAAAGCGGGCGCTGTGGGCTGACAGCGCCCGCTTTCACCCAGCCCATCCCGGCAGATCGGACCACAGGGATGGCCCGTGCGATCGGTCGGCAGGTTCAGGTGTCGGGTCGGCTGCCACATGTCCCCACAGCGGCGCCGCAACCTGACTGTCACAAATTACGCGTCGAAGGTTCACAAGTCTGTGCATGCCTACACTTCGCAACAATCAGTGGCTGAAATTTCGGCAGATACTGGTCAACAGGGCGAAGCTGTGGTCTCTGGCACGGATAATAACCAGAAAGCCGAAGTCGATGACCGCGCAGCCCTCCGCCGCTCAAGCCCCGTTCGATGAAGACCGTCAGGCAAAACGCAATGTCATGATTCTGGCCTTCGCCGGTGCGGTGCTCGGCGCGCAGATGCCAGTCCATTTCGTGCTTGGCGGCCTGTCCGGGCAGATCATGGCCGAGGACAAGACGCTGGCGACGCTGCCAATCTCCGCCACAGTGTTCTGTTCCATGTTCGCCGCCCCGCTGATCGCGATGCTGATGGGCCGCTATGGCCGCCGCTTCGGTTTCATGCTCGGCTGTGCGGGCGGCGCGGTCGGGGCGGGTCTGAACGCCCTGGCCCTGATGCAGGGCAGTTTCACGCTCCTCCTGATCGGGTCTGCCTTTGTCGGGGTCTACATGGCGGCGCAGGGGCAGTATCGGTTCGCCGCTGCCGATACCGCCTCCGCCGCTTATCGCCCCAAGGCGATTTCGCTGGTCATGGCAGGGGGGCTGGCGGCGGCTGTGCTTGGCCCGCAGGTGATCGTGCCGCTGTTTCGCGATGCGCTCGCGCCGGTGCCGTTCGCCGGGGCCTATCTGGTGGTCGTGGCGTTGAATATCGCTGCCGCGCCGATCCTGTTGCTGCTCGACATTCCGCGCCCGCGCCGGATGGCCAAGGGTGAACGGGCTGGGCGACCGATGCGCGAGATCCTGTCAGCGCCGCGCATCCGCGTCGCGATGATCTGTGCGATGGTGTCCTATGCGCTGATGAACCTCGTGATGACCGCAACACCCCTCGCCGTGGTTGGCTGCGGGTTTTCGCCCGACATGGCGGGCACAGTTGTCATGTTCCATGTGCTGGCCATGTTCGCACCCAGCTTTTTCACCGGCTCGCTGATTGCGCGGTTCGGGGCGGAGCGGATCGTGGCCATCGGCCTGATCCTGCTGGGGCTGACCGCCGTCGTCGCCACCGACGGCACGTCGCAGGCGCATTTCTTCGTCGCGTTGGTGTTGCTCGGCGTCGGCTGGAATTTCGGCTTCATCGGCGCGACCGACATGCTGACCGCAAGTCATACGCCAGAAGAACGCGCCAAGGTTCAGGGATTGAACGATTTTCTGGTGTTCGGGATGGTGACCATCGCCTCGCTCAGCTCGGGTGCACTGCTGAACGGTTTTGGTGATGTGGTGTCGGGCTGGAATGCCGTGAACTATGCCGAGGCACCGTTCCTGGTGCTGGCGGGCGCCGCGCTGATCTGGCTGTGGATGCGGCGTCGCCGGTCGGTCTGACCCGTCGCCGGGTCACCCCGGATCAGCCGCCGCCGGGGCGGCTGCCGGGCGTGCCGGGACCTCCGGGATTGAACACGGATTCAGCGTCGAACCGGCCGAGATTGCCGAAGATCTGCTGCAATACCGTCAGCTCGCGCCCATAGGTCGGGGTCCGGCGGGTGATGAGGTCGATGATCTGACCATCCTCAATGCCGAAATTGGCGACATCCGTGACCAGACCGGCCTCGTCGAATTTCACGGCGACGACCTTCCGCTCCACCACTTTCGGGGCATAGAAGGCGTATTTTTCGACCCGCGATGCCGAATAGAACCACTGGTCTGAATCGAAGCTGGATATGGTCGAGGGCCGCCCGAGCTTGCGCAGCACCGATCCGCGCGTGTCTGACCCTGACGAGATCGAGTCGAGTTCCGCGATCTGCGGTGCGAACCCGTGATTGGTATAGGTCTCTTCGCAGCCGGACAGAAAACCCGCCATCAGCAAAGCCGACGTTGTGGCGATAAGTGCGCGCCGTGCCTGTGCCATTGCTTGTCGCCCCTTTTGCGTCCTGCTCTTGTTTCCCCTACCCCGCGCATGATGTAATATCAAGCAGCAGGAGAGGTGCCCATCACCTCAACAGGACAGAGCATGACCGACGCCGCGCAGGTTTTCCATCACTTCATTCCGTTGCGGGATCTGCCCGCCCGCGAGGGGCGCAAGGCGGCCCTGAACGCGACGGCGGAGGACCGGGCCGCAATTGCGGAGGATCTGGGAATCTTAACCCTTGATGCGTTGCGCGCATCCTATGTGCTGACCCCGGTCGGCAAGGGTGGCTGGCGCATGGCGGGGACGGTCTTTGCCGCTGTCACGCAGGCCTGTGTGGTGACGCTGGACCCGGTCGCGCAGGTGATCGAGGAGGCATTCGAGCGGGTGTTCGAGCCAGGCGCGAAGCCGGTGACCATCGAGGACAGTTTCGATGTGATGATCGACCTCGATGACGATGACCCGCCCGAACCCTTGGGAGACGGAATCGATCTGTCGGCGGTCGTGCTGGAATCGCTGGCATTGGCGCTCGACCCCTATCCGCGTGCGCCCAATGCCGTGTTCGATGGCAAGCTTGTGGCACCGCCAGGTGCCGCACCGCTCGACACCGGCGCGGTAAAGCCCTTCGCCGCGCTGGAGGCCCTAAAAAAGGCCATGGAAGGCGGCAAGTAGCCCCGAAAACAGAATGCCCCGTCGGGGGTTGCGGGGCGCGCGGATTCGCGTATGTTCCGCGTCTCATTTTTAGCGGCGTCGGATGTGATCTTTCACGCCCGGAACCCACCGGGCACACGGCCCCCAAAGACGAAGGAACAGGATCATGGCGGTCCCAAAGAGTAAAGTCACACGCTCCAAGCGTGGCATGCGCCGGTCGCACGACAGCCTGTCGTCGCAGGCGCATCTGGAATGCAGCAATTGCGGTGAGCTGAAGCGCCCGCACCATGTCTGCGGTGCCTGCGGCCATTACGGTGACAAGGAAATCGTCACCATGGTGCCCGAGGTCGATCTGGACGAAGACGCTGCATGATCCTGTGGCCGGGAACCATCCCGGCCTGACAGGATAACCGCTGCTGTGTGAGGCAAAACGTGATGAAGGAACCAACGGTCATCTCGGTCGACACGACCGGCGGGGACCACGGGGTGTCCACAATCATCGCGGGTCTTTCGAAATCGGCACGGAAAAATCCGGACATCCGGTTCATTCTGCATGGCAACGCCGAAGAGCTTGAAAAACAGCTTCGGCGTCGCTCGTCCTTGCGCGATCTTTGCACGCTGCGCCATGCCGAAGGCGTGGTGCCGATGGATGCCAAGCCTTCGGCGATCGTGCGACATGCCAAGGGCACCTCGATGCTGGGCGCGCTCGATTCCGTCGCCAACGGCGAGGCGCATGTCGCCGTCAGTTGCGGCAATACCGGCGCGCTGATGGCGCTGTCGATGCTGCGCCTGCGCAAGGCACCGGGTGTTGATCGCCCGGCCATCGCGGTGACGTGGCCGTCCAGCGCCCCACACGGATACAATATCGTGCTGGATGTCGGCGCGGACGTGAAGGCGGACCCACACACAATGGCGGAATTCGCCGTGATGGGTGCGGAATATGCCCGCCTGTCCTTCCACCTCGACCGCCCGCGCGTCGGCGTGCTGAATGTTGGGTCTGAGGAAAACAAGGGCCGAACCTCCATCCGCGATGCGGCGCAGATGGTGGCGGAGATCGGCCCGGCGGCGGGCGATTTCGACTATATCGGCTTTGTCGAGGGCGATGACATCGTGTCCGACAAGGTGGATGTGATCGTGACCGACGGGTTCACCGGCAACATCGCCCTGAAAACCGCCGAGGGGACCGCGCGCCTGATCCGTCAGTCGCTGAAGGATGCCTTTACCAAGACCCCCCTTTCGCGGATCGCAGCGATGCTGGCCTATGGCTCGCTGCGGCGGCTGCAAAAGAAGATCGACCCGCGTCAGGTCAATGGCGGTGTGTTCCTCGGCCTCGGCGGCGCTGTGGTCAAAAGC
This sequence comes from uncultured Candidatus Planktophila sp., assembly GCA_964352385.1. GTDB lineage: Bacteria > Pseudomonadota > Alphaproteobacteria > Rhodobacterales > Rhodobacteraceae > Pikeienuella. The sequence continues at coordinate 44,165 of CAYGRU010000023.1, forward strand.
CACGGCTCAGCGGATGCGACCGGCGTGTCGGCTGCGGTCAAGCTCGCATTTCGCATGGGGCAGATGAATTTCGCGAAAAGCGTGGCGGACCGCGTGGCCTTGCTTCCTGAGAGCCGAAACCTTAACGCTTTTGGCAACGAAGATAAGATCATGAAACCGGGGCATCCATGACCGTAACGCGCGCCACCGCAATTGGCTGTGGCCATTACCTGCCGTCGCGCGTCGTCGAGAATGACGAATTTGCTGCTTCGCTTGAAACCTCCGACGAATGGATTCGCAGCCGCACCGGGATCGAGCGTCGGCATTTTGCCGCCGAAGGCGAGATGACATCAGATCTCGGCATCGCCGCTGCCCGCGCCGCGCTGGCAGATGCCGGAATCTCCGGTGCCGAGGTCGATGCGGTGATTCTGGCGACCGCAACTCCTGACAATACCTTCCCCTCCACCGCCACGCAGATTCAGCAGGCCATCGGCTGCACCGGCTTCGCCTTCGATGTGCAGGCGGTCTGCGCCGGGTTCATGTTCGCGCTGGCCACAGCCGATGCGATGATCCGTACCGGGCAGGCGCGCACGATCATGGTCGTGGGGGCGGAGACGTTTTCGCGCATTCTGGATTGGGAAGACCGGCGCACCTGCGTTCTGTTCGGCGATGGTGCCGGTGCCCTCATCCTGCGCGGCGAACAGGCGACGGGCAACAAGGATGATCGCGGCGTGCTGGGGGTCAAGCTCCGCTCCGACGGCGCGCACCGCGAGCTCCTTTATGTCGATGGCGGGCCATCGACCACCGGCAATGCAGGCAAGTTGCGGATGCTGGGGCAGGAAGTATTCAAACATGCCGTCGTCAAACTGGCCGATATCGCCCATGAGGTGATGGAGGATGTCGGCGTGACCGGCGACGATATCACATGGATGGTGCCACATCAGGCGAACCTGCGGATCATCGCGCGCACTGCGCAGAAGACCAACCTGCCGATGGATCGGGTGATCGTCACAGTGCAGGACCACGGCAACACGTCAGCGGCCTCGATTCCCCTCGCGCTGTCGGTCGCGGTCAGCGAAGGGCGCATCAAACGCGGCGACCTTCTGTTGATGGAGGGGATCGGCGGCGGCCTTGCCTGGGGGTCTGCCCTTTTGCGCTGGTAACAGCCTTATTTCAGCGGTTTGCAAGCCGATCCTGACAAGCCCTTGATATTGACTCTTTTTCCCCACTGGCGCACCTTTCTGTTATATTCAAGGCGGATCGGTTTTAGGGATTCTGGAAGAAATCTCTGGGGACTGAGGGAGATATAACAATGGGCAAAACGCTCACACGTTCGGACCTGAGTGAGGCCGTCTATCGCGAGGTTGGGCTTTCGCGCAACGAATCCGCCGATCTGGTCGAAAGCATACTCCAGCATCTTTCCGATGCGCTCGTCGCGGGCGACACGGTCAAGATTTCGTCCTTCGGGACGTTCAGCGTTCGGGACAAGAACGCACGTATCGGACGAAACCCCAAGACCGGCGAAGAAGTTCCGATCGAGCCGCGCCGGGTTCTGGTGTTCCGTCCGTCGCATATCCTCAAAGACAAGATAAACGAGGGTTAACGCATGAGGCAAACAGAGCAGGCGCGGGTCGCAGTCCCGCGCGAGAAAGAAAAGCCCGAAAAGGCAGCGGGCGCATTCAGGACCATCAGCGAAGTGGCGGAGGTGCTGGACACCCCCGCGCATGTGCTGCGGTTCTGGGAAAGCAAGTTCAGCCAGATCAAACCGATGAAGCGTGGCGGCGGGCGGCGGTATTACCGCCCGGAGGATGTTCAGCTTTTGCAGGGCATCCGAGAGCTTCTTTATGAGGATGGTCTGACCATCAAGGGCGTGCAGAAGGTGCTGCGCGAACGCGGCCAGCGCCATGTTGCCGGGATCGGCGATGCGGCGACCGCATCGGCGGATCAGGACACGCAGACTGCCCTGCCCACAGCCACGCCCGATGTCGATGCCACGCTTGCCCGGCTCGAGGCGCTGCGGAATCGCCTGCGCGACGAGTGAAGCGGCGCCGCTGATGCGCCATGCCGAATACATGGCATCCAAGGGCTTGCCACGGGCAGAGGCCCGGCGTAAACGGCATCGTCAACGGGCTATAGCGCAGTCTGGTAGCGCGTCCGTCTGGGGGACGGAAGGTCGCAGGTTCAAGTCCTGCTAGCCCGACCAACAAGGCGCCAGCGTCCCGAAACGGACGCTGGCGTTTTTCGTAAGGGGACAACGCAGATGAGCAAGAGCGGCACGCGCAGGGGCGTCCTCCCCTCCCAGACCATCCGCGCGATGATCGACAGCGGCGAGATCCGGCTGGAACAGCCCGCAGCCAGCGGTCAGGTGCAGCCCGCCAGCCTCGATCTGCGGCTCGGCGCGGTTGCCTATCGCGTCCGCGCCAGTTTCCTTGCCGGGGCCAGTCGCACGGTGGCTGAGCGGCTGGACGAATTCGCCATGCACAAGATCGACCTGACACCCGGCGCGGTGCTGGAAAAGGGCTGCGTCTATGTCGTGCCGCTGATGGAAAGCCTCGCCCTGCCCCCGGATGTGACAGCGGTGGCGAATGCGAAAAGCTCCACCGGGCGGCTCGATCTGTTCACCCGGCTGATTACCGATCATGGAACAGAATTCGACACGATTACAGCGGGTTATGAAGGCCCGCTCTATGCCGAGATCAACCCGCGCACGTTTTCGGTGCTGGTCCGCCCCGGCGCGCGGTTGAACCAGATCCGGTTTCGCTGCGGCGACAACATCTATTCCGATGTCGAACTGGCGTTCCTGCACAAGAATCACCGCCTGGTCGACGGCGATGCGGTGATCGACCAGGGCCTTGCCTTTTCGGTCGACCTGACGCCGCGCGAGGATGGCATCGTCGGCTGGCGCGCGCGGCGCAATACCGGCCTGATCGACCTCGACCTGATCGGCCATTACGACCCCGCCGATTTCTGGACCCCGGTGCGCCCGATGGCATCCGGCGGTGTGATCCTCGACCCCGGCGCGTTCTACATTCTGGTCAGCCGCGAGGCGGTGCATGTCCCCCCCGACTGCGCCGCCGAGATGACACCCTATCTGGCCGTCGCGGGGGAGTTTCGCGTGCATTATGCCGGGTTCTTCGATCCGGGTTTCGGCCACGCGGCGGCAGGCGGCACCGGGTCACGCGGGGTGCTGGAGGTGCGCTGCCACGAGGCCCCCTTCGCGCTGGAGCACGGGCAGGTCGTCGGGCGACTGGTTTACGAGCCGATGGCGGAGACGCCGGATCTGCTTTACGGCGCGGATCTGAAATCGAACTATCAGGGTCAGGGCCTGAAACTGGCGAAGCAGTTTCGGTAACCTATCTCGAAGGCACCTGCGATCAGCATGACAGAAGGACGGCCAGATGGGCGACAGCGGCAAGATTGACATCTATTGCGAACGGATCGACCCATCCTTCTGGGCCGAGCCGGTGAATGCGATCAGCAACCTCGCCTTCATCATTGCGGCGCTGGTGGCATGGCGCGCCTCCGCCGGGCGGCGCGATGCGCTGACGCTGTCGCTGATCCTCATCCTCTTTGCCATCGGCATCGGGTCGTTCCTCTGGCACACGGTGGCGGAACGCTGGGCAGGGGCGGCGGATACGATCCCGATCATGATCTTCATCCTCGTCTACCTTTACGCCGCGACGTATCGCTATTTCGCAGCCCCCCTCTGGGCCGCGATTGCCGCGCCCATTGTCTTCATTGCCTTCGCCATCGGGTTCGGGGCCGCATGGCGCGCCCTGATGCCATCGGTAAACGGGTCGGAGGGGTATTTCCCCGTCATCATCCTGCTGACCGGTTACGCGATCGCCCTGCGTCGGCATCCCGCCGCGCCGGGCCTTTTGCTTGCGGCGGGTCTGTTCGCGCTGTCGCTGACATTCCGCAGCATCGACGACGCAATTTGCGAGGCGGTGCCTCTGGGCACGCATTTCCTCTGGCACAGCCTGAATGGTCTCTTGCTCGGCATCGTTCTTCTGACCTTCATTCGCCACGGCGCGCGCCGCCTTGCGCGGGGCGGGGCTGACGGCTAAACCGCCCCAAGCAGGATTTCGGAGGCTGACATGTCCGTCGACAAAGACACCGTGCGCCGCATCGCGCATCTGGCCCGCATCGAGGTGCAGGACAGCGATCTGGAAGCATTGGCGGGGGAGCTGAACACCATCCTCGCCTTCGCCGAACAACTGGCGGAGGTCGATGTGGACGGGGTGGAGCCGATGACATCGGTCACGCCGATGGCGCTGAAACGGCGCGCCGATGAAATCACCGATGGTGGCATTCAGGACAAGGTTCTGGCCAATGCGCCCGATGCGCGGGCCGGATTTTTCGCAGTGCCGAAAGTGGTGGAATGATGGGCGATCTGAACAACCTGACCCTCGCCGATGCACGCGATGGCCTGCGCAAGGGCGATTTCACCTCGCGCGAGATTACCACCGATTGCCTTGCGGCGATTGATGCGGCGGACATGCTGAACGCAGTCACCGCAAAGACCCCGGAACAGGCGCTGGCGATGGCCGACGCCGCCGATGCGCGGCTGAAATCCGGCGATCAGCCTGACATGTGCGGCCTGCCGCTGGGCATCAAGGACCTGTTCTGCACCGAAGGCGTGCAGAGCCAGGCAGCATCCAACATCCTCGGCGGGTTCCTGCCGCCCTATGAAAGCACCACCACCAGCCAGTTGTGGCGCGATGGCGCGGTGATGCTCGGCAAGCTGAACATGGACGAATTCGCGATGGGCTCGTCCAACGAAACCTCGGCCTATGGCCCGGTCACGTCGCCCTGGCGCCGCCCCGGCACCAATGCCCCGATCACCCCCGGCGGATCGTCCGGCGGGTCGGCGGCGGCAGTGGCGGCCGATCTCTGCCTTGCCGCGACCGGCACCGACACCGGCGGGTCGATCCGCCAGCCCGCCGCCTTTACCGGCATCGTTGGCGTGAAGCCGACCTATGGCCGGGTCAGCCGTTGGGGTATCATCGCCTTCGCATCCTCGCTGGATCAGGCCGGGCCGATGACCAAGACGGTGCGCGATGGCGCGATCATGCTGCGGGCGATGGCCGGGCATGACCCGAAGGACAGCACCTCTGCCGACATCCCGGTGCCGGATTTCGAGGCGGCGCTGACCGGCGACATTCGCGGCAAGACCATCGGCATCCCGAAGGAATACCGCATTGATGGGATGCCGGAAGAGATCGAGCGGATCTGGGCCGATGGCCGTGCGATGCTTGCGGATGCGGGCGCGAAGATCGTCGATATCTCGCTGCCCCACACGAAATACGCCCTGCCCGTCTATTACATCATCGCCCCGGCGGAGGCGTCGTCGAACCTCGCGCGCTATGACGGCGTGCGCTATGGCCAGCGCGCCGGCCTGAATGCCAAGGATGGCGTGACGGAGATGTATGAGCGCACCCGCGCCGCCGGTTTCGGCAAAGAGGTGCAGCGCCGCGTCATGATCGGGGCCTATGTGCTGTCCGCCGGGTATTACGATGCCTATTACCTGCGCGCGCAAAAGGTCCGCACCCTGATCAAGCGCGATTTCGAGCAGGCCTTCGCCGCCGGGGTGGATGCGATCCTGACCCCGGCAACGCCCTCAGCCGCATTCGCCCTCGGCGAGGTTGGCGGCGATGATCCTGTTGCGATGTATCTGAACGATGTATTCACCGTGACGGTGAACCTCGCGGGCCTGCCCGGTGTCGCGGTGCCGACCGGGACGGATGCCAAGGGTATGCCGCTGGGCCTGCAACTGATCGGGCAGCCCTGGGGCGAGGCGGATATGCTCAACATCGCTTACACGATGGAACGGTCCGCCGGGTTCACCGCGAAACCGGAGCGCTGGTGGCAGTCCTGACAGGTTTCCTGCGCTGGAAGGCTCCGGCGTCAAGCCGGGGCCTCGGTTTCGTGCAGATGGGTGTCGGGGCCTCCGGTCAGGCCTTCAGGTCGGTTGCCGCCATCCTGCCATTACGGCCCTCTTCAAGCTCGTATCGGATCTTCTGACCCTCGTTCAGCCCTTCCATCCCGGATCGCTGAACCGCTGTGATATGGACAAAGATGTCCTTGCCGCCATCCTCAGGCTCGATAAAGCCATAGCCTTTGGTGACATTGAACCATTTGACGGTGCCCGTCGGCATGCACTCGCTCCCAAAGCTTTTGTCACCACGATGGTGACATTCAAGCGTTGTCAAAGCCAGGCATCGGCAAGGCATAGGCCCGTCTGGAAGTCTGAGTTCAACTTCGCGTCCAGAAAGCCTGCCAGCGAATCAGTAAAATCACAAGTAAACCGATCAACCTGTCCGATCCGGCTGCGTCACGCTGGTTTTCAAGTCAAGTGAAAGGCAATCCAACCTTGCCACGTCATTCCGGCAGTGCCACAACCTCATAGACCGACAGCGCAAGGTCGGACAGCGTGACCTCACCCAAGGAGGCGCTGATGAGGGTATAGATCGTGCCATCGGAGAACGCCGATGACAGCGCGCGATCCACCTCCAGCCGCAATCGCGTCTCGCCGCGCTTCATGGTCAGGGCATAGGGTTCGAACGAATATTGACTGGTCGAGAATTGCAGCGGCACGACCGGGCGCATCCGCCCCAACTGATAGCGCAGGATTGCCTGATCGCCGAAATAGGCCGAAATCTCCCCCCGCTCCAACGCCGCCAACCCGTCGAGATGGGTGGCATAGGTCGTCAGTGTGAGGTCGAGCCCGTCCCGCACCGAGATGTCGCGCACCACTGCCTCCGTCGTGGTTCCGGCAAGCACGCCGACAGGCTCCCCCGCCAGATCCGAAACCTCCGTCATCGGCCCGGCGCGGAACACGACCGACGATCCGTCGATGAAATAGGGGATCGAAAAATCCAGCGCCTCGCGCCGCTTGAGGGTCTGCGTGGTCGGCCCGCACAGAAGGTCGATGCGGCGCGTCGTCAGCGCATCGAACCGCTCGGCAGCGGTGACCGGCTGATAGCTGACCTCGATCGCCGCCATCCCCAGCGCCTTGCGAACCTCTTGCGCCGCAATGCGGCAGAGATCGACCGCCAGCCCCGCAGGCTCCCCCAGTTCCGACTTGTAGGAAAACGGCGGCGCGTCAGTGCGATAGCCGAGCGTGATCTTGCCCGACGCGGCGATATCGTCCAGCACATCGCCTATGGCCGCGACCGGAAGCGCCACCGCCAAGGCGAAAATCGCAAGCTGTTTCAACATCAAAGGCCCCTGTTTCTTACCCCCGTCACCCACCGATCACCTTAGCGGCGGCGCGGCATTTGGCAACGGCGGGCTTGGCACCGCCTGCCCTTGCCCCTGTCTTTCGCCCATCGTATTCACCACTTGCAGCCGCAGCGGAGCCTCAGCCATGACCGAACTCGCCTTCACCGAACCCAAAGTGAAACGCATCGCCGGGGCGACCGGTGATTGGGAAATGGTCATCGGGATGGAGGTTCACGCGCAGGTCGCATCGAAATCCAAGCTCTTTTCCGGCGCATCCACCACATTCGGGCAGGAGCCGAATTCGAATGTCAGCCTCGTCGATGCGGCCATGCCGGGCATGTTGCCGGTCATCAACGAATTCTGCGTCGAACAGGCGATCCGCGCGGGGCTTGGCATCAAGGCGAAGATCAACCTTCGGTCGGTGTTCGACCGCAAGAATTACTTCTATCCCGATCTGCCGCAGGGCTATCAGATCAGCCAGTTCAAGCATCCGATTGTCGGCGAGGGTGAAGTGCTGGTCGACATGGAACCGGGCATCGCCCGCAAGGTCGGGATTGAGCGCATCCATCTGGAACAGGATGCGGGCAAGTCGATCCATGACCTCGACCCGACAATGTCCTATGTGGACCTCAACCGTACCGGCGTCGCGCTGATGGAAATCGTCTCGCGCCCGCATATCCGGGGGCCGGAGGAAGCGGCGGAATATGTCCGCAAGCTGCGCCAGATCCTGCGCTATCTCGGCGCGTGCGACGGCAACATGCAGGAAGGGTCCTTGCGCGCCGACGTCAACGTCTCCGTTTGCAAGCCGGGCGATTACGAGCGGTTCCGTGAAACCGGCGATTTCGCGCATCTCGGCACGCGCTGCGAGATCAAGAACATGAACTCCATGCGGTTCATCCAGCAGGCCATTGATTACGAGGCCCGCCGCCAGATCGCCATTCTGGAGGATGGCGGCAAGGTCGACCAGGAAACCCGGCTTTACGACCCGTCGAAGGGCGAAACCCGGTCGATGCGGTCCAAGGAGGAGGCGCATGATTACCGCTATTTCCCCGATCCCGACCTGCTGCCGCTGGAATTCGATCAGGCATGGGTGGACGAGATCGCCGCGACCCTGCCCGAATTGCCGGATGCCAAGAAGGCCCGGTTCGTCACCAGTTATGGCGTCACCGAATACGACGCCTCGGTCCTGACGGCGGAGGTGGACAGCGCGAACTATTTCGAAGCGGTCGCCAATGGCCACGATGGCAAGACGGCGGCAAACTGGGTCATCAACGAATTGTTCGGGCGGCTGAACAAGCAGGGCCTCGGCGTTGCCGCCTCCCCCATCTCCGCCAGCCAGTTGGGTGGGGTCATCGACCTGATCGCCAAGGGCGACATTTCCGGCAAGATCGCCAAGGACCTGTTCGAGATTGTCTGGACCGAAGGCGGCGACCCGGCTGAGATCGTCGAGGCGCGCGGCATGAAACAGGTCACAGATACCGGCGCCATCGAGGCGGCGGTGGACGAGGTGATCGCCGCAAACCCCGACAAGGTGGCACAGGCGAAGGAAAAGCCGTCGATGGCGGGCTGGTTCGTGGGGCAAGTGATGAAGATCACCGGCGGCAAGGCCAACCCCAAGGCGGTGAACGATCTGGTGAAGGCAAAGCTGGGCGTCGAATGACCGGGCTGTGCCCGTTCAGACCCTGACGATCCGGTAATCGTTGCCGGATCGTGCGCCAAGCGCCGGGCGGATCATGCGGCCCGCTGCGCCGCGTCCGCTGCGCAGCGCGTCGATGCTCCAATCCGCATCGCCCCTCAGAATGGCGCGGTAAAGCGCCCAGTTCGGTGCATGGGTGAAATGCACCCAATGGTCCATCCAGCAATCCCGCAGATCGCCGCCAAGGTCCAACCCCTGCGCAAGGCCCCAGGCCCGCGTTTCGGGATGGTCCAGGGGAATATCGGCCCAGCGGATCGGAGTCGCCAACCCCTCCGCCCCGTCAACGCCGACGACCGGCGGGCGGCTGATGGATCGGAAATACGACGGGAGGAAGCCCCATTGCTGTTTCACCCCGGACAATTCCGCGCCGATCGCTTCGGACAGGCGCGCGCCCATCAGGCGCAACACGAGGTCGGCGGCGGAGGTGAAATTGTAAACCTCCGGCCCCGGCCCCCGCAAACCGGCATCCCGGCAGGCCGATGAGAGGTCGAGCACCTGATACCGCGACACCGCCGCCGCCATCAGGATCACCCGCCCGACCCGATCCAGCGCACCATGGCCCGCAGGTCGGCGCGCGAGGTCTTCTAGCGCGCTCAGCACCACCCGCGCGCCGAGGCTGTGGCCGATCAGGTGGACCTTCGGTGCACCCTCCCCCCGCCACCGCGCGGCAAAGGCCGCGATCAGCGCCGCAAGGCCCTGTGCATAGAGGCCCGCCTCGACATAGGCGGCTGCGAACAGGTTCACGGTCTTCTTGCCGGAAAGCCGGCGCAGCATCATCAGGCGGCGGATCGTGCGCCGAAGCTCCGCCCGCATCCCATCCCCCGCCAGATCGACCGCAACGCGCCCTGGATCACTGGCATAGCCAAAGGGCACGATCAGGTCGCCATCATCCGGCGCAAGACGGCGGAGCCACGGGGTATTGTGGGTCCGATGCTCCCGCGCCGGGGGTTCGTCCGCGCGATCATGAAAAATCGCATGATGCGGATTGGGCTGATCGAAGGCATGGTCGATCCAGCCGATGCGTGGCTCGAACTCGAACCCATGCACCAGAATGACGATCCGGCGCGGCGGGGCGGATGGCGGGGGCAGCCCGATCAGCGGCAAGCCGCCCCGATAGGCCGCGCCGATACCGTCTGCATGCAAGGGCAACAGCGGCGCGCCGCGCAACGCGGTGTCAAGCAATGCGCCCTCATCATCGCCGAACAGGGTCGGGCCAGACCAGTCATCGCGAATGCGGGGATCGGGGGCTGCGCTGAAACGGCTTATCCACATCGTCTGTCTGAACTCGGCTCTGAAAATCGCGACCTTGCAAATTTCACTGTCTGACTTTGCGCTGTGCACAGGATACATGCAAAAAGAGATTTGGGTCGGGGGATTCGCAGTCGGGGTCAAAATGTCGGATTTGCAATACAAGACGGTCGCCGCGCCGCGCCGCATCAAGAAAATGCGCGACGTCAAGGGCAAGGATGCCCAGATCGCCCGCGCGGTTCAGGATGTCATTCAGGCGGAAACCGCCGATGGGTGGCGGTATCTGCGCACCGATGTGTTTCCGGTGGAGGAAGCAGGCGGCTGGTTCTCCAAGCCGCAGGTGGTGAACCGCGCCGTTCTGGTGTTCGCACGCGCCATGCCGCAGCCCGCGGCACAGCGCCCGATCAGCCAAGCCCCGATGAGCCAAGCGCCAGCGCAACAGCCGATGCGTGCCGCCCCGCCCCTGCACGCGCAGCACCCGGACGATACCGCCCCGCTGCCACCGCTCGGTGGTGCATCACGCGACTGACACTGCGGTCAATCGACGACGAGATCGACCGCAGCCCCGGCCACATCAACCGTGGTATCGACAACCGTGCCGACCACGCTGGCGGTCGTGTCCACCAACGTGCCGACCACGCATCCGCCCAGCAGCAGCGCGGCGACAAGGATCACCCATCCTGACTTCATGATCTGCCTCTTGCCTCGCTCGCGCCCTCTCTGATCGGGGCGTCTGGCAAAGCATCGCGCAAAACCGCTTGAAACTCAACGATTTGCTGCACCCCTCAGGATGCCGGCGTAGTCAGTTCCAGCGCCAGCGCGTGCACCGGCCCGGCCAGTTCTTCGGCCAACACCTGATGCACGGCGCGGCTGCGCGCCACCCGGTTCATCGGTGCCAGCGCGGCGGCCATCATCCGCACGCGGAAATGGCTCTCCCCGCCCTCCCGCGCGCCGGCATGACCGGCATGTTTGTGACTTTCGTCGATCACCTCGAGGCTGTCGGGCTGAAACGCCGCATCCAGTTTTTCGTAGATCCGATCGGCAACACCCATGTCGGCACCTCATTTTCACATTTCGCCCTGTTGGTGTTCATACCCAACGCGCTAAGATATGGACCTCGACTCGGTCAGATTGAAAGAGCAGATGGCAGCGCGTTCCCCTCTCGACTTCGATATCTCCGTCTCCGCCGATAAAAAGCGGCGGGCGCGGGCGCGTGGGCTGAAGGGCGAAACCGCAGCCGAGGCGCGGAAATGCGACTGGCGCGGTTGTTCCAACCCCGGCATGTTCCGCGCGCCGAAATCGCGCGAGCAGCTGAACGAATTCAACTGGTATTGCGACAGCCATATCCGTGATTTCAACAAAAGCTGGAACTTCTACGCCGACTACACCGAGGAAGAGCTGGAAAAACAGCGCCGGTCCGACCTGTCATGGGACCGCCCGACCTGGAAACTGGGGCAGAAGCCCGTCCGCCCCGATGGCCCCGCCGGGCACACCGATGGCAAGGCCTGGGCCCGCTGGGGATTTCAGGACCCGTTGGAGGCGCTGGGCGACAACGCCACCATCAATCCCGGTGCAAGCGGCGATGCCCGCCGCACCATCAAGCGCCGTCTGCCGAAGAACGAACAGAGCGCGATCGACATTCTGGGCGTCGATTCCGAAATGCCGAAGGTCGATATCCGCAAGCGGTTCCGCGCACTGGTGAAGGACCTGCACCCCGACATGAACGGCGGGTTGCGCACCGATGAGGACCGTTTGCGCGACGTGGTCTGGGCCTGGGACCAGATCAAGAATTCGCGGAGCTTTACCTGATATCGCCCGCGACCTCGCGTCTCTCCTGCCCGCCCACTCTTGCGCCGTCACATTGTCACCCGTAAACAACAGGGAACGACGCATCCCTTGCCCGACAAGGGGTGCGCACATTTGCAAAGAGGAAAGCCCGACATGGCTGATGGCGGCGTGAAGATGGTGGATTTGCCGGATACGGATATTGATGTGGCCAAGGTCTTTGGCCTCGACATCAAGATGAAGGTAAAGGGCTTTGCCGAGGCATCCGACCGGGTCCCCGACATCGACAGCACCTACAAGTTCGACCATGACACGACGCTGGCCATCCTCGCCGGGTTCGCCTTCAACCGCCGTGTGATGATCCAAGGCTATCACGGCACCGGCAAATCGACCCATATCGAACAGGTCGCCGCGCGGCTCAACTGGCCCTGCGTGCGCGTCAACCTCGACAGCCACATCTCGCGGATCGACCTGATCGGCAAGGATGCGATCCGTCTGGTGGACGGCGTGCAAGTGACCGAATTCAAGGAAGGCATCCTGCCCTGGGCGCTGCGCAACCCGACCGCCATCGTGTTCGACGAATATGATGCGGGCCGCCCGGACGTGATGTTCGTGATCCAGCGCGTGCTGGAAAAGGATGGCAAGCTGACCCTGCTCGACCAGAACGAGGTCATCACCCCGCATCCGTCCTTCCGCCTGTTCGCGACGGCCAACACCGTCGGCCTCGGCGATACCACCGGGCTCTATCACGGCACACAGCAGATCAATCAGGGCCAGATGGACCGCTGGTCGCTGGTCACCACGCTGAACTATCTGCCCCACGCGCAGGAAAGCGCCATCGTGAAGGCGAAATGCCCCGGCACCGATCCGAAGGTGGTGGAACGGATGGTGACGGTCGCCGACCTGACCCGCGCGGCCTTCATGAACGGCGATATCTCCACCGTCATGTCACCGCGTACGGTCATTGCATGGGCCGACAATGCCGCGATCTTCGGCGATGTCGGCTTTGCCTTCCGCGTGACATTCCTGAACAAATGCGACGAGCTGGAACGCCAGACCGTCGCCGAGTTCTATCAGCGCTGCTTCGGCGAGGAATTGCCGGAAAGCGCCGCCAGCCTGTCGCTCGGCTAAGTGTCCTCCGCCAAGAAACCCGACAATCCGTCCGAGCCGTTCAAGAAGGCGCTCGGCGAAGCGACGCGCGCGATGGCGGGCGACGCGGAACTGACCGTATCCTATTCCATCGACCCGCCGGGCCGCACCAATGACGGGCTGCGCCTGCCGCAGGTTTCGCGGCGGATGACCCGGTCGGAGGTGATGCTTGCGCGCGGCACCGCCGATGCCTCGGCCTTGCGCATCCGGTTTCACAGCGACAGCACCCATGCCCGCTATACCCCGCGCGGCGAAGTGGCGCGCGGGCTGTACGAGGCGATGGAAACCGCACGCTGCGAAAGCCTTGGCGCGCGGGCTATGCCGGGTGTCGCTGACAATCTGGACGCAAAACTAGCAGATGATGCCGGCAAGCGGGCCTTTGCCGATGTGAGCCAGTTGGCGGACGCGCCGGTTGCCGACGCGGCGGCGATGCTGCTCCGCTCCCTCGCCACGGGCCGTGAGCCACCGAAAGAGGCGGCGCAGGTGCTCAACCTCTGGCGCGACAATCTGAATGACCTCGCGGGCGGGTCTATGGACGACCTTGTGGGCGTGCTGGACGACCAGCAGGCCTTTGCCAAGAAGGCGTGGGAGGTGATCCGCGACCTGGGCTATGGCGACCAGTTGGGCGAAGACCCCGACGCGCCCGACGAAGACCAGAACGATGGCGACGAAGACGAAGCCGAGGATGACGCCGCCAGCGATGACGGCGATGACGGCG
>CAYGRU010000024.1:0-54497 GCA_964352385.1 uncultured Candidatus Planktophila sp.
CGATCTGTCGCATCAGCCCGTCGAGCCGCGCCCGCGCCCGCCCGCCCTCCGGCCCCGGTTCCAGATGCAGGTCGGACGCACCGGCCCGCGCCGCGCGTTCCAGCAACGCCTCCAACGCCTCCACCGCCGCGCCGCTGGCGGTGTCCTCAAGCGGGGCGGGTGGCGTGGCGACGACCGGGGCGCGCGTCGCGGCGCGCCAGCCGGTCACACCGGCCTCGGTCGTCACCGCAAAGCGCACATCGCGGTCGGTCGCCATTGCGATGGCGGATCGCAGCATGTTGTCGAACGGATCGGCGAGCACGGCGGTCAGACTGCCGTCAGCCGTTGCCGACAGGATGAACAGATGCGCGTCGAGAAACCCCTGTTGCGGCGCGTCGGTGGCGGGCGCGCGGGGCAGGGCGGCGGCCTGATCGGGCGCGATGAAGGGCCAGCCCAGCGCGTGCGCCGCCGCCCGCGCGGCTGATTCGGCGGGAATCAGTCCCAGCCGGATTGCAGCGGCCACAACAGATTCGCCACCGCGCGCGGCGGAACCCGCACGCTGTGCGTCAGCGTCGGTCAACAGCCCTGACGCGATCAGGCCACCGATACAGGCGTCAATGTGGCTTTTCGCACCCTCTGACACTGATTTGTCACCCATTTTTTCATTCTGTGGGCATATTCGAGTTTGGCGGATCGCAGCGCAAGACGTATCGTGGCGATGATGAAAACGGGTGGGGGCCAATTTCACCCAGTCTGCGCCGACAGAGGAGGACGTTATGTCGAGGTTTAGCGCGGTTGCGGTTCTGATGACGGTTCTGGGGTGGTTCGCCGCCCCGGCTTTCGCGCAGGACGTGCACCTTGGAGTGAAAAGTTGCGGATCGAGCGGCTGCCACGGGCAGGTTGCTTCGTCCTCGTCGCCTGTTCTGCTGAACGAATATGTGACTTGGCAGAAATACGATACCCATGCGACGGCCTACAAGGTTCTGCTGGAGCCGCGATCCAAGCGGATCGCCGCAAATCTGGGCCTTCCGAACGCACATGAGGCAAAGATCTGCCTCGATTGCCATGCCGACAACGTGCCCGCCGCCCAGCAGGGGCCGCAGTTCGTTCTGGCCGACGGTGTTGGCTGCGAGGCCTGCCACGGCGCGGGTTCCGCACCCTGGATGGGCCTTCACATCGGCGGTTCGGCACATGATACCAATGTGCAGGCCGGTCTGATCGCGCTGGAGGATCCGGTGATCCGGGCCGGCATCTGCCTCGACTGCCATCTCGGCAACGAGAACCAGTTCGCCACGCACAAGATCATGGGCGCGGGCCATCCGCGCATCAGCTTCGAGATGGACAGCTTCACCGATTTCCAGCCGGCGCATTTCGTCGTTGATGACGATTATCGCAAGCGCAAGAAGGTCGCCAACGGCGTGAAAACCTGGGCGGTCGGTCAGGCATTGATGGTGGAGCGGCGGATGGATCTGCTGCTTGACTCGAAATACGCCAGCGATGGCCTGTTCCCCGAACTGGCGTTCTTCGATTGCCATGCCTGCCACCAGCCGATGTCGACATCGCTGCCGACGAACGGTGGTGACTTCCCGACCGCATGGAACCCGCGCCCCGGCACGGGCCTTGGACCGGGGGTGGCGAAGTTCAACGATGCCAACATGCTGATGCTGGAAGTCGCCCTTGGCATGGCCGGAAACGGCATGGCGGAGGCGATGGCGGCGGACATCAAGGCGATGCATGCCGCAACCCAGACATCCCGCGAGGCCTTCCAGGAAGCCGCCAAGAAGACCCGATCCACGGCACGCGCCGCGGTTCAGGCCCTTGTCAGCAAGGAAATCGGCGCGGATGACATGCGTCAGGCGATGCAGGCGATCATCACCAAAGGGTCCAATGGTTACTTCGCCGATTATGAAACGGCGGAGCAGGCCACGATGGCACTCGGCTCGATCATCGAGGCGATGCGCGTTGCAGGCCATATCGACAGCGCCGGATACGAGAAGCTGTCGAAGCAGATGGAGGCGGTCTACGGCGTCGTCGCGAATGACGAACAGTATGTGCCGTCACAGTTCATCGGCGCGGTTGGCAACCTTTCTGCCAGCCTCTGACGACCATCGCAGAAACGCAAAGGGCGGCCTTCGGGCCGCCCTTTTTCATGTCCGGTCTACAACCCGGCTGGGCGCGTCAGTTCCGGCGGCTCAGCCCCTGATTAGGAGTCTTGGCGCGGATCGCCCCGGCGATGTTCGCGGGCAGCTTAACATCGCCCCGATCAACCGCGAACCGCAGCCGCCGCAATTCGTTCAAGGTCAGCCCATCCACCAGATAGGTGGCTTCCTCGAACCCGAACGCCGTCAGTTCTGGCGAAACCGGCGCCGCAAGATCGCGCGACAGTGCGCTAAGCGATTCGAGCGCGACGGTCCTGTCACCGCTTTGCGCATATGTCGTGGCAGCCCCCGTTGCGGCCATCAGCAGGGCCAGGCTTCCACGGATCAGCGTTGTTCTTGTTCGTGCACTGCGGGTCATGTCGGCTCTCCGGTTTATGTCCATGCTTCGGATATGGGGGCGATCTGTGCTGATGCAGGTCACAATCCTGTGCCCGGTTTCCGTCAGGTTCGTCCCTGCACGAAATCTTGGCGAACGCTGCGCGATCCCTGAACCGTCCGGTCCCACCCGCGCTGACTTCTGCACCTATCAGACATGTCGAAGCAACGAAAAGGATCTTCATCATGACGGAAACAGGCAAGGGAATCGGTGTGGCGATAGCGGGGGTCAGCCTTGCGGCTGCGCTGGTCGCGGCGTCCTGGCTCGCGGGGCAGGCGGTGGTCACGGCTTTCACGCCTGCCCGGATCGTATCGGTCAAGGGGCTGGCGGAACGGGTGGTCGAGGCGGACCTCGCAAGCTGGCGTCTGCCGTTCCGGGGGCAGGGGGAGGATCGGGAGACCGCGATTGCCGATGTCATCGCCGCGCGCGACGCCGCGCTTGCGCTCGGTCGCAGCGGCGGGTTGACGGATGCCGACCTGATGGTCGAGCCCTTCGCGCTGACGGTCGAGCGGTCGTTCGTGCAGGTCGGTGGCGGCGTGCAGGAAGAACGGCTTCGCTATATCGCCTCCGGCGCGGTGCGGATGCGGTCCACCGATGTGGCGGCGATCGAGGCGTTGACTGGGCGCAGTTCCGAATTGCTCGACGAGGGCGTTCTGCTGGGGCAAAGCGATTATGGCGACATGCCGCGCGCGATCTATTCCTATACCGGGTTCAATCAGATCAAGCCCGACATGATCGCCGAGGCGACCCAGAATGCCCGCGCTGCCGCAAAGCAGTTCGCGGCGGACAGCGGGTCACGGGTCGGTCGGATCGCGGCGGCCAATCAGGGCGTGGTGCAAATTCTGGCTGCCGACGGCGATTATGATGAGCGGGCGGAGCGGCGCAAACTGATCCGCATCGTATCCACCATCGACTATGAACTGACGGATTGATCGTCGATCCCCTCAGAAATGAACGAGGGCGGCATTCGGGAATGCCGCCCTTTTCATGTCTCCGCAGACTGATCCGGCGGTGTTAGCGCACCAGATCCTGCGTGCGCACCTCATCCGTCACGCGGAACACCGCGCCATCCTTCTGATAGAAGGCCCGCTGCTCCGGCTCGTTGAACGGGCGCGACCCGAGGCGGCCGAAAACCGCAATCTGGTTGCCGTTCTCGTCCACCGCGCGGTCACGCTTCAACCCGCCCGACAGCGACACCGCGCGTTTGCCGGACTTGTACCATGCGATCAGCTCCGGCTTCGGGGCCGGGCTGAAACCATAGAAGTTGGGCTGGCTGTCCGGCGAAGTCATCTGGATCACCTTCAGGCCGTTCACCCCATCGGCGACATAGCCGATCAGCGACGCGTTGGTGGTGCCAAGCACCACATCGGTCGCGTCGTTCATCTGGCCACCGAAGTTTTCCTTCAGGTAGATGCGCGGCGCCTCCGGGTTCTTCACGTCGATGATGACCAGCCCTTCGGTCCCGGCGGCGACATAGGCATAGGTCCGGGCGACATGCAGGTTGCGCGCATCGGCCAGCGGCACGAACGCATCCTGCACGATTTTCGGCGTTTCCTGATCAGTCACATCGACCACGTGGAAGCCCCGGTCATCGGTCACGAACAGATAGCGGAACTGGTGATCCAGATAGCGGGCGTTCTGCATCGGGATCGTTGCGACATAGCGCGGCGCGGTCGGGGTATCGACATTCACCACGACGACGCCGGTCGGCGTGGTGACATAGACATACTCGCCCCGCACCACCAGATAGCTCGCGCCGGTCAGCACACCGTCCGGGTTCCACGTGACCGCGCGTTCCACGAAGTTGTTGCGCGGCTCGCCATCCTGGAATGTTTCGTTGTCGAAGAGGATCAGACCCTCTTCGGCGTCGGAGACATAGGCATAGCTGTAGAGCGGGTGGAACGGCTGTTCGAGATTGGTCTTGAACATCAGGTCCGCGCCATATTCCGCCTGCCGTTTTGGCAGGATCGGCTGTTCCGTCGGCAGGGCAACGCAGGTCGCGTTCTTGGTATCCAGATGCGCGTCATGGCCGAGCGGGCCGAAAGGTGCGCTCAGGATACGGTCTGAAATCCCCTTGTTGGAGATCGACGCAACGTCATAGACCTGCACCCCATCCCCCTGCGATGCATAGAGATATTCGCCGCGCAACTGAATACAGCCGACCGTGCCGGGCGCGGACTGGCTCGACACCATGTTCCGCTTATCCCAGGCCAGTTCCTTGTTTCGGGCCTGCATCATCTTCCAGTCGTCGGGATAGGCGTATTTGTGCAGGTAGGAGCCATAGACCGCTTGCGGTTCTTCCCATTCCGTCACGCGCACCGCCTCAAGCCCGCCTTCCTCGCCGACATAGGCATGGTGGCCGATGAAGTCGATGAAGTTGGTCCCGTGCAGCAGAAGCTGCGCCATGATGGCATTGTTGTCGTTCTGGTCCGAAACATGGCAATCGGTGCAGGTCTTGGTTTCCTCCTTCCGCGCGGTGTGCGGGAAATGTGGCGCAAATGCCTGCGACGAGTATCCGGCGGCGGATACCGGCGGTTGCTGGATATAGATCCGCTCGCGGTTGATGTTGGTCGATGACAGGATCAGCGCCGAGGATGACCGGATCGGCGCGATGATGCCGCCTTTCACCGGGCCATGCTTGCCGAGCTGGAAAATCTGGTCGCGGGCAACTTGCGGGTTGTAGCTGGCCCAGTTCCGGGTCTCGCCCCCCTCGTAATGCTTGCGCTCGGTCTTCCAGTTCGCCTCGATCGGCAGGTGGCACCCGCCGCAGGATGTGGTCCACGAGGTATGGCAGGCGAAACAGGCCATTTCCTCGTCATCATGGGCGAGGTCGCTTTCCTTCACCCCCGGACCCCATTCGAATTTCGCATCGGTCGGGCCGGACAGTTTTTTCATCAGCTTGGCGCGGGCTGCCTTGGCGTTATAGTCGCGCTTGCCGGGGGTGACGGTGTTTTTCACCAGCGACATTTCCCATTCAAGGCCGGGATTGACGATGGATCGCTGGATCAGCTTGCCGCCGACCCATTCGAACCGGCGCTGGCCATCCGGGTTGCGCAGCAGCGACAGGTCTTCGCCGCCGGGCCGGGCCGCCGGGCCTGAGGTGCGCAGCGTCGGCAAATCTTGCGCCGTGCCATGGCAATCCTTGCAGCGGATCTGCACCGCCGCCGCAACCTCGCCATGGATATATCCGTTTCCGTGGCCATCCTGACTGAAATGGCAATCGACGCAATGCATGCCCTTTTCGGCATGGATCGAGTTCATGTGAACGGCCTTGTCGAATTTCGCAGGATCGCTGTTCGAGACGATGTTGCCATCCTTGTCGAGCAGGTTGCCCTCGCGGTCGCGCTTGAATATGGCGCGGAAATTCCAGCCGTGGCCGTGGTAATCGGCGAACTGGGTGTCCTTGGCCTTCGGGTTGACGTCCTTCCAGACCTCTTCGAGGAATTTCAAATCAGCCCATTTGCCGCCCGCTGCTGCCGCTTCGGGGTTGCGGTCGAGGATTTCGCGCATCCGCTGCCACGGCGCGTAGACATCCTTCGAATGGTCCTTGCCATCGCCATGCGCCACATAGGATCGGGTCGCGACCTTTTCTTCCTTGCGGAGCGGCTGTCCCAGATCGCGATCACGGCGATTGACCTGCTGTTCCGGCCACATCAGCGGCGCGTCGCTTTCATAGTCCCACATCGTGTAGCCGAGATAGGTGTTCACGAACATGTTCGGCTGGTGCATGTGGCAGGACATGCAGGATGATGTCGGGATCGCCGAGGTGAAGGCATGCTTCAGCGGATGACCCTTTTCGCCCTTCATTTCGGGGAAATGGTCGCCATTGATGGTCGGGTCGATGGTCTGCGTCTGACCCCGGTTGCCGAATTCCGCATACTGCCCCGAACTTTCCCATTCGCGGTCATTGGCATAGACCACATGGCAGGCACCGCAGCCCGAAGTGCGATAATCGCCCGGCTGGTCATTGGTGCCCATGAACCAAGTATGCGGGTCGTTCAGGCGGGTCTTGTGAATGTTCAGGACAGGGATCGCCACTCGAATGCCCGTGGCGTTACCCCGGTTCGACTGGCGGATATCCGGGCGGCCCGGTTCTTCCAACCGTTGCAACTGGCCGAGCGCATTGGGGATACCGATTTCAGGGAACTGGGTGATGATGTTCCGCCCGCCACGCTCGAACACCCGGAACACGTCGGCCGCCGGGATCGTCTCCCATGCCGGCAGGGGATAGAGTTTCGGCAGGGCCCCGCGGTCGATGGCGTTCTGGCTCAGCTTTACCGGGCTGTCGAGCACCGCAGGCTCGCCGTCGCGGGTGTAGGCCTCGCCAAGGATATAGCGTTTGAACGGCAGGATGCCGTTGTTGTAGGACGCGCCGCCCCACAGCATCGCGGATGTCGCCATCAGCGACCGCTCCGCCGCCTGAATCTGTTTCATGTGGCAGGCCCCGCAGCCCTCGCGCACCACCCGGTAATCGGACGGGTTCACAAATCGCAGGTATTCAGGGCTTTCCTTGTTCAGCAGGGTATAGCTTTGCTTCGGATTGGCCGATGTCGGCCAATGCCATGTTTCCGGATACAGCGGCAGCACATGCGCCTTCTCCAGCACATGAACGTACTCTTCAGATCCCGGCGCGGTGTCCTGTTCGCGGAACACGCCCGCATTGCCGCCATGACAATCGGTGCACCCGATCGCAACGGCACCCGAGATGTGCATGGTCGGGCTGTCGGTCTTTTCGTGGCAGGACATGCAGCCTGCCGATTTGACGGCAACATCCTCGGGGGTCTGGCCCGCAGGGGCTGGAGGATAGACGGGATATTCACGTTCAACCGGTTTTTCGCCGCCTGCTGCAAATGCGCCGGTCGCACCCAGCGACAGCGTTCCGGCAATGATGACAAAGGATGCAAGCAGTGACCGGATCATAGCCGCCTCAATAGGTTAGGATGACGTTGGCGAGGACCGAATAGAACAGGTCCCGACCGTTCTGCGCGCCATAAAGATCATTGAACCCCTGACCGGGCACCAGTACCGCGCCGGACAGGCGAACGACGAAGTTCTGGGTCTGGAACGGGCGCCAAATCGCAGCCGCCGACACGTCGAGGCCGATCTCGTTCGCGATGTTGCCTTGCAGGCGCAGTGCCTCCAGCGATGATGTGTCGTCGAACCACATGTAGTTCACATTGCCCGACAGGCGGAATTCCGGTGTGATGTCGAAATCCGCCCCGGCCCCGATCAGGATGATGCCGGGGTTCACAAAGCTGGACTGACCGTTTTCCTTGGAATGGCGCAGCGACGGGATGACCGCGTTGCGCGATGACAGGCCGGTGCCGCCGCCGCCGATCAGCGGAATTTGCTGGCGGATCCAGTAGCTGGTATCGCCGCCCGCGAATTGCGGGTTCTCGAAAATCGCATCGAACCCGCCCTGCGTATTGTCGAACGGATCGCTGTCGCCCGATGAATAAAGGCCGGACAGACGCCAGCGCGCCCAGTCGAAATCCATCGACACCTCCGCCGCCGCGAAGAAGGCAGAGATGTTGGCGCTGCGGTCGGTGAAGACGTTGTCGTCGCGGCCAAAGGCATAATAGGTCGATCCGGTCAGGTTCACGCGACCGATGCGGCCATCGACGTTATAGCCGAGATAGAACACGTCATAGTCGCGCCCGCGCTGGTTCCCGAAGGATTGCGGGCGGGCGAGAAAGCCGTTGTCGTCGAAATACCGGTCATCGCCTTCGCGGTTCCGGTTATAGACGAAGGAGGCTTGCGAGGTGAGACCGAGGATCGGAAAGTCCTGCCGATACACATTGGCGATGAACACGTCGTCCTCGCGCGGGGTCTGGAACACGTCGTTTAGGCCGGAGTTCGTGTCCTTTTCCAGCCGGTGGAACCAGGCCAGATTGTATTGCCAGAGGTTGTTGTCCCAGTTGCCGAAGAACCGGATGCCAAGCTGGCTGTCCTGAAACAGGAAGCCCCGGAAGTCGGAACTGAAGGGCTGCACACCGGCGCGGATCGAATAGAAATCATAGCGGTCGGAAATGTTCGCGACGTGATAATCGACGAACAACTCGATCAGGCCATAGTGATAGTCGAGCCGGTTGGTGCCGGAGGCGGGGGCAGCACGCAGCACGCGCTGTTCGTCCACATCCGCGTAGTTGAAGTTCAGCACACCCGTATAGCGGAACTCGATATCCTGCGGGCGGAACGCGGTATCGCCGTTCACGAGGCTGAACCCGTGAATGAAGTTCTGGTTCAGGATAAACTGGTCAACCTTGCCGAACAGATCGTTCGTGCCGGGCCGCGCTGTGGTCTGAACGCCGACCGGGGTGGGGAAGCTGCGCGGCTCGAACACCGTGTCGGAAATGCCGAGCAGGATCACGAAGCAATCCGTTTCGCTTTCGCCGAGGATCGGCTTCAGGAACGGAAAGCAATGGCCCTCATAGATCGGCTTGTCACCCTTGAGCGTGTTCTGGTCGTAAGGGTCGAGCGGGTTTTCCTTGATGAGGCCGAGCGTATCGACCAGCCGCCAGCGGTCGGGGATGGCGAGAAAGTCATCCGGCCCGGCGGCACGCGGTGGTGGTGCATCGACGGCGGTCGGATCGATATAGGGTTCTGGCTCCGGCACGAAAGGCCCGGCACCGGGGCGGCGACGCTCTGGGTCGTCGATGCCGCGCCCGACTTGTGGTTCCCCTGTCAGCAGGGACTGCCCCGACAGGATGAAGGCACCGGGGCGGATGGTTGGTTCCACCACGGGCGCGGTTGTCGTTTCGATCTCAGCGGGGTCGGATTCGCGAACCCAGTCGCTGTCGCCTTCTACCGGAGCCGTTCCGCGCGGGCGGGCCACGCCGGCTTCGCCCTCGGGCGCTGCGCCACCGGTTTCGGATCCGGGCCGCACGCGCGTGACATCCGAGAAACCGCCCTGGGTTTCAACGGATCCGGCAGCAGGGGGGGCCGGGGCAGGATCGGGGTTCACCGTCGTGATGTCCGGGCCGGCATTCCGGCGCAACACCTGCGAAAATCCGAAAACCTCCGCCTCCGCCAGCGGGGCGGTGGCACGGTTTGTCTGCGCGTTGACCACGGACTGCGCCGAGGCTGCACCGGCGGACAGGATCGCAATGGACGCAGCGGCGGCGTGCAGGCGCGACCGGACGGTTCGTGGCATCGTCAGCATGTCAGGGCCCCTCCTCTTGGTGGCTACAGCGTCTCGCAGGCGTTCTGGATGTTGCTATTGATGAAAGGCGTGAACGGGCAACTGACATAGCGCAGGCGGCTGCCGTCACCGCCGCGCGGGATGACGGTGTCGGACCGGATCGCCTCCGGCGCATGGCCAAGGCCATTGCCGAGGATCAGTCCGGCGCGGCGAAGGCCGAGCGACGATATCATGTCGTCCTGGTCGATGCCGTCGCCGGAAACGCCCAGCCCACCGATCAGGATGCCGTTGCGATAGATCGGAACGGAACCTGCGAAGATCTGCGCGCCGTTCGCCAGTGTCGGGCGCGGGAAGGCAACGCCGTCGCGCACCGGCAGCAGCGAACATCCGACATCGGTGTCAGGCAGCAGCCCAAGGATGAACAGCACATGCTGAAGCACATCGACGCCGATCAGGTCGAACTGCAACCCGGTGGAAAAGGGCGACCAGTTCTGCGTCGTATCAGCGGAGTTGAAGGGCCGGCTGAACGGGCCCGGCGGGTTCACCGTGCCGTCGACCTGTTCCTGAACCCCGTCCGGGAAGAACGGGCGGGACAAGTTGCCGTTGCCACGGTCGGAAAAGGCAACCGATCCGTCCAGCGCATTCGGCCCGACAAATGCGCGTGCCGCCTGAACATAAGATGTGCCCGAATTCAGGATGACCCTCTGTCCGGGGCCGCCATCAGGATCGGGGATCAGGCCGGTCGGCGCGAACACGTTCAGGCTCGCCAGCAAGGTGGCGCTGTCAATGGCGGGCACCTGGTCCAGGTCAGTGCCTGCGTTTGCAGACGAAAAGAACATCGCCGTGCGCGCCTTTTGCAACGACACGTCGGTGCCGAAGATCGGGCCGTCAGGTGTGCGGGCGACGCCCAGAATCTCGCCATTCGTATCGACAACCGACACGGTGACCTGAATGCGGCTGTCGAGCGGGCGGCGGATCTGTGCGCGTCCGGCCAGCGCAACGCCGAGCGCCTCGTCAAGCATCAGCCGCACTTCGTTCTGTTTCAGCCGGTTTGCCGGGTCGCCGCCGGGCGCATCGCCCGCGGCCTTGGGTGAAAAGCGCGGCGCACCGTTTTCATCGACCAGCACGAAGGCGTTCGGATTCTGGAACGGGCTCCCCCCGGCGAGCGAGGTGGCAGGCACATAACCGGATGCCGGGTCACCATAAGCGGTCCCCGCCAGAACGTCTGCGGCGGTTCCGGTCGTGACGTTGTAATACCCGTTCACATCCAGCAGTGCGCCTTGCGTGCCATTGATCGCGGCGAAGCCGGGCGCGGCTGCTGGGTTGGCGGCAAGCCTGTCACGGTCATCCGCCGTGTCGGTATAGCGGAGCGTGTTGCCCTCCACCGTGATGTTGAAGGCCCGGATGGACTGCGGTGCCTCGAACCCGGTGATCCCGGCCAGCGCGATCAACTCGTCCTGAATTTCAAGGTTGCTGTCGATATCGCGCAACGAAAGGTCAAGACCATAGACCCCGTCGGAGATGACGCCGATCCCGCCGACCATCGTGCCGTTCTTGTAGATCGGCAAGCCACCCGGATCGGCGGCAAGACCGAGCGGAGAACGGCGCGGCCCGACCATCGAACCGACGACCGTTCCGGCACCATTGTCGCTTTCGAACCGCGTGCTGAGGTCGGAACACGGCAACTGGCTGAACTGCACACCGAACAGCGGCCCGCCGGCCTGAAAGGTTTCTTCGGGGTTGAAGTTTTCCTGAACGATCTGGCTGGCGGTCCGGGTGGTGAAGGCGTTGCCACCCGATGACAGATACGCCCCGGTCACCGCCTTGGCGATGGCACCGACCGGTGCGCCGCCGGGCACAGTGAACCCGTCGAGGCCGGAGCCATCGGCCCCGCGCAATACATCGCCGCTGAGCGGCCCCTGGGTTATGGTGCGCGGCACCTCGGCGATGGCGCGCAGGTCCGGGTCCGCCCCGGTCATCTGAAACACCGCAAGCACGTTGCCGACGCGGTCGACCACCGCAATCGTTGCGGGGGCGTTGCGGGCATTCGCCTCCGCCACCGCTTGCGCGATGATGGTCTGTACATCGGCGCTGCTGAGTGAGGCGAGGGCGGGAAATTGGGTCAGGCCGGTGAACTTGGTTCCGGGTGCGGGCTGCGCCCCATCATCGCTGCCGGTTTCTGCACCGCCGCAATTGACCAGCAATGCCCCGGCCAGCGCTGCGGCGAAGCCATAGCGCAGGGTCCGGGCGGTCAGCGTCTTGGGAAGAAGAGACATCATTCTGCACGCTCCGCTACTTGGAACCAGCCATATTTCAGGCCGTCTTTCGTCCGGTAAGCCACCGTGATCGTCATGCCGCCCATCGTCGATGGCGGGGTGTCGAAGATCTTGAACACCAGTTCGTCGCCTTCGATGCGCGAGGCACTGATCGCCAGATCGGCGCGGTCGCCGTTCCACGGGCTCCAGAACCCGTCGCGGTCGCGCATCAGGGTCACATTCGAGGATGCCGGGCGCAGGATCGTGTGAACCGACAGGATGTCGTCGCCCGCCGCGTCAACCCGCGCCTCCAACGCGCCGCCACGTTCGATTGTGACGGCAGGCAAGGCCACGCCGTTCACGCTCAGCCGCTCGGCGGCGCTGACCATCTGCGCGGTGGCGCTGACCGCGAGCACTGTCATACCAGCCAGCATCGTATATCGAAGGCTCATCAGGCTCTCCCTGTCGCATCCGTTCAAGTCTTGTGATCCCCGCCGGAAGCGGGAACCACAGGTCTGAGATCACTGCGTCGCTCGCACCACCGTCGAGCGCTCGACATCCTTGCGGCGCGCTTCGACGGCGTCGCCATGTGGCGGTGACATCGGTGGCTTTCCGTCGATGTGGAATTCGTGGCAGGCGAGGCATTCCGAAGACACCGATGCCGCCCCCGCGTTTTCACCCAAGTGGCAATCGCGGCAGGAGTCGATGGGTGGCATCAACACATCCGTGCTGCTTTTCGAGGTCGGGGCCGCGTGGCACGATACGCAGTCCATCGCGAAATGCGGTTCGTGGTTGAAATACGCCTTCGGCATCCAATGCCGCTGCAACAACGCCCCCTGAACGGTCCAGACAGTCCGGCCCCGTTCATCCGGCTCGACCGACGCTTCGGCAACGTGGCAGTCGCCGCAAAGGCGGACATCCATGATCGCCCGAAGTTCCAGTTCCGCCTGTGCGGCCGCCCATTCGAGGCCGTCTTCACGTTCCTCTGGCGTCATCGGCGTGCCGGGGCGGCGGCGCGCGCTGTCGGGCGCACCCGGCACCGTCAGCCCTCCTTCGAGCACACGCGCAGCATAGTAGTCATGCACGATCTCGCTGACTTCCGCTGCCTTTGCGTGCGGCAGTTCCCGAACGAAATCAATGTTCTGCGGTTGGAAGGTCAATTCGTGGCAATAGGCGCAGTCACGCTCCATCTCGATCGGGCGCATCAGCATCCCGTCGGCCTGTGTCACGTGGCAGGACGCACAGTTCATGTCCCATGTCTTGTCCGACGCCCGGCCGAGGCCGCGCACGCCTTCCTTGTTCAGGTGGACATCATGCGGGAATTTCAGGCCGGATTGTTCGATCAGCGGATAGGGCTGATCCAGCGTGCGGCGGTCGATGGAGGGGACAAGTTCACCCGTTTCCGACATCGACACGCCGGTCACCAGCGTCGGGCGGAATTGTGGATGCTGGGTGCCGAAATCGGTCACATCCTCAAGTTCCGTCTTGGCGGACACCGATTTCAGGTCGGCATGACAATCGGTGCAGACGGCGGATGCCTGCTCGATCGGGCTTTCGCCGCCGGCATGTTCCTTGTGACAGGCCGCACAGCGGAAATTATCTGTCGCCATCGCGGGATGCGCGGCGACGTCGGCATGCTGCGCAACCTCGGCATGGCAGGCGAGGCAAGCATTGTTGGTTGTCATCTCGAACGGGCGGAGGTGGCAGGCACCGCAATCCTCGGACAGCCCGGCATGCACCTTGCTCATCGGACCGCTGATCCACGCGGCTTCCATTGGTGAGAAACCTTCCGCAGGGGCGGCAGGCGCTTCGCCATTGGTGAGCGCGGCCTGCACGACCTCCGCGGACATCTGTGTCGGGCCTGTCATCTGGGTGATGACCACGGCGTCCGGTGCCGGGGCGCTGCGTTGCAGGATCGACGAAAGCGGCCAGCCCACGAACAGCCCGAGCACGACCAGAGCCGCGATCCACGACAAACGGCGGCGCGAGGGCAGCGTATCAACGATGCGTTGCGGGGTATGATCAACGACCTCCGCCTGCTTTTCGATTTTCTGGAGGGCGATCGCCCGGTCCGCATGTTCAGGCGACGCTTCGCCGGTCAATTCGTATGACCCGATCCGGCATTTCGTGCCGACGGCCAGAACGACGCTTTCGACCGGATTGCCGTCTACCTCGATCACGGCCCCGCCAACGGCTGTCACGACAACGCCGTTTGATCCTTCGGTGATCGTTGCATGGTGATAGGCGACGTTCACATCCGGCAGGTTCACATCGACATCGGCACCTCGGCCAACGCGGAGCTCCGCACCTTCCAGCAGGGTTTCGCGGCGGGATACGTCATCGCCGTCAGGGCGGCGTTTGATTGTGACGAGAGACAGTCTCATGATGTGGCGCTCCTCACCAATAGAAGAAGACGATGAGGACATGCGCGGCAAGCGATGCGATCAGCCCGAGGGTCATCGGCACATGTAGCCAGAGCCAGACATCCATGACTGCCTTGTAAGACAGATCACGGCGAAGCCGGGATGCGATCTCTGCCTTGCGCGACAAGGTGGCAACCATTTCGGTCGCGACGGACTGCAAGGCGGGATTCATCAACTCGTCCGCCTTCTGGCGCGCCAGTTCACGCCCGCGGGCGGATCCGCAACGTGCGCTCGACCCGCTCAGCAGTGCCATGAAGCCGCCGCCGATCCTGGTGTTGTCCAGACTGTCCCGCGCTGCCGCCGCGAAATCGTCAGGAAGGCGCTGGGTCAGGCGGGCAAGGCGAACGTCGAGGTCCTCCATCTCCTTGCGCAGCCCGGCAACGGACTGCCCTGCAAGATTTTCGGACATCATGCGCGGGTAACGCAGATAGGCGATCACGCCGAACGCCCCCGACAGGATGACCAGCATCATAAACGTGTAGGCGAGCGTGTGGACGTTCCAGCCGAACTCGAACCCCGTATGCAGCGTGCCGATGATGATGAGCGAGAGCCCGAGATAGACATGCGCGGATGTCCAGCCCTTCACGCCGCTCGCGCCGGTGTTGAACCCGCGTTTCTTGACCCCAAGCCAAGAGAGCCAGAGGATCATGGCCAAGCCGAGGCCGCCGAGGCCATAGCCGACCCAGGTTCCGCCGTTGCGACCGCCAACCGGCGCATAAGCGGAATAGATGACGATGACGATCAAGCAGAGCCACGCGCTCAGCTTGAACCACCTGAAGCGCTGATGCGCCAGAAAGGATACATGTGCCGACATTACGCCCCCTCGCGAATGCGTCGGAATAGGTCTTCCGGTCCCATGCGGATCACGGCGCCTGTCGGACAGGCACGAACGCAGGATGGCCCCCCATCCACGTCACGGCAAAGATCGCACTTGCGGGACATTTCCTTGTTTTCTTTTGACTTTTTCGGCTTTGATGCCTCCCCCGGCCCGTATTTGCCGCCGAACAGCAGCCACGAGAACAGGCCGCCCTTCGGTTCCGGCAACGCGCTCATAGTGATGGCGTCATAGGGGCAGTTGCGGGCGCAGTTGCCGCAGCCGATGCAAGTGTCGTTGACATAGACAGCGCCGTCGGGGTCGCGTTGCAGCGCGTTCGGCGGGCAGTCGGCCATGCAATGCGGCTGTTCGCAATGGCGGCAGGAAATCGGCACATGGATATTGGCAAATGTCGGGCCGGATGCCCGATCAAGGCGGCTGACCCCGTCATGGGTTTCGGCGCAGGCCTTTTCGCAATAGTCGCAGCGCACGCAAAGGCTTTCGTCGATCACGATGGCATTCGTCGCCTCGCCCAGCCCGACGGAGGTGAGGAATTCCAGCTTTTGCGAAATCTCGTCATCGCCGCGACGCTGGTTTTCCTCTTCGCGCTCGCGGGCTTTCTTGTCGACCATTGCGCGCAGGCGGGGCTTTTCGTCGAGCAGCGATCGGAACAACGCTCCGTCCAGTTCGACAGCCTCAACCGGAACCGTGGCGCGTACGGTGGCGGACCGGTTCTGCTTGAACAACAGCGCCATTTCACCGACGAACTGGCCCGCAGGAACGTAGCCGAGCACCACATCGGATTTACCGACCTTCTTGGAAACCGTGGCGGAGCCGGAACGGATCACGTAAAGCGCATCGCCCTCGTCCCCTTCGGAGATCAACGCCTCGCCGCGCCGGATGCGGCGGGTTTTCGCCGCCGAAATCAGTTCCGACAGGTCATCGCGCGTCAACTCTGGGCTGAGGAATGTCTGCAACTGCCGCAGGATGGCTGTTTCGTCCATCACCCGCTTCGCGACCGGGCTGGCTGCGATCAGCTTCAGCGCGGCGGTTCGCGGAATTTCGATGCCGACCGTGCCTTGCCCATCGCGCGCAGCCATCACCGTCGCGGTGCGGCGGCGGCCCATGATCAGACCCATCTCGCCAAAGAAATCGCCCTGTTCCAGACGGAACACCTTGTCGGCGGCCACCGGAATTTCGACGCCGCCTTCGTGGATCACGAAAAGGCTGTCACCCGCCTGATCCTTTTCCATGAAGGTTTCGCCGGGTTTCTTGAAATGGATATCCGCATCGAGCAGGAATTCCGACAACTGCAACAGGGTCAGACCCTGAAACAGCGGCACGGCATCCTTGATCTGCTCCAGCATGTTCTGGACGCCGTTGAAGCCGGGAATGACCTGGAATTTCTTCGCCAGTTCCTGCCGGATGATGCTTTCGACCGGGTCGCCGATGATCGTGTGGATCACCTCATAACCCTGGTTCATGCAATGTTTGATGAGCGGATAACCCGCCAGCGCACCGATGATGAACACGCCGGGCCGGTCGCATTCGTAAATCTCGTTCACGCGCGGAAAATCCGCGCCTTCCTCGAATACGCCGCCCGCAGCCTCGATGAATCCGCGCGGCGCGATGGCACCCAGACGGGCGATCACGCGGTCGGCTTTCACCACCCGTTCACCCTCAGGCGTCGCCAGCACGATACTGTCCGCATTCACGCGCACCGGATCGGCATTATAGGCGCATTCTAGCAGCTCATCCTTGATGGAGGTCAGGATCAGCGAGATGTTACCCGCCTTCGCGCGCGAAAACTCGCGGTTCCGGTTCACGATGGTGACGCGGTTGTCGTTCTGGGCCAGCGCCACGGCATTTTCGATCGCGGCATCGCCTGCGCCGATGACGACGACATCCTTGTCCCAATAATCGCGCGGATCGTCGAGCTGATATTCCGTGACGCCATTGTCGGCACCGGGGATCTTGGCCGCGTCAAGCTTGCGCAGGTTGCCCTGAAGCCCGATGGCGAGCACCACATGGCGCGCCTTTACGGTTGCGCCTTTCGCGGTGGTGATGGTGAAATCACCTTTCTCGCCCTCGATCGAGGTGACTTCGGCATTGAACATGACATTCACACCGGCACCTTGCGTACCTTCGTCCCACCAGCCGAGGATGTTCTCGCGGGTGTCCGCCTCGAATCGCAGGTCCGATTGCAGGGGCAGGTTGTCAGGCGTCGCCATGACATATTTGCCGCGCTGATATTTGTAGATGGTATCGGACAGATGATCCGTCCGCTCCAGCAGCACATGGCTGATGCCAAGCTGAGCCGCACGCGCCGCGGCGCTTGCACCAGCCGGACCCGACCCGACGATTGCTATTTCAAAAATTTCAGTCATCACGCCCCTACCGTAACTTGCGCCCATGATGAGGATTTTAAGGCCATTGGTCAATCAAAGCATACGCTAAACCCTTGCATTGTCGTGCATAAGGTCACTTTGGCATTATCTATTGGCCCTCGTTACCGCAAACCTGCCGCCACCCCCGCAACAATGGGACAGGATCAGGAAGTATCTGCCGGGGGCGAGGTCCGCTTTCAGCGTGAAACCATAGCCCGGACCCGAATCATCATCCGCAGCGATGATCCGCCCATCTTCTGATTCGAGCGTGGCGCGCAGGTCGGTATCGTCCGACGATGTGAAAGTGACCCGCTCGCCGTTTTGCAGGGTCAGCGCGACACGTTGCGATCTGCCCACAGGCAGGATGCCTTCGTGGCGGTCCCCGGCAAAGATCGTCGTCTCCGCCCCTTGTTCGGCGGGCGCGGCACCCGGAAGGATCGACAGATCAATCGTCTCCAGCGGTGTGAAGCGGTCATTCGGGTCATAGACACGGACCGTTGCCTCACCGGGCGTCGCGTCTGCCCGCGCTTCGATGCGGATAAGGGGGCCGTCCTCGCCTGCCTCCAGCCCGGCGGTGACCCCATCCGGCCCGCGCACGATGGCATCGGCGGGAAGCGTTGCGGTGATCGGGGCCTCCGCCACACCGCCGATGGCAAGCGTCACGCGCGTCGTATCCGTCGCTGCATCACGCGCGGCGTTAAACGGGTTGCCGCCTTGAATGCCGCCCATCCCGCCGATCAGGCCCCGCAACGCGTCGCAGGCGTCGCCGCGCGCCAGTTGCATGCCGCCGTGGACAGTGGCGATGCCATCTGTGGTTTCGATCATGATCGGGTCGGCATCCGCATCGTCGGTTACGACCCGGCCATAGAGGCGGCGCGCGATATCCTCGGCACCAAGGACGACGGAGGCCCAGAATGCCGCTGCCTCGGCAGCGCGGGCGTCTTGCGGCACGATCTCAAGCCCGTTCGGGCCGCGCTTCAACCAGACGCGCCCCTCCGGCAGGATGGTGGATTGCACTTTCTGACAGTCAGCTTCGGTGCGCTGCTCCGCGCGGCTGACGGCGGCGAGATAGGCCTCCAGCCCGGACAAATCTTCAGCCGACGCCGCCGGCGCGGCGAGCAGGGCAAGTGTCATCAGACGGAAGATGCAGGTCGCGCGGTTCATCCGGGGATGATAGCGAGAACCGGCGATTTTGGGAACAACGGGTTGAGGCAGGGTGGCCGGATATGACGAGCGATGTGAGTTTGTGGACACCTGTGATGATGGTGCTGGCAGCAGCGGCGCTCGGGTCGGGCATAGCATGGTTGCGGCCCGACCTCGACTTGCGGCCCCGGCGGACGGCAGCGGAGTCGGCACTTGTAGCCGCAATTCCGGCGGCGGCGTTGTTCTGGTTGAGCGGATCGGGCGCGGCTGCGATTCTGTTCGCGGTGCTTGCGCCGCTGGCAGTGCTTGATTTTCGCCGAATGGTCCTGCCGGACCTGCTGACATTCCCCCTGATCGCAATCGGGATCACTGCCGGGCTGCTGGTCGGCACGGCGGTCGGGCTGGACCGGGCCATCGGTGCCGCCGCGGGATATGGCAGTCTGCGCGCGCTTGGGTATCTGTGGGAACGGTGGCGCGGCATTGACGCCGTTGGCCAGGGCGATGCCAAACTGCTCGCGGCCATCGGCGCCTTTGTTGGTTGGCAGGCATTGCCGGAGGTGGCGCTGATCGCGGCGCTTACGGCGATTGCGGTTCTGGCAATCAGTGGCCCGCTTTCCGCGACCCGCGCCGTACCCTTCGGCCCGCCTCTCGGTTTCGCGGCGGTGATCGAAGTGTTGTTCGGGCGGTTCCTGATCTGATCAGGCAGGCGGCGTGATGGCCTTCAGCTCAGCCCGCGCCTTGCCGAGATCCTGTGTCGTGTGTTCAAGGCGTGCTGCCAGAAACCGCATGACCTGAAGTGAAACTTCGGGAAATTCCGTCAGCAGTTTCAGGAATGCGTCGCGGTCGATGCGCAGAACCTCCAAGTCGGTCTTTGCGCCAATGGCGGCGGTTCGGGGAATATCGCACAGCACCGCCATTTCGCCGAAAACCTGACGCGAGCCGATTTCAGCAACTTCGCGTTTTTCGCCCGCGATGTTGATGAGAACCGAGGCCGTGCCGTCGATCACGACGAAGGCGCTGTCGCCCTCATCGCCCTGTTCGAACAAAAGCTCGCCCGCGCGGTAAGTCCGGCTTTCCGACATGAAGGCCAGAAGCCGGAGCCTCTTGGGGTCGATCCCCGCGAAGATCGGGGTTTCCTGCATGGCTTCGACAGCTTTGTTCAGGCTCACGGTTACACTTCCTTACACAGTTGGCAGGTGTCAGGCATTGGCCAGAACCGCAGAAGGTGCACCTTCGCGGGCTGATCCATCATTGGATATCATGATCACATGATCGCAGGAACGGGCGGATTCGGCATCGTTCAAACCGATGATGACCGTCTTGCCGCCCATTTCTTCCATGATTGTTGCGCGAAGGGCCACGTCTTCCGCCGATGATCCGGCTGCGATCCCATCGAGGATCAGAATGCCCGGACGCTTCAGGAACGCCCGAAGCAGCGCGCCCCGCTTGCGCGAAGACCCGCTGAGACCGGAACCGCCAGCGCCCAGGGGCGAGGACAGGCCGACCTCGGTGATCCCGTCGCGAAGGTTGTTTTCGGCGATGGTCTGTTCGAGGAAGTCATCGAATTTCCGCCATGCGCTGCGGCGGTCGTAGCGACGCTTGCCGTCGAGCAGGTTTTCCGACAGCGACAGGGCAGGGGAGTAACGATCTTCGCCGAAGCTGACGAAGTTGCGATCTTCGGCCAATGCCTCCATTGCCTTGGCGCGGGCGGCCAGCAGATCGGCCTCCATCGCCTCGTCCAGCACATCCAGTCGGTCGCGGACCGGAACGAAGGCGAGCGCGAAGGACAGAAGGATGCGCCGCGCGTCGTCCTTCGGTTCCATATCCGGCTTCAGCCGCGCCGCCTCTACGATGTCGCCCGATGCCAGAATGTCTTTCTTCGAAAAGTCCGAAAAACTGTCGAGCAGCGAGCTGTCCTCGTCGACCGCGCCCAACAGTTCGACCAATTGTTCGGCAATCGAAAGCCCGGCACGCAGCAAGGTCTTCGTCGCGCCGATCTTGTCGAGCGCGGCAAGGACAGTCTTGTTGGCAGCATAATCGGCGATACCGCCCTGGGCGGAGGCGGGCATCGCGAACAACACGTTTTCCAGCAAGGATGCGTTCTGGTTGATGCTGCCCGCATCCCAGAATTCCAGCAGGTCGGACAATTCGCGGTTCGATGTCGCCGTCTCGCGCAACTGTGCGCGCGCTTGCAGGATCCGCGCGGCAATCTCCGGGTATTGTTCCGGGTCGATCCGCGCCTGAAGGCCAAGGTGATACAGTTCTTCGCTCAGACCGACGCGCCCGGCCAAGGCCACGATCCGCTGGTTCAGCGCCGTTGCATCGGGCACCCCTGCGGTTTCGTAATCCGTCCAGTCGCCGTCAGGGTAGGCGGCGATGTTGCCCGTTTGCTTCGCTTCGGACAGGCGCGTCGCGGCGTCCTTCATGGGGGCCTTGTCCAGCGGCGCGACAAGGGTGCGCAAGCCATAGGTGAGGTTGTCGCGCAGCGTCCCGGCGAAATACGTGCTTTCGCCCGAAACATAGGCAAGCGAGCGCCCGATGACTGGCAGTGTGCACTGGCTGATTTCCTGCCCGGCGATGGTTGCGCGCCCGCCATCCGGCTCGATCAGCCCCGCGATCATCTTCAGGACAGTCTCGCGTCCGCCTTCCTCGCCACCGATCACCGCAGTCACCTTGCCTTCCGGGCATTTCACGGTGACGCCTTTCAGCCCGCTCGCCCCTGCGCCGTGGCTGACATTCTTGATTTCGACCGCGCCTTGCAGCCGGGCCTGATCGCCCTCTGCGCCGTTGATCCGCTCAACCCCGAACACGTCTTCGCCGCTGAAATTCTCAACAACCAGTTCATAACGGCTGTTGAGGTCGCTGAACCGCTGGAAGTAATTCAGCAATTCCTTCCACGGTCCCGCCACATCCTTGTAGGCTGCCAGAACGGCAACGAGGGAGCCAAGCTCCAGATTGCCGTTGATGACCTGAATGCCGCCAAAGAGATAGAACGCAAAAGGCGTCAGCGCGATCATGAAGTTGTTGAGCGCCTTGATCATGTATTTGCGGTCGAAAATCTCCAGCCGGATGCGAAAGCTTTCGAACAGGCGGTCGGAGATTTGCGACAGGTGCCAGCGGGATGTACCCGACGTGTGAATTTCGGTGATCGCCCCAACGCTTTCACCGATATTGTCGGCAATCTTGCGCACATTGGCGACGCGCTTCTTGTTCAGCAGAACGACCCGTTTCTGCATTTTCGGGATGATATAGGCCTGGATCGGGTAAAGCGCGATCGCCGCCGCACCCAGCATCGGGTCCTGAATGAAGATGAAAGCCATATAGACGGCGAGCATCCCGCCCTGCCAGACGGGGGTGGAAATCACCTCACCGAAAAAGCCGCTGAGCGC
Organism: uncultured Candidatus Planktophila sp.; assembly: GCA_964352385.1. Lineage (GTDB taxonomy): Bacteria > Pseudomonadota > Alphaproteobacteria > Rhodobacterales > Rhodobacteraceae > Pikeienuella. The sequence continues at coordinate 22,067 of CAYGRU010000024.1, forward strand.
GTCGATCTCGCCCATGATGGACTGCACGATCTCGCCCTGCTTGGTGACCTGAAATCGCTTGATCGGAAAGCGCATCACGTTCTCGAACAGGGAATAGCGCAGCCGCCGCATCATCCGCTCGGATGTCAGGCCGATCTGACGGTTGAGAACGTATTTCAGCAGGTTGTTGAGGATGATGAGCGAGATGAACAGAAAACACAGGAACATCAGGAATTCGACCTGCCCAAATTCCATGAACAGGTATTCGGTCGGAAACTCGGTCGGCGTCTTGCCTGCGCCAAGCGCGCTGTTGACGATGATCTTCGGAATTTCGAGCGAGTAATAGATGACGGGGAATGTCATGAACGTCACGATCAAGGTCTTGATCGTGTCAATCTTGCCAAACTTCCACACGAAGCGGACAAGCGACTTTTCCATCTGATCCCCTCATCAACGGATACCGGTGCGGCATCCGAATGTCGTTCAGTCATCTATGCCGCGAATTCGGATTATTGGAACCCGGAAAAGCGGGGTCGGCCTTCAGCAAGGCCAGCGCCTGCATCCCCCCAAGAATGCAGACAGTCACGCCGGTCCTGTCAGGCGACCTTTACGGCAGCGGATTGGAATGACAATTCCATCCCGTCGCGGGCAGCGAATGCGAACGGGGCCTTGTCCTGCAGTTTCTTCTCGATCTCCGCGACCTGCGTATCCGTCCGCGTCGGGTTGTGATGGAAAAGCGCCAGACGTTTCGCCCCGGCGATCTTGGCAAGGCGCGCACCCTCGTCGGGCGTGGAATGGCCCCAGCCGACATGGTTCGGATATTCCGCCGCCGTATAAGCGGTGTCGTAGATCGCAAGATCGGCATTATCCATCAGATCGAGCACGTTCTGATCGGTCTCACCCTCCACATGCTCGGTATCGGAGCAGTAGGCGATCGAGACACCATGCGCCTCGATCCGGTATCCGGTGCACCCACCGGGGTGGTTCAACTGCCGGGTGACCAGCTTGACCTCGTGGTTCAGCATTGCCTCGCCATGCGGCGACGGCTGGAAATACTCGATATCCGAGCCCAGCATCGCCTCCTCGACCGGAAAGAACGGGCGGCAGAAGAGGCGCGGCATCAAAAGGCGCATGTCATGCGGCTCAGCAGCGCCGATCTTGAATTTCTGGCCGGGAATGAAGATCGGCGTGAAAAAGGGCAGGCCGCAGACGTGATCGAAATGGGGATGGCCAAGCAGAATGAACGTCTCGCGGTCGTCGGGGTTTTCCATCAGCGCGTTGCCCAGCCGACGCATGCCGCTGCCGCAATCAATGATGATACGGGTTTCGCGCGTGGTGATTTCCACGCAAGGCGTATCTCCGCCATATTTTATGGTTTCAGGCCCTGGCGAAGGCAGCGACCCGCGAACGCCCCAAAACCTGAACCGGATGTCGGCATCATCCATAGGCCAAATCCAGTCTTTCATTGCTGTCTCCGGCACACCGCGTCTCCCCCGCCGCGCATCCCTCAAGCTTTATCTTCACATAGCTTTGACCGACGGAAAGCTCGACTTTCAACTCCACACGGAAAGAATCTATTGGATAAATACCGGCCCGTCGAGCGTTTTGCCGCAGGTTTGATGTGATTTTTGTCACCATCTCGGACCTCGACCCTTCAGCGCTTCGGCAAGGTGGTCGATGAATACGCGCAATTTCGGCTGCGGAAATCGACCTTCGGGATAGACAGCATAGATGCCAAGCGGCGCCGGCCTGAATTTTTCCATCACCTCGACCAACTTGCCGGACGCGAGATATTCGGCGGCGATGAAATGCGGCGCGAGCGTCAGCCCGATCCCGTCGATGGCGGCAAGCGCAAGCGCATCGCCATTGTTGATCGACAATCTGCCCCCGACCCGGACCGACCTTTCCTCGCCGCTTTGCGTACACAGGCGCAGGAGGTTGCCAGAGGAGAGGTTCGAATAGTGCAGGATTTCATGCTCCGCCAGGTCCTCGATCGTGGTGGGTGTGCCTCGCGCGGCCAGATAGGCGGGCGACGCGATCAGCGCCATGTCGGTTTCCGCCAGCTTGCGCGCGCGGAGCGAACTGTCGGGCAATTCCCCGATCCGTATAGCAACATCGAAACCCTCTGCGACCAGTTCGACGCGACGGTCCTCGAACATCATGCGGGCCGAAACTTCGGGATACTTGGCCAGGAAGCAGGCGAGCGCGGGTGCCACGTGCCGGACCCCGAACGAAAGAGGGGCTGAGATCTTCAATTCCCCGGTCGGCGTATCCTGCATCGCGGTCGCCATCGCGTCCGCCTCGCTCGCCGCGCCCAGCACCACGAGCGCCTTGTCGAAATAGGCGAGGCCGATCTCCGTCGGGCTGACCCGGCGCGTCGTGCGGTTCAGCAGTCGCGCCCCGAGGCGAGATTCCAGCGCGGCGACATGTTTCGACACGGCGGATTTCGACAGGCCGAGTTTTCTGGCGGCTTCGGTAAACCCGCCAAGCTCCACCACGCGGGTGAATGCCTCCATTTCGGTCAGTCGGTCCATCTTTCCCCGCAGGACGACAATAATTCGATATCAGCCTATATCATTTCTTTTCGGATACAAACACTTCTGGGGCGTTCTTATATCCCCTCGGCGGCGGCTGCACTTTCCTTCACGGCCTCCATCGATACAAAGGTCGATGTGTTGGCGACATGTGGCAGCGCGGCGATGTCTTCGCCGAGCATCCGGCGATAGTCGGCGATGTTGGCGCTCCGCACCTTCAGCAGGTAATCGAATGCACCAGCGATCATGTGGCATTGTTCCACTTGCGGCAGTGCGCTGACGGCTTTGTTGAAATCGGCCAGCGCATCGGCGCGTGTGTCCGACAATGTGACCTGCACGAAGGCCACATGGCCAAGGCCAAGTTTCACATGATCGACCACTGCCTGAAACCGCGTGATGATCCGATTGTCGATCAGGCGGCGGACGCGGGCGTGGCAGGGCGTCTTGGACAGGTGCACCCGATCCGCCAGTTCGGTGATGGTCAACCGGCCGTCGCGTTGCAGTTCACGCAGAATCGCAAGGTCGATTCGGTCGAGTTTCACCTCGGATTCGATGGATTCATGTCCGGCCACGGGTTTTTCCATAGTCGATCTTCCCGATTCACTCTCATCTCATGGTGAATAATCCTCCACTTGTGGGGGGAAGCAAGCCTGTCCTTCGCGAATGTCGCAATGCAGCATGGAAATGCCGGTTGTCGCTTGCGTCGCTGAACATGGGCAGTAATACTCGTCGTAACAAAACCGACGCAAAGTCGGGAACAGACAGGGAAATCGCATGGCAGATCCGACGGCTGAACAAGCCTTCGTCGCTTTCGAGCGCGTCCAGAAAAGTTACGACGGCGAAACGCTCGTCGTTAAAGACCTGAATCTTGCAATCGCGAAGGGTGAATTCCTGACGATGCTTGGCCCGTCAGGATCAGGCAAGACAACCTGCCTGATGATGCTCGCGGGTTTCGAAACTGCGACCCACGGCGACATCCGGCTTGCTGGCAAGCCGATCAACAACATTCCGCCGCACAAGCGCGGCATCGGGATGGTGTTTCAGAATTACGCCCTCTTCCCGCACATGACAGTGGCCGAAAACCTCGCCTTTCCGCTTGAGGTCCGCAAGATGTCGAAGGCGGATACCGAGGCGAAGGTGAAGCGCGCGCTCGACATGGTGCAAATGGGTGAATTCGGTGGCCGCCGCCCGTCGCAGCTTTCAGGCGGGCAGCAGCAGCGCATCGCGCTGGCGCGGGCGCTGGTTTTCGATGCCGAATTGGTCCTGATGGATGAACCTCTGGGCGCGCTCGACAAGCAGTTGCGCGAACACATGCAGTACGAGATCAAGCGCATCCACGAAAACCTCGGCATTACGGTGGTTTACGTCACCCATGACCAGTCCGAGGCGCTGACCATGTCGGACCGGATCGCGGTGTTCAACGATGGCAGGATTCAGCAACTTGCCTCACCCGAAGACCTCTATGAGCGGCCCGAAAACAGTTTCGTCGCGCAGTTCATTGGCGAAAACAACAAGATACAGGGCACCGTCACCTCCATCGAGGGGCGTGCGGCGCATGTGGAATTCGACGGCGGCGTCACCAGCAATGCGCTGGCGGTGAATTGTGCCGGTGCGGGCAGCCGCACCATGCTGTCGATCCGCCCCGAACGCGTCTTCGTCGGTGACGAGGGTGAAAACCGGATGCCCGGCAAGGTGATGGAACTGATCTATCTCGGCGATCATATCCGGTGCCGCCTTTCGGTCGCGGGCAATGACGACTTCATCGTCAAGGTGCCGAATGCCGCCGGGCACAAGCATTTGATTGTCGGCGAAGACACGACAGTTTCTTGGATGACGGAGGATTGCCGCGCGCTCGACGCGGGGTGATCCTTCTATCATGCGCCCGGCATGAAGCCGGGCATCGCAATGGCCGGACGACCGGTCGATAACAGGGAGAGCATCATGAAGCTCAGAATAGCACTCGGCGCTGCCACTGTGGCAGCCTTCGCGAGCGGCGCAGCCTTTGCCGCAGGCGAATCCATCACCGTCGTCTCTTGGGGCGGTGCCTACACGAAATCGCAGGTCGAAGCATACCACAAGCCGTGGATCGAACAGACCGGCAACCAGATCGTTTCGGAAGACTACAATGGTGGTCTGGCCGAAGTGAAATCGCAGGTCGAAGCCGGAAACGTCACCTGGGACATCGTCGATGTCGAATATTCCGACGCGGTTCGCGGCTGCGACGAGGGTCTGCTGGAACCGATCGACAAATCGATCCTCCCGCCCGCGCCCGATGGCACCGCGGCTGTTGACGACTTCATCGAGGGCGCGCTGCCGGAATGTGCCGTTGCCAACATCGTCTGGTCGACGGTTTTTGCCTATGACACCAGCAAGACCCCCGGTGTCGCGACGCTCGCGGATTTCTTCGATCTGGAGAAGTTCCCCGGCAAGCGCGGGCTTCGCAAGAACCCGAAGGCCAATCTTGAGATGGCTCTGATCGCTGATGGCGTGGCCCCGGCCGATGTCTATGCAACGCTTGAGACCGACGAAGGCGTCGAGCGCGCATTCGCCAAGCTCGACACCATCAAGGACAGCGTTGTCTGGTGGGAAGCGGGCGCACAGCCGCCGCAGCTTCTGGCCGATGGCGAGGTCGTCATGACCACCGCTTACAATGGCCGTATCTTCAATGCCGCTGCGGGCGAAGGCAAGCCGTTCGAAGTGGTCTGGGATGGTCAAATCCTTGACTTCGACCTCTGGGTGATGCCGAAGGGCGCGCCGAACAAGGAAGCCGCGCTCGACTTCATCGCGTTCTCGACCGACACGCAGCGCCTCGCCGATCAGGCGAAGTGGATTGCCTATGGTCCGGCACGCAAGTCCTCTGGCGCGCTCGTGGGCCTCTATCAGGACGGCAAGACGGAAATGGGCCCGAACATGCCCACCGCCGAAGCCAACCTCAAGACAGCACTGGTGAACGACTTCCAGTTCTGGGCCGACAATCAGGACGAGCTGAACGAGCGTTTCAACGCTTGGCTCATCAACTGATCTGACAACCGGGGCCACCTCTTTCGGGGTGGCCCCCTCTTTCCTGTGCGCCCGTATCGGGGCGCACAGGAAAGAGCCAAGACAATGACCGAGACGAGAGCGGGGGCGGGCCATGAGTGACATGACGAGCGATATGGCACCGACAGCGGGGCAGACCGGCCCGCTGATGGCCGCAGACGGCACGCCGCTGAAACAGCGCCTTGCGCGGGCGATGTTTCAAAGCCGGCTGCGGGCCTTCGGCCTGACGGCACCACTGCTCGCCTTCATCTTCCTCTTCTTCTTCCTGCCCATCGTGGTGCTGCTGTTCCAGGGCGTCCACAATGACCAGTATGAGGAGGGGATGCCCCGATCGACGGTTCTGTTGAAGGACTGGAACGGCCCGGAGCTGCCGGACGAGGCGCTTTATGCCGCCGTGGCGCAGGACCTGATCGAGGCCGAACAGATCGAACGGTCGCTGCCGACCAAGGTTGGCGCCCGCGTCAACCGCGAGGTGTCAGGCGCGACCTCCACCTTCAAGAAGACCACGCGCCGGGTGGCAGACATGGGCCCGCCCTACAAGGACGCGATGATCAAGATCGACAAGGATTGGGGTGATCCCGAGTTCTGGTTTGGGTTGAAGCGGGCTTCCTCCAGCTACACGTCATCTTTCGTCCTGAAATCGCTCGACCTGAAACTGGCTAATGGCGGCGGAATCGAGTGGGAGGAAGAACACCTTCGCATCCATCTGAAACTGTTCCTGCGCACGCTGGAAATTTCGGCGCTGGTGACGATCTTTACCCTGATCCTCGGCTATCCGGTGGCCTATCTGTTGGCGACGCTGCCGGTGCGGACATCCAATCTGCTGCTCATCCTCGTTTTGTTGCCGTTCTGGACCTCGATCCTCGTGCGGACCACAGCCTGGATTGCGATTCTTCAGGGGGAAGGGGCGCTGAATGACATCTTCGTCTGGATCGGCATCGCCAGCGACGATGCGCGGTTCAGCATGATCTACAACAAGCTCGGCACGCTGATCGCGATGACGCATATCCTGCTGCCGTTCATGATCCTGCCGCTCTATTCCGTGATGAAGGCGATCCCGCCCTATTATGTGCGCGCGGCGAAAAGCATGGGCGCAACGAACACCACGGCGTTTCTGCGGGTCTATGCACCGCAGACGGTGCCGGGGATCGGGGCAGGGGGCATCCTCGTGTTCATTCTCGCCATCGGATACTATATCACCCCGGCGCTCGTCGGGGGACAGGACGGCGTGATGATTTCCAACATCATCGACGGGCACATGCGATCTTCGCTGAACTACTCGCTGGCGGCGGCGCTGGGGCTTGTGCTGCTGGTCTTCGTTCTGACGCTCTACTGGCTTTATGACCGGATCGTCGGCATCGACAACATGAAGCTGGGGTAATCGACATGGCGCTTCCCATCTATGCCTCCACCGGCGAGAAGATCTGGTATTACACCTTTCGCTTTCTCTGCGGCCTGATCTTCTTTTTCCTGATCGCGCCGGTGCTGATCGTCGTGCCGCTGTCTTTCAACGCAGAGCCATATTTCAGCTTTACCGAAGGCATGCTGGAATTCGACAAGGAGGCCTATTCGCTCCGCTGGTATTGGGACATGCTGGCCAATGGCATGGCCGCCCCGAACGCGACGGAGGGGTGGTGGGCCGATATGTGGCAGAACGCGCAGTGGATTCGCGCAATCAAGAACAGCTTCATCATCGGGTTCTTTTCCACCATCCTTGCGACCGCGCTCGGCACGTTGGCCGCCATTGGCTTGTCACGGTCGGAAATGCCGGCCAAGGGCGCGATCATGGCGATGCTGATTTCGCCGATGATCGTGCCGCTGGTCATCACCGCGTCGGGCCTGTTCTATTCGTTCAGTCAGGTCGGCCTTGATAGGAGCTATATCGGCATCATCCTTGCCCACGCGGTGCTCGGCACGCCTTTTGTCATCATCACAGTCACGGCGACGCTGGTGGGGTTCGACCAGAGCCTCGTGCGCGCCTCGGCCTCGCTCGGCGCATCATCGGCGCGCACCTTTTTCAAGGTGCAGATGCCGTTGATCCTGCCCGGAGTGATCTCCGGCGCGTTGTTCGCCTTTATCACCTCGTTCGACGAGGTGGTCGTGGTGCTTCAGATGGCCGATGTCGAACAGCGCACGATTCCGCGCCAGATGTTCAGTGGTATCCGCGAACAAATTTCACCGACCATCCTCGCGGTCGCCACAATTCTCGTTATCATCTCGATCATGCTACTGACGGTTGTGGAACTGCTCCGCCGCCGGTCGGAGCGGTTGAGAGGTCTGAGCCCGAGTTGATCCGACGCCTGCTGGTTGCCTGTCTCTGCGCCGTTGCCCCCCCTGCACATGCGGATGGTTTGGGTGCGATCTGTGATGCCGATGACCCGACGCTGATCTGGACTGATTGTGCAGGCAATCAGCGCGCCAGCCTGCTGTTGCTGCCGGAGGATGCCGGGATCACCCCTGCCGACGCGCTCGACGTGACCGGCGTCTACACCGCGACTGACAAGCGGGATGGCGGGCGGCCCAAGCCCGTCGGCCTGTTCATCCGGCGAGGAGAGGTCATCAGCCGGGAATATGTCCGCTTTGACGGTCTTGTCCTGATCGACGCGCAGGGTCGTCTGACCCTGGGCTATCGTCGGCAAATGGCGTTCGGGGAGCGAAGCTATGACCTGGATGATCCTGCCGACCGGACCGGGTTTCTGGATGCGGTCGCCGCGGTGGGCGGGTCGTTGGGGCAGAGCCATCTTCTGATCATTGACGGGCGCGTCGATGCGGCACCGGTCGATGATGCGCCGCGCTTTCGCCGCCGCATTCTGATGCAGGCACCCGATGGCACGCTCGCGATCTTTGACAGCGGCGCGCGCGCGCTGACATTGGCCGAGGCTGCCGAGGAAGTCGCTGGCAAGTTCGCACCCGCGATGGCGCTGAACCTTGATATGGGCAGCTATGATTTCTGCCGTCGGGGGACGGAACTCTGCGGAATGCTCAGCTATGGTCAGACCGGCAAGCTGTCGAACCTTCTGCGGTTTCAAAAAGGGTCGGGCTGACGCACCCCCGGATCAGGCCAGCAGCGCGCGGCAACTCGAAAGCTGGCCGCGATAGCGTTCCGCCATCGTCGCGACCCGACTGGCAGCGTTCTTCAGCCAGTTCTTCGATTCCCATGACCGGCGCTTATACCCCGTGTGCCCCTCGTGATAGGCAAGATACTGGCTGTAGGCGTCGGTCATCGACAGACCGTTGGTGTGACGGGTTTTTGTCATGTACCAGCCGACAAAATCCACCGCGTCCTCGAAATCATCGCGGCTGGCCCAGCCATTGCCGGTCTCTGACTGATACCATTCCCAGGTCCCGTCCAATGCCTGCGGATAGCCATACGCGCTGGAGACGCGGCCATTTGGGATCAGGCCGAAGAACGTGGTTTTCTTCGGCGGCTTGGCATCGGCACGAAAGCTCGATTCCTTCCAGATGATCGCCATGACCACCTCGGGCGGTGCGCCCCATTTGTGCTGCGCATCCGACAGCGCCTCGCCCCAGTCATCACGTTCGCCCAACATGCCGCAAATGTTCGTCTGGTCGCGCGGCGGGCCGGACGTGGAGGAACAGGCCGCCAGAGTCAGGGCAGCCATCACCCACAGGATGGGTCTATAGAGTTTCTTCATATCAGGGCCTGCTCGTTTTTTGCCTCTGTTATGAACGCGAGTTTAGCACGGCTTCGGGCGGGTGCCAAAATGTTCTTGCACCACCCGAAGCCGGGGCGACGGCGTCAGATGGTCAGCACCAGATAGCCGACATAGACGGTATAGGAGCCGAGCAGCACCGCGCCTTCCCGTCGCCCGATGCGCCAGCCGGTGCGGGCGAAGAGGATCAGCGCGACGGTTGCGGCCAGCATGACCCAGATGTCGAACGTCGCGATCTCCGGCGGCACCTCCAGCGGGTGCAATACCGCCGTGATGCCCAGAATGCCGAGGACGTTGAAGATGTTGCTGCCGACGATATTGCCGAGCGCGACATCGCTTTCGCCTTTCCGGGCGGCAATCACAGTCGTCACCAGTTCCGGCATCGAGGTGCCGACTGCGACGATGGTCAGGCCGATGACCGCCTCCGACATGCCGAGCGCCGCAGCGATCGCGACCGCGCCGGTGACCAGCAGTTTCGCGCCAAGGATCGTGACAGCGATCCCGCCGAGCAGCATCAGCGCCGCCAGCGGCAGGCCCATCTGAACCGCCGGGATACCCTCCGACGCACTCCCCGCCCCCTGCCGTTCCTGAATCACCATCAGCCCGAGATAGAGCGCAAGCCCGGCAAGCAGCAGCCCACCCGCCAGTGCCGACAAGGTGCCCGCCATCACCGCCAGCAGACAGGCGGCCGAGGCAAGGCCAAGCACCCCCATGTTGCGTGCAAAGCCCGGTCTGGACACCATGATCGGCGACAGCAGTGCCGCGATGCCGACGATCAGCAGGATGTTCGCGGTGTTGCTGCCGACCACGTTGCCGACGGCGATTCCCGGCGCATCGGCAAAGGCGGCCTGAATGCTGGTCACAAGTTCGGGGGTGGAGGTGCCGAACCCCACCAGCGTCAGGCCGATCAGCATGGGTGAGACGCCGAATCGCAACGCCAGCGCCACGGCGCCGCGCACCAGCGCCTCGCCACCGGCAACGAGGGCGATCAGGCCGCCGCCGACCAACAGGATATCCATTTTGGAACTCGATCTGGCCCGGAAGTGGGATCACGGGGCAGGGACCGCTGCGCGCCGCCGCGCATATGATGACAGGCAACATCTTGTGCAAGGACGCTCCACGCCCCCAACAAAAATATCCTTAGATAGGGTGCCGGGGGCCGTTCGGTCAGCGTGGAATTGTGCGAGGGCGGCGCTTGTCCGGTCGGGCACCGCGCCATCTTCTTGTTGCCGACGCTATGGAAGTTTCGTTAGGAGACATATAGTAATGGCATGGATCGACGTTGATCTGTGGGCATATGTGTGGAGCGAGGCGTTTTGGAGATGATAAAGGCGTCAGCGAGATTTCGGATTGGTCAGGTGGTGCAGCATCGCATCCACCCGTTCCGTGGTGTGATTTTCGATGTCGATCCCGTGTTCTCCAATACCGAGGAATGGTGGAACTCCATCCCCGAGGATAACCGCCCCCGCAAGGACCAGCCTTTCTATCACCTGTTCGCCGAAAACGACACGAGCTATTACGTGGCCTATGTGTCGGAACAGAACCTGCTGCCCGATGACAGCGGCGAGCCGGTGGACCATCCCGATGTGGACGAAATGTTCGGATTGCTGAAGGGTGGGCAATACGAGGTCGAGCCGAGCTATCGGCACTGATCGGCAACGGGTGCGATTGCCCGAACTGATCCCATTTCCGCCCTTCATTCGCCACATGCAGACGGCTAGTGACGCCTGCATTCAACCACCACCAAAAGGGGCCATCATGGGTATCTGGAGTTTCATCAAGGACGCGGGCAAGGCAATCGGGATCGGTAGCGACGATGCGCCCGATGCGGCGGCGCTGAAAAACGAGGTCGAGGGCCTCGGCCTCGACACCACCGGCATCGAGATTGCGACCGAAGGCGATACCGTGAAGGTATCGGGCAAATCCCTGACGCAGGAACTGCGCGAAAAGATCATCCTCGTGGTCGGCAACGTGGCGGGCGTCGCCTCGGTCGAGGACAGCATCGAGGCACAGGAGCCTGCCCCGGAAGCGGTGTTTCATACCGTTGAGAAAGGCGACACGCTGTGGGCCGTTTCTAAAAAGGCTTACGGTGACGGGTCGAAATACATGAAGGTATTCGAGGCGAACAAGCCGATGCTGTCGCATCCCGACAAGATCTATCCCGGTCAGGTTCTGCGCATTCCGCAGGAATGATGTGACCGAAATCTGGTTCCGTGACGCAACGGAACCCGGCAAAACGCCCGCTTTCCCCGGAAAGTCGGGCGTTTTTTTCAAGGAAATGCGGGGTCTTCCGGCACTTATCCCCTTGCGGCCACTTCCACCTCTGCGCATCCTGTTCGCAATATCAGCACGCGGAAACATGCGTGAGGGAGGAAACATCTGATGGGTTACGCGACATATGCCGACAAGGCGGAATTCGAGAAGGTGCCGTTTGCGGATCGCCTGAAGGAACGCAACGTCTTTGAGCGGCTGACGACAACGGCGGAGAAATACGGAAAGCGTCCTGCCGTTTCTTTCCAGCTTCGCAGCGGGGAAAAAGACCCGGCGGAGACGATGACCTGGGCGGATGTTCATGCCAAGACGGCGCAGGCGGCGAACCTGTTCCGGTCGCTCGGTGTCGGGCCGAATGACGTGGTCGCCTATCTGCTGCCGAATGCCAACGAGACGGTGATCGCGCTACTGGGCGGCATGACGGCGGGCATCGTGAACCCGGTCAACCCGCTGCTGGAAGCGGATCAGATCGGTCAGATTCTGGCCGAGACCAAGGCGAAGGTTCTGGTCACGCTGGCCCCGTTCCCGAAAACCGATGTCGCGCAGAAGGCCGCCAAGGCCGTGGCGATGGCACCGACCGTGAAACATGTGCTCGAGGTTGACCTGAAGCGGTATCTGACGCCGCCGACAAGCTGGATCGTGTCCCTGATCCGCCCGAAGGTCGCATGGCCGTCATCGGCGCGGGTGGCGAATTTCAATACGGAGATCGCCCGCCAACCGAAAACGCTGTCCTTCCCGAACGAGGCGACGCCGGAGACGATCTGCGCCTATTTCCACACCGGCGGGACCACCGGCATGCCGAAAGTCGCGCAGCACAACCATCGCGGTGCGCTGTATCAGGGCTGGGTGTCCGAGGCGGTGCTGGCCACCGAAAAGGATACGCTGCTGTGCCCGCTGCCGATGTTCCACGTGTTCGCGGCCTATCCGGTGTTGATGGCCTGCGTGCAGACGGCGGCGCATATGGTGATGCCGACGCCGCAGGGATATCGCGGCGAGGGCGTGTTCGACAATTTCTGGAAACTGGTCGAACGCTGGAACGCGACCTTCATGATCACCGTGCCGACGGCAGCGGCGGCACTGATGCAGCGCCCGGTGAATGCGAATGTCTCGTCGCTCCAGTCCGCGTTCTGCGGGTCCGCCCCCTTGCCGCAGGAATTGTTCAAGAAGTTCGAGGAGGCGACCGGCGTCAAGATCCTCGAAGGGTATGGGATGACCGAGGCGACCTGCGTCGTATCCGGCAACCCGCCCGATGGCGTGAAGAAGATCGGTTCGGTCGGAATTCCGTTCCCCTATACCGATGTGAAGATTTATCACTGTGCCGAGGATGGCAGCGTCAAGTCGGAAATGGGGACCAACGAGATCGGCGAGATCTGCGTGCTCAATCCCGGCACATTCCCCGGCTATACCGAGGAAAAGCGGAACGAGGGGCTGTTCGCCACGGGCGGCTATCTGCGCACCGGCGACCTCGGCAAGATCGACGAGGACGGTTATCTCTGGATCACTGGCCGGGCGAAGGACCTCATCATCCGGGGCGGTCACAACATCGACCCTGCGGTGATCGAGGAAACCCTCGCGGGCCATCCCGCCGTGGCCTTTGTGGGTGCCATCGGCCAGCCGGATGCCCATGCGGGGGAAATCCCCTGCGCCTATGTCGAATTGATCGCGGGTGAAAGCGCGACTGGCGAGGAACTGGCGGCATATTGTGCCGAGAAGATCTCGGAAAAGGCCGCCGTGCCGAAATATGTCGAGGTGATGAGCGAGTTGCCGAAAACCGCTGTCGGCAAGGTGTTCAAGCCCGATCTGCGCAAATCCGCCATCCGCCGGGTCTATACCAAGGCGTTGGATGGCACCGGGGCGAGCGTGGTCGATGTGATCGACAGCAAGGCCACCGGCCTGACGGCGGTGATCGAGGGCGGCGAGGACGCCACGATCCGCGCCAAACTCGGCAACTTCCCGCCGCCCTGGACGCGCGGCTGATCGGAACTTTCGTCCATTAATGAAAGGGCGGGGATAAAACCCCGCCCTTTTTTGACCGCTACCGATTGAACCGCGTCTTTGCCTCCGCCGACAGGGCATTGCTGGCAGGTTCGATCTGGGCGCGTAACTGGTCGGTGAACGCATCGGCTGAAAGCCCTGCCGGGATCGTGGCCAGAAACTCGACCACTACGACGCCGGGATAGCGCCAGAGGCTGATCCGGGGCCAGAAATGCCCGGTGTTCACCGCGACCGGCACGCAGGGCAGTTGATAGACGTCATAGATGCGGAAGGCACCGATCTTGTAAGCGGCCTCCGCCCCAGGCAGAATGCGCGATCCTTGCGGATAGATGACCAGTTGGCCGTCCAGCGCGCGGCGCTTTTCCACCTCCTCCATCATTTCATCCACAGAGGCGCGGCCCTTGCCCCGCGTCACCGGGCTGTTGCCGATCCTGAGCGAATAGAAGCCCAACAGCGGCACCCAGAGAAGACTGCGCTTCATCACGAATTTGGGCTGGGGCAGGGCGCGCACGAGGATCAGCACGTCGAGGAAGCTTTGATGTTTGGCGGCGACGATCACATCGCCGGTCGGCACCTCGCCTCGCACCTCCACCACCAGCCCGCAGAGAACGCGCAGACCCCAGAACACCAGCCGCAGATAGACGTCGATGCCCCAATAGGCCCCGGCGCGAGACCACATCGCCAGCGGCATGAACAGGACACCGAGCAGCCCCATCAGGCCATACATCCAGAGGTGAAACAGAATGGATCGGAAAAGGCGCATCTATCGCGACCGACTAAGCACATAATAGGCAGCAATCCGCGTCGCGATCAGCGCGGTCAGCCCGGCGATCATGGGCGTAAGCGGCAACAGCCACCAGGTCGGCCCGCCGGATGACAGCGGGCCCGCCGCAATCGCTTCGATCCCCTCGATCCGGGGCATTCGCGCCGCGAGGATCAGGGCCAGCACCGACCCGCCCGCCGCGCCCGCTGCCGCGCGCAGCGCGAACGGACGTTCAAACGCCCGCGCGATGAACCGGTCATCCGCCCCGATCAGTCGCAGCGTGCGCACGACCCCCGACCCGGACCAGAGCGTAGCGGCAGCGGCGACCGCGACCATCGCGGCCAGCGCGCCAATGGTCAGGGTCACGCCGAACCCGGCTGCCCAGCGCAGGCCGCGTGCCGCCTCGATCAGCGGGGCGCGCCATTCGCCGTGATCGTCGTAGACCGCGCCGGGCGCTGCCAACGTAAGCTGGCGTTGCAGATCGGCGACATCCGGCCCGTCCCCCACCAGCGTCACGTCGATCAGCACCGGCAATGGCAGTGCGCTCACATCGGCGTCACGGCCGAGCCACGGGGCGAGCAGGGTGCGGTTTTCCGCATCTGACAAGACCCGTGCGGAAAGGATGCCGGGCGCGATTTCGAGCGCTGCAAGGGCGGCGGCGGTCACCGCTTCGGCGTCGGCGGCGGGGGCGGAGATGCGCACCGTGGCCGAAACCGCCAGCTCGCCTGTCCAGCGCCCGGCGATCCGGTCGGCGGCAAGGCCCGCCTCCGTCGCGGCAACCGCCAGAAACGCCATCGCCGCCGCGACCAGCGCGATCAGCCCGCCGATCAGCCCGGCGCGGGGGGCGACCGGCGTTTCGGTCGGCGCGATCAGCGCGCGCAGACGGCGGAGCAGCGGTTTCATATGGGCGCACCCGACCTCGTGACCTGACCGTTTTCGACCCGGATCACGCGCGCGCTGGTGCCTTGTGCCGCCCGCATCAGGTTCATGTCATGGGTGGCGATCACCACCGTCTTGCCGAGCCGGTTCAGTTCGGCGAACAGCGACATGATCCGCTCCGCTGCCTGTGCATCGACATTGCCCGTCGGCTCGTCCGCGATCACCAGATCGGGCGAGGTGACGACGGCGCGGGCAAGGGCGGCGCGTTGCCGCTCGCCGCTCGACAATTCCGGCGGGTGGGCGTCGAGCCGTTGGGCAAGGCCGACCCAGGCCCCCAGTTCGCGGATGTCGCGTTCGAAATCCGGCACCCGCAACCCGGCGACCCGCAGCGGCAGCGCGATGTTCTCGGTCACCGTCATATGGTCCAGAAGATCGCAATCCTGAAGCACGACACCCATCCGACGCCGCATTTCGGCGGCTTCGCGGCGCTGGATCCGTGCGGTGTCGCGGCCGAAAAGCCTGACCTCGCCGGCGCTGGGCCGCAGCGCGAGGTAAAGCAGCTTCAACAATGTCGTCTTTCCCGCGCCGGACCGCCCGGTCAGAAAGTGCATCGACCCCGGCGCAAGGGTAAGCGTCACGTCCTTCAGGACGGCACGATCCCCGTAGCTGACGCTTGCGCTCTTGAACTCGATCACGGACTACGCCTCTGGGTCATCTGCTGCGCCGACCATCGCAAAGGCCAGCTCCGGATACAACGACAATGGTGGCAGGTTTCGCCCTTCGGCATTCGATGGCTTGGCGTCGCCCCGGTCGCATTGTATACAAAGGTTAATCGCCCTCTTGGTTTGTCTGGGGAATGCAATGCAACTGATCTGTCCGTCCTGTTCTGCTGAATACCAAGTGTCGGCCGATGCGATCGGGGCCAAGGGGCGCATGGTGCGCTGTGCGGCTTGCAGTTCCGAATGGTTTCAGACGCCTGAGGCGAAGAGCCAAGGCGCGGCGCAGGCCGCTGCCCCGTCGCCGATGTCTGCCGCAGCGCCGGAAGAGGATGTCGAGGAGGTTGAGGCCCCTCGCGCCTTTGACCGCCGCGGATCCTCAGGCTTTGAAGACGGCACTTCGCCGACTGACCGCGATGCGACGCCGACCTATCGCGCGCAGCCGGTGACGGATGACCGCTTTGCAGATCTTGGGCCATCTGCTTCATCAACTGGCCAAGTCTATTTCGATGCGGAGCCGGCGATGCGCCCCGCGTCCCCCCCGCCTGTGGTGGAGGAAACCGCCATCCGGTCACGGCGGAACGCGGATATCGACACCTTCACGTCCTCGCTCCGCGCCGAAGAGGATGAAGCTCCGCCCCGGACTGGCGGTGCCTTTCTGGCCGGGTTCGCGACGACGACGCTGCTGTCGCTGATCCTGATCGCGGTCTATGTGAAAGCCCCGGAAATCGCCGCCATCGCGCCGGTGATGGAGGGGCCGCTGGCCATGTATGCCTCGATGGTCGATCAGGGCCGGGTCGCGATCACCGGGACCATTACCGGCGGCTGATCGTCAGAGTTGCGTCCAGGCCGCCAGCCCGACGACAATCAGAAGCGATGCTGCCATAGCGAAGTTGATGCCGCGCTGAACGCGTGGCGTCAGGTCAAGACGTTTCAGGGAAACCCCGGCCCAGAGCCAGATCAGATGCACGGGAATCCAGATCAGGTTCACGATCAGGAACTTGATCGCAATCTCGAGCGTCAGATTGCCGGGCATGAAGCCATAGCCGAAGAACATCAGGTTGTTGACGGCATAGGCCTTCGGATTGATGAATTGAAGCAGGATACCGTTCACGAAACCCGGTGCCGCCGCCTGTTCGATGAACCCGACCCGCGCGCCCGACAGCGCGATGCGTGCCGCGAGATAGACAAAGAACGCGACCGATGCCCAGACCAGCACTGTGCGGACCTCCGGCACCGAAAACAGCACGGCAGCAAGCCCGCTGACGACGGCCAGCGCCACGAGATTGGTGCCGACGCACAACCCGGCCAGAAACCGCAGCCCAGGGCGATATCCGAAACCTGACCCGACCCCGGCGGTCGTCAGAACGCCAGGTCCCGGCGTGATGAGCAGAAAGAATACAGCGACTGCGAATGTGATCATGAAGATGGGTCCCCTCGGGCCGCAGGTTTACGCGGTGGGGCCGTAAACTCAAGCGATGGCAAGATGTCGATGGGGCAGGAGGGTGTGTCATTGCGGGCGCACCCGGTGCAGTAATGCCGCAGGCAGGGCTTTGCCGTTGACTTCATGGCGGCGCAGGTTCATCTGCAGCATACGAACTCTTCCGCGATGGCGCATGGTCCGGGGTAAATCCCTGTGGCTGGTCCCGGAAGCCAGACCAGAAAAATCGCCCTGTCCGGCTGCGCCCGGATTGTCGGGCGCACCGCCCGAGACTTCCTCCGCTGCAAACGCGCGGACCCGAAGGCGATGAAGGATAATACTCAGTGACTGACATGACGTTTCAGGCCCTCGGCCTGTCAGAACCCATTTTGCGCGCCCTCAAATCGCGTGACTACCTCGAACCGACCCCGATTCAGGAACAGGCGATTCCGCCCCTGATGCAGGGCCGTGACATGATCGGCATCGCCCAGACCGGCACCGGCAAGACGGCAGCCTTCGCGCTGCCGATCCTGCACGCGCTTGCCGCCGGGACCGCCCCGCGCGGTGCCCGCGGCCCGCGTGCCCTGATCCTTGCCCCAACGCGCGAGCTGGCGATCCAGATCGCCGAAGAAATGCAGAGCTATTCGCAGAATCTCCGCCTCTTTCAGACGGTGATTTTCGGCGGCGTCGGCCACGCCAGCCAGATCAAGGCGCTGTCGCGCGGTGTCGACATCGTCGTCGCCACGCCGGGCCGTCTGCTGGATCATATCGGCGAAGGCCGCCTGTCGCTGGCTGCGATTGAACATCTGGTGCTCGACGAGGCGGACCGGATGCTCGACATGGGCTTTGTCCATGACGTGCGCCGGATCGTGCGCGGCACGCCGAAGGCCCGCCAGACGCTGCTCTTCTCGGCCACGATGGAAGGCGAAGTCGCCACGCTGGCGAAGGAATTCCTCAACGATCCGGTGCGCATCGAAGTGACGCCGCAGTCGACACCGGTGGAGCGGATCGCACAGACCGTCCGCCATGTGGACGGGTCTGCCAAGACCGGCCTGCTGATCGAGTTGCTGAAAGACCGGTCGCTGGACAAGGTCATCCTGTTCACCCGCACCAAGCACCGCGCCAACAAGGTGACGCAGGATCTGGAAAATGCCGGGATCGTTGCCGACGCCATCCACGGCGGCAAAAGCCAGAACGCCCGTCAGCGGGCGATCAAGCGCTTCGGCTCCGGTTCCGTCCGGGTGCTGGTCGCGACGGATATCGCAGCGCGCGGCATCGACATTGGCGGCGTGACCCATGTGGTGAACTTCGACATTCCGAACGAGCCGGAAAGCTATGTCCACCGGATCGGGCGGACGGCACGTGCCGGGGCAACCGGCGCGGCGATCAGCTTTTGCGATGCGTCGGAGCGGGCCTATCTGCGATCCATTCAGCGCCTGATCGGCGTCGAACTGGATGTGGTCGGT
This sequence comes from uncultured Candidatus Planktophila sp., assembly GCA_964352385.1. Lineage (GTDB taxonomy): Bacteria > Pseudomonadota > Alphaproteobacteria > Rhodobacterales > Rhodobacteraceae > Pikeienuella. The sequence continues at coordinate 40,803 of CAYGRU010000024.1, forward strand.
GCCGGGCCGACCGGCCCTGATCTTCCCCCGCCCGCGCGCGGTGGTGGCGGTGGCAACCGGAACGGCGGCGGCCAGAAGCCGGGCGGCCGTCCGCAGGGGCAGGGGCGCAAGCCCCATGCCGGTGGACAGCGCCGCGAAAGCGGTGGAGGCACACCCGGTGCCAAGCCCGCGCGTCCGCGCCGGAACGTCTGGTCGAATGCCTGATCCGGTTTCCGGATCCTGATTTCGGGTAGCGCGCCCACTGGCGGCGCGCTATCCCTTCCTCCGCTGATACCGGAGGAACCCCATGCTCGACCCCAGCCTTGCGAACGATATCCTTGCCGAAGTCGAGGCGGGCTTTGATGCGCAGGTCAGGTGGACGCAGGACCTTGTCCGCTATCCCTCGCTGCGCGGGCAGGAGCATACGGCCCAGGATTTCATCCATGATGAACTGGCGCGTCGGGGATACGCGATGGATCGCTGGGCGATCCATGTCCCGGATATCGAGCGGCATCCCGGATTCTCCCCCGTCACCGTCGATTATTCCAATGCCATCAATGTGGTCGGGACGCATCGCCCCCGGACCGAAACCGGCAGGTCGCTGATCTTGAACGGTCATGTCGACGTGGTGCCCGAGGGGCCCGCCGCGATGTGGTCGCGCCATCCCTTCGATCCGCATATCGATGGCGACTGGATGTATGGTCGTGGTGCTGCCGACATGAAGGCGGGGATCGCGGCGAATGTCTTCGCGCTCGACGCCTTGCGGCGCTTGGGGATGCAGCCCGCGGCGCGCGTCCATGTGCAGTCGGTGACAGAAGAAGAATGCACCGGCAATGGTGCGCTTGCCTGCCTCGTGCGCGGATACAATGCCGATGCCGCGATCATCACCGAACCGGCGGACGAGATGCTGGTCCGTGCCAATGTCGGCGTGATCTGGTTTCGCGTCACGCTGCGTGGCCTGCCGGTCCATGCCTCGGTCGCCGGGGCAGGGGCGAATGCGATCGAAGCCGCGATTCCCGTCATCGCCGCCCTGCGCGGGATGGAGGCGTCATGGAACGCCGAAAAGGGCGATCATCCGTATTTCGAGGACCTCGACCATCCGATCAACCTGAATATCGGCAAGATCGAGGGCGGCGACTGGGCGTCTTCCGTCCCCGCATGGTGCGCCTTCGATTGCCGGATCGCGCTCTATCCCGGCTGGAGCCCCGCCGAGAAGGCGCGGGAGATCGAAGCGACGATCGCCGCTGCCGCGCGCGGGAACGCGTTTCTGGCGAACAATCTGCCCGAAATCGAATGGAACGGCTTCTTCGCCGAAGGTTATGTGCTGGAGGAGGGGACCGAGGCGGAACGGACGCTCGGCCGCGCCCATGCCCTGTCAATGAAGGCAGAACTCGACAGTTTCACGTTGCCCGCTTATCTCGACGGTCGCGTTTTCGTTCTCTACGGCGACTGCCCCTGCCTGATCTACGGCCCGCATGGCCAGAATATCCACGGCTTTGACGAGCGGGTCAGCCTTGCGTCGATGAAGCGGGTGACCGGGGCCGTCGCGCTTTTCGTCGCCGACTGGTGCGGTCTGGAGCCGGTCGCCTAAAGCGCCGCCGCATAGATCGCCTGCGCCGCCTCCAGCGTCATCTCGCGCGGGTTGTTCACCAGAAGCCGGGTCTGCTTCATCGCGTCCTCTGCCAGCAAGGGCAGGTGATTGTGGCTGACACCGACCTCGGATAACCGCGATTTCATGCCCAGCGCAGGGCCGAGAGCCTTGAAGGCTTCGACAAGTCCTTCTGCCGGGGCGCGCGAACCCGCCAGATGCGGAAAGATCAGTGGCGCGATTTCGGCGTAAAGGCTGACCGCCGCAGGTTCCCCCATGTTGAAGGCCAGCACATGCGGCAGGACCAGCGCATTGGACAATCCATGCGGCACCTTGAAATGCCCGCCGAGCGGATAGGCCAGCGCATGAACCGCCGCTACTGGTGCATTGGCGAAAGCCATGCCCGCCAGCATGGAGCCGAGCAGCATCGCGCCGCGCGCCTCGCGGTTTGCGGGCTGCTGGCAGACGATGTGGATATTGGCCCCAAGCAGGCTGAGCGCCTGTCGCGCCAGCGCATCTGACAGAACATTCTTCTTGTGCCTTGATGTGAAGGCCTCGATCGCATGGACCATAGCGTCGATGCCGGTCGCCGCCGTCACATCGGCAGGAAGGCCGAGCGTCAGGTCCGCGTCCAGCACCGCCCAATCGGGAAAAAGCTGAGGCGCGACGACGCCCTTCTTTTCCGCCGCACCGGTGGTGACGATGGAGATTGCGGTCACCTCGCTGCCCGTGCCCGCCGTGGTCGGCGCGAGGATCAGCGGCAGGCGCGTGCCTTTTGCAAGCCCGATCCCGTAGATGTCAGCCAGCGGCTGATCCGAGGCGACGAGCAGCGCGATCAGCTTCGCGGTGTCGAGCGACGATCCGCCACCGACAGAGACGACGCCGTCCACCCGCTTTGACCTCGCGAAGGCGACCGCTTCCAGAATCATTGCCTCAGGCGGATCAGCGACGACATGGTCGATTAGCACGACCGCAATTCCAGCTTCTTCCAGCGACGCCATTGCCGCAGTGGCAATCCCGGCAGCAAGAATGCCCTTGTCGGTGACGAAGGCCACGCGGGTGCAGCCAAGCCCCTGCGCCAACCCGCCGATCTTGCCGGTTGCGCCGGGTTCCGAGATGATCGAACGGGTGGTCTGAAACGTGAATGACGACATGGCGGCTCCTCCGGTTTTGGCGCACGCTAGGACAGGCGGCGCAGGCCGGAAAGCCCCAACCACCGTCGCCGAATTATTTCATACCTAAAGTATCAATTGAAGGCGCGGCATCTGTGCTATATCCAATCCGACAAGAACACTTATCCGAAAGGCCGCTCCGATGCTCAAAGCTGTCGACATGCACGATACGCCGACCCCCGAAACCGCGCGTGCGAAACCTGCTGCGCTGAACTGGGAGGATCCGTTCCTGCTGGAGGATCAGCTCACCGAAGATGAGCGGATGATCCGCGATACGGCGCATGCCTATTGTCAGGAAAAGCTTCTGCCCCGTGTGACCGAGGCCAATCGCAACGAAATCTTCCACCGCGAGATCATGAACGAGATGGGCGAATTGGGCCTGCTCGGGCCGACCATCCCCGAAATCTATGGCGGGCCTGAGGTTTCCTATGTCTCCTATGGTCTGATCGCGCGCGAAGTGGAGCGGGTGGACAGCGGCTATCGCTCCGCCATGTCGGTGCAGTCCTCGCTGGTGATGCACCCGATCTTTGCTTACGGCACCGAAGAACAGCGCCGCAAATATCTGCCGAAACTGGCGACCGGCGAATGGGTCGGCTGCTTCGGCCTGACGGAACCCGATCACGGTTCTGATCCGGGCGGCATGATTACCCGCGCGAAAGAGGTCGATGGCGGCTATCTTGTCTCCGGTGCCAAGAACTGGATTTCCAACTCGCCCATCGCCGATGTGTTTGTCGTGTGGGCCAAGTCCGACAAGCATGGCGGCGGCATCAAGGGCTTCATTCTTGAAAAGGGCATGAAGGGCCTGAACGCGCCCAAGATCGAGGGCAAATTCTCGCTCCGCGCGTCGATCACCGGCATGATCCAGATGGACGAGGTGTTCGTGCCCGAAGAAAACCTGCTGCCCGAAGTGCAAGGCCTCGCGGGGCCGTTCGGTTGTCTCAATCGTGCCCGTTACGGCATCGCCTGGGGTGTGATGGGGGCTGCGGAATTCTGCTGGCACGCCGCCCGGCAGTACACGCTGGACCGCAAGCAGTTCGGCCGCCCGCTGGCCGCCAATCAGTTGATCCAGAAAAAGCTGGCCGACATGCAGACCGAAATCGCGCTGGGCCTTCAGGGTTGCCTGCGCCTCGGGCGGCTGTTCGACGAGCATAATGCCTCTGCGGAACTGATTTCGCTGATGAAGCGCAACAATTGCGGCAAGGCATTGGATATCGCGCGCGTCAGCCGCGACATGCACGGCGGCAATGGCGTGTCCGACGAATATGGCGTGATCCGCCACGTGATGAACCTTGAGGCGGTGAATACCTATGAGGGGACGCATGATGTTCATGCCCTGATCCTCGGGCGTGCGCAGACGGGTATTCAGGCGTTCATGTAGGACGACAAACAAGTCGCAAGACGCAAAAACGCCCCGGCCCATCGCCGGGGCGTTTCGCATTTTCAAGGCTGGATCAGTAGAGCGCGACCGGATTGATGATCATCTGCACAGTGCCGCGAATCCGCGCCTGACCGAGGATGAACATGAATTCCTTCACCCCGTCGCGCACCAGCGGACCGGTGTTCATCGTCTCAAGGATGTAGATGCCGTTCTCCTGCAACAGGACGACATGGCCATAGAATGCGCCATCGCCGGGTGCCGGTGGGATCGGCTCAATGCCCCATGTATCCGCACCGACTGCCATCACATCGAGCGACGCAAGATAACGTGCGCCGTTCACATTGATGCCGGGTTCACCCGAAACCCATGCAGTCGGGTCGCTTTCGAGTTTGCCCTCGGTCCATCCGGTATGAAACAGTACGATATCGCCCTTGCCGATGGTGACGCCCTGCGCTTCGGCGGCGGCCTTGATTTCAGCCTCCCCGAAATGTTCGCCCGCCTCCAGCAGATCCTTGTCGCCGGTCATGTCGAGCACGACGCCGCGTCCGACCAGTGGCGGGATATCATGGACACCAAGCTTGGTCAGGCCGGTGATCGCCGAAATTTCCTTCTCGTCGAGGCAGTTGTAGTAAAGACCGCCTTCGCCAAGATGGCCCAGCCCGTCGATCTGGCTGCCGATGCCGACCCAAGTTTGTAGAATGTCGTCGTTGTAGTTGCCGGGATAGCCGAAGGCCGTCAGCTTTTGCCCGCCCTGCTGGTTCGGTTGCACGACTTGCAGGTTGAGGCTGCGCGGTGCGAAGGCGGGCGTGCTGGAATCGATCACGATGCCGAGCGGTTGCGATTTGCCCTGCTTGATAAGGGCAGCCGCCTTCAGGGTGTTCTCCGGCGACATGAGGTTTGCCGAGCCAAGCGTATCGGTATCCCCCCATTTCGACGGGGTGCATTCGGTTGCGGCCATGGCCCCGGTGGCCAGAAGCGCGACACCGACGGCGAGCGTGCAGGTGCGGATTGTGTGGATCATTGTTTCCTCCATTTTCGGCGCTGCCGGATGGCACCGCCTGATTGGCGGCCTGTGGTACAGTCTTGTGCTGTACTGATCGGGCCGCGCGTGATGTTCGCGCAGGGCACGGCATTTCGCAAGATTCCTGATGCAGTGCTGACAGCCGCTGACCGGACGGTCAGCGGCACCGCAGCGCGAAGGCGCGCACTGCGTCAGCTGCTTTGCTGGGGTCTTCTTCATGGGCCAGATGGCCGAGATCGGGCCAGATCTCGGTCGTCGCATCGGGAATCACCTGTGCGGCATCCAGCGATGTCTGTGGCGGCACGGTCTTGTCGTTCGCGGCGGCGATCAGATGCACCGGGATCTGAAGGGTCGGCAGGTCGGCCAGCAGCCGGTCGAGCGACCATTGCGCCATCATGGTCAGGGCACCGTCCACATGGCTGCGGTCGCTGATAAGAGTGCGATAGATCTGGTGCCCACGCGCATCAATCCGGCTGCCGGTCCCCTCGATCAGGCGCTGCGCGCTGCCACCCGAAGACAGTTTCGAAAAAGCCATTGCTGTCAGTGGGTTGAGCGCGAGAAGCTTTGCCATCATCGGGAAGAGCCAGCCCGCGAAGCCGGGAAACTTGCCCAAGGCGGCGTTGAAGCCGATGACCCCCTTCGGCGGTGTCTCGCCGGGCGTAAGGGCCAGTTGCAACGCGACCGCCGCGCCGGCTGAATGGCCGACAATGACATCGGGGACGAATGATTCGGCGGTCAGAAGGGTTCCCAGATCCTCCGCCATATGCGCCAAACCGGAGCGTTGGCGGGTGCCGAGCCGGGTGAAGCCATGGCCGGGCAGATCGACCGCCATCACCTCGTGATCGCGGGCCAGATCGGGGATCACGTCGCGCCAGCTATGGGTCGCCCCGCCCGCGCCGTGCAGCAGCAGGACGCGCACGCCCGTTCCGCCGCGCTGCACATGCCAGCGATGCGGGCGGGCGGTGACGATCCGGCTGAGGGCGGCGTTGGGCCAGGTGGCGCTGTGCTTTTCCCATTCCATGACGCGCGTTCCTCAGTCGGCCAGCGCTGTCGAAACGGCGGAGGACAATCGCGCGCTGTCGGCGCGGGGCATCGGCAGATAGGGCGCGTCGATGATCGCCGCGAGATCGGCGAGCGCCCGTTCAGGCCGGTTGCCCATGTCGATCACCAGCGCGGCGATTCCCTTGGCGCGGATCGCGCGGGCCATCGCCGTTGCATCCTCCGCCGCCCGCTTGCGGTTGGCCTCGCCATCCAGCGCAATGTTCGCGCGCCCGTCTGTCAGCAAGGCAATGGCGGGGGTGCGCCCGCGCGCCTGTTCTCCAAGGGCGAGGTCGAGCGCGGCGCGAAGACCTGACGCAAGCGGTGTGCCACCGCCGCCGGGCAGGGACGCAAGCCGCCGTTTGGTCTGAACCAGTGACCGGGTCGGCGGCAACAGCAGGTCGGCACCTGTGCCGCGAAACGCGATCAGCGCGACCTGATCGCGGCGGGCATAAGCCTCCGCCAACAGCAGTTCGACCGCGCCCTTCGCCTCCGCAAGGCGCGAGAATGCGGCGGAGCCGGATGCGTCTACCAGAAAGATCAGCACCCGTTCGATCCGATCCTCGTATCGCTTGATGCGAATATCTGACGGGCGGAAGGCAAGGCGCTGGCCTTCGGCCTTGCTGCGAAGCCCTTGCCACGGGGCGGCGGCGCGCAGGGTTGCGATGATGTCGATCGGTGCGGCACCGTCGATGCGTCCGGGGCGGGACGGGATCGGGCGACCGCGCCGTGCGCCTTTCTGACTGGCACCGGCCCCGGACGATGCGACCCGTGTGCGCGCGGCGCGTTGGGCGGCGATCCGGGCCAGCAGATCGGGCGGCAGCATCGCTTTGGCCGCCTCCAGCAGCACCTCCTCAGGGATGCGCGGTTCCTCTGACTGATCCTGATTGTCGCCTTCCGCCTCGTTTTCCTGCGGATCGGGCGGCGGCGGGGTGTCCTGCTCCGCTTCTTCAGGTTCCTCTTCCGGTGTGATTGTGGCACGCGGCGCGAGGACGAGTTCTGCGGCCAGAATGAGATCTTCTTCCGTCACCTCATCCCGCCCGGCCAGTGCGGCGGCAACGCGCGCGGCATGGAGCGCAAGCGTCGGCGCGCGCAGGCTGTCGATGCCGAGGCGCAGCGCAACGCGTGTCAGGTCGGCAAGTGCCGCGTCTGGTGCCTTGACCGCGGAAAGCGTCGTATCCACCGGCGGAACATCGCGCGTATCGCCCCACGCGATGTCCGTCAGGGCGATGTGGAGCGCGAGCCGGTCGGCAAGGGCGGGCGGCACGGCCTCCTGCGCCTCAGCGCCTTCATCGAGGGCGATCAGGGCGTGCTGCCCCTGATCCAGCGCCATGCAGAGCCGGGCAGACAGACCCGCGCTGGCCCGCTCCGCCATCGGCAGGATCAAGAGGGCGGGCGATGACAGCACGCCGCCGCGATGCACCATTCTGCCGGTGCCAAGCGTTTCCGAAAGGTCGATCCCGCCATAAAGCGCGTCATCACCGATGGTCGGATGAATGCGCCGGATCGGCAACGGTGATGTCAGCCCCGCCATGAACCGGTCGCGCACCGGGCCGGATCGGGCCCGCACCCAGATGCCGCCAAGCGCGGCGGGGCAAAGCGTGATGAGCGCCAGCGCCGCCTCCGCCCGTCGCCATGCGGGTGAGATCATCCCAGAACCTCAGCCGCCATCCGCTCCACCCGGATCGTCGATCCGGCCTCGTCCAGCGGATCGCGGCGCAGGCGGTGACGAAGGGCGGCGGGAGCCATCGCGCGGATATGGGCGCGGTTCACATCGGTCGCGCCTTCGAATGCCGCCAGCGCGCGGGCGGCCTTCAGCAGGGTCAACTCGCCGCGCAGCCCGTCCGCACCCAGCGCGACGCAGAGTTCGGCGCAGCCCCGGATCGCATCATCGGAGGCGGCGGGGCGGAGGGCGCGCGCGGCAAGGATGCGTTTGCGCAGCTTGGTGTCCTGCGCGCGCCAGCGCTTCATGAATGTCTCGTAATCCGTCTCATAGGCATCGCGGCGGCGGATCACCTCGATGCGCTGTTCGATGTCCTTGGGTGAGGCGACCTCGACCGACAGTCCGAACCGGTCGAGCAATTGCGGGCGCAATTCGCCTTCCTCCGGGTTGCCGGACCCGACGAGCACGAAACGTGCCGGATGGCGGATCGACAGGCCCTCCCGCTCCACGACATTTTCGCCCGATTGCGCAACGTCGAGCAGCAGATCGACGATGTGATCCTCCAAGAGGTTCGCCTCGTCGATATAGAGGTAACCGCGATTGGCCCGCGCCAGCAGCCCCGGCTCGTAGGCTTTCTCGCCTCGCGTCAGCGCCCGTTCGATGTCGAGCGCGCCGACCACCCGATCCTCGGTCGCGCCGAGCGGCAGATCGACCACCGGGGTCGGGCGTTTGACGATCTTTCGCGATGTGACATTCGCCCACGCGGGAATATCCTCGACCCGTGCGGAATTGACCGGGCAGCCCTCGACCGCCTCGATCGGCGGCAGCAGGGCGGCAAGCGCACGCACGGCTGTGGATTTGCCGGTGCCCCGGTCGCCGAACACCAGCACACCGCCGATGGAGGGGTCGATGGCTGTCAGGACCATCGCCTGCTTCATGTCTTCCTGGCCGACAATGGCCGAGAACGGAAAGGGCTGGGTCATGCTGCGGCCTTCTGTCGATACGTCTCTAGCGGTGATGCGCCGTTCCATGTGCCCCGGTCGCCGAGGATATGGAAGCGGGCGTAAAGTTCTTCGGCGAACCAATTGCCCTCGCGCACGGCACGGATTGCCGCTGCGTGCGGGCCGTCGGCGCGGGCAAAGGCCGCCATCGCGGCGGTGTCCGGCCAGATCGAGAATGTCACCTGATGCAGCCACGGCACCTCGCCGACCCCGATCTTGAAGATCACGTTCGGGTCTTCGCCGATCCGGGCGCTGATCGCGGGTGCGCGGCCCCAGAACCGCGCCAGTCGGGCAGGCCGGATCGTGGCGCGGGTGATCGCGGCAAGCGGGCCTTGCAATGCTGCATCATCGCCGGTGAAGGGCGCGCCGCCCGACCATTGGCCACGTGCGGATGCGGCGGCGAGAAAGATCGTCCATGCCTCGCCGCCCGCGTGCGCGGCATGGCTGCGCCAGCGTGCAAAGACCGGGGTTTCCAGCCCGGCGCGCGCCGTCGCCTCGTCGGGCCATGTGGCAAGGATCGCCCAGACGGCGGTGTTGGGCAGGGGGGTGAACCCCTCGCCGGTGCCACTGCCCATCAGTTTCCAGAACCCGATGCCGGGCACGCGCGGCAAGGCGAGGCGCGACAGGCCCATCTGGCCAAACGCCCAGAGCCGACCGCTGATCGCGGGAAATCGGTGAAGGGAAAGCGTGGCGACGTTGATGGCGAAAGCTCCGGTCAGGTGTGCCTATTCCTGACATGTATTCCGGTGGATGAAAAGATTGCGTGGGCGTTTCACCGAAAGATTGTAAACTAAACTGGACACTTGTAACGTCTCCTCATGATGACCAGAATTGATCCGAATGTGGCCCTTCCGGCCGACCCGCAGAACCGGCCGCATGCCATCGTCGTTGGCGCAGGGCTGGGGGGACTGGCCGCCGCCATGCGTCTTGGCGCGAAAGGGTATCGTGTCACGGTGCTCGACAAGCTCGATTGTCCCGGTGGGCGCGGATCAGCCATCTGGAAGGACGGGCACCGGTTCGACCTCGGCCCGACGATCGTGACGGTGCCGCACCTGTTCCGCGAACTTTGGGCCGCTTGTGGCCGTGATTTCGACGCAGATGTCGATCTGCGTGAGATGTCGCCCTATTACCAGATCCGGTTCGAGGATGGATCGCATTTCAATGCCTCCGGCTCCACCGAGGCGATGAAGGCTGAGGTCGCGCGGCTGTCACCGTCCGATTTGCGCGGCTATGAGGCGTTTCTCGCCGATAGCGAGGCGCGCTATCAATTCGGGTTCGAGGATCTTGGCCGTCGGTCGATGCATCGGTTCTGGGACCTTGTGAAGGTGCTGCCGACCTTCGTCATGATGCGCGCCGACCGGTCCACCTATGGCCATGCGGCGCATCGGGTGAAGGATGAACGGCTGCGTATGGCGCTGTCTTTCCATCCGCTGTTCATCGGCGGCGACCCGCTGCATGTCACGTCGATGTATATCCTCGTCAGCTATCTCGAAAAACAGTTTGGCGTGCATTACGCGATGGGCGGCGTCGTCGCGATCGCGAAGGCAATGGCGAAGGTGATCGAGGGGCAGGGCGGTGCGGTTTTGCTGGGTGAGGAAGTCGACGAGATCCTGATCGAGCGGGGGGCTGCGAAAGGCGTCCGGCTGGCGGGGGGAGAGTCACTTCATGCGCCGCTCGTCATCTCGAACGCCGATGCGGGCCACACCTATGACCGGCTTTTGCGTAACCACAAACGGCGGCGCTGGACCACGCCCCGGTTGAAGCGGACGCGGTGGTCGATGGGGCTTTTCGTCTGGTATTTCGGCACCAGGGGCACGCGCGGCATGTGGGGGGATGTGGGGCACCACACCATCCTGAACGGCCCGCGCTATGCCGGCCTGCTGAAGGACATCTTCGTGCGGGGCAAACTGTCGGAGGATATGAGCCTTTATGTTCACCGCCCGACGGTGACCGACCCGACCGCCGCGCCGGAAGGCGACGATACGTTCTATGCCTTGTCGCCGGTGCCGCATCTTGGCCATGACAATCCGGTGGATTGGGGCAAGGCCGCCGAGGCCTACAAGCAATCGGTGTTGAAAGTGCTGGAGGATCGACTGTTGCCTGGCCTTTCGGAGCGGATCAGTGCATCCGAGGTTTTCACGCCGGAGACGTTTCGCGACCGCTATCTGTCGCCCAACGGATCGGGCTTTTCCATCGAGCCGCGCATCCTGCAAAGCGCATGGTTCCGCCCGCATAATGTGTCGGAGGAGGCGAAGGGCCTCTACCTCGTCGGGGCGGGCACGCATCCCGGCGCGGGTGTGCCGGGCGTCATTTCCTCGGCGGAGGTTCTGTGCAAACTGGTGCCGGATGCGGAGACCGTTCGGTGATCCGGCCTGACGATCTGGAGCATTGCCGCGAGGCGATCCGCACCGGGTCGCTGTCCTTTCATGCGGCATCCAAGGTTCTGCCTGCGCGGGTTCGCGACCCGGCTTTGGCGCTTTACGCCTTTTGCCGCCTGGCCGACGATGCGGTGGATTTGCAGCGCGACAAGGCTGCGGCGGTGCTGAACCTGCGCGACAGGCTGGAACTGGTCTATGCCGGACGCCCGCGCAATGCCCCTGCCGACCGGGCGTTTGCTGCCATCGTCGATGATTTCGACATGCCGCGCGCGTTGCCGGAGGCCCTGCTCGAAGGGCTGGCTTGGGACGCGATGGAGCGGCGCTATCAGACCTTGTCAGCGCTGAAGGATTATTCGGCGCGTGTCGCCTCCGCCGTCGGGGTGATGATGTGCGTGTTGATGCGCGTGCGGGATGCCGATGCGCTGGCGCGCGCTGCCGACCTTGGCATTGCAATGCAGTTGACGAACATCGCCCGCGATATCGGCGAGGATGCCCGCGAAGGGCGGCTCTATTTGCCGCTCGACTGGCTGGCGGAGGAAGGGGTGGAGCCGGAGGCGTTTCTGTGCGATCCGCAGCCGACTGTGGCGATCCGCGCCCTGACACGGCGGCTGGTGCGCGAGGCGCGGCGGTATTACGTCCGCGCCGATGCGGGCGTGCCCGCACTGCCCTTCGATTGCCGCCCCGGAATCTATGCCGCCGGGCGGATCTATGAGGGGATCGGCGGCGCGGTGGAGCGGGCCGGTTTCGACAGCATCACCCGCCGGGCGCGGACCGGCAAGGCAGCGAAACTGCGCTGGCTGGCCGGATCGGCGGTTCGGGCGGCAACATCGCTGGTCATGCCGCGCCCGGCGACGCTCTATTCCTCGCCCGCGCCGGAGATTCAGTTCCTGATCCGTGCCACGGCACGGCGCGGCGCGGCGCAGTCGCATTGGGGCGACGGGCGGACCGGCGCGCTGGTCGAGGTGCTCGCGCAGCTTGAACATCGCGACAGGGCACGACGTGACGGGCTGGTATCTGCGGGCAGTCGTGCTATCTGAGGTCAATGGACCTTTCACTGTTCGCCGTCTTCTTTGTCGCTTGCGCTGGCGCTGCCTCCACCGGGGCGATGTTCAAGCCGGGCGAATGGTATGCCGCGCTGAAAAAGCCGTCGTGGACCCCGCCGGATTGGCTGTTTCCCATCGCGTGGACGATCCTCTACATCGCGATCGCCTATGCCGCATCGCGCGTGGCGGGGGCGGAGGGGGGGACCGTGCGCGAGGTTGGCCTCGCGCTGGGCCTCTGGGCCGTGCAGATCACCTTCAACACGCTCTGGTCGCCGGTTTTCTTTGGCCTGCGGCGCCTCGGTGTCGGGATGATCGTCATCCTCTGCCTCTGGTCGGCAGTTGCGGCGACGATGGTCGCGTTCTACTTCGTCGATCCGGTCGCAGGGCTGATCTTCGTGCCCTATCTGATCTGGTGCAGCTATGCCGGGGCGCTGAACTTCGCGATCTGGCGGGCGAACTGACGATCAGGCGTCAGAACCGCCAGCCGCGCCGCCGGGGCACACGCATCGCCAGCATCGGCATCAGCCACGGGCCGCGAAACCGGTCGAGGTCCAGCGCCTCGTGCACCCCGGTCATTTCCTCGCCATTGATGGATGTCCTGACGGCGGAGCGGGAATAGAACGGCGCATCCAGCATGTTGTGCACCTGATGCGGCGTATAGCCCGGATCGGCGCGGGTTTCGCGGCGCACCTGCCAGAGCGACCGGGCGAAGCGGGTGGGCGGCGGCGCATCGACCATCTCCGCCCGCCCATTCCCATCGAACCGCATCGCGGCGGCCAATGTGCCGCCATCGCGCCGCGTCGCATCGTAAAAGCACAGCGCATCGCCCGATGCGGTCGGAAACCGTCCCCATGTCCAATAGTTGAAGTCCGCCTCAAGTGCGCGCGTGCCGAAATTGGCATCGAAATAGCCATGCCCCTCCCACTGCCAGCCGGTGCGGTTCAGATCGACCCTGATCCGGCTGACCGGCGCGAAAGGGCGCCAGACATGGGCGCCATCCGGGGTCAGCGGCAGTTCGACATCGGTAATCGCCTCCGGCGTGATGGTGACGCGGCCCGACAGGCGCGACAGGTGCGGGGTCGAGATTTCGTTGATGTCGATTTCCAGCGCCGCACCGGTCCAGCGCAAGGCCGATGGGCCGATGGTCATCTGATCGGGCGACAGGCGCAGCGCCGCCTCGCCCCGGTCGGTCATGGTCCAGCGCCCGCCGGGGCCATAGGTCGCGACATTCAGGCAGCAATGGTCGGCGGGGTTGCGCCGCCCCGACCACCGATACCAGGGCGAAAAGACCGACCCTATGAACCCGATGAGGGATATGGCGCGGCCCTGATCGTCGCTGATCCCGTCGACATACCACCAGGCATAGCCATCGGGCGGGACCGCGAGGTCAAAGCAAGGCCCGTCAAGATCGCCTCTGCCGCGTGCCTGCCGGAG
>CAYGRU010000025.1:0-54107 GCA_964352385.1 uncultured Candidatus Planktophila sp.
GCGCGATCTGCATCGCGGCAACCGTCATATTCTGGTTATGAGTCCTGAGCCTAGCGATTTCCTAGATGTGGTCGGGTGTCGTCTTGGGGCTAAGTGCATACTCTCTTTTAAATGTGTTGGCGGCTTTGGAGGCCTTTTATCATGGCAAACGGAGGTTTCATTGCCGGGTATCTGTTCACGGATTTCACATTCGCGAACGATAACGGACTGATAAATGTTAATCAAAACGGGCCCTTTACGCTGCCTGCAGGCGCGACAGGAACCCTTGATGCGGCAGCCACTGCCGTAAAAATCGACGTCACAGACGACGATATGCTTTTTGATGATGGCTTTCAGGACGCCCCTGGCGGCACGGCCCTAAACCAGACACTTACCAACAGCGTTACGTTTACAGACACCAACGGGGTGACACAGACCTTCAACGCGGGGCAAGTTTTGGAGGTTGAGTTTTCAATTACCGCGACGCCTGTTGGCGGAGGCGATCCAATCGTGCTCCTGTTCTCTGCAATTGGCGCGAGCGAAAACAACACCGACCTCTTCTTTGTGACTTCGACCAGTCCAATCATGCCGGGTGTTACCTATGACCTGACCAATTCTGTTGACGGTGGCGGGACGCCCTATGACGCGCTGGTTTGCTTTGCCTCGGGCACCCTGATCGACACCCCAGGAGGATCAGTCGCAGTAGAAGACCTGGTGGCCGGTGATGACGTCACCCTTGGTGACGGTAGCACAGCACGTATTTCATGGGCTGGCGCGCGCACCGTGTCAGAGGCCGAACTTGCCCTCTTCCCGCAGCTTCGACCAGTGTGCGTCAGCGCCAATGCACTTGGAGATGGCCTGCCCAAGCGTGATCTTTACGTATCGCGCCAGCACCGGATCGTGATTTCGGGTGCGCGGGCCGATCTCATTTTTGGGCAACCGGAGGTGCTCGCCCCGGCTCATGCCTTCGTCAACGACACGACGATCCGGCCGACCGATATGACTGGCTCTGTAACTTATCATCACTTCATGTTTGATCGACATCAGATTGTTATCGCCGAAGGGCTCAAAACGGAAAGCTTTTTCCCCGGTGATGATGCGCTCTCAGCGCTCAGCGATGCCGCGCGGGAGGAGATTTTGCATCTGTTCCCTGAAATCGAAACGGCCTTCCCGCGCACAGCACGTCCCGTTGCGCGTGCCTTTGAGGTTAGCGCCTACCTCAAGATGACCGGCTGACACGGTCAGGCTGCTTCGCAGCATTGCTCTTGCACAGCCCTTAAAGGACGCTAGGCTTTCGCTCCGAACGATTAGCGGAGGGAACATGAACGAACTTGTCCGGGTTGGAATGTCGGCGCTGGGCAAGGTCGCGTTGGTGACGCTGAACCGGCCTGAGGCGCTCAACGCACTGTCCCTCTCGCTTGAAGCTGCCATCGGGGATGCCTTGCGCAAATTATTTGGTGATCCGGCGGTTCGTGCCATCATCATGACGGGGGCGGGGCGCGCATTTTCCGTCGGCGTGGATCTTAAGGAACTCGGCAGCGGCACGGGCATGGCCAATCGCACATGGCATGGGCCTGATTGCCTCGCCGCGATCATGCGCGCCTCCCCAGTCCCGATCATCGCGGCGGTGAACGGCTATGCCGTCACCGGCGGGTTGGAGCTGGCGCTGAATTGCGATTTCATCATTGCGGCGGCTTCTGCGAAATTCGCCGATACCCATGCCCGCGTCGGGATCACGCCGTCTTGGGGCCTCAGCCAGATCCTGCCGCGCCGGGTGGGCGAGGCGCGGGCCTTGCAGATGAGCCTGACCGGCGCCTATGTCGACAGTGCGACGGCGGCGGCATGGGGCCTTGCGAACGAAACCGTCGCCGATGCCGACCTTCTGCCCCGCGCATTGGCGCTTGGCGCGGAGATCGCTGAAACCGACCGCACCGCGATGGACCGGATCCGGGGCCTGATGAAGGCCGGATCGGGCCATCCGCTCGACGCCGCCATCGCGATGGAATCAGCCGTCTTCGACACCCATATTACCACCGTCACCCCGGACGCCGTCGCCGCCAGCCGTGCCCGTGTTCAGGCGCGCGGCAAACGCATTGCAGGAAAATCAGCATGACCACACCTCTTCTTTTCACGCCCTACACGCTTCGCGGCGTGACGTTCCGCAACCGCACCATCGTCTCGCCGATGTGCCAGTATTCCGCCACCGATGGCATGGCGAATGACTGGCATTTCGCCCATCTGTCGAAATTCGCCATCGGCGGTTTTGGCGGCGTGATGACCGAGGCTGCCGCCGTGCAGCCCTCCGGTCGGATCACACATGGCGACCTTGGCATCTGGTCCGATGCCCATGCCGATGCATTGAAGCCGGTCACGAGGTTCCTCGCGGCACAGGGCGCGGTGCCCGGCATCCAGCTTGGCCATGCCGGACGCAAGGCGTCGATGCAGCGGCCCTGGTTCGGCAACGGCCCTTTGAACGATGCCGATCTGGCGCGGGGCGACATGCCCTGGCAGGTGAAGGGGGCATCGCCGCTGGCGCTCGACGAGGGCTGGCTGACCCCGGCGGAAATGTCGGCGGATGACATCGCCGCGCTGACCGCCGATTTCGTCACCGCCGCACGCCGCGCCGACGCTGCCGGGTTCGGGTTCGCCGAACTCCACGGGGCACATGGCTATCTGATCCAGACCTTCCTCTCGCCCCTGTCGAACAAGCGGACCGATGCCTGGGGCGGCGATCTGCAAGGACGGATGAAGCTGGCCATCGACACCGCGCGGGCGGTGCGCGAAGCGTGGCCTGCGGACAAGCCGCTGTTCTTCCGCATCTCCTCCGTCGATGGGATCGACGGGGGGTGGGAGATGTCGGACAGCATCGCGCTCGCCTCCGCCCTGAGATCGGTCGGGGTGGATGTGATCGACTGTTCGTCGCTCGGCAATACCTCAGGCGGGGCGACCGCCAATCCGATGGCGCGCGGCGCGGGGTTCCAGACCCCCTATGCCAAACGTGTGCGCGCCGAGGCTGGCATCGCAACGATGGCCGTCGGCCTGATTCTGGATGGGGAAATGGCGGAGGCGGTCTTGCAGGACAACCGCGCCGACCTGATCGCGATCGGGCGCGAAGCCTTGTATGACCCGTTCTGGCCCCTGCACGAGGCGCACAAGATGGGGCAATCAGGTTATGCCGACTGGCCGCAGCCCTATGGCTGGTGGCTGGATCGGCGCGAAGGCGCAGTGGCAAAGATCAAGGCCGACCCGGCACTGCGCGCCCTGCCCTGATCGCCAGGTCACGACGGCGAAGAGGATCGTGAAGAACGAGCCGTTTCACCCTGCATGGGTGAAACGGGGTCACGTTCCGCAGGTTCAGGCGATGCCGATGAACCGCAGAATGACGACAACGATCACGACAAGCCCGACAAGATAGATGATGTTTCGCATGTGATTTCCTTTGCAGACAATGTGAGGCCCCAACGTCCACCACGACAAAAGGTTCCGGGGTGACTTCAGCCGTCCTGTGCTTCCGATCCCAGAACCCGTGCCGCCCAGCCCGTCTTTTCGGGCGTCACATGGATCGGCAGCGCGTTCGGCATCGGCCAGAGGCCGGGTTCGACCTTAGTGAACTGTTGCGCCGCATACCATAGCCCGCCATGACAGACGATCAGTGTCCCCGGGCCTTGCGCCGCCGCCGCCGACAGTGCCGCCCACGCGCGCGCAGCGAAGGCCGGAAAGGTCTCCCCGCCCGGTGGATCGATCCGGCCCGCGAAGTAATCGTGGATCAACTCGCCGCGCGGCTGGCCCTGCCAGTCACCGGCATGAAACTCCATCAGCGCATCGTCATAGGTCACCGGGGCGCCGGTCTGGCGCGCGACCGCCTGCGCCGTATCTGCCGCGCGCGACAGCGGGCTGGCGATGATGCGGCGGATCGGCTCCGCCTTCAGGATCAGCGCCGCCGCCTCCGCCTGCGCGCGGCCCCTGTCGCTCAGCGGTGCGTCGAGTTGGCCCTGTGTGCGCCCCACGGCATTCCACGTCGTTTCCCCATGACGCAGGAAATAGAACGGATGATCGAATGGCATGGCGGCCCCCTCTTTACTCAGGCGATCATAGGCAGAATGATCCGCCCGCAAGACAAGAGGACAGATCAGCCCATGACCCAGACCGCCGACCTCAGCGATATTGAAAGCTATCACTCGTTCGAACCCGTGACCCTGCGCTATTCGGATGAGGACAGCATGGGGCATATCAACAATGTCGCCTATGCAGCGTTCTTCGAATCCGGGCGGTTGGGCCTGTTCACGCATCTGCTGGCAGGGCTCGGCAACCAGCGTTTCAATTTCGTGCTGGCACATCTCGGCATTGATTATCTTCAGGAAATGCGGTTTCCCGGCACGGTGCAGGTCGGCGGGCGGCTGCTGAAGGTCGGGACCAAGTCGATCACCACGGGATATGGCGTGTTCCTGAACGGCACCTGTCACGCGACATCGCTGGCGGTGAATGTCTTTTTCGACCCGGAAACCCGCCAATCGCGCCCGTTTCCCGATGATTTCCGTGCGACCTTGCTGGCGCAGCTTGCAATGTAGCACTGAGAAGCCGCCGCGCAAATCGTTGCGCGACGGGCTAAGTTGTCAGAGACGCATTCATGAAACGCGGCGCGTTTCCGTCACCCAGGCAGCAATCAATGCGAACAGGACGTGGCCCCAAAGAGCGACCCATGTGATGCTTGTGAAGCCGAGGAAAGGCTTCATACCTGCCACGAAATGCGCAACCCCGTAGAGGGCAAATATCCAGAGCGCAACGCCGTAGACGGCAGCCGGCACCAGCCAGTGAAGGCGCGGCATCACAGCTTGCGAGACCGGGCGTGCAACAAGAACCCAGCCCAGCGGATAGGCGATCATCCCAGTGGCATAATGCAAAAGCTCGCCCATCCCATTCGGAGCTACCCCAAACACCGCACTGAGGGTGCCTTTGGCAAGGCCAACGGGCGCGAGCTTCGCAAAGCCGAGTGCTGGAGACAGCGCCTGCCCGAAAACATCGAAAGCAACGGTCGCAAGTGCACCAGCAAAGAGCACAGTCAACAGCGATGCGACGCTTAGTTCAGGCATCACCCGGCTGGATGATATGGCGCTAACGTTCGTGGTGTCCATTGGATCATTCCCTCTGTTTGCCTCAGTTACAAGGGGGATAAGGGGACGATTCACCCGCACGCAATGGCGCTGAAACAAGACCTCACGCGCTCGTCAGGCGAAAACGCAATTTTTCACAAATCATGGGCCAATTATTGCAGATTTATTTTCGTAGACGGATTCGCAGTCTCAGGCAGTCGCCAATACCTCTCCCGAAACATTCACTTTTGACAGCCATTCTGCCGGGATACCCTTCTCGTCATCATCTGCGAAGCAGGCGCCCAAGACCGCCCCAACAGCGATCGATCGCCCGCAATTGTCCCCACCGGCGCGGATATTGGCGCGGATTGCATCGCGATAGCTCGCCGCGGTGGCAATGGCGTGGACGATGACGGGGAACGCGACCTCCAACTGGCAATGCAGGCCAAAGGCCGTCGCCACTGCCGCGACAGATTGATCGCGCATCGCCAGCGCCGCCTCAATCTGGTCATTCACCTTACGATTGTGGCCGCGTGCCGCCGCGACGGCATCCTCGGGCGATGCACCCCGGATCGCGGCGGCAATCATGGCCGCAGTCGCCTGACCCCATGCCACGCTGTCATCACGGTCATTTGTGACCCGCACCGCGCTTTCGACCAGCGTAGGCAGGTCATCAGCGCCCTGATACATCGCAACCAAAGGCGGCAGCTTGGCAATCGTCGGCAGTTGTGCATCATCCGCGCCGCAACGGGCTGTGGGCTGCCCTGCCGCCTCCGCCACCGCCATTGCGGTCAGGGTTGCGCGGGTCGGGCGATCAATATACCCGACCCAGCGCCCGCCATAACCGAACCATTCGCGAAAACTCAGCGCATAATCCTCGGCGTCATAGCCCTGTTTGCGAGCAAGGGACGTGCACAGCGACAACATCTGTGCGCCGTAATGCGATGGCTCCCCGGCGACCTTGCCGCCATGCGCGAAATAACCGAGGCCTTTGCCATCCGCGCCCTGATAATCGCGCGCATTCGGCGCACGAAACTCGGGCGCATCCCCCGCCAGTGCGGCGATGCGGTCCTGATCATAGAGCCAGTGAAACCCCATCGACGCCGCGTCACCGACCAGCGCACCAAGAATTGCCGCCTGTGCACGGCTGGAAAGGATGGTCATTCTGGCTCTCCCGTTTGATCGGTGCGTGGCTCCGGCGGTATCAGGGCGATCATCCTGTCACCGCTTCGCCCTGTCAGCTTGTCCCTTGGCGACAGGATATCAAGCTGACCGGCCTTGCGAAGCACCGCGAGGAAAACCGCGCCCTCCCGTTGTTCGAGATATTGCTCGACCGTGTATTCATCGCTCAGCCTGGTGGACCGCACGTCCCAGCCAGCCGCAATCTTCTGGTTCAGTTCATCGAGATTCTTGCCTCCCGCGAAACTGCGCCCACCGAGGGTCACCGGCAACGCCTTTGCAGATGTCTCGGATTCCGGTCGGGCAAGCTGGTGCACATTCGTGCGCCCGAATTCGGGGCCGAAATCGGTGCAGACCAATGTGTTGTAGGCATCATTGTCGGTGGTGGCGATCAGATGCCCGAAGCGATTCGTATTGATCGAATGCTCGAACGCCTCGGACAGGATTTCGCCGTGATATACCTCGATCTTGGCGGCGCGAGCCCCGCGCAGGGCGTGCCAGTTCCGGTCTGCCACCAGCACCGGTGCACCGGCTTCCTCGATCCCCTTGGCGAAGGCAACGGCGAAGGGCGATCCGCCGACGAGAATGGCACCGGGCGGCTCCGTCGACGTCAGGCCCAGCAGGCGCGCCAGCGGCGCGATGGAAAACCCGTGCAGGACAACGGTTGTCGCCACGACCGCAAAGGCCAGCGGCGGAAGCTGCGCGCCGTCGGGAAACCCGATATCCTGAAGCCTTGTACCGAAAAACCCGGCGATGGCGACGGCGACGACGCCGCGCGGCGCGATCCACGCGATCATCGCCCGCTCCGCCCAGGGCAGACCGGTGCCGATCAGAACCGGCAGCACGACCAGCGGGCGCACGACAAAGACGATGGCCACCACGAAGGCGACCGCCCGCCAGTCGAGCACGAGGAACATCGAAAGCTCCAGCGATGCTGCAAGCAGGACGAACACGCCTGAGACGAGCAGCACCGTCATCTGTTCCTTGAACCGGATCAGTTCGGTCAATGACGGCAGATGCGCATTGCCCATCACGACCCCCATCACCGTGACAGCCAGAAGGCCGCTTTCGTGGAGGACGGAATCGGTCGACGCATAGACCACCAGCACGGATGTCAGCAGCACCGGTGCCTTCAGGTATTCCGGCACCCAGCCCCGCCGAAACGACCGGGCGAGCAACCGCCCGCCGACATATCCGACCACCGATGCCACCGCGACGCCGACCGCGAGGTGCAGCCCGGCTTGCGTTGCCGTGCCATCGCCGGACAGCACCAGCGCCACCTCGAAGGCGAAGACGGCACAAAGCGCCCCGATCGGATCATTAACGATCGCCTCCCACCGGAGGACCGAGGCCGGGCGCGATGTCAGGCGCGCTTGCCGCAAGAGCGGGATGATAACGGTCGGGCCGGTGACGACGAGGATCCCGCCGAACACGGCGGCCGTGGTCCAGCTCAGCCCCGCCACATAATGCCCGGCGAGGGTCGACAGGAGCCAGCCGAGCGGACCCCCGAAATAGACCATGCGGCGGATCGCAGGGCGGCTTTCGCCCAGTTCGCGGAAATTAAGCGTGATCCCGCCCTCGAACAGGATCACCGCAACGGCAACGGCGATCACCGGACGAAATAGATCGCCAAGCTGCGCTTCCGGTGCCAGCAATCCGGTGCCCGGCCCCGCCAACAGGCCCGCAACCAGCATCAACACGATGGCAGGCAGTTGCAGACGCCAGGCAAGCCATTGCGACCCGACGCCCAGCGCCCCGACAACGGCAAAGATCAGGACAGGATTGTCAATCAAGCGCGTGTCCTTTCGGAGCCAGGTTCAGACGGCGGGCCGCAGAAATGCGACTGCCGCGCGATGGCGGCGACACATCGGTGCCGACCTCTTGTCCGATTATGGCTTAGTCGGCAGCGACAACCTTCACGCCGAGATTTGACACCTGACCGGGTGCAACGCCGAGCGCCTCCGCCGCTGCAGAGGACAGGAGGGTGGAGCCACCCCCGGCCTGCGGATCACGCCAGAACAGGTTCGCCTCCACCGTCCGGCCATTCACAGGATTGGTCACGATGGCGCGACGATAGGCTGGCACATAGGGCAAGGCCACCCAGATGCCGCCGCTGGTCGCATCGCCATCCCAGAACGCCGGAAGGTTGGAAATTTCCAGAACCACATCCCCGGCGCGGCGGCGCAACGGATCGTTGGCGCGCTGCGATCGGCCCAGAAGGGCCTGCTGCGGCAGCGTCGGCACCGTGCCTGCCGGGCTGCGGAAGAACGGGCTTTGCGCCACGACGGCGCTTTCATCCGGCGTGGTGGATGGGGTCGGCGGCACGCGCTGCGCAATGACCGACTGTTCCGCCGGGGCGGGTGCGGGTTCAGGGACGGGAGCGGCGGCAATCGCCGGGGCCGGATCTTGCGACACACGCGGCGTATCCTGGACGGGCGCAGCCTGAGGTTTGGGCTGGGGCGCAACCGCCACAGGAGCGGGGGCGGGCGCAGGCGCAACCTCAGCGGTCACGACCTCTTCTGCGGCGGGCGCGGCTTCGGTGTCATCCGCCTCGTCATCGGCGGCAAACAGACCGGCGAAGAATGTCTCGATGCTGTTCGGCTCTGGCGTTGTCGGCTCTTCGGCCTCGGCAAGCGGTGCGGCGGGTGCAACCGGTTCCGATTCGACAACCTGCTGTTCCGCGATCGCTTCTGGTTCAGCCGGGGTTTCCGGTGCCTCGGCAGCCGCAACCACAGCCGGGGCTTCCGGCTCGTCCGCAGGGCTGACGCCCGCTTCGGTGAGGCGTGTGAAGAAAGCCGCAAGCGGATTGATGTCTTCCTCGGCCGCTTCGGCAACAGGTTCGGGTTCCGCGACCGGCGCTGCTTCGGCGGTCGTGAACGGATCGCGTGATGCCACCGGAGCGGGAGCCACCGGAGGAGGCGCGGCCACCACCGTGGCGGCAGGCGCGGGTTCGGGTGCTGGCGGTGCAGCCGCAACGACAGGTGCAGGCGGTGGTGCCGCTACGACA
The DNA here is from genome assembly GCA_964352385.1 of uncultured Candidatus Planktophila sp. Taxonomy (GTDB): domain Bacteria; phylum Pseudomonadota; class Alphaproteobacteria; order Rhodobacterales; family Rhodobacteraceae; genus Pikeienuella. The sequence goes on from CAYGRU010000025.1 coordinate 9,256, forward strand.
GGCGCCGTGGCCTCGACCGCCGGGGTGGGGGACACCCGTTCAGGTTTCGCAACCGGGGCGACAGGCTCCACCGCAGCCACGGCCACCGATTGCGGACAGATAATTTCGATACAGCTCAGTTCTTTCGCCCAGGCAGCGGCAATCTGCTGAATCCGCTCCTGCACCCGAATCTCCGGCGTGCGCCCGGCGTTTTGGGCAATCACAGCCGCCGTGCCGGTCAGCGCAACCAGATCCATGTAAAGATCCGGGCTGCGCCCGATCATATCCCCGTTCACCGGGTCTTTCAGCACGAGATCGACGGTGACGCGGTGGATCGCCTCCACCCCGTAGGGCTGAACACCGACTACGGGTTCGAACTGCTTGATCTGGACTTCCATTTCCAGCGGCGTCGCACCGTTGAACTGGCCCTTGATACCCTCGATCACCGCGCTGCCGACATATCCGCCGACCTCGCGGGGCGAACCTTCGCCAAGCCGAAACCAGCCGACCGGCGCACCGGGCGCAATCGTCGGCGTGACCTTTTCAATCCGATAAATGTCGAGCGGGCCGCCGATAACGGGCGACGGGGCGACCGAAGCCACCTGCGTTCCGCCCCCGGTTCCCAGTTGGGCGGAAGGCGGCACCAAGCCTTCGCATCCGGCCAGAAACAGGATCGCGGCGGCACCGATAGCCAAAGCTGATTTCGTCATTCACCGCCCGTCCCGTATTTCCACATGTCGCGTGTTGCACGAAGTGCAGCATCAGCCAGTTCCGGCCTTTCATTCCTTTGCAGTCATAGTCGGCACCGCACAAGCGATCAATTGCAAATCCGAATTGGCACCCATCGGTTGCTGAACTGACAGAGCATTGAAACTGCGCGTCATGGGCCATAGGTTGGCCTGTGAAACAGGAGTTCCCGCCATGCGCACGCCCCTAATCGACCCCTTCAATCGTCCGATCACCTATTTGCGGGTATCGGTCACCGACCGGTGCGATTTCCGCTGCGTCTATTGCATGTCGGAGACGATGACTTTCCTGCCCAAACAGGAGCTTTTGTCGCTCGAGGAACTGGAACGGGTCTGCGGCACTTTCATCGACCTCGGCGTGAACAAGCTGCGCATCACCGGAGGGGAGCCTCTGGTCCGCCGCGACATCATGAAATTTTTCGAGGCGATGGGCCGGCGCATCGGCCCCGACGGGTTGCAGGAACTGACGCTGACCACCAACGGATCGCAGCTTCGGCGGTTTGCCAAGGGCCTCGCGGATTGTGGCGTTAAGCGTGTGAATGTCTCGCTCGACACGCTGGACAAGAAGAAATTCGCCGACATCACGCGCTGGGGCCGGTTCGATCAGGTGATGGACGGGATCGACGCGGCACAGGAAGCAGGCCTCGCGGTCAAGATCAATGCGGTCGCGCTGAAGGGTGTGAACGACAACGAGATCAACACGATGGTCCGCTGGTGCGGCGATCGTGGCATGGACCTGACCTTCATCGAGGTGATGCCGATGGGCGATATCGGTAATGAAAACCGCCTCGACCAGTATTATTCGCTGCGTCAGGTGCGCGAGGATCTGGGGCGCGAATGGACCCTGACGCCGCTGCCGCTGAACACCGGCGGCCCGGCCCGCTATATGCGCGTTGCCGAAACCGGCGGTCGGATCGGGTTCATCACGCCGCTGAGCCACAATTTCTGCGAGGGTTGCAACCGTGTGCGGATCACCTGCACCGGCGATCTGTACATGTGTCTCGGTCAGGATGACGATGCCGACCTGCGCACCCCGATGCGCAGTCACCCGGATGATGACGGGCCGCTGCGCCAGACCATCATCGACGCCATCGCCCGCAAACCCAAGGGCCACGATTTCGACTATTCCCGCCAGAAGGTGGATGGCGAGGTCGGACGGCACATGAGCACGACAGGCGGCTGATGGACGCCGCAACGCCTGCGGTCGCCGAAGTCCTGCTTCCGGCGTCCGACCTTCATGCAGACATGCCATTCTACGAGGCGCTCGGCTTCCGGCTCGATGCGATCTGGCCGGCGGACGACCCTGCGGTGGCGATCATGTCCGGCCATGGGTTGCGGTTGCGGCTTGAACGCGGCCTTTCGGGCGGCGGCGCATTGCGCATCCTGACCGGCGACGAGGCCCGTCACGGGCGGCACATGTCCCCCGGAGGGGTCAGTGTCGAGATCGCGCCGCTTGAGGAACAATTGCCGCCGCTGGAAACACAGCACGCCTTCATCGTGCGCCAGTTGCGCGACAGCGCGCCCTGGGTGATCGGGCGCGCGGGCATGCAGTATCGCGACCTGATCCCGCACCGCCTCGGCGGGTCGATCATCGCATCGCATATCCGCATCCCCGATGGCGGGCCGGTGCCGGACATGGTGCATTTCCACCGCGTCGGGTTCCAGTTGATCTATTGCTACAAGGGCTGGGTCGATCTGGTTTACGAGGATCAGGGGCCGGAATTCCGCCTGCACGCCGGGGATTGCGTGATCCAGCCGCCGCAGATCCGTCACCGCGTCCTCCATGCCTCCGACGGGCTTGAGGTGATCGAGATCGGCGTCCCGGCGGAGCATGTGACAGAGATCGACCACCAGATGACCCTGCCGACGCCGCATCTGCGGCCCGAACGGGATTTCGGCGGTCAGGTCTTCGTGCGCCATCGGGTGAAGGACGCACAGTTCGCACCGTGGCGCATGGCGGGTTTCGACCACCGCGAAACCGGAATCGCCGCCGCCACGCGCGGCGTCGCGAATGTCCACATCGCGCGCGCGGCAGGCGGGGTCCCGCCCATCACCAGCCATGACACCGATATCCTGTTCACCTTCGTTCTGTCCGGCACGATGGTGCTGGAGGGGGAAGGCCGCGCACCAGTGACGCTCGCCCCCGGTGATGCGTTCACCATCCCGCCCGGTATTCGGACGCGCTATGCCGCGCCAAGCGCCGATCTGGAACTGCTGGAGATCGCTCTGGCCGCCGATTTTGCGACAACCCTGCATGAAGGTTTCTGACCTGATCATCCGCCCCGCCCGCGTCGAAGACGCCGCCGCGATGGTGCGGTTGTTAAACGCGATCATCGAAAAGGGCGGCACCACGGCCATGCAGACCCGATGGCAGGATGCGGAAATGGTCGGACTTATCTCCGGCATCGGGCCTCGTGGCTGTGTCTATCTGGCAACCGACAGGACGGGCCCGCTTGGGTTTCAGTATGTCGAGGCGCATCCCGAACTGCCTGAGGACACCGGCGATATCGCCACATTCGTGGCGCTGCCCCATGCCCGGCGCGGTGTCGGTGCCGCCTTGGCGAGGGCGACTTTGGCCACCTGCAAGACGGCGGGATGGCGGCACCTGAACGCGACGATCCGGGCCGACAATGTCGGCGGCCTTGCCTATTATACGGCGCTCGGGTTTCGCGAATACCGCCGCGATCTGGCCATGCCGCTGGCAGATGGCACCCCGGTTGATCGGATCAGCAAGCGGCTATCGCTTGTGCCATGATCGCCCTGAAACGGCCACCGTCGGCCCGGCCAAGATAGTCGACAATCAACCCGCCGCCACGCTATTGAGAAAGACGAGGGGGCAATCATGACGGCGCACCGCATCGACAATCTGCAATATGCCAACTGGTCCGAGGCGATCTTTCACGAGATGCGCGGCGGTGGCCTCGATGCCGTGCATGTCACCATCGCCTATCACGAGACATTCCGCGAAACCGTCCTGCGGATCGAGGACTGGAACCGCCGGTTCGAGGCGCATCCCGATCTGCTGATGAAGGGCCGCTGGGCAGAGGACGTGCGTGCCGCCAAGGCCAGCGGGCGCACCGCAATCTTCTATGGCGCACAGAACCCGTCGCCGATGGAGGATGATATCGGCCTGATCGAGGTGCTGCACGACCTCGGCCTCCGGTTCATGCAACTGACCTATAACAACCAGTCCCTGCTCGCGACCGGCTGCTATGAAGCGGAGGATGCAGGCATCACCCGCATGGGCAGGCAGGTCATCGCCGAGATGAACCGCGTCGGCATGGTGATCGACATGAGCCATTCCGCCGAGCGATCGACGCTGGAGGCGATCGACCTGTCATCCCGCCCCATCGCCATCACCCATGCCAACCCGGCCTTCTGGAAACCGGCCTTGCGCAACAAGTCGGATGCGGTAATCGGCGCACTGACCGCGCGGGGCGGGATGATCGGCTTCTCGCTTTATCCCCATCACCTCGCGGGTGGGTCCGATTGCACGCTGGCGCAGTTCTGCGAGATGATCGCCCGAACGGCGGATCGGTTCGGGGCGGCGCATCTGGGTATCGGATCGGACCTGTGTCAGGATCAACCCGACAGTGTGGTCGAATGGATGCGGGTCGGGCGATGGTCGAAAGAGATCGACTATGGCGAGGGGTCCGCTGCCGCGCCGGGCTTTCCGCCGATGCCGGAATTCTATCAGGGCAATCTGGATTTCCCGCGCCTGGCCGAAGGGCTGCGCACCATCGGGTTTTCTGAATCCGAGGTGGACGGCATCATGGGTGAGAACTGGCTAGGGTTCTATGAAGCGGGATTCAGACCGGCATGAATGATCCCGTGACCGCCCCTGCCCGCTTGCCCGCCGTCCCGCTGCGCCCTGCCGCCGAGGTGATGCGCCTCGCCTCGATGGGCGCATTCCACCAGTCACGCCTGTCATTCATGCGCATCCTCATGCGCCGGATGCGGGATGAGGCATGGGCGTTTGACCGCCCGGTCTGGAACATGGATGCGCGGGGTGTGGGTCATGCGCTTTACCCTGTGCGCACACCAGATCGCACTTACACGCTGGTCGCCTTCGGCCATGACCTGCCGGATCACCTCCGCTCCGACCGGGTGATCGCCGAGGCGTGGGATGCCACCTTTACCCTGTTCGACGGGGTGCCGACCGCCGCCGATATCATCCGCCTCGCCGCCAATGTGCCGGTGCAGGAGGCTGGGCGGATTTCATCCCGCGAATTGACCCTCAGCCGCGCCAATCGGTCCGTCCGGCTGTTCGGCCATGTGGTCGCCCGCCTCGCCGCCGGCCGGCAACCGGATGCAGCGGAGATTGATCGCGTCGGCTATCTGATGCGCACCACCGCCGTTTATGGGTCCGGCAAGTTCGGCGCAGCCGACCGCAGCGCCCTTGCCGATCGCCCGGAATTTCTGGCGCCGTTTCAGCCGGAAATGCTGACGGTGTTCCTGATCCGCGCGTTCACGGTGGACATGGCGGAGCATTTGGCGCAGGCGTTGAACCCCGCCGCAGCACGCCTCGACCCCGCGCTGAAGCACCGCCTTGGGGTCGGAAATTCCACCGGGTTGGGCATGGCCCCATTCCTCATCAAGCATCCCTTGCTGATCGACCACTGGGTCAGGGCGCGGGAGGAGGCGCTGGCCCGTGTACGCGCCGTGCCGGAGGCGCGGCAGCGGGACAAGGAAGCCTTCGCCACCATCCTCGCGGCGGCGCGCGCGCAAGCGGGGGGATGGAATACCGAACATCCGCTCTACGTGCCCCGCGTCGCGGCGCTGCGTGCCGATCTGGCCCGCCTGACCGATCATGTCATCGCCGGGGCCTTGCACGGGCATGACCCTTGGGACCGGCTCTATCGCTGGGCTGCTGACGCATTGTCGGCGGAGGGGCGGGAATTGACGGTTTCGATGATGATGGAACCCTATGGCGACCTCGTCGATGGTCTGTCGGAGTGCATGAGCGCGGATGAAGATGCCTATGGCAGGCTGGATGGCCAAATGACGCTGGGCGCGCTTCGCGCCCTCATCGCGCAGGTCTACGATTTCGCCCTTGATACCGATTTCACTGACGCCGAGGCGCAGGCGCGCTGCTGGTATGTCTCCGCCGAAAAGCTGGAACCGCGATTAGGGGAACGGGCGGAGGAGCCGATTGCGCCTTACGAGCAACCGCTCGCCCCCGCCCGCGATGCTGCCGCGCTGTATCGCGCATTGGCGGGTGCCGACGACGACGAACCTGTTGCACAGTTCGTCATGCGCCACCCCGAACACCGCGCCGCCGCCCGGCGCGCGCAAATCGCGGCAAGGTTTCCCTTTGCCGAAATCCGCGACAACACCATTGCGGCGACGATGCTTCCCATCGACCTGCTGCGCTGCAAGCTGTCATTCTTCGGCGCGACGAAATTCGACCCGCGGTCCGACCGTTGGGTCAGGATCACCATGTTTCAGGGCGCGCCCTTCCCCCAAGACATGCCGGATGCGGAGGCGGATGAATGGTCCTACAGCCGCTAGACCTGTCGCTGGGCGAGACAGAGGCGCTGATCGCCAAGGCCGCACGCGGCGCCGGCTATCCCTGGGGGCTGGCGGCGGAGGCGGGCAGCGCCGCGCGGGCGATGATTGCCAGTGGCGCGCCTGACGTTGAAGCCGCCTTTGCCGATTTCCTCGAAGCCGCCGCACTGCACGCGCCAAATGCCGACATCTGCCCGATCCGGCGCGGCCTGCTGCGCGCGGATGGCATGGAGCCGCCCGCAACGCCTACTGACTGGCCGCTGGTCGAGGCTGCCTTCACCACCCCGCCCGGCGCCATGACACGCGCCACCATATCCCCGGAAACCCTCGCCCGGCTCGACGCGCTCGCCGCCCGGACCTATGCACCGGCCACCGAGGAATCGCGGGCGCGGGGGGCAGGATGAACGTACATTGAATCACCCATGACACCGCCCCGTTGCCTCGCTGTTCTGATTGATGCCGACAATGCCAGCCCAAAGATTGCGGCTGACCTTTTCGATCAGATCGCAAAGATCGGTGACGCCACCGTCCGGCGCATTTATGGCGATTTCAGCGGGACGCAGTTGAAAAGCTGGCTCGATATTCTTCCCGACCATGCCATCCAGCCGCACCATCACAGTGCGAACACGGCGGGGAAGAACGCAACCGATATTGCCCTCGTCATCGACGCAATGGACCTCTTGCACAGCGGCGCGTTCGACGGGTTCTGCCTCGTATCATCCGACAGTGACTTCACGCGGCTCGCGTCCCGCATTCGGGAACAGGGCCTCAGGGTCATCGGGTTCGGGGAAAGGGACAAGAGCCCCCAGAGCTTTACGATGGCCTGCGATGAATTCGTTTTCACGGACAGGTTCGGCAAGCCGAAGCACCGACCGAAGCAAAAGCCAAAACCACCCACCGCGCTGGATGCCGCCCCTCTGCTATGGAAGGCACTGACGAAGGTGCAGCCCGACCGGGAGGGATGGTATCTGCTGTCATCCATAGGGAAAGCGATCCGCCAGATCGATCCTGACTTCGCGCCGAAGAGATTTGGCTGCGCGACACTCGCCAATCTCGCCATTGCGACAGGCGCATTCGAGACGGGCGGACCGGAGGGCAAACCCAGCCTTCGCCCCAAGGTTCGGGCCGAATGATTAGGCGGCACCTTGCAGCTTTGCACATTACCAAGCGGCCCACGGGCATAATCCACTTGTTAACCCTTTTCTCTACGTTAACGTGCGCCATCAGACCGCCGTTCGCCTGAACGGCGTATTGCCGATGGGGGACACATGATGGCGAAAACCAAGACACATTCCGGACAGACACCTTGGGCGGGGCTCGCGCCCGCCTTGCCTGCGGATTTCGCGCAGTGGCCGTTCTATTATGCCTCTTTGCAGTGCAACTGGGTCTACTGGTATTGCGATCCTGAGGTCGCGAAGCCTTATGTGGAAGAACAGAACGGCAAGCCGACCGGCCTGAAGGTCGCGCTTTTCCCGGTGAAGGATGGATCGAAAACGGTCGACAAGGCTGTCGTCCTGCTGAATTTCCAGCGCTACACGGCGCATTACAACAACGCCCTCGGCACCACCAACGAGGTGGAGTTCAACATCGTCGCCTATCCCGGCAACCGGTCACCCGGCGTGCCCTATATGCCGATCGAGAACTGGCTGAATGGTGAGGATCAGACGAAAACGTTGGGGCATCTGCGCATTCACGTCGCCGCAGACAATGCGATTGCGGTGCAGGCCGGGCGCGAAGTGTTCGGCGAGCCGAAATTCGTCGGCAATTTCAACTATAACGTCCCGACCCTGAACGCCGCGCCGACGCGTGACTGGCAGATCCAGTTGATCGATCCGGAAAACACGAACGATTTCGTCTATGACATGAACGCGGATTTCAGCGGGCTGGAGATGTGGCCGACCAACTGCACCCCGATCCCCGAATTCGCCTGCGGACTTGGCCGCACGGTCTGGACCCGTTGGACCATCATGGGCCAGTTCATGACCGCCATGCTCACCACCAAGGAAGACCGCAAGCGCGTCACCCTGAAGATCGGCAAGAACGATTTCGTCATGACGAAGGACATGCGCACCCTGATCGGCGAAAAGAACAAGCCGGTCGCCGTGCAGTCCTTCACCTCCGCCCCCGCCTGTGCGGAGCCGGAGGGATTCTGGCTCGACGGGATCGACCGGGATGACAGCTTCGGCTGATGGATCGCCGCGCAGGGCTGATGAACGAAGGGGGGGTCGTGATGGCCGATATGCAAGATTTTCTGAAACTGTCGTCGGTGCTGACCGGCTATGACGGCGCGTCGCTCACCTCTACCGGCTGCGCGGCGGATTACCTGCGTCAGCTTTCGGCGGTGGCAGGGGATGACCTGCTGACGCGCCTGCTGACCACCGGCGCACGGATCGCGGCGATGCGCGCCGACGATCCGAAGGGCGCGGAGGCGCAGACCCGCAAGGACATCATGTCGGATCTGGACCTTGGCCCGCTCGCCCGGTCGCTCATCAAGCTCTGGTATCTGGGGCAGTGGGAACCGATGCCGCAGGATTGGGTGGCGCGCAACGGCCTCAAAGGGGCCGATACCGCCCGCATCCTTTCCACCCTTTCCTATCAGGAAGGGCTGGTCTGGGATGCGATGGGCGCGCATCCGATGGGCGCGAAACAACAGGGGTTCGGGGCATGGGCGCTGTCGCCGCCCGCCCCGCGCACCGGGCCTTTGGGGGGCTGAGATGACCGATATGCACTATGACGCGGTGATCGTCGGGGCCGGAATTTCCGGCGCGGTGATGGCGAAACATCTGGCCGCCAAGGGACGCAATGTGCTGATCCTCGAAGCCGGGGCCAATAACGGCGATACGGCGGCGACCTACCGGTCTTACGTGGACAATTTCCACCTGACCGAGGTCAAGACCCCGAACAGCCCCTATCCCGACAACCCATCGGCACCGTCGCCCGAAGTGATCGACATGAACGGCTATTTCGTGCAGCAGGGCCCGAACCCGTTCCGGTCCAACTACACCCGTGTCGAGGGCGGCACGATGATGCACTGGCTCGGCACCTGCCTGCGGATGCAGCCGGAGGATTTCAGGATCAAGTCGGAATTCGACAAGGGCGTCGACTGGCCGATGACCTATGACGACCTCGCCCCCTATTACGAAAAGGCGGAATGGGAAATCGGCGTCGCCGGCGACAAGGCGGAGAACAGCTTTGGCGGCATCCACTTCTCCAAGGATTACGATTTCCCGATGGAGCCGATCCCGAAATCCTATTCCGACAAGTGGTATGGCGACGGCACCAAGGGGATGACTATCACCCTCGCCAATGGCGAGGTGAAATCGCTGAACGTCTCCACCACGCCGCAGGGCCGCAATTCGACCCCGCGCAAGGGCACCTTCATGGTGGGCGGCGAAAAAGCCGGGCCTTACGGCACCGCCGGGGCGACCGCGAAATACGCCTATTCCGGGCAGCGCTGCGAGGGCAATTCGTCCTGCATCCCGATCTGCCCGGTGCAGGCGAAATACAATGGCCTGAAGACCCTGAAACAGGCCCGGATGCAGAAGGGCGAGGTGACGATCCGCACCCAGTGCGTCGTCTCCAGGATCGACACCGACAGCGCCACCGGGCGCGTCACCGGCATCACCTACAAGGAATACCCCTTCCCCGGCGCGCCGACATGGGAAATGAAGCGCGTCACCGGCAAGACCTATGTTCTGGCCACCAATGCCATCGAAAACGCCAAGCTGGCGCTGGCATCCAACCTCTGCGGCACATCGGGGCAGCTTGGCCGCAATCTGATGGATCATCCCTATGTGCTGGCATGGGGCCTCGCGCCACAGCCGGTCGGGCCGTTTCGCGGGCCGGGATCGACCGCTTCCTTCCCCGATTTTCGCCACGGGCGGTTCCGGTCGGAAAAGGCCGCCATCCGGCTCGAACTGGCCAATTGGGGCTGGAATTTCGCGGCGAACGCCCCCTATTCGGATGTGGAGGCGCTGGTCGATCAGGACCACCTGTTCGGCGATGCGCTGCGCGACCGGGTCTATGACCGGGTGCAGCGACAGGTGCGCATCGGGATCATGCCCGAACAGCTCCCCTCCCCCAACAACCGCGTCACCATCGACCCGGCCTATCTTGACGGGATCGGCGAGCCGCGCCCGGTGCTCAGCTATTCGGTCGATGCCTATTCGCGGGCGGGCATCGTTCAGGGGCTGGAGGTCTGCAACCAGATCTTCCAGCGGCTCGGCGTCGAAAACCGGTCGACCTATGACACATCCGATCCCGGCTATGTCACCGAAGGCGGCACCGGGTTCGTCTATTTCGGCGCAGGGCACAATGCGGGCACGCATCGCATTGGCACGACGAAACACAACAGCGTCACCGATACCGGCGGGCGGGCCTGGGATCACGACAATCTCTGGCTGGTCGGCTGCGGGGCGCTGCCGACCATCGCCACCTCGAACCCGACACTGACCATGACCGCGCTGGTCATCAAGGCCGCTGAATCACTGAACCGCGCGCTGGAGGGCAAGTCATGAGCGTTGCGCAGATGATCGACGACCGCGAGGAGGTGAAACAGCTTCTCGGCTGGGCGATCCGGATCGAACTTTCGACCATCCCGCCCTATGCGACGGCGGCCTACACCATCTCGCAGGCCGGGCAATATGATCGCATCATGCCCGCGCAAGTGAACGCGCAACCGATGGAGGTGATCCGGCAGGTGATGGTGGAGGAAATGCTCCACATGACGTTGGCTGCGAACATCCTGAACGCGCTGGGCGGCGAGGTCGTGCTGAACAGCACCGAACCGATGCCCGGCTTTCCCGATGCGCCGCGCATCCCGGTCTATCCCTGTCACATCCTCCCGTCCGGCACAGGGCCGAAGGTGCATCTGCGCCGGTTCACCAAGGCACAGGTGCACGCCTTCCGCGAGATCGAGCGCGCGCCGGAGAATTTCGACAAGGTCAAAGACGGCAACTGCTATGCCGCTGAAACCATCGGCGGTTTCTATCACTGCGTCCGTACCAAGCTGGAGGCGCTGTGCCGGAAATACCCCTCCAAGGAACTGTTCTGCGGCGACCCCGCCAAGCAGGTTCATGGCGAGAATTACTGGGGCGCGGGCGGCGAGGTCTTTCCCGTGACCGGCGAGACATCGGCGATCCGCGCCATCCGCATGATCGTGGAGGAAGGCGAAGGCGCCGACCTTGGCGGGCGCGCAGGCGACGGCGACCCGGTCCCCGATACCGGCGAGGAAGACATCGCGCATTTCTTCAAGTTCAACGAAATCCTGCTGAGCCGCTATTACAGTGCCGATGACAAGCTTGGCGGCCCCGCGACCGGGCCGGAACTGGTCGTCGACTGGACGGCGGTCGCACCGATGCGCGACGACCCGAAACCCGGATCATACCGCGCCCTGCCAGAGGTGCAGGCGAAGATGGACACGTTCAACCGCATCTATACCGACCTCCTCCTCGGCCTTCACGATGCGTTCAACGGCAATCCCAGCAGGTTCACCGAGCTTGCGCCGCTGATGATGAACCTCCGCTATGCCGCGCAAGCGCTGGTGCGAATCCCGGTGAACGACAAGGGCGAGACGGCGGGACCAAGCTGGACATTTCTGGGGTGATCCGAACAGGTATCGGAGCGCGTGATCGTCATCGCACCAGTGGATATTTGTAGAAGAGAAAGACGGGTCCTTCGGGACGATACCGGATCGCATCATGAAAACTGCCCTCATCACGGGTGCCGCGCGCGGCATCGGCCTTGCCATCACCCGCCGGTTTCTGGCCGAGGGCTGGCGCGTCCTGATGCTCGACCGGGCGCGGGAGACGCTGACGGCAGCGCACCGGGCGTTGCAGACCAATCATGCCCACCTCATTCATGCCGATGTGTCGCGCAGCGCCGATGTGGACCATGCCATCGCCGAGGCAACAGATATCGCCGGGCGGCTCGATGCGCTGGTGAACAATGCCGGGGTGGCCGAGTTCAAGCCGATCCTCGAGACGACGCTGGAGGACTGGACGGAGGTGATGGCGACCAACCTGACCGGGCCGTTCCTGATGACCAATGCCGCCGCGCCGCTGCTGGCGCGGCATGGCGGCGGGGCGGTGGTGAATATCGGGTCGATCTCCGGCCTTCGCGCCTCCACCCTCCGCGCCGCTTATGGCACCTCGAAGGCGGCGCTGGCGCATCTGACCAAGCAGCAGGCGGCGGAACTGGCGATGATCGGCATCCGGGTGAACATGGTCGCGCCCGGTCCGGTGGAAACGGAAATGGCGAAAAAGGTCCATTCCGCCGCGATCCGCGCCGATTATCACGATGCGGTGCCGCTGGCCCGTTATGGGGCGGAGGATGAGATTGCCAGCGCCGTATTCTTTCTGTGCAGCGACAATGCGAGCTATGTCACCGGCCAGACCCTTGCCGTCGATGGCGGATTCGATGCGGCCGGGATCGGCCTGAAAACCCTGCGAGACACCTGAATGACCGAAATCACCCTCTACGGCGTTGCCGTATCCGCCTTCGTCGCCAAGGTCCGCATCGTGCTCGACATGAAAGGGCTGGCCCATGACGAACTGCCACCGCCCGGCGGCTATGGCTCGCCCGAATACCGTGCGATCATCCCGGCGGGGTCGGTGCCCGGCCTGCTGATCGACGGCCAGCCGGTGCATGACAGCAACGCGATCATCGAATTGCTGGAGGAGGTTGCACCCACGCCGCGCCTGATGCCGACCGATCCGCTGGCGCGCGCCAGAACCCGCGCCCTGCTCGGCTTTCACGACACGCGGCTGGAGGCGGCGGCGCGAACCATCTTCCCGCTTGTGAAACGCGATTGGCGGGCGGAGCCGGAGGCGGTGCAGGCGGGCAGCGACGCCATAGAGGCCGCACTTGTCCGCCTTGATGAGATGATCGCGCCCGCGCCATTCGTGAACGGCGCGGACCCATCCCTTGCCGACCTCGCCTATCCTGCCACGATCCAGATGGCGCAGATGATGGTGGCGGAGATGGGCGGAACGCTGGCAATCCCGTCAGCCATTCGCGACTGGAATGCAGCCGTCAGTGCGATCCCCGCCGTCGCCCGATCTTTGTCCATCGCCGGGGACGCGATGGAGGTCTGGCTGGCCGGGTTCCGGCGCTAAAACCGATTGTGTTCGTCAAATATCCCCGCCGGAGGCTTCCACCCCGGCAACCCGCGCCCGCGCCCGCACCGACACGCCGATGAATGCCAGAATGAAGCAGACCGTCATCAGCAGCACGATGGTCGGCGCGGGCGCACTGTCGATGAAAAAGCTCAGCCACACGCCCAGCACCGACATCGCGACCGCCATCGCAACCGCCGCCCAGAGCATGACACCGAATTGCCGCGTCAACAGGAACGCCACCGCCCCCGGCGCAATCAGCAGTGCTATGGCAAGGATGATCCCTACCGCCTTCAGCGCCGCGACGATGGTCAGCGACAGCATCACCAGCAGCCCGTAATGCAGCACCCGCACCGGCAGCCCCGCCGCGCGCGCCTGGGCCGGATCGAAGGTGTGCAGCATCAGATCGCGCCATTTCGCCAGCAACAGAATGGTGACGACGACAGCGATGATCCCCGCCTCCCACAGGTCAGCCGGGCCGATGCCGAGGATGTTGCCAAAGAGGATGTGATCCAGATGCGCCGCTGACTGGATCTTCGTGTACATCACGATGCCCAGCGCGAACATGCCGGAGAATACGACCCCCATGATCGTATCCTGCTTCACCCGTGAATTTTCCTGAAGATACCCGGTCGCCAGCGCGCAGATCATGCCCGCGATGAAGGCCCCGACGGCAATCGGAATGCCGACGATATAGGCCCCGACCACCCCCGGCAGGACAGCGTGCGAAATCGCATCGCCCATCAGCGACCAGCCCTTCAGCACCAGAAAGCAGGACAGCAGCGCAGCAGGCACCGCGACCATCGCCGCGATCAACATCGCGTTGGCCATAAAGGGAAGCTGGAACGGCAACAGGAACATATCGATCATTCCGCGGCCCCCAACGCCAGTTTCTGCCGCCGGATCGCCGCCAGCCGCCCATGCTTTGGCGCGAAGAAGAATGCCAGCAGAAACAGCACCGTCTGCAACACGACGATGACGCCGCCGGTTGCGCCATCGACGAAATAGCTCAGATAAGCCCCGGTCACACTGGTCCCCGCACCGATGGCGACCGAAAGGATGATGATGCGCGGAAACCTGTCCGACAACAGATAGGCGGTGGCCCCCGGCGTCACGACCATCGCGATCACGAGGAATGCGCCGACCGTCTGCATCGCCGCCACCGTGCAGGCGGCGAGGCAGGTAAAGAACAGGACGCGCAGGCGCCCGGCATTGATCCCGATGGCCCTTGCATGGGTTTCATCGAAGAATACCAGCATCAGGTCGCGCCATTTCAGCCAGAGCAGCGCCAGCGACACAATCCCAATGATCGCAAGTTGCCATGTATCCGACGGCGTGATCGCCAGAATATTGCCCATCGTGATGGTCTGGATGTTCACCGAAGTCGGCGACAGCGACACCATGAACAGGCCAAGTCCGAAAAACGAGGTGAAGATCAGCCCGATGATCGCATCTTCCTTCAGCCCGGTGCGCTGGTTCAGAAACAGCATCGTCATCGCCGCCAGCCCGCCCGACAGGAACGCGCCGAGCGCGAAGGGCAGGCCCAGCATATAGGCCCCCGCCACGCCGGGAACGATGGAATGCGCAAGCGCGTCGCCGATCAGCGACCAACCCTTCAGCATCAGATAGGCGGACAGGAAGGCGCAGACCGCACCGACCAGCCCGCTGACCCAGATGGCATTGACCATGTAATCATAGGCGAAGGGTTCAAGGAGCATCGCCCTGCCCCTTTTCATCATAAAGCACGAAGGGCCGTTCATCATCGGTGATGACGGTCACCTGTCGCCCGTCCTCGTCATCATGCAGGTCGGACCCGCCGAGCACGAAATGGCGGAGGACACCGCCGAAGGCACGCTCCAGATTGGCGGCGGTGAAAATCTCCGCCGTCGGACCATAGGCCAGCACGGTGCCCTTGATGAGCGCGGTGCGGTCGCAAAACTCCGGCACCGACCCGAGGTTGTGGGTGGAGACGAGCATCACGCGCCCCTCGTCCCGCATCTCCCGCAGCAGGGTGATGATCGCCTCTTCGGTCTGAACATCGACGCCGGTGAACGGCTCGTCCAGCAGGATCACCCTGCCGTCCTGCGCCAGCGCCCGCGCAAGGAACACCCGCTTGCGCTGCCCGCCCGACAGTTCGCCGATCTGGCGCTTGCGAAACGAAGTCATGCCGACCCGCGCCAGCGCGACCTCCACCGCATCATGATCGGCGCGCTTTGCCCGGCGCATGAAACCCATATGGCCGTAACGGCCCATCATCACCACATCCTCGACCAGCACGGGGAATGACCAGTCAACCTCCTCCGCCTGCGGGACATAGGCGACGAGATTGCGGCGGATCGCTTCCTGCACCGGCAGGCCGAGCACGCGCACCTCGCCCTGCGAAGCGGTCAGAAAACCCATGATCGTCTTGAACATGGTCGATTTGCCCGACCCGTTCACCCCGACCAGCGCGGTGATGGACCCGATCGGGGCCTGAAAGCTGGCATTGTTCAGCGCGGTGTGACCGTTGCGATAGGCAACCGTCACATTGGTGACAGAAAGGCCGCCCGCCGGGTCACGGCTGGTTTGCGCCATCGGATCGCTCTGCATCAGGTTCATTCGGACAGCCCCTTGCGGATCGTCTCGGATGTGACGCGCAGCAGGTCGAGATAGGTCGGGACAGGCCCGTCCGCCTCTGACAGGCTGTCGACATAGAGGACCCCGCCATAGGTCGCGCCGACCTCCCGCGCGACCTGCTCGGACGGATCAGACGATACCGTGCTTTCCGAAAAGATCACGCCGATATTTTCGGCCCGCATCTGGTCGATCACGGCGCGCACCTGGCTGGGCGTGCCCTGCTGATCGGCATTGATCGGCCAGAGATACAGCTCCTTCAGCCCGAAATCGCGCGCCAGATAGGAAAACGCGCCCTCGCCGGTGACCAGCCATCGGCGGTCTTCCGGCAACGCGGCCAGCGCCTCGCGGATCGGCGCGGCGACGGCAATGATCTCCGCCTTGTAAGCCTCGGCATTGGCGCGATAGGTCTCGGCATTCGCCGGGTCATGGGTGACGAAGGCATCGCGGATATTGTCGACATAGATCAGCGCCGCATCCGGCGACATCCACGCATGGGGGTTGGGTTTGCCGGTGTAAGGGCCGGAGGAAATCCCCATCGGTGCGACCCCTTCGCTGACCACGACGGAGGGGACATCGCGGAGGCTCTGGAAGAATTTCTCGAACCACAATTCGAGGCCGAGACCGTTCCAGATCACCAGATCCGCCTGCTGCGCCTTCAGGATATCGCGCGGCGTCGGCTGGTAATTGTGAATCTCCGCCCCCGGACGGGTGATCGACACCACCTCCGCCGCGTCCCCGGCCACATTTGCCGCCATATCGGCAATGATCGTGAAGGTCGTCACCGCCCGAAACTTGTCAGCCGCCACAGCCGCCGGGGCGGCGAGCGCAAGCGGCAGGGTCAACGCCAGGGCGAGGGCAATCAGACGCGGAATCATGGAAGTCTCCTGAAGCGGTTTAGAATGAATATGAGAATGATTTGCATCTTGTCAATGAAGATGAGACCGGTTTGCATCTTCACGAGGCCACCTTGTGCCGTTATACCTGCCGCCATGACCCAGTTGGCCAAAGACCTCGAAGACGCGCTCCGCAAGGATGGTATCCGCATCACGCGCCAGCGTTCCGCGCTGCTTCGGGTGTTGTCCGAGGCGTCGGACCATCCCGACGCCACCGAGTTGCACCGCCGCGCGCGCGAGATCGAGGATACGGTCAGCCTCGCCACCGTCTACCGCACCCTGACGGCGCTGGAGGCACAGGGCGTCGTGCAACGCCTCGCCTTCGAGGGCGCGCCCGCACGGTTCGAGACGACGGACGCACCGCATCACGATCACATCATAGATGTCGATACCGGCGATGTGATCGAATTCCGGTCAGAAAAGATCGAGGCACTTCAGGCGCTGATCGCCGAGGAACTGGGATATGAGGTCGTGCATCACCGGCTGGAGTTGTATTGCCGGAAGACGTGACGCGGCGCGGCGCTTGGTGGCGGGAGGTCCCCGCTTTCGCGGGGATGACAAGGGGCGACCCATCGCCACCGCACATCCTGACACAACCGCACATCACGGATGACAGCCCCCGCCACCACCGCTACGATCCGCAGATTGGGCGGAGGGGTGGATATGGTCGAAATCACGGGTGAGGACGAACTGAGAGCGTGGCTCGAAAAGCAGCCCCGCGAAGTGTCCGTCGCCATTGCCGCGCGCATTGCCCTGCGCAACCTTTCGTTCTGGGATACGGACTGGGCGCGCGACCGCAAGACCCGCGCTGCCCTGCTCTTGCCAATATTCCGAGCTACGGTTGTGCCTTGGGTTGCCGCAAAATATCCAACCCAATGCGTAGCCGACCTCAGGCAAGCCGCCGACTCAGCCGCTGACTCCGCCGATTCCGCCCGCACCGCAGCCCGCCCCGCCGCCGATTCCGCCCGCTCCGCAGCCGCACTCACTGCCCTCTCTGCCCTTTCTGCCCTATTCGCCACCGCCGCCGCCGTTATCTCTGAGGCCGACTTCGCCGCCCTCTCTACCCGCTCCGCCGCCCTCTCCGCCCGCTCCGCCCGCTCCGCCGTCTGGACCCAAATCTCCCACGACGGCACCTTCATCGAGGAACAGTCCCGATCCGACGGCCCGGCCCTCGCCCGCGCCCTGACCAGCCGCGCGCTCTGGCATCAGGGCGATGGAAAGCTCATCGCCAACTGGCGTCGGATCGAGACGATCCTGCTTGCAGCAGATGAGGGATGGGAGGTCTGGACCACATGGTACGACCGCCGCCTGCGCAGCAATATCTGGAACGAAGCGCTGGAGGTGGAGCGGGTGATTTCCCCGACCATCCCGTGGACAAGCGGCGATCCGGTGAAGGTCAACCGGGCGATTGCGGAGATTGAAGCATTTCACATTGCCCTCCGCGCCCGCCAGCCGGAAACGGTCGCTTTCAATCCTGCGACGGGGCTTCATTCCTTCGTCGCTGACCAGCCAGAGGACCCGAGGTCACTTCAAGACGTTATCGACCTCGTCACCGACCGGATTGAATCTTTACGAGGCGATGCCGGTGGCAACAACATGTTCGCCATTATGAAGCCGATCTTTGAGACCTTGCTGCGATGCTTCGACAAACACGGCAGCAATGCGCAGCGCATCCATGACGAGCTATACAGCGCCCACAAGACAGTCATCAGCCTGCTGCAAAGCGGCGACCTCGCGCCCGATGCGGTCAGGCTGACGCCGTTCATCGACTCGCTCGCGAACGGGTTTGCGGATGTTCGGACCAATGACGAAAAAGTCGACAAGACCGTCAGGGGCCGCGTTGCCCATCGTCTCCGCGCTGCGGATGAAGAGGAAATGCTTTCGCTCTCGCTGAAAACCGAGGCCGCCAGCGCCGCCACGGATGCCGATGGCGGCGCGGAACTGGCAGAAGATCTGGAGGTGCTGCGTGCCTTGCGGGACGACGGCACACACCCCACCAACAAAGCGCCCGAAATATCCGCCCATCGCACGGCATCGCGACTGCCTCAGGTGGATGCGGAGCGCAGCCTTGGCAAGCTGCGCGACAATGCCGTCGAAAACGCGGACCGGATTGCAAAGATCGACGCGGGAGCGAAGGCCGGATTTCGCTGGTTGACCTATCTTCTCGATATTCTTGGGTAACCCCCCGTCATTCCCGCAAAAGCGGGAACCTCCCCGGTACAGCGCACACCCCCATTCCCCCGCCGTCCCGGCCCTGCGCCGGGACCCCGATGAGCGGCGTGCGGCGTGTCGAATGTCGAGGCCCCGGGTCAAGCCCGGGGCGACGGTGCGGCGAGAGCAATGGGCACCCACCTTCCCATCAAACGCTGTCATCCCCGCGAAAGCGGGGACCTTCGCCAACCCTCGCGGGCCTACCCGATGAACCGTGGCCGTCCGCTCGCCGTTGCCACCACCCGTGCCTCCACCAGCACATCGCGCGCTTCGACCGTTGCGCGCTTTTCGTCCCAGACAATGGCGACCTCGGGCGCCTCGGCCCCTGCCGCCTCGGCGCGTGCCAGCGCCTCGCCGCGCGCCCATGCTTCTGCCCGGGCTTTCGCCAATGGCAGGGAGACGAACACCTCCGGCGCGCCGCCTGCCAGCACGTCGAACCGTTCGCCATCCGGGGACAGGATCGTGGCCTCGACCCTCACCTCGACCCGCCCGGCGACGGCACCGACCGCGTTGGCCACATCCGCATGGTCCGGGATCGCCGATTGCGTTCCGCACAGCGCCGCGACCGCCGGATAATAGATCGCCGCCGATGCGCCGAGGCCGATCAGCGGCGCGCTGAGCCGCAGGGACGGCACCGCGAAGCCCGCGCACCCGTCCAGCGCCGCCGCGCCGAGGGGGGAGGCCGCCAGCCCCTCCGCCTCGTAACCGTCTTCGGCCAGCGCCGCCTCCAGCACCAGTTCCGCCGAACGCCGTGTCAGCCGGTCGATCACCCGCTGCGCCAGCGCCTCCGCCCCCGCTGCCACCGGCTGACCGTCATTGCCCTTGCGCCGGGCGAACAGCGCCGCCGCCAGCGCCGCCGCCTCCCGGTTCCACGCGTCATGCAGGCCCAGCACATGCGCGGCATCGGATGGGGTGAAGCCGACCTTGCGCAGGAACCCCTGCGCGATCAGCCGCTCCAACGCCGCCAGCCCGCGCGCGCCGAGACCCAGCGCATCGACCGCCGCACCTGATCCGGCAGCCTCCAGAATCTCCCGATCCCGCGCCTCCAGCTCCGCCAACCCCGACCGCCGTGCGCCCCGCATCACGAAGACACCATCGAACGCATCGCCGCGTGGCTTTGCCATCTGCATCTGCATCGCCGCCACCGCGTCGGGATGGTCCATCGCATAGAGGCTGACCGGCATCGCCCGCCGTGGGCCAAGCGACAGACGCGGGCGCAGCCCGGCCTCGATCAGGCCGACCTCGCTGTCGCCGCCCAGCCCGTGGGTGCGCATCGCTACGGCTTCCACCATTGTGGACCAGCCGCCGACCCGCGCGCCGTCAGGGTCGATCCGGGGCCGCCCGTCCGAAAGCGTCGCGATATCCGTTGTGGTCCCGCCGATGTCCGACACGACCGCCGATGACAGCCCGGTCAGATGCGCCGCCCCAACCACCGATGCGGCGGGGCCGGACAGAATCGTCTCTATGGGCCGGGCCCGCGCCACAGCCGCGCCCATCAGCGCGCCGTCGCCCTTCACCACCATGACCGGGGCCGAAATGCCGCGCGCCTGCATCAACCCCTCGGTGGCCGCAATCAGCCGGTGGATCATGCCCACCAGCCGGGCATTCAACAGCGTGGTCAGCGCCCGTTTCGGCCCGCCGAGCCGCGCCGACAATTCATGCGAACATGTCACCGGCAAACCGGTGCGCGCCAAAATGAGATCGCGCGCCGCCACCTCATGCGCAGGGTTGCGCACCCCGAACACCGCCGCCACGGCAAACCCGGCCACCCGGTCCGCCGCCGCATCGACCGCACGGGCCAGCGCGTCCAGATCCAGCGGTGCCGCGGCCCCGCCATCGCTCCGGTGTCCGCCGCTGACAAAGATTGCGGGATCGTTGCTGAGCGCGCTGCGCAATCCGGCGCGGTCCAGATCGGCCTCGGCAAAACCAATCATCACCAGCGCCGCCGCGTCGCCATGCCCCTCCACCAGCGCATTGGTCGCCAACGTGGTCGAGATTGACACCAGCGCCACCGCCGAGGCCTCGACCGCCGCCGCCTGCAACGCCGCGTCGATCGCCCCGGCAATGCCCAGCGCAAGATCGTGATGGGTGGTCAGCGATTTCGCCTTGGCCAGCACCGCGCCGGTCTGTTCCTCGAACACCACCGCATCGGTGAAGGTTCCGCCCGTATCCACACCCAACAGAATCGCCATGCCGCCTGCCCTGCCCCTCAAACACCCGGATCAGATGCCCGGCGCACCGCCCCAGCCATCATCTTCCACTTCCATCAAATATCCGGTTCCGCCCGCCGGGGTAAGCGCCCGCTGCCGATCAGTGCGCCACCATCGTCAGCAATTCATATTCCGCCACCTGATCGCCGTCCTGATTGGTCAGGATCACCTCCCACGCAACCTCGCCATACTCCGCCGTGCGCCGGGTCTTGCGCTTCACCGTGAGCGACACTTCGATGCTGTCGCCCGGCGAGACCGGCTTCTGAAAGCTGAGGGCGTTCAGCCCGGTATTGGCCAGCACCGGCCCCGGATCGGGATGCACGAACAACCCCGCCGCAAAGCTGAGCAAAAGGTATCCATGCGCCACGCGGCCCGGGAAGAACGGGTTCGCCTTCGCCGCCGCTTCGTCCATGTGGGCATAGAATGTATCGCCGGTGAAATGGGCGAAATGCTCGATATCTTCCAGCGTCACCACGCGGGGCGCGGTGTGCAGCACATCGCCGACGGCAAGCTCGCCGAACCGCATTGTGAACGGGTGCGCCGCGATCCTGCGCGTCGGCGCACCGGCAATATGGCTGCCGGTGACCGCGCTCAGCATCGCGGGCGATCCCTGAATGGCAGTGCGCTGCATGTAATGCATCACGCCCCGGATCCCGCCCAGTTCCTCGCCGCCCCCGGCCCGCCCCGGCCCGCCATGCACCATATGCGGCACCGGTGCGCCGTGGCCGGTCGCATCCTTCCCGGTATCGCGGTCCGCAAAATAAAGCCGCCCATGCCAGGCCGCACTTTCCGCAACGATGTCGCGGGCAAAGCCGGTATCATGGGTGAACACCGACGCCACCAGCGACCCGCCGCCCTTGTTGGCAATCTCAGCCGCGTCCCCGGCCTGATCATAGGGCATGATCGTGGCGACGGGGCCGAATGCCTCCACCTCATGCGGGACCGTGGCGCGCAGCGGATCGTCGCAATGAAAGATAACCGGCGCCATGAACGCCCCGACCGCCGGGTCAACATCGCCAATATCACCCGCGAATACACGGTCGCACACCGCGCCAATCCGCGCCGTCGCCTGTTCCACATCGGCGCGCTGCGCCAGCCCGGCCAGCGCACCGATCCGTGTCGCGTCGGCGCGCGGATCGCCGACAGGCATCGCCGACAGCTTGGCCGACAGCGCCTCGATCACTGCATCGACATGGGCGCGCGGCGCGATGATGCGGCGGATCGCGGTGCATTTCTGGCCTGCCTTCACGGTGATCTCGCGCACCGCCTCGCGAATGAACATCTCGAATTCCGGTGTGCCCGGCGCAGAATCGGGGCCGATGATAGATGCATTAAGACTGTCCTGTTCGGCATGAAACCGCACCGCGCTTGCGATCAGGTTGGTATTGCCCTTCAGCACCGCCGCCGTTGCCGCCGACCCGGTGAAGCCGACCACATCCTGCGGGCCGAGCCGATCCAGCAGATCGCCGACCGGGCCGCAGATCAGTTGCACCGCCCCATCCGGCAGAATGCCGCTTTCGATCATCATCCGAAAACAGGCATGGGTCAGATAGGATGTCTGCGTCGCCGGTTTCACGATGGCGGGCATCCCGGCCAGAAGGCAGGGCGCAAGCTTTTCCAGCATGCCCCAGACCGGAAAGTTGAAGGCGTTGATATGCAATGCGACCCCGCGCAGGGGCGTCGCCACATGCACGCCCTTGAACGCGCCCGATCGCGACAGCCCCTCCACCGCCCCGTCGACATAGACTTGACCGTCCGGCATTTCGCGCCGCCCCTTGGCGGCGTAGACCATCATCGTGCCGATGCCGCCCTCGATATCCACCGCGCCATCGGCACGGGTCGCGCCGGTCGCGTAGTTCAGATCATAAAGCGCCGCCTTGTGTTCGTTCAGATAGGTTGCCAGTGCCTTCAGCATCCGCGCCCGGTCATGGAACCCCATCGCGCGAAGCGCAGGGCCGCCGACCCGGCGCGCATGTTCGGCCATCGCTGCCACATCTGGCGCGTCGGTCCCAGCCTCGGCCACCAATTCTCCGGTGGCGGCGTCGAGGATCGGGCGGGTGGCGGCAGGGGCCACCCAGCCCCCGGCGAGATAGGATGTCAGCAGCATCAGGAAGTCCTCTCAATCTGATCCGTGCCGCCCAGGGGGCCACTGCACGACAACGGCACAAACGCGGCCCATAGCATCGGGGCGGCTGCGTTCGACCATAGTCACCTTCGCCCCTCCACCGCCTGAAAGTTATTGATTCAGAATTCGCGATATGTCACGAAAATTCCATGACACTGGAAAAAATCGCAACATGTTCGGCAGAGGCGATGTGGCGGCGCGACGACGCTTCGCAGTGGCTCGGCCTGTCGCTGGACGAAGTGCGGCCCGGCTTTGCGCGGATGTCGATGACCGTCGCGCGGCATCATACGCAGGGGCATGACATGTGTCATGGCGGGTTCATCACCACGCTTGCAGACAGCGCCTTCGCCTATGCCTGCAACAGTTACAATCAGGTCACCGTGGCGCAGCACATCACGGTATCCTTCATCGCCCCGGCATGGGAGGGGGATGTGCTGTCGGCGGAAGCGCGGGAAATTTCGCGCACCGGCAGGTCGGGACTTTACGACATGACCGTCCGCAACCAGAAAGGCGTGGTGATCGCCGAGATGCGCGGCGCATCGCGGACCATCAAGGGGCAGCATTTCGACCCCAAAACAATAGATACGACAAAGGAAACGCCATGATCGAAGCTTATATCTGCGAAGGCGTCCGCACGCCGATTGGCCGCTATGGCGGGTGCCTGTCCACCGTGCGCCCGGACGATCTTGGCGCGCATGTGATCCGCGAAGTCATGGCGCGGGCCGCAGGTCTGCCGGGCGAGGCGGTGGACGATGTGATCTTCGGCGGGGCCAATCAGGCGGGCGAAGACAACCGCAATGTGGGCCGCATGTCCGCCCTGCTGGCAGGGTTGCCGACGACCGTAGCGGGTGCGACGATCAACCGGCTCTGCGGCTCCGGCCTCAACGCCGTCGGCAGTGCGGCGCAGGCGATCAAGACCGGCGATGCCGAAATCATCATCGCGGGCGGGGTGGAGAGCATGAGCCGCGCGCCCTATGTCCAGTCGAAACCCACCGCCGCCTTCGACCGGGGCCTGGAATTGCACGACACGACCATCGGCTGGCGTTTTGTGAACCAGCGCATGAAGGCCGAATACGGCGTCGACTCGATGCCGGAGACGGCGGAGAATGTCGCAGAGGAATTCCAGATCAGCCGCGAGGATCAGGACCGTTTCGCGCTCCGCAGTCAGGAAAAGGCCATCGCCGCCCGCGCCTCCGGCCGTCTGGCCAAGGAAATCGCGCCGGTCAGCATCCCCCAGCGCAAGGGCGATGTCATCATCGTCGAGCATGACGAGCATCCCCGCGCAACCACGCTGGAGGCGCTGGGCGCGCTCGGCACCCCGTTCCGCAAGGGCGGCACGGTGACGGCAGGCAATGCCTCCGGCGTCAATGACGGGGCGGCGGCGCTGATCATCGCATCGGGGGCGGCGGTGGCGAAATACGGGTTGAAACCGATCGCAAAGATCACCGGCATGGCGGTCGCGGGCGTCGCGCCGCGCATCATGGGCATCGGGCCTGCGCCCGCCTCGCAAAAGCTGCTTGACCGGCTTGGACTGAAAATCTCGGATATCGACGTGATCGAGTTGAACGAGGCTTTCGCGGCGCAGGGTCTTGCGGTGATGCGACAGCTTGGCCTGCCCGACGATGCGGAACATGTGAACCCGAATGGCGGTGCCATCGCGCTCGGCCATCCGCTCGGCATGTCGGGCGCGCGGCTGGCGCTGACGGCAGCGATGGAGTTGCAGGAGCGGGGCGCGCGACGCGCCCTTTGCACCATGTGCATCGGTGTCGGTCAGGGCATAGCACTGACGATGGAAGCGGTCTGACGGAATCGGGGCGGGGGCCTTGCCACCCGCCCCGGATGCCTTGCTGACGGATTGGCCAAGGGCCTGCGGCCCCCGCGCCGGAGGGATAAATGAAAGACCTGACACCGCCACGGAACAGCCTCGACCCGATCGAGATCGCCAGCCGGGACGAGATTGCAGCACTTCAGCTTCAACGCCTGAAATGGTCGCTGAACCACGCTTACCGGAACGTGCCGTTCTATCGCGCCGGGTTCGATGCGGCGGGGGTCCATCCCGATGATCTGCACAGCCTCGCCGACCTCGCGAAATTTCCGTTCACCGTGAAAAGCGACCTGCGCGCGCATTATCCTTTCGGCCTTTTCGCCGTGCCGCGCGACCGGATCGTGCGCATCCATGCCTCCTCCGGCACCACCGGCAAGCCGACGGTCGTCGGCTATACCGCCAACGATATCGATATGTGGGGCAACATGGTGGCGCGATCCTTGCGCGCATCCGGCACCCGCCCCGGCGATGTGGTCCATGTCGCCTATGGCTATGGCCTGTTCACCGGCGGCCTCGGTGCGCATTACGGGGCGGAGAGGCTCGGCTGCACGGTCGTTCCCGTCTCAGGCGGCATGACACAGCGGCAGGTGACGCTGATCGAGGACTTCGGTGCCACTACCATCATGATCACCCCGTCCTACATGCTGTCGATCCTCGACGAATACCGCGCACAAGGCCGCGACCCGCGCGAAAGCCCGCTTCAGGTCGGCATCTTCGGGGCGGAGCCGTGGACCAATGCGATGCGGGCGGAGATAGAGGCGGCCTTCGACATGCACGCCGTCGACATCTATGGCCTGTCGGAGGTGATGGGACCGGGCGTCGCCAATGAATGCGTGGAAACCAAGGATGGCCTCCACATCTGGGAGGATCATTTCTATCCCGAGATCATCGACCCCGAAACCGGCCAGCCGGTGGCGGATGGCGAAATGGGGGAACTGGTCTTCACCACCCTCACGAAGGAGGGGATGCCGATCATCCGCTATCGCACCCGCGACCTGACCCGGCTGCTGCCCGGCACCGCCCGGTCGATGCGGCGGATGGAAAAGATCACCGGGCGCACGGATGACATGATCATCCTGCGCGGCGTCAACGTGTTCCCCAGCCAGATCGAGGAACAATTGATGCAGGTCCGCACGCTCGCGCCGCATTTCCAGATCGAATTGAGCCGCCCCGACCGGATGGATGTCATGTCGGTCATCGTCGAGGCCACGCCGGGCTATGAGGCCGAGGAATGGCGGATCAGATCAGCCGCCGACCTCGCCAACCGGATCAAGGATGTCGTCGGGGTATCGACCAACATCACCGTGGTCGATCCCGGCGCGGCCCCCCGGTCGCAGGGCAAGGCGGTGCGGGTCGTGGACAATCGCCCGAAGGCATGACCACGCTGGCCGACCAGATCGCGCGGCTGCATGGCACCGGGCGGCTGCGCGTCTGGTCGCTGGCGGTGACGATCTTCGGCGATGCCGTCGCGCCGCGCGGCGGCGCCATCGCGATGGGCGATCTGTCGGCGGTGCTGGAGCGTTTGGGCGCCGAAAGCGGCGCGATCCGCACCGCCATGTCGCGTCTCGCCCGCGATGGCTGGGTCAGCCGCACGCGGGCCGGGCGGCGCAGCTATTACGCCCTTTCGGACAGCGCGCTCACGTCAACCCGTGCCGCGTCGCCGCGCATCTATGCGGTGGAGCCGCCGGACTGGGACGGCACCTGGACCATCGCAGCAGGTCCGGGCGCGGAGGTGGCGGAGGCGGCGGGGTTTCAGCGGATCGCCCCCGGCACATGGCTGCGGGCGGGAAGCGGCGGCGGCGATCTGCCCCGCGATGTGTTCACCGTGACCGGCACCGGCCCGACGCCGGACTGGCTGCGCGATGCGTTGTCGCCGCCGGATCTCGCGGCCCGTTATGCCGCGATCAGCGTGGCGTGGCAGGGCTTCGATCCGTCCGCCGTGACTGACCCGGCGGCGGCGATGGTGGCGCGCACGCTGCTGATCCATGACTGGCGGCGGGTGCTGCTCCGCGATGCCGCGCTGCCGCGCGCGCTGCGGCCCGACGGCTGGCCCGGCGCGGCGGCGCGGGATCTGGTCGCGGCGCATTACCGCGCGCTAGTCCCGGCGTCGGAGCGGTGGCTGAATGACTGCGAATGCGCCCCTGACCGGCCCCTGCCCGCCCCCGACGCCGCGTTCCGCACCCGCTTCGGCGGCACCGGCCCCACCGGGGCTTGACGCCCCCGACCGCCGCACTTACGGGGAACCCCGTTCGAAGTGCAGGAGGCCTGCCCATGACCCAGACCCGCCACGATCACCTCTTCGTCTATGGCACCCTGACCACGACCGCCGGGCATCCGCTGGGCGATGTGCTGCGCGCCGGGGCCGTGCCCGCCGGGCGCGGGTCGATCCGCGCGAAACTCTATATCATCGACGACCCGGATGAGCCGGGGCAGAACTTCTATCCCGGTGCCGTCCCCTCCGGCGATCCGGCGGACAGGGTCTGGGGCGAGGTTTACCGCCTGACCGACCGCGACACCGTGCTGGCCGCGCTCGACCGGTTCGAGGCCTGCGGCCCGGACCATGAGGAACCGCACGAATTCATCCTCCGCAGCGTGGCGGTGGAGATGGAGAACGGCACCACCCTCCGCGCGCATTGCTATCTCTACAGCTGGGACCTGAGCACCGCGCGGCCCGTGCCGTCAGGGCGGTATGAGGAGGCGGCGGCGGGGGTCAGATAAGAGCGGATGCACTTTTTGCATCCTCCCGTTTTCCTTCCGACGCTCTACCATCCCAAGTGGGCGCGCCCTGATCCGCAGGGCCAGGTCAGGGCGCGCGCCGATCAGAAGGCGGCCAGAGGCGCGCCTGCTGAACCTGTTGCGCCCTTGATGGGCATCGGGCTGAAGATATAGGCGAACTCGCTGACCCCCGCCTCGACAAGGCGTTCCGTCGCGATGTTTTCATGAATGAAAATCCCGTTTTTGGGGATAAACTCCTGATGCACCGGGAAAGCGAGGTTCGGATCGGGGTTCGGCACCACTTCGACAGGCCAGGTATCGGACCCGACCACCGCGACGCCGCGCTCGATCAGATAGGCCGCCGCCTCCAGCCCGATACCGGGGCAACCGGAGTTGAACTTGGCATTGTCGACGATCCAGTGCGCGCCCCAACCGGTGTGGATAAGAACGACATCGCCTTCATTTGGCTCTGCCACGCCCTGCCGCTCCATCGCCTGTTTCAGGTCAGCGAGAGAAATCTCCTGCCCGGCTTCCATCGGCGCATCATGCAGCGCTGCGATGTCGAGAACGATGCCGCGTGTGAAGAACGGCTTCACATGCTCAACGCCCAGTTTTTGAACGCCATAGCTGCCGGTCACCTCTTCAACAGGCGTGCCGTTATAGAATTTGTGGCCATGCTCCATATCGCCGACGCCGATATGGGCAAGACCGTCAAACTGCGTGCCGACCTGCCCGATTTCCGTGGCCAGAAAATCATCCATCCAGATCACGTTATTGCTGGCCAGCGGCCCGCCGGCCAGACCACCGGTGCCGCGCAGCGCAAAGGCGCGTGCGCCAAAAAGGGGCATGGCCGATTCATAGGTCCGGCCAATCGAAATCACCGTGCCGGTCTTCATCAACGCTGTCGCTTCCATAACCTTGCTAGGGGTCATCAGGTTAGAAGCGCCCGCCATATCATCGGGGCCGTATTTTGAGTCGGTCCATGCAGTGTGCCCGGCGGCAAATACCGGCCCTGCCATGAATGCAGTCGCACAGGCTGCCGCTGTCAAAAGTAGTGATTTCATCGGACGATTCTCCCATTGGTTTTTCGGCACCTCTCAAACCCGGGTGCCTGAGGATAACGCTAACCGAGTCGCACCGATAAATGCGAATCTATTCAGCAGGCATCACATCCTAAGCGTGTGTCATGCGTCGAGATAGGCAAAAGCGCAGGTGACCGTCGCCGCGACCTTGGCAGACCCTGCCGCACGGAATTCCGCCCGCGTCACCGCCATGCGCCGCCCGTTCGACAGGACCGTGACGTGAATTTCAGTATCGCCCTCTGACATGGGCCGCATGAAATGGGCGGTCAGATCGACCGTGGTGCAGGGCCGCAGCGCGCCATTCACACCGCAGAGCGCCAGAACCGATGCGGTATCGGCGGCGGCGCTGACAGCCTGCCCGCAGATCACCCCGCCGCCCGGCCCGCCCTTTCGTGTCAGCGCCGCATTGGCGGGCAGCAAGAAAACACTGACATCAGGCCCGACCTGCCGCACCTGAAGGCGCAGCGCCTTGACCCAGGGGGCGAAGACCTCGTCATGGAGTTCGCTCAGGCGTTCGGGTGTCAGGCGTTCGGAGGGCACAGTCGGCATGGCTTCCTCTTCATGTTACGAAAGTCGGATTGACTTTCAAATTTCCGTCACATATTTTCAGGGAAGTATTCGATGACCCTGCCGCTTTGCCAAGAGGTTCCCGATGTATTCCCAAGGTTTGATCGGTGCCCATCACGAGGTGGATGAAACGCCGGAGTTTATCGCGGCTTTTCAGGCGCGGATCGACGCCGAGGAAAAGATCGAACCGAACGATCCGATGCCCGCCGCCTATCGCAAGACCCTGATCCGCCAGATCGGCCAGCACGCCCATTCCGAAATCGTCGGCATGTTGCCGGAGGGAAACTGGATCACCCGCGCGCCGACGCTGCGCCGCAAGGCCGCGCTGCTGGCCAAGGTGCAGGACGAGGGCGGGCATGGCCTTTACCTCTATGCCGCCGCCGAGACGCTGGGGGTCAGCCGCGAGGAGATGACGGAGCAATTGCTGGACGGGCGCGCCAAATTCTCCTCCATCTTCAATTATCCGACCCTGTCCTGGGCCGATATCGGCGCAATCGGCTGGCTGGTGGACGGGGCGGCGATCATGAACCAGATCCCGCTCTGCCGCTGTTCCTACGGCCCCTATGCCCGCGCGATGATCCGCGTCTGCAAGGAGGAAAGTTTCCACCAGAGGCAGGGATACGAGATCATGATGGTGCTGGCGAAAGGCACCGATGAACAGAAGGCGATGGCGCAGGACGCGCTGAACCGCCTGTGGTGGCCCTCGCTGATGATGTTCGGCCCGCATGACAGCGAAAGCGGCAATACCGATCAGTCGATGCAGTGGAAGATCAAGCGGTTCACCAATGATGAGCTGCGCCAGAAATTCGTCGATGCGACTGTGCCGCAGGCCGATTATCTGGGCCTGACGATCCCCGACCCCGATCTGAAATGGAACGACGAGCGCGGGCATTACGATTTCGGCCCGATCGACTGGGACGAATTCTGGCGCGTGGTCAAGGGCGGTGGCCCGATGACCCGCGACCGGATCAAGGCCCGCCAGAAAGCATGGGACGATGGCGCGTGGGTGCGCGAGGCGGCGCTGGCCCATGCCGAAAAACGCCGCGCCCGCAAGGCCGCCGCCGCGCAGGCAGCGGAGTGATGCCGGTGCGGCGTCGCACCGGCGTCGCGACAGACGCGATTTGAAAGGGAAGCATCCGATGGCCAACGAGACACCCCTTTGGGAAGTGTTCATCCGCCCGCGCAACGGCCTTGCGCATCGCCATGTCGGATCGGTCCACGCGGCGGACGAGGCGCTGGCGGTTCAGGCGGCGCGCGATGTCTACACCCGCCGGGGCGAGGGCTTGTCGATCTGGGTGGTGCCTTCAGCCGCGATCACCGCTTCGGACCCCGATCATCGGGGCGAGAATTTCGAACCGGCGGAAAGCAAGATTTACCGTCACCCGACCTTTTACAACATCCCCGATGAAGTGGGGCATATGTGATGCAGGGCGCGCTGTTCGATTACCTGCTGCGGCTCGCCGATGACCATCTGATCCTCGGCCATCGCCTGTCCGAATGGTGCGGCCATGCGCCGATGCTGGAGGAAGATCTGGCGATGCCGAACATGGGCCTCGACATGATCGGTCAGGCACGTGCGCTCTATGCCTATGCCGCCGAGGTGGAGGGCAAAGGCCGAACCGAGGATGACCTCGCGTTCCTGCGCGCCGAGCGTGAGTACCGCAATCTGCTGCTGGTCGAACGCCCGAATGGCGACTTCGCGCAGACCATGCTGCGCCAGCTTTACTTTACCGCCTTCATGCGCCCGTTCTGGGAAGCGACGTTGACCAGCACCGACGCACCCCTTGCCGGGATCGCAGGGAAAGCGGTGAAGGAAGTGACCTATCACATCCGTCATTCCGGCGAATGGATCATCCGGTTGGGCGACGGCACCCAAGACAGCGCCCGGCGGATGCAGGATGCGGTGGGCGAACTCGCCCCCTACACGGCGGAACTGTTCGAGGCTGATGCGGTGACGGATGCAATGGCAGCAGCGGGCATTGCGCCCGATCCCGCAAGCCTGCGCCCAGCATGGGACGCGACGATTGCCGAAGTGTTCCGCGAGGCGCTGCTCAATCAGCCTGACACGGCCTATCCCTATTCCGGCGGGCGCAAGGGCCTGCATGGCGAATGTCTGGGGCATCTGCTGGCGGAGATGCAGTATCTGCAACGCGCCCATCCCGGCGCGACATGGTAGCGGTCGCCGATCTGGATCAGGCCCGCGCCTTTCGCGTCGCGGCGGCGGTGCCGGACCCGGAAATCCCCTGCGTGACGGTCGCCGACCTTGGTATCCTGCGCGGCATCGACATGGTGGACGGTATCGTCGTGGCGCGCGTCAGTCTGACCTATTCGGGCTGCCCCGCCGTCATCGCCATCGAATTCGCCATCGAGGCGGCATTGCGTGAGGCAGGATTCGCAGCGCGGATCGAACGGGTCATGTCCCCGGCATGGAGCACCGACTGGATCACCGATGATGGCCGCGCAAAGCTGCGCGCCTATGGCATCGCCCCGCCACAGCGCGGCGTGGGGAAGGCGGCGCTGTTTGCGGAAACAACTGTCGCCTGCCCACGCTGCGCGTCAGAGGACACGGCCCGCCTTTCGGAATTCGGATCGACCGCCTGCAAGGCGCTTTACCAATGCCGGACCTGCGCCGAGCCGTTCGATTATTTCAAATGTATCTGAGGCTGACCCAGCCCGGCCTGCACCGGCTGACATGAGGTTCACGACATGGCTGCACCCAGATTTCACCGACTGTCCATCGCATCCGTGCGGCAGGAAACCGATGACGCGGTTGCGCTGCGCTTTGCCATCCCACCCGCGCTGCGCGCTGATTATGCCTTCACCCCCGGCCAGTATCTGACCCTCCGAGCGATGATCGACGGCGCGGATGTGCGCCGGTCCTATTCCATCTGTTCCCCGCTCGGCGCGGATCATCTGGAGGTAGGCGTGAAGCGGATCGAGGGTGGGGCGTTTTCATCCCACGCCATGACGCTGAAACCGGGCGATGAACTGGACGTGATGACCCCGCAGGGCCGTTTCCTCGCCCCGATCGGCGGCACCCATGATTACCTGCTGATCGCCGCCGGGTCCGGCGTCACGCCGATGGTATCCATCGCCCGGTCGGTGCTGGAGGGGGAGCCTGACAGCCATGTCACCCTGCTCTATGCCAACCGCACCACCGACAGCGTGATGTTCCGTCAGGCCTTCGATGACCTGAAAGACCGGTTCCTGACCCGGTTTCGCCTGACCCATGTGATGGATGAGGAGGTGCAGGACCTCGAACTGTTCAACGGGCGGCTGGATGCCGAAAAGCTGGCGACGATGGCGACGCGCGGGTTGATCGTGCCCGATGATTTCGACGCGATCTATCTCTGCGGCCCGCAGCCGATGATCGAGGCGGCATCAGCGGCCCTGCGCGCGCTCGGCGTGGCGGAGGACAGACTGCGCCACGAGTTGTTCACACCTGCCGGCGGACTGCCGATCGCATCGGCAGCGGCACGGCCAGCGCCCGCCGTCGGCGGTGCCCGGATCACCGTGACGCTGGATGGCGCGCAGCGCACATTCCCGATGGACCCGGCGTCGGAAACCGTGCTGGAGGCGGCCACCCGCGCCGGGCTGGAAATTCCCTATTCCTGCGCGGGCGGCATGTGCTGCACCTGCCGCTGCAAGGTCACTGAAGGCGCGGCAGCGATGGATGTGAACTATTCGCTGGAGCCGTGGGAGCTGGCCGCCGGATACGTGCTCGCCTGTCAGGCGCGGGCGACCGGCACGCGACTGGCGCTGGATTTCGACGCTGCATGATTCTGTCATAAAGCGATGATTCTTTCGCAGTTGCAGCAACTTGGCTGATATTCATAATGCGCCTGCGTTGATGGGCGGAATTTAAAGAAAATTCTGACAATCCCCCAACCAGAGGGCGAGCGTCGGCCCTTTCTGGCCAACAATTCAATCCTTCATGGCCAAGATTGATTGACAGGACCGAGGTTCGCGCCCTTAGGTAAGGATGTAACAAAAAGTGCGGGGTCAAAGAACCACACGCACATTCAACATGGGAGCTAACGCATGAAATTCGACTTTTTGACGAAAGCAGGACTTGTTGCCGCAGTGGCAGCATCCGTCCTGTCGTTCTCGGCTACGGAATCGGACGCAGGTCCGAAGGTGCGCTGGAAGCTGCATTCCGCCTATGGCACCAATCTGGCTGTTCTGGGCCGGGTTCCCGGCTATGTGGCGGATCAGGTGCGCGCGATGTCTGGCGGCGATTTCGACATCAAGGTGTTCGAACCGGGCGCACTGGTCGGCGGCAACGCCTATTACGACCCGATCAGCCAGGGCGCGTTCGAAATCGCCTATGGCACGCCGGGTTACCATCAGGGCAAGAACTCCGCCTATAACCTCTTCTCTTCCTGGCCATTCGGTCCGGGCGTCGGCCCCTATCTCGCGTGGTTCAAGTATGGCGGCGGGCTGGAGCTGGCTGAGGAAATGTATGCGAAGGACAATATCAAGTTCTTCATGTGCGGCATGATTCCGCCGGAAACGTCCGGCTGGTTCCGCGAGCCGATCACGTCGCTGGATCAGCTCAAGGGCCTGAAGATGCGTTTCTTCGGCATGGGCGCACTCGTGATGCAGAAGTTCGGTGTGTCGACACAGCTTCTCGCAGCGGGCGACATCTACCCGGCGCTTGAACTTGGCACAATCGATGCAACCGAGTTCTCGATGCCCGCCATCGACCGTTCGCTCGGCTTCTATCAGATCGCCAAATACAACTACTTCCCCGGCTGGCACCAGCAGGCGACCACCAACGAATTCCTGATCAACATGGATGCGTGGAATGCCCTGCCGCCGGAGTATCAGGCGATGTTCCAGACCGCTTGCGATGCCAACATCGCGATCGAGTTCGCGGATGGCGAGAACCTTCAGTATCAGGCGATGCTGGACAATGAAAAAGACGGCGTCACCAACATGACCTGGCCGGATGAAATCCTCAACGAGCTTCGCGCCGCATGGGACGAAGTGAATGCCGAGGAAATCGCCAAGAACCCTGAATATGCCAAGATCTGGGCAAGCTGGGCAGCCTTCAATGAAGGCTACAAGGTCTGGGGCGAACGAGGCTACCTGAAGTAATTTCCCAAGATGACTTCTGACGCTTACGCCGGCGCGACCCTTCGCGCCGGCGTTTTAGCCACCGACAACAATGGTATTGGGGAGTTGAGATGAACGGATTACTGAAGGTCGCCAATACCTTCGACGGTCTCGTACGACGGATTGGGCTTGGGTTCGGGTGGATGATCTTGCCGCTCGTCTTGATCATCATGTTCGATGTGGTGACGCGAAAACTGGATTACACACGGTTGCTGTTCTCTGAATACACTCAGGTCACCGGCTATTCCGTCTCAACGATCCTTCAGGACTTTCAGTGGCACTTGCATGGCATCATCCTGCTGATGAGCTTCGGTGTGGCCTATCTCGCGAATGCCCATGTCCGGGTAGACGTTTTTCGTGAGCTGCTACCGCGCAGAACGCAGGGATGGTTCGAACTTCTGGGCCTGCTGTTTTTCGCGATTCCCAGCCTCATGGTCCTCATCTGGTATTCCTTTGGCCTGTGGGAACTGTCCTTCAACCAGAACGAAGGATCAGACTCGATGACCGGTGTCGGCTTGCGCTGGATCATCAAGTTTTTCCTTCCCATCGGGTTTTGCATCACGTTGGCAGCAGTGCTCGTGACCATGATCCGACTATGCGCTTTTCTCTTCGGGAATGAGGATGCGAAGCAGGACGCTCTCAATGGTTTGGAAATCTTCGCAGACGACCACGGCGACTTGGAGGCCGCGCGCCTCGCTGCCGAGGAAGCCTTGAGGATTGAAGCCGCACGCGCGAAAAAGGGGCATTAGGTGATGGAATTCCTCGCAGAACTCTGGGAACCGATCTACGATCACCTTTACGTCTATATCGGCGCTTACATGTTTGTGGCTTTGGCCTTGATGCTGTTCACCGGCTTTCCGGTGGCATTCGCACTCGGCGGTGTTGCGACCCTCTTCGCGCTTTGGTCGATCTATCTCGATATCCTTGAATGGCCTGTGTTCTATCAGGTCGTGCAGCGCATCTGGGGCGACAACGGCTCCGGCGCGGTGCAGAACCAAATTCTCGTCGCCATTCCCTGTTTCGTTTTCATGGGAACGATGCTGGAAAAGTCACGGGTCGCAGAAGACCTGTTGCACATCCTGCAGGTGATGCTGCGTCGGGTGCCGGGGGGCCTTGCGCTCTCGGTCACTTTGATGGGCACGATCATGGCAGCAACCACCGGGATCATTGGCGCCTCCGTCGTCATGATCACGCTTCTCGCCCTGCCGACCATGCTGGCGCGTGGATATTCGCCGGCGCTGGCGACCGGCACGATTGCCGCGTCCTCGACCCTCGGCATTCTGATCCCGCCCTCGATCATGCTCGTTCTGATGGCCAACCTGCTGGCGGTTTCGGTCGGAAACCTCTTCATCGGGGCCATCCTGCCGGGCCTGCTGCTCTCCGCCCTCTACTTTGTCTGGATCATGATGGTCGGCACGTTCCGCCCCGACATGGCCCCGGCAATGACGCAGGACGAGATCGACATGGAACCGACCAAATGGTCGAATGTCTGGCTCTTTCTCGGCATTGCCGCACTCGCGGTCTTTGTGACTGTCGAAGCTGAGGTTCTGCACATTCATGATGACGTGAATTGGCCGCTGATCGGTTTCATTACGGTGTTTGTGGCGTCCATGTGGATCGGCAAACGGGACGGCAACACATTGCTGGGCGGGATCCTGAAAGGGTTCGTGCCACCGATCTTTCTGATCGTGATGGTCCTCGGTTCCATCTTCGCGGGTTGGGCGACACCGACAGAGGCGGCGGGCGTGGGCGCGTTCGGTGCCATCATTCTTGCCATAATCAACCGGACGCTTAGCTGGGATGTGATGCGGCAGGTGGTCAACCGAACAGCCCTGACCACGGCGATGATCTTTTTCATCTTCGTCGGGGCAACCGCGTTCTCGACCATCTTTCGCAACGTCTATGGCGAAGACCTGATCATCGAGTTCATCGAACATCTGGATCTGACCCCTTGGGCACTGCTGTTCATGCTGATGGGCACGATCTTCATCATGGGGTTCTTCTTCGACTTTCTGGAAATCACGCTGATCATCCTTCCGGTCTTTGCCCCGATCATCAAAGTGCTCGCGCCTGCCTTCGCACCACATCTCGGTCTCGATGCACCGACCAATGCGGCGGCGTTGGATTTCGTTCAGGCGCAGGTGATCTACTGGTTCGCAATCCTCGTGGCGGTGAACCTGCAGACATCCTTCCTGACACCGCCCTTCGGTTTCGCGCTGTTCTACATGAAGGGGGTCGCACCCAGTTCGGTGAAGATGCAGGAAATCTACAAGGGGATCATCCCGTTCGTGATCCTGCAGTTGATCGGCCTCGCGTTGGTGCTGGAATTTCCGAGCCTCGCGCTCTGGCTACCGAGCCTCGTGTTCGAGTAGGTGCCGCCATTCGAGTCGACAAAGGGCGCGGCGCAGGTCGCGCCCTTTCTCATTCAGGCTGCGGTGGGCATCAGAAGTCAGAGGTCGAACGCGCCTTGGCTGCCCTTCGGCGGTGACTTCGCCCGCTTTGGTGCCGCTGACGGCCCCTGGCCACTGACCACGGCACCGATCTCGCCATCCGCAAACGTCACGGCAATCGCCTCGCCGGGGCGCAGGCCCTGCCCCGACTTCAACACAGCACCACCGGCATCGCGGATGATCGCATAGCCGCGCGCCAGAACGCCGTTCGGCCCAAGACTGTTCAGAAGCCGGGTCGCCTTGTCGAGCCTGTCGCGCTGCCCTGCCACATTCTGCCTGCCCGCGCGGCCAAGGCGGCTGATCTGATCGCGAAGGCGCGCCTGCGCGTCCGTCATGCGGGTCAGCAGGCGTTGCGGCAGCGCCTCCAGCCGCGACGTGCGGTCGGTCAGCCGGTCGCGGGCATGGCGGCTGACCACCAGAAGCGCAGCCCCCTTCCGCCGTGCCTGATCGTCGAGCAAGGCCTGCTTCCTCTCCACGATCCGCAACAGCATCTGCGGCCCGAACCGGCCTGCGGGGCCGGAGGCAAAGGCGATCTTCTTGCGGCTGGTCGCGCGTTCCAGCGCCAGCGGCAGTCGTTCCGCCGCCGCATCGAGGCGCTGGCGGCGTTCTGCCAGAATGTCCTCGGGCCGGGGCAAGGCGCGGGCCATGTCGCGCAGGCGGCGACGGCGTTCCTCCATCCCGCGCGTCAGTGCGCGCAGGCTCCGTTCCTCATATCCGGTCAGCGCCGCCAGCAATTCGCCGCGCACCGGCACGGCCATTTCCGCCGCCGCAGTCGGTGTCGGCGCACGACGGTCAGATGCGAAGTCGATCAGCGTCGTATCGGTTTCATGGCCAACAGCGGATATCAGCGGGATCGTGC
The DNA here is from genome assembly GCA_964352385.1 of uncultured Candidatus Planktophila sp. Classification (GTDB taxonomy): domain Bacteria; phylum Pseudomonadota; class Alphaproteobacteria; order Rhodobacterales; family Rhodobacteraceae; genus Pikeienuella. The sequence goes on from CAYGRU010000025.1 coordinate 47,275, forward strand.
TCTCCGCCGCAGCCCGCACAACGATTTCCTCGTTGAATCCCCACAGGTCTTCGACCGACCCACCGCCGCGCGCGACAATCAGCACATCAGGGCGCGGGATCGCCCCCGCCACAGGCAAGGCGTTGAAGCCGCGAATGGCCGCCGCAACCTCCGCCGCCGCCGATTTGCCCTGAACGGCCACCGGCCAGACCAGCACCGGCATCGCGAACCGTTCGGCCAGCCGATGCAGGATATCGCGGATCACCGCACCGGAGGGCGATGTGACAACCCCGATGCTGCGCGGCAGATAGGGCAGCGGGCGCTTGCGCTCGGCTGCGAACAACCCCTCCGCCGCCAGCGCAACGCGGCGCTTTTCCAGCAGCGCCATCAGCGCGCCCATCCCGGCAGGGGCGACGCTTTCGATGATAAGCTGATAGCGGGACTGGCCGGGATAGGTGGTCAGGCGACCGGTCGCGATCACCTCCATCCCCTCCTCCGGCTGCACCTCGAGATGGGCGGCGACACCCTTCCAGCAGATCGCCGCAAGCACCGACCGATCATCCTTGAGATCGAGATAGACATGCCCGGACCGGGGCCGCGAGACGCGTCCGACCTCGCCGCGCACCCGGACATGATCGAACTGTCCCTCGATCACGCGCTTCACCGCGCCCGAAAGGTCGGAAACCGAATATTCCGGCGCATTCGCGCCCGGCCCGGCAGGTTCGTCTTCGATCAGGTCCATGTCCGATGTTCTAGCGCGCATTGCCTTGCCCGTCACGCGTCGCAACGCTAGACGGGTCGCGACAATTTCGGAGGCACGGATGGACATCCTCATTCTCGGCGGCGGCGGGCGCGAACATGCGCTTGCCTGGGCAATCGCGAAAAGCCCTGACTGCGACAGGCTGATCTGCGCCCCCGGCAATGCGGGCATCGCTGCGGTTGCGGAATGCGTGCCGCTGAACCCGATGGACCCGGACGCCGTCACCACCTTCGCCATCAGCGAGGGGATCGAATTCGTAATTGTCGGGCCGGAGGCACCGCTGGCCGCCGGTGTCGCGGATGCGCTCCGCGCCGCCGGAATAGTGGTATTCGGCCCCAGCCGTGCCGCCGCGATGCTGGAGGCTTCGAAAGCCTTCACCAAGGAAATCTGCGACGCCTGCGCCGCCCCGACCGCCGCCTATGCGCGGTTTACCGAGGCAGACGCGGCCAAGGCTTATGTCCGCGATCAGGGCGCCCCCATCGTCATCAAGGCCGATGGCCTTGCGGCGGGCAAGGGCGTTGTGATGGCGGATACCGTGGACGAAGCAGAAGCAGCGATCGACGACATGCTCGGCGGTCTGTTCGGCGCGGCGGGCACCGAGATCGTGATCGAGGAGATGATGACCGGCGAGGAGGCATCGTTCTTCGTCCTCTGCGACGGGACCACTGCCCTGCCGCTCGCATCCGCACAGGATCACAAACGCGCCTTTGATGGCGACAAGGGGCCGAATACCGGTGGCATGGGGGCCTATTCCCCGGCCCCGGTGATGACTGACGAAGTGACCCGCAAGGCATTGGACGAGATCGTGAAGCCCTCGCTCGCCGAGATGGCGCGGCGCGGCACGCCGTTTGTCGGCGTGCTGTTCGCCGGGCTGATGATCGAAGACGAGCAACCCCGATTGGTGGAATACAATGTGCGCTTCGGCGACCCGGAATGTCAGGTTCTGATGATGCGCCTCGGCTCGGATATCCTTCCGGCGCTGGTTGCGGCGGCGAAGGGACGGCTGGCCGAAACCACGCTGACATGGCGACCGGAACCCGTGCTGACGGTCGTGCTCGCGGCAAATGGTTATCCCGGCGATTATCAGAAGGGTGACGAGATCAAGGGGCTTGATGTCGCCGCGCGCCACCCGGATGTGGAAATCTTTCATGCCGGAACGGTGGAGGAAGACGGGCACGTCTTTGCCAATGGCGGCCGCGTTCTGGCCGTCACCGCGCGGGGCGCAACGGTGGCGGAAGCGCGCAAGGCGGCCTATGCAGCGGTCGACATGATTGATTGGCCCGGCGGGTTCTGCCGCCGCGACATTGCCTGGCGGGCGCTTTAGGTCGCCTTCAGGATCGCCTCGACCGTGTCGATATCGGCGCGCTTGTCGACATCCACCGCCGCCGTCGCGAAAGGCAGCAGGATCGGAACCGTCCGCACCCCGAACTTGCGCGACAGCATGGTGAACACACCGCCAAGCGTGCGCCGACGCAGCGCGATCATCAGCACATTCCAAAGGCCGAACTCCGCCGCCACTTTCAGCGGCTTCTTGCGGTTCGCTTCCATCCTCACAAAGAAATTCAGCGCCTCGCTGATATCTGCCTGGCCGAAGGCGAACAGATTCGCGCCGGATACGGCCTGATCGCGAAACCGCCAATAGGTGCGGCGCATGCCGGGAAAGGATGCCTCGATCACATCGCGGCTGACCATCGCGACGGACAGACCGGCGGGCGCAGCATCGTGCAGAAAGCGGTTGACGATCCCTGATGTCAGCAGGGCATGATCGCAGGTTGTCGCGAAGAACCGCCTGTCTGGCGCGAAATCGCTGACTGCCGCCGCGACGCTGGCGCTGATTGTCGGCTGCGGCGGGATCAGACGCACCGGCAGCGTGGTTTCTGACTTGGCAATATCCATCAACGACTGGCCATCGAGGCTCCGCCCCGCCACATCGCCAACGATGACGATATCATCAATCGCCGCGACACCGGCCAGCGCCGCGACCACCCGCCCCAGCATCGCCTGCCCGCCAATCGGCGCGAACGCCTTGCAGCTTTCACCGAAATGCGCGGCAACGGCATCCTGTCCGGGCCGTTTTCCTGCCAGAATGATTGCGGTAATGCCCATCGGCAAGGGTCTGCTTTCTATTGATTGCTGCGACTTCAGGGGCGTTTATTACACTTTCATGACGCGGTCGAGTTTGTATAACCGGCCCGCACCGGCGGCACGCCGCCAAAACCCGAAGGACCAGCCCGATGCGCCGCGTGGCATTTCTGTTCATCCACGATCAGCCGCACCAGATCCCGCATTGCACGCCCGTGCTGAACGAATTCGTCGCGACAACGCCGGAGGTTGAGGTGGAGGTTTTCGCGATCCGGGGGCAGATCGCCGATGTCGTGCGCGGGCAACTTTCACCGCAGGCGCGGGCGACGGTCAAGGTCACCGAAATCGCGCCGCCGCTCTGGTCACGACTGGCCGAGCCGTTGATCGGCGGCGCAGCGCCATTGCGTCGGATCGGCGCGCTGCGGGCGCTCGCGCCCCGGCTGAATGGCTTCGATCTGGTGGTGACGCCGGACAAGACCAGCGTCATGCTGAAAACCCGCTTCGGCATGGCCCGTCCGAAACTCGCCTATACCAAGCACGGGGCGGGGGACCGGGCGGCGGGGTTCTCGAAGGTGTTTCGCGGCTTCGACCACCTTTTCGTCCCCGATGCGGTGTTGGAACAGCGGATGCTGGCCGAGGGTGCGATCCTGCCGGGGCAATACACCGTCGTCGGCTATCCGAAATTCGAGGCGGTGGATTTGCAGCAACCGGCGAGGCCCCTGTTCGACAACGACAATCCGACGATTGTCTACAACCCGCATTTCGACCCGTCGCTGTCATCATGGTTCGATGACGGGATCGGAGTCCTCGATCATTTCGCGAATGACCGGCGGTTCAACCTGATCTTCGCGCCGCATGTCATGCTGTTTACCCGCAAGATTCACGCGACACTCGGCCTGAAAACGATCAGGCTTCGCCCCGCCGTGCCGAAACGGTTTCTGGGGCTGGACAATATCCTGATCGACACCGGCTCTGTCCGGTCCATCGACATGACCTATACGGTGGCGGCGGATGCCTATCTCGGTGATGTGTCGAGCCAGATCTATGAATTCCTCTATCGCCCCCGCCCCTGCATCTTTATGAACAGTTTCGGTGTCGATTGGCGGGATGACCCGAACTTCAGGCATTGGCATCTTGGCGCGGTGGCGGACAAGCCCGCCCATCTCGGCCCGATCCTCGACGGGTTCGCGGCCCTGAAATCGGCCCATCACGCCGCGCAGGTGACAGCCTTTCAGGCGAAGTTTCCGGGCGAGCCGGGTATGGCGCGGGTCAAGGGCGCGGCGGCGCTGCGCGGCCTTCTCGGCCTTGCCTAACCGCCCGAAAGGATCGCGCGCGCCACATCTTCGCGCACCGTCTTGCGCGCCACCATTTCGGCAGCGACACGGTCGATGTCAGCACCCTCCGCCCCTGCCGTGATGGCGACGTTCCGGGCGTGGAGCGTCATGTGGCCCCGCTGGATCCCCTCCGTCGCCAGCGCCCGCATGGCGGAAAAGTTCTGCACCAGCCCGACTGCCGCGATCACGCTCGCCAGGCGTGCCGCCGTTTTCGCGCCCATCAGATCGAGGCAAAACCGCGCCGTCGGGTGCGCCTTGGTCGCGCCGCCGACGATGCCGACCGGCAGCGGCAATTCGATCACGCCGCTCAGGTCGCCCGCCGCCGTCGCCTCCCATATGGTCAGCGGGCCATAGCCGCCCGCCGCGCCCTTCGTTGCGGCAAAGGCATGTGCCCCCGCCTCGACCGCGCGGGTATCGTTGCCGGTTGCCAGCGCAACCGCGCTGATGCCGTTCATGATCCCCTTGTTATGGGTCGCGGCGCGGTACGGATCATGATGGGCAAAGGCATAGGCGTCGAGCATCCCGGCCACCACATCCGCCCCGATGATGGCAGCAGGCCAGACGGCGCGCGCCCGGACAAGGCGGCGGTCGGCGAGGTTGGACAGAATGCGCAGGCCGACGGTGCCGCCGGTCCATGCCTCGACCTTCGGGGCAATCGCCTCCGCCATCGTGTTCACCGCGTTCGCGCCCATTGCATCGCGCACATCGACGATCAGATGCAGCACAACGAACGGCCCGGCGACCCGCACCTCGATATCGCGGAACCCGCCGCCCAGCGACACCAGCATCGGATCGCACGCGTCGCAGATCGCGCCGATCTCCGCCTTGCGTTCATAAAGCGCGGCGCGGGCGGCGGCGGGGTTGGACAGGCCCTTGACCTGAACCTGCGCAATCATGCAGGGCGTCGAGGCAGAGGTCGTGATCCCGCCCGCATCGCGGCAGGCCTTCGCACCATTGCAAACGGCGGCAATGACGCTGCTTTCCTCGGTCGCCATCGGCACCAGCGCGTCCTCGCCATCGACCACGAGGTTCGTCGCCACGCCAATCGGCACCGACAGCGTGCCGATGACGTTTTCCGAAAGGTGATCGGCCAGATCACCCTCCGCCGCCGATACCTGCGCGAACCGGGCGACCGCGCCCGGGTCCAGCGATGCGGCGTCGGCGACCGCCGCAAGGCGATCCTCCCGGCTGAGGTTGTGAAAGCCGGGAAGGCGGGATGAAGTCATGATGCGGTCCTTTGATGCGGTCAGTCGTGCGTCTTTGCAAATGCGGCCTTCTGCTCCGCTGTTGCATCGGTCTGATATCGTGCGCGCCATTCGTCGAACGGCATGCCATAGAAGGCCTCGCGCGCATCCTCCTTCGACATGTCGATCCCGCGCTCGGCGGCGGCCTCCTGCATCCATCGGCTGAGGCAGTTCCGGCAGAACCCGGTCAGGTTCATCATGTCGATATTCTGCACATCGGTGCGGCTGCGCAGGTGGTCGCGCAGGCGGCGAAAGGCTGCTGCCTCCAGTTCGGTTTGCGTTTGGTCGTCCATGTCACGCTCCTTTTGGTTTGCGGTGCGTCCTCAGGCGGGCACGGGCGGGGCCGCCATTGCCTCGATCATCCAGCGCGCCAGATCGCGGCCCCATCGGGCCTGATCCGTCGTGGTTTCGATCAGGTCGTTTCGAACCTCGATCAACACATGCGCAAGGCCCCGCACTGTGCCGTGCGTGTGCATCGTATCGCCCTGTAACTGCCCTGAATAGGGCTCGTTGTCGCCCACCGTCAGACCGGGTTCGGACAGCAACCGTTGATAGAGCGGCGCAAACAGCCGGTCATCGCGATCCCACAGCAGGCCGATCTGCCACGGGCGACGGGCGCGGCCGCGCAATTGCGGCGTGAAGGAATGAACCGACAGCAGCTTCGGCGATATGCCGCGCGCCACCGCGTCGTCGATCAGGCCGCGGATGGCGCGATGATAGGGCCGGTGAAACAGGTCAAGCCGCCGTTCCCGCTCCGCCGCGTCGGCATGACGATTGGCCGGAATGATCGACCCGTCATATACCCGCATCAACAGGGTCGGGTCATCCTCCCCCCGGTTCGGGTCAATCACCAGTCGTGAAAATTTCGTGGCGGCCATCGGTGCGTTCAACGCCTTCGCCAGCGCCAATGCGGTGCCGCGCGCGCCGACATCATAAGCGATGTGCCGCGCCATATCCTCCGGCGGCAAGCCGAGGTCCCCGTCCGCGACGGACGCATGCACATGGTTGGACGCATGATCGCAAAGCACGATCCATTCCGGCGAACGGTCGGTGCCGATCAGTTCGAATGAGGGGTTTTCCATGCGCATTGTCTATCCGGCGCAACAATCCCGATCAATCTGCCTGTCTGTCAATTTATTGTCGCCTGCCCTATTCAAATAGGGGAGGCGCACCCGGCCCGGACGGGTATAAGGGCGCAAAGCAGTTGCAATCAGAAGGACATCCCATGCGCCGCAACCGAAATGTGAAGATTGTCGCCACGCTCGGCCCCGCTTCGTCGGACAAGGCGACCATCAAGGCGCTGTTCGAGGCCGGGGCGGACGTGTTCCGCCTCAACATGAGCCACGGCACGCATGAGGAGGTCGCGGCACGCCACCGGATCATCCGCGAAGTGGAACATGAAACCCAGCGGCCCATCGGCATTCTGGCCGACCT
>CAYGRU010000026.1:0-53769 GCA_964352385.1 uncultured Candidatus Planktophila sp.
AGGCGCTGGATGCAGGCCTCGATTTCCTTGCCCGCGACCATCATCAGGTCGGCCATCTCGTCGACGATCACGACGATGAACGGCATTTCCTCCGGCGCGAAGGCCTCCGTTTCGATGATCGGCTGGCCGGTATCCTCGTCGAACCCGGTCTGCACGGTGCGGGTGAACGGCTCGTTCCGCTCCAGCGCGTCACGCACCCGCGCATTGTAGCCGTCGATGTTCCGCACGCCCATCTTGGACATCTTGCGATAGCGGTCCTCCATCTCCGCCACTGTCCATTTCAGCGCGACAACAGCCTTTTTCGGGTCGGTGACAACCGGCGACAAAAGGTGCGGAATACCGTCATAGACGGACAATTCCAGCATCTTCGGGTCGATCATGATCAGGCGGCATTCCTTCGGCGACAGGCGATACAGCAGCGACAGGATCATCGTGTTGATCGCCACCGACTTGCCCGAACCCGTGGTCCCCGCCACCAGAAGGTGAGGCATCTTCGCGAGGTTGGCGATCACCGGCTCGCCGCCGATATCCTTGCCGAGCGCCAGCGCCAGCTTGTAATTGCTGTCGCCGTAAACACCGCTCGACAGCATCTCGCGCAGCAGCACCGTTTCGCGGTGCGCATTCGGCAGTTCGATCCCGATGACGTTGCGGCCCGGAATGGTTGATACACGCGCCGCCAGCGCCGACATCGACCGTGCGATGTCATCCGCAAGGCCGATCACCCGCGACGCCTTGGTGCCGGGCGCGGGTTCCAGTTCGTACATCGTGACGACAGGGCCGGGGCGCACCGCGCCAATCTCGCCACGCACACCGTAATCGTCCAGCACGCTTTCCAGCATGCGGGCGTTTTCCTCCAGCGCCGCATCGCTTTCCTGATGGCGCACGATCTTCGACGGCGTTTGCAGCAGGCTCAGCGGCGGTGTTTCATAAAGATCCGGGTCCGGTTCGGCCGTGTCGAGCGCAAGGCGGGGCTGTTCTTCCTCAACCGCCTGTTTCGATTTCTTGATCGGCTTCGGCACCGGGCGTTCCACCGGCGTGCGGTCCATGTTCCGGCGCAGGATGGCGGGCAGGATGCTGTCATCCTCATCCGGCATCACGCGGTGATCGGCGGCGAAGGGTTCGAAATCCGGCACATCATCCGGCATCGGCGCTTCGCGGCCAAATCCGGGTTCCGTCCGGCGCACCCGCACCGGCACCGGCGGCGCGACCTTTTCCGACCGGGGCTTGGCCATCGCATCGCGCAGCAGCGCAAAACCGCGCGCGCCCCAAGCGATGCCGAATGTCAGGATCGCCATGAGCACGACGACCAGCGACCGGACCATGAACCGAACAGCCCAGCGCGTCTCCGACCACACCACGCCGAGCGACAGCATCACGAGGCCCAGCGTCAGCAGCCCCAGCGCCAGCGACGCGACCTTCACACCCAGATAGACCGGCAAAGGGATCAGCGGCAGCAGCAGCAGCAGCGCGCCATCGCCGATCATCCCGCCAAGGCCGGTCTCAAGGCTCCACCCCTCCGTCGCCACATGGGTCGAGGCGAAGACCGCCCCGATGATCAGCGGCGCAGGCGTCAGGATCATCCGCGACCAGACTCGTTCATCCCCCTGATGAGCGATCAGGCGGAAAGCCCAGACAAGGAACGTCACCGGCAGGCCCCAGGCCGCCAGCCCCAGGGTGCGCAGCAACGGGTCCGCCAACAGCGCACCGGGCGCGCCGAGGATGTTGCGCGGCGCATCGGGCGTGGCGTTCAGCCAGCTCGGGTCCTCCGCATGATAGGTGCCCAGTGCCAACGCCAGCGCCGCGCCGACGATCAGGAACAGCAGCCCGGCCAGTTCCGCCCCGCGCCGTCTCAGGAATTCCCGCGCGCTTTCAGGCAGCAGCGGCGTCTTGTCTTCTTCGGTCCAGCTCGACATGCAATTCTGCCCCTCTAATCAACCAATGACCGCGCGAATGGCCTCCAGCCCGCGCCGGACATTCGATTCCTCATCCACCAAGGCGACGCGGATATACCGCTGGCCCGGATCCCCCGACCCGGCCCCCGCGCTCGCCATGCGGCTCAGATACGATCCCGGCAGCACCTTGACCCCGGCCTCGCGCCAGAGGCGGAGCGTGGCATCCTCGCCATCCTCGACCTCGATCCACAGAAAGAACCCCGCCTCCGGGCTCATGTATCCCGGCAGGTTGCCGAGGATGTCATCCGCCAGCGCGTATTTGCGATGATAGAGCGCGCGATTTTCGACCACATGCGCCTCGTCGCGCCAGATCTCCGCCGCCGCAAGCTGTGCGGGCAGGGGCATCGGTGCCCCGGCATAGGACCGCAACTGACGCATCGCCTTGATCGTCTCCGGCCCGCCCATGCAGAACCCCGACCGCAGGCCGGGAAGGTTTGACCGCTTCGACAGCGAATGGAACGCGACCACCCGTTCCGGGTGCGCCCCGGCAGCCGCCTGCATCGCGCCCGGTGGCGGCACATCGCGGTAAATCTCGGAATAGCATTCATCGGCGAAGATGATGAAATCATGCGCCTCGGCCAGCGCGATCAGACGGGTCCAATAAGCCAGATCGGCGACCGCGCCCTGCGGATTGGCGGGCGAGCAGACATAGGCGACCGTCGCCCGCGCCAGCAATTTCGGATCGAGGCTCTCAAAGTCGGGCAGATGGCCGGTTTCCGCCGTGGCGTTCACATAGACCGGCTCCGCCCCGGCGGTCAGCGCGGCAACGGCATAGCACTGGTAGAACGGGTTCGGCAGCAGCACGACCGGCTTCTGCCCGTTCTTCACCTCGGGGCTGAGCGCGACACAGGCGGCGAACAGCCCTTCGCGGGTGCCGTTCAGCGGAAAGACGTTGCGCTGCGGGTCGATCCGCCCACCAAGGTCATAACGTTTGTTGGCCCAATCGGCGATCGCCAGCAACAGATCGGGATGGCCTTCATTGGGGGGATACTTGCCGTAAAGCGGCAGATGTTTCGCCAATGCCTCCGCCAGAAACGGCGGTTGGGGGTGGCGCGGCTCCCCCAGTGACATGGCGACGGGTTCGACGCCCGCCGGGCCGCCGGGGGCAATCGGGTCGAGCAGCGCCCGCAAACGCGGGAACGCATACTCCGGCAGGTTCGAAAACCGCTGGGGTGCCTGTATCACTGTATCGTCCTCAATGCGGAGCCTCTGTCGGACCCTCGTCATCAAGTAAACTACACAGGCTTTGTCCTATCGTCCAGAAATTAAACCCGAATCGAACGCCGGTCTTACAAGTCGTCAGACCCAGCGCCGGGTTGTCGCGCACCACTCCCGAAACGCCGGGCCGAACCCTTCGGCCAGTTTCGCCTCCTCCGGCAGGATGAAGCGCCGCGTGATGATCGTCGCAAAGACCGGGATCACCAGCACCGGCAGCAGCGCGCCCAGCGATACGGCCCACCCGATCAGGATCAGGACATCCGCCGCATAGATCGGGTTGCGGCTGAACCGGAACGGGCCGTCGGTGACCAGTGCACTGGGTGTCAGATGCGGCACGATGGTGGTGCGGTGCCTGCGCATGGTGATGGCGGCCCAGATCATCACGATCACCGCCGCCACGATCACCCCCCGCCCGGTGATCAGCGGGGCGGGGCCGGTGATCGCAGGAAACGGCACCGCCGCCGCGATGCCCCACATCAGCGCCATCGACGCCGCCAGCCAGACCGGCGGCAAGTCGATCCATTTCATCAGCCACCCCTGACGATGTCTTCGGCGGCCCTGCCAAACCGGCAGAGCGACGCCTCGCCAAAGGGTTTGCCCATCAACATGATACCGCAGGACGCGGCAGCGGTCGGCAGGGTCAGCGCGGGCAGGCCCAGCAGATTGCCGATCCGGGTGTTGCGCAGTGTCAGCAGGTTTTCCGCCGCGAAATAGGCCTTGTCGGTCAAAAGCCGGTTCACATCCGGCGGCAAAAGCGGCGCAGACGGGATCAGGACCGCGTCATAGGCCGCAACCCGTGCCGACCATGTCGCCCGCAATTCCCGCAGCTTGCGCCAGGCGCGCAGATAGCTTGCCGCATCGACCGCCGCGCCCAACTGGAAACGTTCGCGCACCGGCGCAAACATCAGATCGCCCTTGTCTTCGATCGTCTCGCCCCATTCGGCCCAGGCTTCGCCGGTGAACAGGGCGGGGGACAGGGGCATCGCCGCCGCAACCTCCGGCGCTTCGATCCGGTCGATGATCGCCCCGGCGCGCGCCAAAGCCTCCACTGCCGCCTCGAACGCCGCGCGCGGCGCATCGCGGCAATCGCTGTCCAGTGCCACAGTCTCCAGCACCGCGAATCGCGCGCCCTGCACCGTGGCACCGGACAGGTCCGGCGCGGGGCAGGCCGCCATCATCGCGGTCAGCAGCGACGCATCCTCGACCGACCGCGTCAGCGGCCCGGTGGTATCGAACCCTTCACACAGAAGAACCGTGCCTTCGGCGGGCAGCAAGCCATGCGTCGTCTTCAACCCGACCAGCGAATTCCACGCCGCCGGGATACGGACCGATCCGCCGGTATCCGACCCGATGCCCGCCGCCGCCAGCCCGAACGCCACCGAGGTCGCCGCACCGGAAGATGATCCGCCGGGCGCCAGCGACGCATCATGAACATTCGGCGGCGTCGCCGTTACCGGGTTCACGCCGAGGCCCGAAAAGGCCAGTTCCGTCATATGGGTCTTGCCGAGCGAGACGAAACCGGCGCGCCGCCCGCGCGCCACCACGGTCGCGTCCCGCTCGGGGATCCGGCCCTTCAGCATGGCCGACCCGGCCTCCGTCGCGACGCCTGCCGTATCGAACAGGTCCTTCCAAGAAATCGGCACGCCATCCAGCGGCCCGCGCCGCAGGCCGCGCTTCGCCCGGTCCGCCGCCTCGGCGGCCTCGGCCCGCGCCGCGTCGGCGGTGACGCGGGCATAGATCAGGTCGCGCGCCTCATGCGCCTCGATCGCGTCGAGATATGCCTCCGTCACCGCGCGCGGGTCCAACCGCCCCGCCTCGATCTGCCGCCCGGTCTCAGCCGCGCTCAGCCAGTTCGCGTCATCCATGCCCATCTGCCTTTTCGGAAAGCCGTCAATCGGACGCAGCCTATGCGGCCTTGCGCGCGTGGACAATGTCCCTCACCCGCCCGATATAGGCATCATGACCATGACCCTTGATTGTGACGTTCTTGTCGTCGGTGGCGGCCTTGGCGGCGCGGCAACCGCGCTCGCGCTGGCCGCTGCGGGGCTGGAGGTGATCGCGCTCGACGCCGGTGCTGCGCCGGTCGCGCCCGAAACCTTCGATGGCCGCGCCTATGCCGTGGCGCAGGCCAGCCGCGCCTTCTGGCAGGCGGTCGGCGTCTGGCCGCGCGTGTCGGCAGAGGCGCAGCCGATGGTCGATATCCTCGTGTCCGATGGCCGCGTCAGCGAGGGTGCATCGCCGCTGTTCCTGCATTTCGACCATCGGGAAATCGAGGGTGGCGCGTTCGGCGAGATGATCGAGGACCGCCATCTTCGACCCGCCGCCTTTGCCGCGATGGACGATCACCCCGGCATCGCCCGCCGGTTCGATGCCCGCGTCACCGGAACGCGGGCGGAACCGGGCCGCGCCGTCGCGGTGCTGGCCGACGGGTCGGAGGTGACGGCAAGCCTGATCGTCGCCTGCGACGGGCGCGAAAGCCCGCTGCGCACCGCTGCCGGGATCCGGCGCATCGCATGGTCCTATCCGCAGAACGGGATGGTCAGCGCCGTCGCCCATGAATTGCCGCATCACGGCATTGCGCATGAATTGTTCCTGCCCGCCGGGCCGTTTGCCATCCTGCCGCTGACCGGCAACCGGTCGTCGCTGGTCTGGACCGAACGGTCGGACGAGGCGCGGCGCATTCACGCGCTGCCCGATGATGCCTATCTGGCGGAACTGGAATCACGATTTGGCGATTTCCTGGGTCAGATCACCCTCGAAGGCAGGCGCTGGACCTATCCGCTGCATTTCTCGCTGGCCCATGATTACGTCGCTGACCGATTGGCGCTGACTGGCGATGCGGCGCACGCGATCCACCCGATAGCGGGTCAGGGGCTCAACCTCGGGGTGCGCGACGCCGCCGCGCTGGCGGAGGTGCTGGCGGAGGCATTGCGGCAGGGCGAGGATATCGGAACGCTTCCCGTCCTGCGCCGCTATCAGCAATGGCGCAGGTTCGATTCGGCTTCGCTCGCCTTTGCAACCGACGCGCTGAACCGCCTGTTTTCCAACGACATCACACCGCTGCGCGCGCTGCGCGATTTCGGGCTGGCCGCCGTCAATCGTCTGCCTGGTGCCAAACGCGGCTTCATGCGCGCCGCTGCGGGCATGTCGGGCGAAGTGCCGAAGCTGATGCGGGGTGAGGCTCTCTAGGCCTTGCGCTCGTCGCTGTTCGGCAAGTTTCCCCAACGAGCATCTACTCCCGCCCCTCTTGATATCCTTTCCACCACCGCATATTTGCAAGGTCGTGGGATGAAGGCTCCCGCCGTCCGCAGGCTTCGGCCCAAGGTGAAGTCCTTCGGAACGCAATCGCACCCGCTCTTCCTCAGATGCGCGCGATGGCAATGCGGGCACCGTCCAGATTTCGCATCGCACCAGGAAAGAGACACGCGATGTCCCACCCAAGCTTACCGTCCGTTGAGGGTCTGAAGGCGGAGGCGAAGCGCCTGCGCACCGCACTGGCGGATGCCGGCACACCCATAACTCATAGCCAGTCGCTTGAGGCGCTTGCGCGCCAGCATGGTTTTCGCGACTGGAACACCATTCATGCTGTTGCCGGAAACCGACCGCCAGGGCTACCGGTGACTGTCGGTCAGGCCATCAGTGGCACCTATCTGGGACAGGCCTTTAACGGAACCGTACACACGCTTTCGGCACTGTCTGACGGTCGCTTTCGTATCACCATCGACCTTGATAGCCCCATCGACGTGGTGGAGTTCGAAAGCTTTTCGTCGTTCCGCCGCCGGATCCGTGCAACGATCCAGCCCAACGGAGCGACAGTAGAGCGGACATCGAACGGCCGCCCCCACATGGTTCTTTCGCTTTGATGGCAACGAGATAAAAAGATACGGGGCGCTGACGACAGCGCCCCGTATCAAAAATTACGCCCTCTCGGATCAGAGATACTTCTCGATCACCTCAGCCATCGCCGCCGCCGAAACCGACCCGGACACCATTTCACCATTCACAAAGAAGGTCGGGGTGGATCGGACATTGTCTTCGCCAGATGTCCGCTGGAAATCGCCGACCAGACGTTCCAGCAGGCCCTGATCGGTCAGGCAGGATGTCATCCGCTCGGTCGACAGACCGGCGAGGCGACCGAACTTGAACATCTCGTCGATCATCGGCTGCGGGTTCTTGGTCTGGTTGAACGCGCCGACATGGGCCTGATACCAATCGCCCTGACGCGCGAGGAACATGTCGATCAGCGGGTAGAACGTCTTCTCGCCGCCGCACCGCGCGATCATGCTGGCGTAAAGGCCGAACTGGTCGAAATAGATCTCGCGCATGATCAGCTTGGCTTTGCCGGTGTCGATGTAATCCGCCTTGATGGTCGGCAGGCTGCCCTTGTGGAAGGTCGCGCAATGCGGACAGGTCAGCGAGGCGTATTCGATGATCGTCACCGGCGCATCCGGGTCGCCCAGAACGATGTCGCCCAGCGCATAGCCCTTGTCCTCGATCGCCCAGGCCGGGGCAGCAGCCAGTGCCAGCGCAGCACCACCAGCCACAAGCGCGCCCCTGCGGGTCAGGTTTCTGGAATCAGTCATCAAAGGCTCCTGTTCTTGTCATTGTCTTTGGTCTCGTCCGTATCGCGGACTTTCCGTCTGGCGGCAATATTGGCTTCGAGGCGGCCCAGCGCCAGTGCGAGGTGCTGATCTGCCACGCCTTCCAGGGGACTGACTGATGCTACGGGCGCGCCCTGCCATTCCGTCTGGCCCTCGGCGAAGCCCTGCGCCGACAGGGGCTGCGCCGCCATCGGCATCGCGGATCGTGACTGGTCGATCACCAGCCGCGACACGGCGCGATAGCCATAGAATGCGTTCACCTTGTCGATGATCCGGGTTTTCTGCATGTCGATTTCCGGCGCGCGCGCGCCTTCGCCGGTGACAACCAGCGTCGCGCCGAGGCCGGAGCCGCCGCGCCCGCCATAGGTCACCTTGACCGGACGGCACAGCACCGACAGTGCATCGCCGACAATCGCCCGCCATTCGGTAACGAGGCGCAGTTCGGCAAAGCCCCGCTTCGCCCCCGCCGATTTCAGCGTCCCGACCGTCAGCTCCGCCGCGCGCAGAAACCCGCGCGCGCGCCGGGGCGGCGCGGCATCGCCGGTCATTCCGCCCTTGCGCGGCGCGCCGGGTTTTGCTGTGTCTTTCACCATGAAGAATAACTGGCACATTCGGGCACGGTTTAGGAGCGTCTTCGCCGCCGCAGCCCTGAAATCTTTTGCGCCACGGGGTCAACTCACCGTGATGCAGGCATGAAAGCGGCACCCGACGCTACCGATCTGCTGCGCTGGTATGACCGGAACGCCCGCAGCCTGCCCTGGCGGGTGCCGCCGGGCGGCGGCGCGGCGGACCCTTACAGGGTCTGGCTGTCCGAAATCATGCTTCAGCAAACCGTCGTCGCGACCGTGAAACCGTATTTCGAGCGGTTCACGACGCTGTGGCCCAGCGTGGGCGCGCTTGCTGCCGCCCCGCGTGAGGCGGTTCTGGCCGAATGGGCCGGGCTTGGTTATTACGCCCGCGCCCGGAACCTCCACAAATGCGCGGTGGTGGTGGCGACGGAGCATGGTGGCCGGTTCCCCGATACCGAGGCGGGGCTGCTGACCCTGCCGGGCATCGGCCCCTATACTGCCGGCGCAATCGCCGCCATCGCCTTCAACCGCCGCGCCGCAGCGGTCGATGGCAATGTAGAACGGGTGATGACCCGCCTTCATGCCATCGAGACGCCCTTGCCCGATGCCAAACCGGCGATCCGGGCCGCGACGGAGGCGCTGATTCCCGATGACCGCCCCGGCGATTTCGCGCAGGCGCTGATGGACCTCGGCGCGACGATCTGCATCCCGAAATCGCCGCGCTGCATCCTGTGCCCGTGGCATGACCCGTGCAAAGGCCGCGCCTCCGGTATCGCACCCGATCTGCCGCGCAAGGCTGCGAAGATTGCGAAACCGACGCGGCGCAGCACAGTTTTCGTGCATTTCGATCCGGCGGGCGCGGTTTTGATGGAAACCCGGCCCGATCAGGGCCTGCTCGGCGGCATGATCGGACTGCCGGGGCCGGATTGGACCAAACAGCCCCCGGATGAGGCAGTGATTGCGGCGGCGGCACCGGGACAGGCGGAGTGGACGGTGCTGCCCACCGCCGCGCGTCATGTCTTCACCCATTTCACCCTGACGCTCGACATCCGCATGGCGTCAGGCCCTGCGCTTGCCGGTCACAGCTATCTGCCGGTCAGCGACGCCCGCGCGGCGGCACCGACCGTGATGCGCAAGGCGCTGGATATCGCGCTGGCGGCGCGGGGACTGCCCTAGACCAGCACGCCATCCGCCCGCAGCGCGGCGATGTCCTCGGGCGAAAATCCAAGCTCCGCCATCACCGCATCGGTATCCGCACCGGGTGCACGCGGCGGTGCCGGGGTGGCGGCGGGTGTGCGGTCGAATCGCGGCGCGGGGGCGGCCTGGGTGACACCGCCGACCTCGACAAAAACACCGCGCGCCCGGTTGTGGGGGTGCAACGGCGCCTCCGCCCAGGTCAGGACCGGGGTGACGCAGGCATCGGTTTCGGCGAATACCGCCGTCCATTCGTCGCGGGTTTTCGTGGCGAACACGGCGGCATAGGCATCATGGCGCGCAGGCCAGTCGGCGCTGTTCATCTGGCTTGCGCGATGATCCTCCGGCAACCCTGCCCCGGCGACCAGTTCGGCGAAAAACTGCGGCTCCAGCGGGCCGACCGACATGTAATGCCCGTCCGAGGTTTCATAGGTCCGATAAAACGGCGCGCCACCGTCCAGCAGGTTGCTTTCGCGGTCATTCGACCACAGCCCGCGCGCGGCGAAGCTGTGGACCAGCGACATCAGCGCCGGGGCACCATCGACCATCGCCGCATCCACAACCTGCCCCTTGCCGGATCCCTGACGCTCGAACAGTGCCGACAGGATGCCGAGCAACAGGAACATCGTGCCCCCGGCATAATCCGCACCGATGTTCAGTGGCGGGATCGGTGGCTGATCCTTCTTGCCGATGGCATGAAGAATGCCGGTGATGCCGAGATAGTTGATGTCATGGCCTGCGGTCTGACTCAGCGGCCCGTCCTGCCCCCAACCTGTCATCCGCCCGAAGATCAGGCGCGGGTTGCGCGCGGCGCAGGCATCGGGGCCGAGGCCCATCCGTTCCATCACGCCGGGGCGAAACCCCTCGATCAGGATGTCCGCGCGTTCCACCAGCCGCAGCGCAGCCTCCACCCCGTCCGGCGCTTTCAGGTTCAGCGCGACCGACCGTTTGCCCCGATTGGTGATATCGGTCGGGTCGGCACGGCCCGACTTGCGGGTGATCAGCGTCACCTCCGCCCCCAGATCGGCCAGAAACTGCCCGGCCAGCGGGCAGGGGCCGAGGCCCTGCATTTCGATGACCTTAAGGCCCGCAAGCGGCCCCGGCATCAGGCGGCCTTCGCGGTCTGGCGCAGCATGTCCAGCGCCTCCGGCCTGACATGGAAACGCGGGCCAAAGGCCGCCTCCAGCTCCCGCGCGCGGGCGGCGAAGGCGTCGATGCCGACACCCCGGATGAACTGGATCGCGCCGCCGGTATGGGCCGGAAAGCCGATGGCGAAGATGCCGCCCAGATTGGCTTCCACCTCCGACCGCAGCACGCCTTCATCGAGGCAGCGCAGCGTCTCGATCGCCTGACGATAGATCAGCCGATCCTCGGCATCCTGCATCGTGATCGGCGCATTGCCCCTGGCGAATTGCGCAAGACCACCCCACAGCGATTTGGTGCCGTCAGGCGCATAATCATAGAACCCGCCGCCATAATGCCGCCCGCCGCGCCCCTGCGCGACCATCTCATGCGCGACCGCCTTGGTGTGCGATCCATCGGCGGGGAAGCCGTTCGTGACGCCCAACCGTTCATCCAGCGCGACATGGGTGTCATGGACCTTTTTCGACAGGACCATCGACACCTCGTCATGCACCGCCAGCGGCCCGACCGGCATCCCGATCTTCCAGCCGGCACGTTCCACCGTGACCGGTGCCAGCCCGTCGATCAGCAACGCCTGCCCTTCGTCCAGATAGGTGCCGAACACGCGGGATGTGAAGAAGCCGCGCGCATCGTTCACCACGATGGGCATGTAGCCGATCTGCTGCACGTAATCATAGGCCTTGCGCAGCGTCTCGTCGCTGGTCGCCTCGCCCATGATGATCTCCACCACCTTCATCTTGTCGACGGGGGAGAAGAAATGCAGGCCGATGAACCGGTCGGGCTCAGGGCAGCTTTTCGCCAACAGCGAGATCGGCAGGGTGGAGGTGTTGGAGCCATAGATGCCCCCCGCGCCCAGCCGTGCAAAGGACGCGGGGATGACGGTTTCCTTCAGTGCGACATCCTCGAACACCGCCTCGATGATCAGATCGACGCCGTCGAAATTGGCATCATCGGTCGATGGGGTGATCTGCGACAACAGCGCCGCCTTGGCCGCCTCGGTCATCTGGCCGCGCGACAATGCCTTGTCGGCCAGCCCTGCGGAATAGGCCTTGCCCTTTTCCGCCCCCGCCATCGTCATGTCTTTCAGGACAGTGGGCAGCCCGCGCGACGCATGTGCCCATGCGATGCCCGAACCCATCATCCCCGCACCGAGGATGGCGGTGGAGGTCGCGCGCCATTTCTCGCCCTCAGGCCGCACCTTGCCGCCCTTGATCGCCTGCATCCCGAAAAAGAACGTGCCAATCCCGGCCTTCGCCTGCGGCGTGACCATCAGCGCGCAGAGGCCCCGGCTTTCCACCCGCAGCGCCGCATCAAAGCTGATCCGCATCGAATTGACCGCAATATCGAGGATCTTTTCCGGCGCGGGCAGCAACCCGCGCGTTTTCTTTACCAGCATGGCCGAAGACATCTGGATGATCTGCCGGACCTTGGGCGACAGCGTGTCGCCGCCGGGATAGCGGAATCCCTTCTGATCCCAGGGCTGCGCATGGGCATCGGGATTGGCCTTGATCCACGCCTTCGCTGCCGGAATCAGATCAGCCGCCGTCGGCACGACCTGATCCACCAGCCCGGCCTTCGCGGCCTTGGCAGGGGCGGATGGTTTCCCCTCCAGCAGAAACGGCAAGGCCCGCTCCAGCCCCAGCAGCGCGGTCAGGCGCACGACGCCGCCCGCGCCGGGCAGCAGGCCCAGCGTCACCTCCGGCAGGCCGACCACGGCCTTCGGGTCATCGGCGACGATGCGGTGATTGCAGGCGAGGCACAGCTCATACCCCCCGCCCAGCGCCGCACCATTGATCGCGGCAACAACCGGCACCGGCAGCTTTTCGATGTCGCGGTAAGGGCGCTTGTTCTCCTCGACATAATGCAGCGTTTCCGCATCCGCCTTTTCGATGGAGCCGAGCAGGTTCAGATCACCCCCCGCGAAGAAGGTTTTCTTGGCGGAGGCATAGATCACGCCGGTCAACCCCTCCTCGGCGCGCAGCCGCGCCATGACGGCATCCATGCCGGGCACGAAACGGTCGTTCATCGTGTTGGCGGACTGCCCCTGCATGTCGAGCGTCACGGTCACAATGCCGTCGGCGTCTTTCTCATACTGAAAATCGCTCATGGCTCAGACCCGCTCGATGATGGAGGCGATGCCCATGCCGCCGCCGACGCACATGCAGATCAGCGCACGCTTCAGCTTTCGCCGCTCCAATTCGTCGAGCATGGTGGACACGAGGCAGCCGCCGGTCGCGCCCAGCGGATGCCCCATCGCAATCGCGCCGCCGACCACGTTCAGCTTTTCATCCGGCACATCCAGATCGCGTTGCAGCCGCAGCGCGACCGATGCGAAGGCCTCGTTGATCTCCACCAGATCAATGTCGTCGATCGTCAGACCGGCCTTGGCCAGCGCCTTTTTCGAGGCCGGGCCGGGGCCGGTCAGCATGATCGTCGGGTCGGTCGCGGTCAGCGCGATGGACAGAACCCGCCCGCGCGGTGTCAGGCCCAGATCCTTGCCGACCTGTTCGTTGCCGACCATGATCAGCGACGCGCCATCGACGATGCCCGATGAATTGCCTGGGGTGTGGACATGGTTGATCCGCTCCACCCCGGTATATTTCGCCAGCGCAACCGCATCGAAGCCCATCGAGCCGGGCATGGCGAAACTGGCCTTCAACGCGCCCAGCTTCTGCATGTCGGTATCGGGCTTGATGAAATCGTCCCGTTCCAGGATCGTGATGCCGTTCTCATCCTTCACCGGCACGACCGACCGGTCGAACCAGCCGCTGTCGCGGGCATGGGCGGCGCGTTTCTGGCTTTCCATTGCGAAGGCGTCCACGTCGTCGCGGCTCCACCCTTCGATGGTCGCGATCAGGTCCGCGCCGATCCCCTGCGGCACGAAGCCGGTAGCGATGGCGGTTTCCGGGTCCTCGGCGAATGGCCCGCCATCCGATCCCATCGGAACGCGCGACATGCTTTCATAACCGCCCGCGCAGACCAGATCCTCCCACCCCGACGCGACCTTGGCCGCCGCCGTGTTGAACGTGTCGAGGCCGGAGGCGCAGAACCGGTTCACCTGCGCGCCCGCGACGCTTTCATCCCAGCCCGCCTTTTGCAGCGCGACCTTGGGCAGCACCGACCCCTGCTCCATCACCGGCATGACGCAGCCGAGCATCACGTCATCGACGCGCGAGGTGTCGAGGTCATGACGCTGCTGCATTTCATTCAGCAGGGTGGTGACGAGGTTGATCGGCTTCACCTCATGCAGCGTCCCGTCCGCCTTGCCTTTTGAACGGGGGGTGCGGATCGCGTCATAGATATAGGCGGCGGTGGTCATTGCGGTTTCCTCTCGATGCTTTTTCGCGACTGTCGCCGATCTGACCTTTGCGTCAAGGGGGCACCGCGCGGTGCAGCGTCAATATGTGAGGCGCAGCACCGGTTGCAGAAGGGTGGTGAAGTCGATGTCGCCGGAGGCGGCAGTGCGGGGCTGGTTCACGATCCGCAGGGTGTCGATGCGCTGGTCGCCATCGGTCGCTTCCGTCAGCCAGATACCGAGATCGACGCGGGCGCGGCCTTGCGCCAGTGCGACCGCGACATGGCGGGTCACGTCGATCACCTTGACGCCGGGGGCCGGATCGAAACGGCTCACCCCCTCCTGCAACAGCCCGTCGCGGGCGAAGTCGCGCCTGTCGAGCGCATCTTCCAGATCGACATGCAGCACACGGGCATCGCCGAAATTCGCCGCGACCTGCCCCTGATCGGTGCGGAGGCTGAACACGAGATCCGCTTTCCGAGGCGCGATCCCCGCCGGAGCAGTCAGCGGGAAGCTGAGGAACGACCGGTAATGCAGATCGAGATTCTGATCGCCCAGCAAAAGGTCCGAGAGCGCGAGGCCAAGGGCCCGCACCCCCACGATGCCGCCGGTCCGCACAGGATCGGAAAGCGCGGCGACGGTGCGGCCCTCGGCGTCGAAAAACTCCAGCCGCGATTCGACACAGCGAAACCGCCGCGTCGCCGATGCACCGCCAGCGGTGCCATCCGCCTTCACCACCTGCGCGCTCAGCGTGACCTGCTCGCCGGGTTTGCATTGTGGTTGCAGGGCCATCGCGTCCTCATGGGCCGTCTTGCGCGGAATGAAGGTGATGCCGGACGGTTTGCGGACGACCCACGCGACCTGATCGCCGAAATCATGGTTCAACAACCGCGCCTGCACGCCGATGCTCGCCCCCGCACTGATCGTCGCGCCCTCGGCTGGCGTCAGGCCCATGATCTCCACCCCAATCGGCGGGCGGCCCTTCGGTTTCACATATCGGCACAGGCCCGGCACCTCCGCCGCCGTGCGGGCCTTGATATCCGCATAGGCGCGCAGGGTCGCGGCGGATGGTTTCGCCATCTCGAAAGGTGGTCGGTCCACATGCATCCACGCATGATCGGGATGCGTGGCATGGGCCTCCTGTTTTGTCGGGCTGCCGCCGTTCGTCAAGATGTTGTCGGAACTACTTTTTTGGCCGAGGCTGTCGAGCAGCAAAAGCTGATAGCGCGCGACACCGCCAAGCTCGGACCCCGAATTGCGTGCAATGACGTGGCATGTGGTGCATCTAGCGCCATCGCTTCCTGGTTCGAACACGATCAGATCCG
Organism: uncultured Candidatus Planktophila sp.; assembly: GCA_964352385.1. GTDB lineage: Bacteria > Pseudomonadota > Alphaproteobacteria > Rhodobacterales > Rhodobacteraceae > Pikeienuella. The sequence goes on from CAYGRU010000026.1 coordinate 15,298, forward strand.
CCGATAACTCCGAGTCACTATCTGGAAACAGCGGATTCCAGAAACGAAAGTCCGTGACCGGCTGGTCGGGGCGGTATACCGAAGGAAACTCGATCGCATTCCGCGTCGCTGCCTCCTGAATGTAGGGCGAGCGGATGAAAGGGTCGATGTCATGGCATGAGCGGCAAAAGAACCGGTTGACGGTATGCCAAGTGATCCGCGGCGTCTCTGGATCAGGGTGATCGTTCACGAAGGCACTGCGGATCGGCGAGGCGATGGCATTGCCAAGCTTGCGCTCCGGCATCGCTATTTCTGCGTTATTGGCGGTGATGGCGAGCGTGCCGCGAAACCAGCAGGTCGCGCCGTTCGAAGCATTGTGCTGGATGACGGCAACCTCGTCATATCCGTCTTCACTGTTTTCTCGGCGACATATGAATGTCGAGGAAATGTCAGGGTTGCTGCCTCGGAGCACTCCAAAACGGCTCCCGACCTGACACGGATCTACTTCACTTGAATTCATCGTTGCAGGTCGGTCGCATTTCGGCGGATTGAATGCCCCGGTCGGCGGCGCGTCGTGGTCGAAAATCGGAATCTCCACCCCATCCGCGAGACAGTCGAAATCCGGCACCGGTTCGCCAATCACCTCGGCGCAATGCTGGGCATAGGTCTGGATGTCACCGGCCCATTGCTGTGCGCGCCCTTCTGAAGGCTCGACCGATACCAGAACCGCCAACAACAATGTCGTTCGGAAAACCTTCATCCTGAACTCCCCTCGCGCAATGAGAGAAGTATTCACAGCGGATTCGCTTCGATCAAGGGCGGTGAGTGCCCCTACGCCTCATCATGAAAGAACGCGTGCAGGTTCTCGGCCATTTTCTCGGAAATCCCATCCACCGCCTGCAAATCGGAAAGGCCGGCGCGGGCGACCGCCTTGGCGCTGCCGAAATGTGCCAGCAGGGCGCGTTTGCGGGCCGGGCCGATGCCGGGGGCCTCGTCCAGCGTGGTGACGCCAATGGCCTTGGACCGTTTGGCGCGATGGGCACCGATGGCAAAGCGGTGCGCCTCATCGCGCAGGCGCTGGATGAAATACAGGGTCGGGTCGCGGTGCGGCAGGGCAAAGGGCTGGCCGCCTTCGGGGCGGTGGAATTCCTCTTTCCCCGCATCGCGGTCGAGTCCCTTGGCCACCCCGATCATCGCCACATCCTCGACGCCAAGTTCTGCCATGATCTCCTTCACCGCGCTGACCTGCCCGGCCCCGCCGTCGATCAGCAACAGGTCGGGCCAATCGGCAGTCTGGCGGTCGGGGTCTTCTTTCAGCAACCGCTTGAAGCGGCGTGTCAGGACCTCTTTCATCATGCCGAAATCGTCGTTGGTCGCGGCGGTCTTGATGTTGAATTTGCGGTAGGATTTCTTGTCGAAACCGTCCGGCCCGGCGACGATCATCGCGCCGACGGCGAACGCGCCCTGAATATGCGAGTTGTCAAAGACCTCGATCCGGCGCGGCGTGTCCGGCAGGCCGAAGGCGTCGGCCACGCCTGCCAGCAATTTCGACTGCGCCGCGCTTTCCGCCATCCGCCGACCGAGGCTTTCGCGGGCATTGGTCAGCGCGTGATCGACCAGCATCCGCTTTTCACCGCGTTTCGGCGCGGTGACGACGACCTTGTGGCTGGCGCTGATCGACAGCGCCTCGCCGATCAGGTCGGCATCCTCCGCCGCGTGGCTGGTCAGGATCAGCTTTGGCGGCTCCTTCCCGCCATAGAACTGGGTCAGGAAAGCGGCGAGGATCTCCTCCTCGCTCACCTGCACCCCGGCGCGCGGGAAATAGGCGCGGTTGCCCCAGTTCTGGTGCGAGCGGAAGAAGAACACCTGCACGCAGGCCTGCCCACCCTCGGCATGGACCGCGACGACATCCGCCTCGGCCACGGTTTCCGGGTTTACGCCCTGCACCTGCTGCACGCGGGTCATCGCGGCGATGCGGTCGCGGTAGATGGCGGCCTGTTCGAAATCCATCTCCGCCGACGCCGCCTGCATCCGACCCGCCAGTTCTTCCTGCACGCTAGTCGATTTCCCCTCCAGAAACTGGATCGCGTCATCGACCAGCGCGGCATAGCGCGCCTCGTCGATCAGCCCGGTGCAGGGGGCAGAACAGCGCTTGATCTGGTGCAGTAGGCAGGGCCGCGTGCGGTTGTCGAACACGCTGTCGGTGCAGCTTCGCAGCAGGAACGCTTTCTGCATCTGGTTCAGCGTCCGGTTCACTGCCCCTGCCGACGCGAAGGGGCCGAAATATCGCCCCTTGCGGTTGCGCGCGCCGCGATGCTTGTCGATCCCCGGAAAGGCATGATCGCCGGTGACGAGGATATGAGGGAAGCTCTTGTCGTCGCGCAGCAGCACGTTGTAGCGCGGTTTAAGCTGCTTGATGAGGTTCGCCTCCAGCAGCAGCGCTTCCGTCTCGGTCGGGGTGGTGACGAACATCATGGATGCGGTGGCCATGATCATCCGCTGGATGCGCCCGGAATTGCCCTGAAGCCGGGCATAGTTCGACACCCGCGCCTTCAGCGACCGCGCCTTGCCGACATACAGCACCTCACCCTTCGCCCCCAGCATCCGATAAACGCCGGGCCGCGACGGAAGCCGGGGCAGATAGTCCTTGATGACATCCGGTCCGGTCGGTGCGACCTGCCGCGACAACGGGTCGGCGGCGTCCTCCTCGAACCCGATTCCGCCTGCGTCCGGCGTTGTCTCGTTGTCTGGCACGATCATGCCCGCACTGCCTCACTTGTTTACAAAGATTAACCTGTCCATGAATCCAACGAGATAACTACGAGTCCTGAAAGTTCCGTGGAACATGCGAATCCTCTGCCTGTGTCGCTGCCAAAGATTCCCGCCGGAGACAACCAATTTCATATCCCCGATTCCTGTGGATAAGTCTGTCGATAAAACTGAACGACTCGATTTTTTCGTAATGATTGTAAAGGTTTTATGATGTTGCCTAAAAATTAGGCAAATCTCTTAAACCATTGATATGATTGATATATTATTCTTTCGCTTTTGCGGCCACTACCCCAAAACCCGCACCGCGGCGAATCGATGTGACACCTGCGGCGAATGGGAAAAGTCGATTGCACAACCCTGAATCCGACCCGGTTTTCGATCCTTGGTGCATCATTCGACACCGATCACATCGGGGGTCTGCCAGCCCAGATGCTGCCCGCCATCGACCGCGATCATCTGTCCGGTGACGGCCTTGCTGGCCAGAAAATACCGCATCGCCGCGACGATATCGGCGGGGTCGGACCCACGTTTCAGCACGGTCGCGGCGCGCTGGCTGCTGAAATGTTCCTCCGTTTGCCGCCCGCCGCGCAGGGTCGGACCCGGCCCGATCGCGTTGACCCGGATGCGCGGCGCAAGCGCCTGCGCCGCTGTTTGGGTAAACGCCCAGAGGCCCATCTTGGCGATGGTGTAGGACATGAATTCGGGTGTCAGCTTTCGCACGCGCTGGTCGAGCATGTTGATGACACAGCCACCTGCCACCGGCTCCCCTTGCGCATCTTTCTCGGCCTCCGGCACCTGCGCCGCGAAACCCTGGGTCAGCACGACCGGGGCGCGCAGGTTGCTTTCGATGTGGCGATCCCAACTGATGCGCGTGCCGGTGACGATGTCATCATGTTCAAAGATGGACGCATTGTTCACAAGGCAGGTCAGCGGCCGCCCCAGCGCCGCAACCGCAGCCGCGATCAATCCTTCGGTTTCCACCTCCGACAGAAGATCGGCGCGCAGGGCGACGGCATGGCGGCCCAGTGCCGCGATCTCCGCCACCAGATCATCCGCTGCCTCTGACGATGAATGATAGCTGACCGCCACATCCCAGCCATCCTCGGCCAGCGCGAGCGCCATTGCCCGACCCAGCCGGATGGCACCGCCGGTGACAAGCGCGGCCCCCGGCTTCAACATGTCACGGCATCCGGCATCTGGTGGCTCCTGTCAGGCATGGCCTGCGCGACCCTACATTCGGGGACCGAGCGCGAAGGCCACATAGACGATATAGGTCAGGACAAAGACAAGCCCAGCCACCCGACCAATGTCTTTGCGCAGAAACACGAAGGGCGCGATGGCGAGCGCTGTGGCGAGCATGATCCAGAGGTCGAGTTCCAGAAACCCCGCCGGGGTCGGCAGAACGTCGATCAGCGACGCCACACCGGCGACGGCCAGAATGTTGAACAGGTTCGATCCGACGACATTGCCGACCGCGACATCGGCCTGACGCCGGATCGCCGCCATCACCGTGGTCGCAAGTTCCGGCAGCGATGTGCCGACCGCCACCAGTGTCAGACCGATGGCTGCCTCGGAAATGCCCAGTTCCAGCGCGACGGACTGCGCCCCGTCGATCAGAAGATGCGCGCCGATGGGCAGCCCGACAACGCCGCCAATGATGTAAAGCGTGGTGCGCCAGCCCGGCCATGTGACGACATCATCATCGATGTCGTCGAGGTCGAGTTCCACCTTGCCCTGCTTCGCCATCAGATAGGCATCGAACATCATCGCGCCGAGCAGGAACAGAAAGGCGATCCCGGTCCAGAAATAGAGGCCGCCATAGCCGCACGCCGCGATCAGCAGCAGCGATGCGCTGATCATCATGATGAAATTGCGCTTCACCCCCGGCTGGCTGACGGCAATCGGCGCGATCAGGGCGGGAATGCCAAGGACCAGAAGGATATTGGCGATGTTTGACCCAACGACATTGCCATAGACAAGGTCCGTCGCACCATCCAGCGTCGCCTGAATCGACACCAGCATTTCCGGTGCCGAGGTCCCAAATGCCACCACGGTCAGACTGACGATCAGGGCAGGGATGCCGAGCTTGATGCTGAGCGCGACTGCGCCCTGAACCAGCGCGTCACCAGCGACGACCAGAAGAACCAGACCGGCGGCCACCAGAGACAGATCAATCAGCATCTATGCACACTCTCACATAAGGAACCGCCCTTGGGGCTGGGCAGGGCGATGATCCGGTCATGGGGTCGGGGCGGTCCCGCAGGGGCAGGTTTCGCCACTGGCCGACCAGGCACCACAAACCGTGCATTGCTTCAGGTCTTCGGCGCGGCGCGCGCGTTGATCTGGTTTTGATTCCGTCTTGCCGCGCAGGATCGGTTTCAGCGCACTGGATGCACCCATCCGGGCGACGACAAAAACGCCGATCACCACTGCCAGAAAGATCAGGATCTTGGTCAGCATCGGTCAGAGGCCAAATCGTGACCAGAGCGCGCGCTCTTCCACCGCCTGCGCTGCGCCCATGACCATCCTGCTTGTCATGTCTTCCACATTCAGACCCTCCAGCGTCCGCCCCACGGAGGCCTGCCCGCGCAGACGCTGAAGCAATCCGCGCCGCTGCGCAACCGTGTTGAACCGGACATCGTCGCCGAACCGCTGTTTCATCATCGGCACCAGATGCCCGATGCCGTCAATCAGCCCGACATCAACCGCCTGCCGCCCAACCCAGACATCCCCGGTGAACAGGTCGTCCGCTGGGTTCAGCTTTGCCCCGCGCCGCGTTCTCACCTGTTCGATGAAATTCTCGTGGATGACCCCCTGAAGCGCCTTGATCCGGGCGACATCCTCTTCCTTTTCCGGGCGGAACGGGTCGAGCATGGATTTGGACCGGCCCGCCGTATGCACCCGCCGTTCCACCCCCTGCCGCTCCAGCAGGGTCTGAAAGCCGAACCCGGCATAGATCACACCGATGGAGCCGATGATCGAATTGTCATCGGCATAGATTTCATCGCCTGCCGTCGCCAGCCAATACCCGCCCGATGCCGCCACATCCTCGCAAAAGGCGATGACCGGCACGTTCTTTTCCGCCGCCAGCCTGCGGATGCGCGCCGCGATCAGCGCGCTTTGCGTCGGCGATCCGCCGGGGGAGTTGATGGACAGTGCCACCGCTGAAAGCCGCGACGGCGCAAAGGCGCGGTCGATCTGGGCGGCGAGGCCAGCGTCTGTCAGGCCACGGCCAAAGCCGACTGTGCCGATGGTGCCGGACAGCGGCAGCACGCTGACGACGGGCGCACGCTTGATGCGGCTTGCGATTCGCTTCCTGAGGGTTTTCAACATAGACTGGTATTTAGTGGCCGCGACCCGCCCCGACAACAGGCGGTATTCTGGCAGTTCTGCAACCGAGGACGCGATGCGCGATTTGTCCGGCCCCAAGAATGTCATGGATCAGACGGAGGTCCTCCGCTTCAAGCTGGAGGAGCTGCGCCGCCGCCACCGGTCGCTAGACGACGCGATCAAGGCATTGGAGGAATCGCCGGTCGGTCGCGACAGCCTCGATCTGCGCCGGTTGAAGAAACAGAAGCTGGGCCTGAAGGACGAAATCGCCCGGCTGGAAGACAAGATCACCCCGGACATCATCGCCTGAGAGCGGCACAGCTATCCCGGCTTGCCCGCGTTTCCCGTGCCGCTATAGTGCGCCCTCTTTGCGGCGGAGGGTGCGATGACAGAGCCATTGGTCGGGATCGTTATGGGCAGCCAGTCCGACTGGCCGACCATGCGCGAGGCATCCGAAATCCTTGCCACGCTAGGTATCGCGCATGAGGCGAAGATCGTGTCCGCCCACCGCACCCCCGACCGGATGTTTGCCTATGCCGAGGCTGCGGCCCCGCGCGGCCTGCGGGTCATCATCGCGGGCGCGGGCGGGGCGGCGCATCTGCCGGGCATGATCGCCGCGAAAACGCGGGTGCCGGTGCTGGGCGTGCCGGTGCAGTCGAAGGCGCTTTCGGGGCAGGACAGCCTTCTGTCCATCGTGCAAATGCCGAAGGGCGTGCCGGTCGGCACCCTCGCCATCGGCGCGGCAGGGGCGGCCAATGCCGGACTGCTGGCGGCGGCAATCCTCGCCACCACCGACTCGGCGCTTGCCGAACGACTCGACGCATGGCGCGCGGCGCAAACCGATGCGGTCGCGGAGGCGCCGCATGATGAATGACCGGATCGCCCCCGGCGGCACGGTCGGTATTCTGGGCGGCGGTCAGCTTGGCCGGATGCTGGCGATTGCCGCCGCGCAACTGGGCCTGCGCGCCCATATCTACGCCCCCGAAGACAATCCGCCCGCCGGTGATGTCGCCGCCGCCGTGACGCGCGGCGGTTGGGACGATGCGGCGGCGCTGACAGCCTTCGCCCGCGCTGTCGATGTCGTCACCTACGAGTTCGAAAATGTGCCCGCCGCGACGGTCGACATACTGGAGCCGCTGGTGCCCGTGCGTCCGGGCCGAAAGGCGCTGGCAGTGGCGCAGGACCGGGTGGACGAGAAATTCTTTCTGAACCGCATCGGCGTGACCACCGCGCCCTTTGCGCCGGTGGATGACGCGGACGATCTCGAAAAGGCGCTGGGCGATATCGGCATGCCCACAATCCTGAAAACCCGGCGGATGGGATATGACGGCAAGGGACAGGCGAGGATCATGACCGCCGCCGATGCCGCCGACGCGCTGTCCGAAATGCGCGGCGCACCTGCGGTATTGGAGGGGTTCGTGACCTTCACCCGCGAAATCAGCGTCATCGCGGCGCGCGGACTCGACGGGTCCATCGCCGCCTTCGACCCCGGCGAGAACGTGCATGAGGCGGGCATCCTGCGCCGCACCACCGTCCCCGCCAGATCAGGCGATGCGGTGATTGCCGAGGCGAAATCCATCGCCGCCCGCATCCTGACCGCGCTCGACTATGTCGGGGTGATCGGAGTCGAACTGTTCGAAACCCCCGACGGCGCTTTGCTGGTCAACGAAATCGCCCCGCGCGTCCACAATACAGGCCACTGGACCATCGAAGCAGCGGCAACCGACCAGTTTCAGCAGCACATCAAGGCGGTCTGTGGCTGGCCGCTCGGCAGCCCTGCCCGCCATGCAGATGCAGTGATGGACAATCTGATCGGGGACGATGTGGATCACTGGGCCGACCTGTCGCAGGACGGCGCGCTGCACCTCTATGGCAAGGGGGAGGCGCGGCCGGGCCGCAAGATGGGCCATGTCACCCGCCTGACGCAAATCAGGAGCTGAAAGCCTCGTCCACCGGAACCTGAAGCGCCGTGGCCAGCGCATTGGTCTGCGCCGCCATCGCGATCACGTCTAGAAACTCGCCATACTGCGCGTCGGTCATGCCCTTGGCGCGGGCAGCGGCGGTGTGGGAATGGGCGCAGTATTCGCAACCATTGGCGATCGATGTGGCGAGATAGACCAGTTCCCTTGTCAACGGGTCCAGCCCGCCGGGGCGCCCCTGAACCATCACGGTCTTCAGACGGTCCCAGGTTGCCTTCAAAAGCGGGGGGTCATTGGCGAGAGCACGCCAGAAATTGTTCACGAAATCGGAACCGCGCGTCGCGCGAATGTCCTGAAAAACTGCCTGCGCCTCGGGCGAAAGCTCCGAATCGGCGAGCAGGGGTGCCGTGGCCATGCAGACCGGGCCTGATCAGCCGCGCGGGCGGCGGCGGTCATCCACGCGAACGGGGATCGGCTGCGGTGCCGGAGCACCCGATATACGGTCAAGAATTTCCTTCAACGCTTCTGCGATGTCAGACAATTTCACCGGTTCATCTCCTTCTGGTCGCCTTGCTAACGAAATCTTGCGACCTTTTGATTCTGTCCGTCCAATGTGGCGGCTTGAAGCCTGCCTGAAAAGGCCTTGTTCGAAATAAATCAATTTTGTGAAACGAGGCGGTCTTTTCGGAAGATCGTCGCAGACTGGGTCAATGCAGCGATTGCGATCCCATTTCGAGGAACTTTTGCCGCCGGAGCGCGCGCAGCTTTGCAGGCTCTTTCGCGGACAATACTGTCAATTCCTCGCTGATCGCCGCGCCGACAGCCTTGATGACGGCTTTAGGGTCGCGTTGCGCGCCGCCCAGCGGCTCCTTCACGATCCGGTCGATGACGCCAAGCTGTTTCAGATCCTGTGCCGTCAGCCGCAGCGCCGCAGCGGCCTCGCGCATCTTCTCGGCGTTCTTCCACAGGATCGATGCGCAGCCTTCGGGCGTGATGACCGAATAGATCGAATGTTCCAGCATGATGACCCGGTCGCCGGTGGCGAAGGCCACCGCGCCGCCCGATCCGCCCTCACCGATCACCACGGCGATCAGCGGCGCACCCAGACGCAGGCACATGTCGGTGGACCGGGCAATCGCCTCTGACTGCCCGCGTTCCTCGGCACCCTTGCCGGGATAGGCGCCGGGCGTGTCGATCAGGGTGATGACCGGCAGGCCGAACCGGTCCGCCATGTCCATCAGCCGCACCGCCTTGCGATACCCTTCGGGCCGCGCCATGCCGAAATTCCGCTCCAGCCGCGTCTTGGTATCGTCGCCCTTTTCCTGACCGATGACGATGACCGGGTGGTCGTTGAACCGGGCCAGACCACCGACGACAGCATGGTCATCGGCAAAGTTGCGGTCCCCGGCCAGCGGCGTGAATTCGGTGAACAGCGCCTTGATGTAATCAATCGCATGGGGCCGCGACGGATGCCGCGCGACCTGACATTTCTGCCACGGGGTCAGCGCGCCATAAAGATCCTTCAGCATCGCCGCCGCCTTCTGGTCGAGCTGCTTTGCCTCGTCCTTCAGATCGACCGCGCCGCCGGTCTTGGCCATTGCGCGCAGTTCGGCGGCCTTGCCTTCGATTTCGGAAAGGCCCTTTTCGAACTCAAGATATGACAGCATGACGCGGCTCCTCGTTTCGGCCCGACGGATATAGGGGGTTTCAACGTCCAATTGCAACGCACGCCCCGTGCCTGACAGCCGGGGCGTGCACGCAACATCGCGGTCAGCGCAGCCCTATTTCGCGTTCTCGATCAGATCAGCCATCGACACGATGACCTGTGCCTGACGCGACGACGCGAGGTCGATCAGCTTGCCGTCGAGCACAGCGGCACCCTGGCCGCCCGCCTCCGCCGCAGCCATCGCGGCGAGGATGCGGCGCGCCTGATCCACCTTGGCGGCGGGCGGCGTGAACACGCCATTGGCCAGCGTCACCTGTTTGGGGTGGATCGCCCATTTGCCTACACAGCCCAGCGTCGCCGACCGGCGCGCCTGCGCGAGATAGCCGTCATCATCCGAAAAATCGCCGAACGGCCCATCGACCGGCAGCAAGCCATGCTGGCGGCAGGCGGCGACCATGCGGGTGATCGGGTAATGCCACGGATCGACCGCGCTGACCGCCCGTTCCGACCCCGGCGCGCCATTGGCGAGCATATAGTAATCATCCTGCGTGCCACCGATTCCGGTCACGGACATGCCCATCGAGGCGGCATAGTCGGCCACGCCAAAGCTCATGGAATTCATGCGCGGCGAGGCGGCAGCAATCTCGTCCACATTCTGCGCACCGGCTGCGGTTTCGATGATGACCTCGAACCCGATGCGCTTTGTCTTGCGGGCGGCAGCCTCGGCTGCGGTCACGACAGCATCGACAGCATAGATGTCCTTCGCATTGCCGACCTTCGGGATCATGATGAGGTCCAGCCGGTCACCGGTCTTTTCGATCAGGTCGATGATGTCGTGGTGCCAGTATTCGGTATCGAGGCCGTTGATGCGGACCGAAAGCGTCTTCGTGCCCCAATCCAGATCGTTCACAGCCTCGATCACGGTTGCCCGGGCCTTGGCCTTGTCGGCGGGGGATACGCTGTCCTCAAGGTCCAGATTGACCACGTCCGCAGCCGAGGATGCCATCTTTTCAAAGATTTCCGGGCGGGAGCCGGGGCCGAAAAGCTGGCAACGATTGGGGCGGGCAGGGCCTGCGGGCTGGACTTTGAAGCTCATGGTTCGGCCTTTCATTGGGTCAGATTCTGACGCTCTGTCGCAGTGCAGCGGTATATTGTTGCGGCGCAATGTGTCAATCGCCGGGCGTCTTCACTGGGTGTCTTGGCGAAACGTCTTGCCATGTGGCCCGTCCGCACCATTCTTGCCACCATGATGACCCGAAGCACCCTTGCCGAAACTGTCTATGACGGCCTGACCGGGGCACCAGGCGAGCCGACGCAGAAGGGTGAGGCGGCCAATGGCATGATCCATGTCGCCGCGCTGGCGCTGACCAAGCTGGCGGATGCGCTGATCAACCCCAAGCTGGTGCTTTCCTGGATGCTGACCGCCCTCGGCGCGCCCGGCGCGGTGATCGGCGCGCTGGTCCCGGTGCGCGAGGCCGGGGCGCTGCTGCCGCAGCTTGCGCTTGCCACGCGGGTGGAGGCGGCGCGCAGGCGGCGGATGTTCTGGGCGGCGGGATCGGCCTTGCAGGGCCTTACGGCGATCTGCATCGGCCTTGCCGCGCTCACGCTGGACGGTGCCGTCGCGGGCTGGGCGATCCTTGGCGCGCTCGCCTGCCTCGCCGTCGCCCGGTCGGTCTGTTCGCTCAGCTACAAGGACGCGCTCGCGCGGTCGATCCCGAAGGGCAGGCGCGGCGGCGTCACCGGGGCGGCGGCGGCGTTCGGGTCCGCTGTATCGCTGGGCTTTGCGGTGCTGCTGTCGGTCGGGTTCATTCCGCTGACGCTGACCGCGCTGGCGGTGACCTGCATGGTCGCAGGCGGACTCTGGCTGATCGGTGGCGCGGTTTTCACCCAACTCGACGAGCGGGAAGAAGGCGGGAAGACACCGGAGGCGACATCCATCCGCTATCTGTTCCGCCCCTTGCTGACCGACGCGATGCTGCGGCGGTTCATTGCGGCACGGGCCTGCCTGACGGTCACTGCGCTTGGCCCGCCTTTCATCCTGATGATCGCGATGGGCGATCCGGGCGGGGCGGGGGTGGGGTCGCTCGGCCCGATGTTGCTGGCCAGTGCCGGTGCGTCGATCCTGTCATCCTGGGTCTGGGGCAGGCTTTCGGACCGGTCCAGCCGCCTGACGCTGGTGGCCAGTGCGGCGCTGTCTGCCGCGACCTTCGCCGCGCTGTCCGGCTGGGCCATGATGCAGGGCGGGGAGGTCAGCACAATGGTCGCAGTCGGGGCATTGTTCGTTGCCCAGATCGCCTATGAAGGCGTGCGGTCCGGGCGCAAGCTGCACCTGACCGACATGGCCACCGATGACCGGCGCGCGCGATACACCGCGCTGTCGAACACGCTGATCGGCATCGTCCTGCTGGCCGGCGGCGGGTTCGGGCTGCTGGTCGATCTGGCAGGCCCGGATGTGGTGATCGCGGTCTTCGCCGGTTTCGCCGCCCTCGGCGGCCTGATCGCGTTCAGCCTCAAGGAAGTTCAGGCGGGCACGCCGGGATAAAGCACCGACCTTGACCCCGGCTCGAACGCGGCCAAAGGACAGGCCCTCACCTCAATCAATCGGCGCGAAACTGTCCGCCCGTGCACGGTTCCAACGGCCGAGATAGCCGTACGCGTCCTCGTGACCTTCGAGCAGGAACCCTTCGGGCAGGTAGGGATAGGCCTCGTCGCCATTGACCACATGCCGGTCCGAGGTGCGGACCATGAAATGCCGAGGCAGGAATTCGCTCGGATGGCTCAGCCCGGCGGCGCCGGTCATCTCTGCCAGCGCCTTGAGCGTGTTTTCATGAAAATTCGCAACGCGGCGCGACTTGTCACCCACATGCAGCGCCTTCTGGCGCAGCTTGTCCTGCGTCGCGACGCCTACCGGGCATTGATTGGTGTGGCAGGCCTGCGCCTGAATGCAGCCGATGGCGAACATGAAACCGCGCGCCGAATTGGCCCAATCCGCCCCCAGTGCCAGCGCCCGCGCGATGTCGAACGCGCTGACCAGCTTGCCCGCCGCGCCGATCTTCACCTGATCGCGCAGTCCCGCGCCGCGCAGGGTGTTGTGAACGAAGGTCAGCCCCTCCACCAAGGGCATGCCGACATGGTTGGAAAACTCCAATGGCGCAGCCCCGGTACCGCCTTCCTTGCCATCGACCACGATGAAATCCGGGGTGATGCCGCTTTCGATCATCGCCTTCGCCATGCACATGAATTCGCGTCGGTGCCCGATGCAGAGCTTCATACCAACCGGCTTTCCCCCCGAAAGGCGGCGCAATTCGCCCAGAAAGGCCATGAATTCGAGCGGGGTCGAAAACGCGCTGTGCGCGGCGGGCGAGATGCAATCCTGCCCCATCGGCACGCCGCGCGCCTCGGCGATTTCGGGGGAAATCTTCGATGCGGGTAACATGCCACCGTGGCCGGGCTTCGCGCCCTGGCTCAGCTTCACCTCGATCATCTTGATCTGCGGGTCGGCGGCGGTGACCGCGAATTTCTCCGGGTCGAAGGAGCCATCATCGGCGCGACAGCCGAAATAACCGGACCCGATCTCATAGATCAGATCGCCACCCCCCACGCGGTGATACCGGCTGACGCTGCCTTCGCCGGTATCATGGGCGAAACCGCCCATCTTTGCCCCCCGGTTCAGCGCCTCGATGGCATTGCCGGACAGCGCGCCAAAGCTCATGGCCGAGATGTTGTAGATCGACGCCTCGTAAGGCTGGGTGCAGGCATCGCCGCCGATCCTGACCCGGAAATCATGGTCGGCGATGTGTTTCGGCTGGATCGAATGCGTCAGCCATTGATACCCGGCATCATAGACCCGCTCCTTCGTGCCGAAGGGGCGCTTGTCTTCCTGCCCTTTCGCACGCTGATAGACCAGTGAACGGGCCTCCCGGCTGAACGGTTCCTCGTCATTGTCGCCTTCGATCAGGTATTGCCGGATCTCGGGGCGGATGCCCTCGAACAGGAACCGCATATGGCCCAGAACCGGATAATTCTTCAGGATTGAATGACGGGTCTGGGTGACATCGTAGATGCCGATGACGCTCAGCACCCCGAACATGATCAGGGCCAGCCAGGCCCAGCTTGTCCAGATCAGCGCGATGGCCGACACGAGGGTCAGGGCCACCACTGCGGCAAAAGTCGTGTAGCGGCCCACGTCGTCCATCTTGTACATCACCCGATCCCCCTGGCTGCCCTTGATCCGATGTCGCCAAAGATCGCATGCGCCGTCTCAATCGGCCCGTGGCGCGCATGCAGTCTCCGAGACTCGGATTAACAACTGCCTATCTGCGTTCTGTGACAATCGTGTCAGCGATGAAGCGGCCAAGCGAAGCAATTGCAGCGCCATAGGCCGCCGTCAGCATGGGCCAGTCGTCACCGGCGACCGGCGTCGTGATGCGGAACGGGTAAGATGTGGGTCGCGCCGTGCTGCCGGTTTCGGTCAGGGAAAGCTGGCCGATCAGCACGACATCGCCGCCGAGCGTGCCGATGAACCGGTCCACCTCCACCGCCGCGATCCGTTCGGGTGCCGCCGACCGGCTCCACGGCTCGACGAACACCTGCCCGCCGGTCTGGTCCGCGATGGTGCGTGCCAGAAGCCGGGTCGCAGCGGGGGCCGGTTCTTCGGCCCAGCGATGTTCATCCGATGCCATGACCGTGCCGGTCGTATCGAAGGCCGCGATCTGCTGGCGGCGGGCATAAAGCGGCAATGCGATTTCCCGCAGGCCCAGCGACAGGGGTTCGGCGGCGGGCGGCGGCGCGGCGGCGGTCGCCGGTGCCTCCAGCAGATATTGGCGCGGCTCCGGCGATGCGGCGCATCCGGCGAGAACCAGCGCCGACAGAATGGTGGCGGTCAGATATCGGATCATGGTCATTTCCCAAGGATAAGGGCGCTGGGGTTGCGTTCCACCAGTGCCGCCAGATCGGTGATCGCCCGCGCCGCGTCGCGGATTTCGCGGATCGCCGTCACCGTCTCGTAATTCAGCTCCGACCCGACCTGAAGCGAGGCGAGCAGGTCATCAGCCCGTTTGGCGGTCGATGACAGGCTCTGCATCAGAGCCGGGGCCTCGGATGCGGCACGGCGCACCGCCGCCGTCGCGCCCTCGATCTCTGCCAGCGCCCCGGCGGTGGCGGCAGCTAGGTCCTGTTCCGCGATTTCGTCCATCAGGGCCGCTGCCGATGCCATCGCGCGCGCGGCGGAGGCGGGCAGATCCTCCGCCCCCGGTGCCGACAGCAGCGCGCGGATCGCCGCCGCCGCATCGGCGGTTTCGGTGGACAGGCGCGCCAGCGCAGGGTCTTCCAGCAATGTCCGGGCAGCGGTCGCCGCCGCCGCAATCTCCGCCGCTGTTCCGGCGGTCTTGAAATCCTCCAGGATGGAGCGGGCGGCGGCGATGGCGGCGGAAAGCTGTTCGGGGGCCGCGCGGGTCCCCGGATCGTCCAGCAGGGCACGGAGCGAGGCGAGCGCCGCATTCACCTCGGCAGGCGCGGCCTTCAATGCCGGGTCCTCCAGCAAGGCGGTCGTCGCCTCGGCGGTCTGGCCCAGCGCGGCGATCAGCGTCGCCAGTGCCGGGTCTTCCAGCCGGACGCGCAGCGCCGCAATCGCGCTTGCGGTCTGCCCGGCGACATCGCCCTCGCGCAGCGCGGTGGTGATCGCCGCCGCATCCGCCGTCACGGTGGCCAGATCGGTCAGCGCCGATTTCAACGCCTCGCTGTCCGCTGTCGCGGTCAGCGATGTCAGCAGCGCGTCGAGCTTGGCCGGCACGGCGGCCAGTGCAGGGTCTGACAACAGCACCTCCGCCGCCTTCAACGCCGCCGCCGCGTTGCCGGGTGCCGCCCGCATCCCATCGCTTGCCAGCAACGCATTGGTGTTTTCAAGCAGGGTGACTGCATTTGAAATCAGCGCCTCGATCGGCAATGCATCGACCCGGCGCAGAACACCCTCGATCGACCCGGCCAGTTCGTCCAGATTGGTCGGAATGGTTGGCATGCGCGGATTGCGGCCATCAGGTTTCGTCACCTCATCGGCGCCGGTCTCCGATGCGACCACAAGACTTACGATCAACGAACCCGTAAAAATGTTTCCGGTCGTCAACTGTGCCCGCAACCCGTTGCGGGTGGCCTGCTCGATGAAGGAAAGCGCACCGTCAACGTCGCCCTCCGCGAGGCCCAGCCTGCGCGGGGCGATGGCCATTGTCGTTCGGGTGGCAAAGATGCCGACTTCGGTGTCGATCTCCGCCGATACCTCGATCACGCGGCCTACCCGAATGCCCTGATATTCGACCGGCGCACCGGGGGACAGGCCCCTGACAGAGCCATCAAAATACGCGTCCAGCAACAGACGCTCACCCGGCTCGATTTCCAGCGTTCGCTCCCGCGCCTCGCGATCCGTCGGGTAGAGCAGGTAGACATGCCCGGCCTCGACCGGGGCCTCATCTCCGCCCGTCAGATCCTCGAACGCGGCACCCCCCTGAATGATCGACGCGAGGGAACCGATATTGATCCGCGCGCCTTCGGCACCAAAGCTGAAATCTATGCCGGACACGTTCCAGAACCGCGTATCGGCGGTCAGCCGCCTGTCATGGGGCGCGTTGACAAAGATATCGAACTCCACCGCCTCGCCATCTGCGGTCAGGCGCTTGCTCTCCACGCGTCCGACCTCGACCCGGCGAAAGAAGATGGGGGAGCCGGGCGACAGCGACCCGCCATCCGCTGATCGCAGGACGACGCGAACACCCGGCGTCGTGGACGACGTCAGCGGGGCGGATGCGAGCGCCTCGAAACGCGTCTTCGGCGTGCCGATCTCCGCATCCCAGTTCCCGGCGATGTAGACACCGCTCAGCACCGTCTCCAGCCCGCTGATGCCTTGGGCCGACACCTCGGGCCGCACGATCCAGAATTCGGCATCCTGATCGACATATTCCACCACATCGGGGTGGATGCGGGCGCGCGCGATCACGCTGCCAAGGTCGCGGGAAAACCGCAGATCCTCCACCGTGCCGACCGTCACGTCGCGATAGCGGATCGTCGTCTCCCCCTCCTTCAGCCCGGCGGCTGTCGGGAACGCGATCTCGATCACCGGCCCCTGCGACCGGTATTCATTCCAGAGCAGGCCCAGCGCCACGACGACCGCGATCAGCGGAATGACCCAGACCAACGAAAACCGGCGCGGCGTGCCGGTCTCGACCCGGGGCGGCGGCGGCGTGTCGGGGGTGTTGGTCATGTCTGGCCTCCGAGGCGGTCCCAAATCAGTCTTGGGTCAAATGAACGTGCCGCGAACATGGTGAACGCGACCGAAAGGGCAAAAAACGGCGCGGCGGGGCCGGGATCAAGACTGGCAAGAAACCCCATCTGGACCAATGCCGCAAGAATCGCGACGACGAATACGTCGATCATCGACCAGCGGCCGATGAATTCCACCACCTCGTAAAGCTGAAGCGACCGATGCGCCGAGGCTTTGCCGGGCCGCCGGGCCAGAAGGCACAGCCAGATGATCGCCCCGAATTTCGCGACCGGGATCATGACACTGGCGAACAGCACGATTCCGGCGATGGCATAAGACCCATGCCGGATCAGATCGAATGCCCCGCCAACGATGGTGCTGGCGGTTCGATTGCCGAACTGTGACGAGATCAGCATCGGATAGAGGTTCGCAGGGATGTAAAGCACGATGCCCGCGACCAGCCACGCCCAGACCCATTCAACCGACCGCCGCCCGGACACCGGCAAAGACGCGCCGCAGCGGGTGCAGCTTTTGGTTTCCGGCCGGGCCGCGCGCCCGCACACCTCGCAGCCGCGATATCCGGCAGCCAGCGCGCTGCTGCCGCCAAAGGTGGAATGGGCGTTCATGCCAGCATCCGCCAGACGGTGCGGCGGCACAGCGCCGCGTCTTCATAGAATGCGACCATCGCCAGCGCGATGAACATCCAGAAGGCCGCGCCAAGGCCGACCACCGCCAGCCCGGCGACCTTGACCAGCGCCACGACGACGCCGATCACGAAAATTTCCACCATCGACCAGGGGCGCAATTCGATGGCCAGCCTGAACATCGCGCGCGCACCGGGGGCCGGGGCACGGCCAAGGCGGATCGGCAACAGAACATAGATCAGCGCGATGGCCCGCATCACCGGGATCGCCGCGATCATCGCACCGACCGCCAGCGCCAGCAGCCACGCCTCGCCGCCCACCGCCTCTGCCGCGTCGAGGATGCCCGCGCTGCGGCTGATCCCGCCCGCACTGAGCGAGATGAAAGGCAGCAGCATCGCCGCCCCCATTAGGACGATGACGCAAAAGGCACTCGCCAGAACGCCGTCGGTCGAATGTCGCAGGGTCGATGTCAGCACGGTGCCGCAGCGCGGGCAGGTCACACGGGCATTCACCTCCGGTTCCACATCCAGCAGCAACGCGTCGCAGGAATGGCAGGCCAGATAGGGCGCGGTCTCGTGGCTCATCTTCGCGGGTCGGTCCTTCGGTCGTGTCTCTGTCACGCAGGGCAGTCTAGCTGCATAGACTTTTCAAACCCATATGGCTTCGCCCGCCCCCGGATGCCACCATTTCCGGCCACAGCAAGAGGTTCACAAGCGCGGGTCGCCAACCGTGCAGGTCAGATGCGATCAGGCCTCTATCTCGTTCGGCGAAGTCTTTTTCATGGCAAGGTGACGGCAAACAGGCGCGCGGGCGCGCCTGCGCCTGCGATCAGAAATCCACCTCGATGGCGACGCCTGCCGCAACCGCCCGATCCACCACGGCGGCGGCAACCGCAAGGTCCTGAAGGCCGACACCGGTGCCGTCGAACAGGGTGATCTCCTCCGGCGCGCTGCGCCCCGGATGGGTGCGGTTCACCACCGCGCCGATTTCCGTGATCGCTGCCTCGGGCAATGATCCATCGGCAACCGCGTGCTGGCATTCGCCGATGCTGACCGCCTGCGCGATCTCATCGGTAAAGACGGTGGCGCGGGCGACCAGCGATGCCTCCACCTCCTGCTTGCCCTTCGTGTCAGTGCCCATGCAGGCGATGTGGGTGCCGGGGCGAACATGCGCGTCCATCAGGCTGGGCGCGAAACTGGACGTGATGGTGATGATGACATCGGCCTCGGCCCCCAGCTTTTCCAGCGTCATCGCCTCGAACGGCAGGCCAAGTTCGGTGGCGGTCGCTTCCAGCCGTGACAGCATTTCGGGATGGTAGTTCCAGCCGATGACCTTTTCGAACGCGCGCTGTTCCACCGCCGCGCGCATCTGGAACACGGCCTGATGACCGGCGCCGATCATGCCGAGCACCCTGGAATCCGGCCGCGACAGATGCCGGATCGACACGGCGGAGGCGGCAGCCGTGCGCAGCGCCGTCAGCAGGTTGCCGCCGACAATCGCTTTCACCTTGCCGGTATCCGCATCGAACAGAAACACGGTGGACTGATGATTGGTCAGCCCCTTCGTCTCGTTCCCCGGCCAGTATCCCCCGGATTTGAGACCGAGATTCAATGCGGCCCGGTCGAACCCCGACTTGAAGCCGTAAAGCGCGTCGGCATGGCCGATCGCCTCGCGGATCACCGGGAAATTATAGGCGTCCTTGCGGGCCATTGCCGCGAACACCGCCTCGA
The DNA here is from genome assembly GCA_964352385.1 of uncultured Candidatus Planktophila sp. Lineage (GTDB taxonomy): Bacteria > Pseudomonadota > Alphaproteobacteria > Rhodobacterales > Rhodobacteraceae > Pikeienuella. Next base: position 34,587 of record CAYGRU010000026.1, read on the forward strand.
TGGCGGTGAACGCGTCCTCGCGGGTCATCAGGGCGGCGATTTCGGATTCCGGGACGATCAGCATGGGCATGGGCCTTTTTCGCGAGGGGTCGTGAAAAAGGGGCCGGGTCGTGCCCGGCCCCTTCGCGTCATTCGGGGATCAATAGGCCTTGCCGCGTGCGGATACCGGCCAGATCGATTCCACCTTGCCGCCGCGCACGCCGACATACCAGTCATGCACATTGCAGGTCGGGTCGCAGTGACCGGGCACCAGTTTCAGCTTTTCATTCACTTTCAGAACGCCATCCGGGTCGGCGACAACGCCATGCTCATCCGAACATTTGACGTATTTCACATCGTCGCGGCCAAAGATGAACGGCAGGCCGCTGTCCACCGACTGCGCCTTCAGCCCGGCATCGACGATGGCCTTGTCGGCCTTGGCGTGGGACATGACGGAGGTGAGGATGAACAGCGCATTCTCCCACTCCCCCTGGTCGATCCGCTTGCCGTCCTTGTCGAGGATGCGGCCATAATCGGCATCCATGAAGGCGTAAGACCCGCACTGGAGTTCGTTGTAAACGCCGGAATTCGATTCGAAGTAATACGAACCCGTGCCGCCGCCGGAGACGAATTCGGGCTTCAGCCCGACCTTCGTCAAGCCGTCGACCGCATCACTGACCTGCGCGACCGCCGCGTCGATCTTCGCCTTCCGCTCGTCATAACTGTCCATGTGCTGCATTGCGCCCTGATAGGCCTGAATGCCGGTGAATTTCAGGCCGGGCGCGGCGTCGATGGCCTGCGCGATTTCCACCACGGCAGGCGTGGTCGTCACGCCGCAGCGACCGGCACCGCAATCAATTTCGATGAAACAATGGATCGTTGTGCCGTGCTTTTGCGCAGCGGCGGACAGATCGGCGACATTGGCGACGTCATCGACGCAGACGGTGACCTTCGCGCCCAGCTTGGGCATCCGCGCCAGCCGGTCGATCTTGGCCGCGTCACGCACCTGATTGGACACCAGCACATCCTTGATGCCGCCGCGCGCGAACACCTCCGCCTCCGACACCTTCTGACAGCAGACGCCGACGGCACCGCCGAGTTTTTCCTGCAACTTCTGTACATCGACCGATTTGTGCATCTTGCCGTGGCTGCGGTGGCGCATACCGTGGGCCTTGGCATAATCGCCCATCTTCTTGATGTTCCGCTCCAACGCATCAAGATCGAGGATCAGGCACGGCGTCTGGATGTCTGCCTCGTCCATGCCGATGGCGGCGGGAATGTCGAAGCCGACTTCGAGTTCGGAAATATTGACGGTCTTGTTCATGACGTTTCCTCCTTTTTAACCCTGCATCCAGGGCAGTTTATCCAGATCGACATTGCCGCCGGTGATGATGACACCGACGCGCTTGCCGCGAAACACGTCTGGGTTGGCGATGATGACGGCCAGCGGCACGGCGCAGCTCGGCTCCATCACGATCTTCATGCGCTTCCAGGTAATCTTCATCGCGTCGATGATTTCTTCCTCGGTCGCGGTCAGGATGTCGGTCACGTGGTTCGACACGAAATGCCAGGTCCGCTCTTTCAGCGGCACCTTCAACCCATCGGCGATGGTTTCCGGGGCGTCGTCGGCGATGATGTGACCGGCCCGGAACGACCGCGCCGCATCATCGGCGTTCAACGGCTCCGCCGCGATGATCTTCACTTCAGGCGCAAGCGTCGACAGCGTCAGGCAGGTGCCGGAAATCATGCCGCCGCCGCCGATGGGCGCGACGACCATATCGGGCGCACCGCCCATATCCGCCATCTGTTCCATCAGTTCCCTGGAACAGGTGCCCTGACCGGCGATCACCCGTTCATCATTATAGGGGTGCACGAAATTCGCGCCAGTCTCCGCATGGACCTTGGCGAACACTTCTTCGCGGGATGACGTGGACGGCTCACATTCCGTGATGATCCCGCCATAGCCGCGCACGGCGTCCTTCTTGGCCTGCGGCGCAGTGCGCGGCATCACCACATGGCAGGGAATGCCCCGGCGACCGGCGGCGTATGACAGCGACAGCGCATGATTTCCGCTGGAATGGGTGGCGACACCCTTTTTCGCCGTCTCATCGTCCAGCCCGAACACCGCATTGCAGGCACCACGCACCTTGAACGCCCCAGCCTTCTGAAAGTTCTCACATTTGAAGAACAGCTCCGCCCCGGTCAGATCGTTCAGATAGGACGAGGTCAGAACTGGCGTGCGGTGGATATAGGGTTTGATCCGTTCATGCGCGTCGAGCATGTCCTGATAGGTCGGGATATACATGTCTTCATGGTCCTTCATCACGCTGCCGCCTTGGCTGTGGCTGCTGCCCTGCCGGAGTAAACCTCCTGCGCCGCCGCAACACCAGAACCGAACCGGATCGGCAGGCCAAGGTCAACCATCGCCATTTCCGCCGTCGCGATACCGGACAGGGCCATTGCGTCGGTCAGGCGGCCCAGATGCCCGATGCGGAACACCTTGCCCGCAACCGCACCAAGGCCGGTTCCGAATGCCATACCATATTTCGCAGAAGCATGCTCCACGATCTTGGAGGCGTTGAATCCTTCGGGTGTGCGGATCGCGCTGACCGTGTCGGAATAAAGGTCAGGGCTTTCTGCGCACAATTCCATGCCCCAACCGCGCACCGCTGCGCGCACGCCTTCGGCGATGCGATGGTGCCGGGCGAACACGGCCTCCAACCCCTCCGCCAGCAACTGATCGGTGGCGTATTTCAGGCCGTTCATCAGGCCGACAGCGGGGGTGTAGGGATAGGCGTTGGCGGCATAACCCTTCATCATGTCGCGAACATCGAAGAACGTGCGCGGCAGTTTCGCGGCCTCCACCGCCGCCATCGCCTTCGGGCTGAACCCGACAATGGCGAGGCCAGCCGGCAGCATGAAACCCTTCTGCGATCCGGCAACGGCGATATCGACGCCCCATTCATCCATCCGGAAATCCATCGACGCGATGGATGACACGCCATCGACGAACAGCAACGCCGGGTGACCCGCCGCATCCAGCGCGCGGCGCACGGCGGCAATGTCGGATTTCACGCCGGTCGCGGTTTCGTTGTGGGTGGCCAGCACGACCTTGATTTCATGCGCCTTGTCGGCGGTCAGGATTTCCTCATAGCGATCAACGGGAATGCCCGCGCCCCACGCGGCCTCAACAATGGTCATGTCGAGGCCATGCCGCTGACACATGTCGATCCATTTCTGCGAGAACATGCCATTGCGCGCCGCCAGAACCTTGTCGCCCGGCGACAATGTGTTGGTGATCGCGGTTTCCCAGCCGCCGGTGCCGGTGGACGGAAAGATGAAAATCTCCGCCGTTTCGCTTTTCAGCACCTGTTTCACATTGGCCCGCGCCGGATGCAGGATCGCCGCGAAGATCGGCGAGCGATGATCGACGGTCGGCATGTCGCAGGCGCGGCGGATATCCTCCGGCATGTTGGTCGGGCCGGGGATGAAGACGGGGTTTTGCAGGCTCATGGCGGTTTCCTCAGTCGGGTTCTTGTTGGGTCTGCGGTTTGTTGAATGTTGTTTACGGCGGGTCAGGCGCCGCCACAATTTTTTTGAAAACATTTTTCAAAAACTGCATCGGAAGATTTATCATTGATAATCAACAGGATATGTTTTTCATATCAGGAAAGTGTTTTTCAAAAATAGTGGAGGCACCCTTGCCCACCCCCGATTCACCGCAAAACGATGCCCTGGCGGAGGAACGCCGCCCGCGCGGTCGCCCGCGTGCCTTCAACGACAAGACCGAACAGAACACGGTCAAGGCGCTCGACCGCGCGCTTCTGGTGCTGGAGGCTTTGGCCCGGATGCAGGGCGCGACGCTGACCGCGTTGGCCGATGAAATGGGCCAATCCGCCGCGACGCTGTACCGGATTCTTGTCACCCTCGAGGGGCGCGGCATGGTGGAATCTGATCCCGCGCTTCAGACATGGCATATCGGGCCGGGCGCGTTTCTGATCGGGTCGGTGTTCCTGCGGCGGACATCCGTGGTGGAACGTTCGCGCCCGATCATGCGTGATCTGATGGCGGCAACCGGCGAGACCGCCAATCTGGGGGTGGAGCGGGGCACGCATGTCCTTTTCGTCAGTCAGGTCGAAACCCATCAGGCGATCCGCGCCTTCTTTCCGCCGGGAGCGATGTCGCCGCTGTTCGCATCCGGCGTCGGCAAGGCGCTGCTGGCGCAACAATCGGATGCCGGGCTGGACCGGTATCTGCGGGATGCGGCGCTGGAGGCGTTCACGCCCAAAACGCTGGCGGACCCGGCCGCGCTGCGCGCCGACCTCGCGCTGACCCGCGCGCGCGGCTATGCCTTCGATGACGAGGAACGAAACATGGGTATGCGCTGCATCGCGGCCCCGGTATTCAACGCCCACGGCGAGGCCGTTGCGGGAATATCCGTGTCCGGCCCGTCGAGCCGGATCGGCACAGCGGAGATTCCCGGCATCGCCGTCGCTGTGAAAACCGCCGCCGCGCGGCTGTCGGCGGCGCTGGGCGCGCCCTAGCCGCGCCCGGCTATCCCCGGAACAGCATCGCGGGATCGACCGCGCCGCCCAGTGCATCGAGCACGTTCTGCACCGCCATTATGGCCATCGCCCGTTTCGCACCATCCGACATGGCCGCAAGGTGAGGTGTCAGGATCGCGTTGTCGATGGACAGAAGCGGACTGTCGCGCGGCACTGGTTCTGCCGCGAACACATCGAAGCCGATACCGCCGACATGACCCTCGGCACAAAGCGCCGCGAGCGCCCCCTCATCGACGATGCCGCCCCGCGCGGTGTTGATGACCAGCGCGCCGGAGGCCAACAGGCGCAACTCCGCGGCGCCGATCATGCCCCGCGTCGCATCGGTCAGCGGCACATGGAGCGACAGGATATCCGCCCCCCGAAGCCCCTCCGCAAGCGACCCCACCAGCCTGTGACCATCGGCAGAGACGTGCCCCGGCGCATGAACGCTGACAGCCATGCCGATCGCAGCGGCCAGCGCCGCAACCCGCTGCCCGACCGCGCCATAGCCTACGACCAGCAGCCGCTTGCCCGCGATATCGCTGATCCCGGCCCCGCCGCGCGGCCATTCACCAGACCGGACAGCCCTGTCGAGCGGGCCGAACCGGCGCGCGGCGGCGAAGATCAGCGCAATGGTATGCTCCGCCACCGACCCGGCATTCGCCCCCGGCGTCACCGTCACCGGGATACCCCGCGCACGCGCAGCCCCGATGTCGATGTTATCGCAACCAACCCCGTGTTTTGAGATGATGCGCAGGCGCGGCAACCCTGCAATGGCTTCGGCCCGCAACGGATCGGTGCGGATGATGATCGCATCGGTGTCCAAAGGGCAGGCCTGCCCTTGCCACCCCATCCGCACGTCGTGGCCCGCATTGCGCAGCACGGCGATGCCGTCGTCGTGGATCACCTCCATCACGAACACCAGCGCCATTGCCTATTCGACCTTCGGTGCCGCGACGCCGACGCTGGCTGCTGCTGCCACCAGACTGTCCCATGTGCCGCGCGGCAACGGCACACCGTTGGCCAGCCGATCGGCCCGCGCCATACGTTCCGCATCCCCCGGCGCGAGGACCGGCTTTGCCGAATCGGCGGGGCGGGCGGAGCGGACGAAGTCGATATAGTCGGCCACCGCGCCACCCCAGCCGAACCCGTCATCGAACCTGTCCGGGTCGGCATAGATTGACAGCATGCCATTATGCACCGCACTGCCCGGCCCGGTCGCCCCCGACCCGGTCAGCGCGCCTGCCAGCAATTCGCAGGCGAAGGCGAGGCCCGAACCCTTGTGATCGCCCATCGTGGTCAGCGCGCCCTTGCCCGCACGCGGATCGGGCACCGCGCCGTCGGGCGTGGGGCCATAAAGCGCCTCCGGGTTCTGGGTCGGTTGCCCATGCTCATCGACCAACGCCCCGGCAGGCGGGGGCTTGCCGCCCTTGAAAGCGACGAGGATCTTCCCCTCCGCCGCCTGCGAGGTGGCGAAATCCAGCAGGAAATCACCGCCGGGATTTGGCACCCCGATGCAGACGGGGGCGGTGGAAAACCGCCGCTCCGCCCCGCCGAACGGGGCCACCAGCATGGAATTGGCAACATTGACGAAATGGATCGAGACGAGGCGTTCCGCCATCGCCAGTTCCGCCCACTCGCCGATCCGCCCCAGATGCCCGGCGCGGCGCAAAGCGACCACAGCAACCCCATGCGTGTGCGCCCGCGCGATGCCGTCCAGCGTCGCCTGCCGCCCCACCGTCTGGCCGAACCCGAATCGCCCGTCCAGCAGGGCGAAGGCCCCGCCATCGATCACGGTCTCTATCGTCTGGCCGAAAACCATCGTCCCGGCCCGTTCATTCATCAGATAGCGCGGTGTCCTGACGACGCCGTGGCTGTCATGGCCTGTCAGGTTCGCCATTGTCAGATTCGCGCCGATGGCGCGCGCCTCCTCAGGCGATGCCCCTGCGCCGGCAAAGATATCGCTGATGAAATCCTCCAGCATCTGTGCCGGTATTCTTGTCTGGTTTGTCATGATGATCCTCCACCGCCACATGCTCCCCGCTTTTCGCCCCGTTGCAAGTGCGGGCGCGATCCCGCTATGTCGTCGGAACAGGGAGGATGCGATGATCGAATACCTGAAGACCGGCAAACCGCAGGCGGAACGGGCGGAGGATGACGCGAAGGTCCGCGCCAGCGTCGAGGCGATTCTCGCCGATATCGAGGCGCGCGGCGACGACGCCGTGCGCGACCTGAGCGCGAAATTCGACAATTACGAACCCGCCGCCTTTCGCCTGACCGAGGCGGAGATCGCGGCCGCGATGGCGGAAGTCGCCCCGCGCGATCTGGAAGACATCAAATATGCCCAGACCCAGATCCGCCGCTTTGCCGAGGCGCAGCGCGCGTCGATGACCGATATCGAGATCGAGACGGAGCCGGGGGTGATTCTCGGCCACAAGAACATCCCGGTGCAATCGGTCGGCTGTTATGTGCCCGGCGGCAAGTTCCCGATGGTCGCATCGGCGCATATGTCGGTGCTGACCGCATCGGTGGCCGGGGTGCCGCGCATCGTCGCCTCCGCCCCGCCGGTGAATGGCAGGCCGCACCCGGCCATCGTCACCGCGATGCATCTGGGCGGCGCACATGAAATCTATTGCCTTGGCGGAATTCAGGCCGTCGGCGCGATGGCCATCGGGACGGAGAGCATCGAACCCGTTCACATGCTCGTCGGCCCCGGCAATGCCTTCGTGGCGGAGGCGAAGCGGCAGCTTTTCGGCCGTGTCGGCATCGACCTGTTCGCCGGGCCGACGGAAACGATGGTGATCGCCGATGACACGGTGGATGCGGAGCTGTGCGCGACCGACCTGCTGGGGCAGGCCGAACACGGCTATAACTCCCCCGCCGTGCTCGTCACCAATTCGCGCGCACTGGCGGAGGATACGCTGGCGGAGATTGCGCGCATCCTCACGATCCTGCCCACCGCCGACACCGCCCGCGTATCCTGGGCCGATTATGGCGAAGTTGTCCTGTGCGATACCTATGAGGAGATGCTGACGGTCGCCAATGACATCGCATCCGAGCATGTGCAGGTGATGACCGACCGCGACGACTGGTTTCTGGAACACATGACCAGCTATGGCGCGCTTTTCCTCGGGCCGCGCACCAATGTCGCCAATGGCGACAAGGTGATCGGCACCAACCACACCCTGCCGACGAAAAAGGCGGGGCGGTATACTGGCGGGCTCTGGGTCGGCAAGTTCCTGAAAACCCATTCCTATCAGCGCATCCTGACCGACGAGGCGGCGGCGGAGATGGGGGCCTATGGATCCCGCCTTTGTATGCTCGAGGGGTTTGTCGGCCATGCAGAGCAATGCAATGTCCGGGTGCGGCGGTATGGACGCAGGAATGTACCTTACGGGGCGGCGGCAGAATGAAACAACGCGTCCATCTGATCACGCTGGGCGTCGATGATCTGACGCGCGCCGCCGCGTTTTATGACGCGATGGGCTGGCAGCGTGCGGACAATTGCCCGCCGGGGATGGTCGCCTATGACCTTTATGGCGCGACGCTCGGCCTTTATCCCCGCGCCGATCTGACCCGCGACATGGGGATCGACCTGCCCACAGGGTCTGGCGCGGTGACGCTGGCCTGCAACACGAGCGACAAGGCGGAGGTCACATCGGTCATCGACGCCGCGCGTGCCGCAGGCGCGCGCATCCTGAAAGACCCGCATGACGTGTTCTGGGGTGGCCATATCGCCTATTTCGCCGATCCCGACGGCCATGTCTGGGAGGTCGCTTTCAATCCCCATGCCCCGCTGGGCGCGCATGATGAATTTCAGTGGAACGGAGCCTGATGGGCGGCAGAGTGCCGATGGCGGTCCGTCGCATTGATTCCCGCCGCCGTTAACGCCAGATTTACGTGAACCCATCGAAAGCTGGCCCATGCCCGTCGCCGCCTATGCCTTTGCCATATCCTTCGCCATGCCGGTGCTGATCGCGCTGGCGGCGACCTATGGCAGTTGGTGGCTGCTCGGCGTGCCGATCTATGCCTGGTTCGTCACCTCTATCTTCGACCGGATCATGGGGCGGAACGAAGGGAACCCGGACCCGCAGACCAGCGACCGCGCGCTGTTCTGGCACCGCTTCATCACCTGGATGTGGATCCCGACGCAGATCGCGATGATCGTCGGCGCGCTTTATGCCGCGACGCTGCCGGATCATCTGCCGGGGCGGTTCGGGATTTATCTGATGGTCGGGCTTGGCATCGCGACTGGCGGCATCGGGATCACCTATGCACATGAACTGATCCATTCGCGCAATCGCTGGGAACGCTGGGGGGGCGAATTGCTGCTCGCCTCGGTGTTCTATGCGCATTTCAAGACCGAACATCTTTACAACCATCACCGCTATGTCGGAACACCGAAGGATCCGGTGACCGCGCGCTATGCCGAGGGATTCTGGCGCTTCTTCCCCCGTGCCGTCTGGGGGTCCGCCGCGTCGGCGTGGGAGGTGGACATGGATCACCTGCGGCGGCGCGGGCGATCACCCTTCAGCCTTGCCAACCCGTGGCTGCGTTATCTGTCGATCACCGGAATATTCGTCGCCATCGCGTGGATGCTCGGCGGCTGGTGGGGCATCGCGCTCTACCTCTTCCAGTGCTTCATCGCGATCCTGCAACTGGAGGCGGTGAATTATGTCGAACATTACGGTCTGACCCGCAAGCATCTGGGCGGCGGCAAATATGAACACACCCTGCCGCGCCATAGCTGGAATTCATCGCATTCGCTGACCAATCTTCTGCTTATCAATCTGCAGCGCCATTCCGATCATCATTACAAACCCGACCGGCGGTTCCCCCTGCTTCAGACCTATTCCGAGGAAGAGGCACCGCAATTGCCTTATGGCTATCCCCTGATGGTGCTGATGGCGCTGGTGCCGCCGATCTGGTTCCGGGTGATGAACCGTCGGGTAAAGGCGTGGCGAAAGCGGTTCTACCCTGAAATCAAGGAATGGTCGGCCTACAAGAAGGGCCTGACGCCGCTTCCGACCTGATCGAAATCCCTAAACCTGTCGATAATCGGGGTGCATATCTTCACGCGCCTTAACATCCGGGTCACCTTTGGCCGGCAACTCTGGTCCGGCCAGAAGTGCTGAAAGGGTTCGTGATGGTTGTTTCGGGTGAGATTGCCGAGGTCAGATCGGCACGGGCCATCGGTGCGCTGGCCTGCGCCGTCATCTGCGCCGCCCTGATCGCGTTCATGATGGTCGATAATGCACGGGCGGAACTGATGTTCGGGATCGGCGCGGGGGTGGCGCTGGCGGTGCTGCATTTCCGGGTAACGGGGCAATTGACCGCATCCTTGCCCCCTGCGGTCACGACTCACAACGCCGCCCCGGCAATCGTTGCCGCGCCGCATCTCGACCTCGCCCACGCTTTGAACTCCGGCCAGATCGTGCCGTGGTTCCAGCCGCAGGTCAGCATCGTTGACGGCACCCTTCTGGGGGTTGAGGCGCTGGCGCGCTGGCACCATCCGCATAAGGGGATGATCAGCCCCGGCCAGTTCCTGCCCTTGGCCGAACGCCTGAACCTGATGACGCAGATCGACGAGGCGATGCTGACGCAATCGCTCGATGCGCTGCGTGGTTGGCGGCAAGAGGGCCTGATCGTTCCCCGCGTCAGCATCAATCTGTCAGCGCGCCAGCTTGGCGATCCGTTCCTGACCGATCGGATCAGGTGGGCACTGGATGCGCGCGACCTCGACCCTGACAGCCTGTGCGTCGAGATTCTGGAAGGCACGCTGATCGCCAGCGCCGATTGCCTGATCGCCCGCAATATCGCCGCGCTGTCGCGCATCGGCGTTCAGATCGACCTCGATGATTTCGGAACCGGCCATTCGTCGATCACGACGCTTGACCGGATCAAGGTGGACAGGATCAAGATCGACCGCAGCTTCATCACCGGGATCGACGGGGACCCGAAGCGGCAGACATTTCTGAAGGCGATGGTCGACCTCGCCCGGCCCTTGGCGATCCGGGTTCTGGCCGAAGGGGTGGAAACCCGCGCAGAACTGGCGGAGGTCAGGCGGATCGGCTGCCGGGAGGGTCAGGGCTTTGTCATCGCCAAGCCGATGCCAGCCAATGCGTTTGCCGGATGGCTCCACGCCCGTAAGGGCAGTGTCATCATGTCGAACCGGCCCATCGGCCTGACGGCCTGACCGGGCAGAAAAAAAGCCCCGTCCACGGGGGACGGGGCGAAGTCAGGGGGAAGGCGGATGCCACCCCCTCGCAGCAGGAGACGCCGCGCACAACGCGGCGCCTCGAGGTCGGAACAATCAGGCCTGCAACTCCGCCCGAATCTGTTGACGCAAAACATCAATCGGCACGCGTCGCCCCTCGCGGCGGAAGTGCCAGTATGTCCAGCCATTGCAGCTCGGTGCGCCCTCGACGGCGGCACCAACCTGATGGATCGAGCCGACTGAGTCGGCGCTGATGAGCGACCCATCGGCACGCACGCGCGCGGTGTGGCGACCATTGACACTGACCAGCACCTCGCCCGGCTCCAGCATTCGCCGCTCTACCACCTGGCCGAAGGGCACGCGTGGCTCCTTGCGCTTGGATCTTGTCACCTCGACGGCGTCACCTGATCCGGAGGGTGTCGCCGCGATCCGGGCGCGGGCGGCCTTGATATAGGCGGCTTCCCGCTCCACCCCGATCCAGTTGCGCCCCAGCCGCTTCGCCACCGCGCCCGTGGTGCCGGTGCCGAAGAACGGGTCGAGGATGACATCGCCCGGCTGCGTCGATCCGATGATCACCCGGTGCAGCAGGCTTTCAGGTTTCTGCGTCGGATGCGCCTTTTCGCCATCTTCGGTTTTCAACCGCTCATGCCCGGAACAGATCGGCATTTCCCAATCCGACCGCATCTGCGTCCCCTCGTTCAACGCCTTCAGCGCGTCGTAGTTGAAGCAGTATTTCCCGGCCTCCGACTTCGCTGCCCAGATCATCGTCTCGTGCGCGTTGGTCAGGCGCATACCGCGAAAATTCGGCATCGGGTTGGTCTTGCGCCAGATCACATCGTTCAGAATCCAGAATCCGAGGTCCTGCACCGCCGTGCCGACGCGAAAGATGTTGTGATAGGACCCGATGACCCAGATCGCGCCATTCGGTTTCAGCACCCGCCGCGCGGCGCGCAGCCAATCGCGGGTGAATTTGTCATAGACCGCAAAGCTGGAAAACTGATCCCATTCGTCATCCACAGCATCGACGCGCGAATTGTCGGGGCGGTGCAGATCGCCCTTCAATTGCAGGTTATAGGGCGGATCGGCAAAGATCAGATCGACCGAACATTCGGGCATCGCGTTCATGGCAGCGATACAATCGCCCTGAATGATGGAATTCAGCGGCAATGTGCCTGCATCGGTCTTGGATTTCGTCATTGCGGCGGCCCCTCAGCGAATCATCTATGAGGGCCAAAATGAGTCAACCGAGTATGGCGGTCAATAATTGTTTTGAATCAATAAGTTATTTAATTATCTTCACACAACATCTTGTGTATAGGCCGAAAGGAGCGCCGATGATGTGGTGTGACGCCCAGGCGCCTCAGGGCATCCGAATGAAACTTTACGCCATATCCGGCGTTCCGATCCCAGCCGTAACCGGGGTAATCTTCGGCCAGCGACGCCATGATCCGGTCGCGCGTCACCTTGGCGATGATCGACGCCGCCGCGATGGACAGCGAACGGCCATCGCCCTCCACCACCGCCTGCGCCGGGCAGGGCAGGCCGGGCGGGATGCGATTGCCGTCGATCAGCGCGAATTGCGGCGCCGTGGGCAGCGCGGCGACCGCCCGCCGCATGGCGAGATATGTCGCGTTGAGGATGTTCATCTCGTCAATTTCGGCCACCGTCGCGATCCCGACCCCGACCACAGCGACCGATTGCAGTGCGGTGAACAATTCCGCACGCCGCAACGCTGTCAGTTTCTTGGAATCGTTCAGGCCCGGCGGCACCTGCGCCGGGTCGAGCATCACGGCACCGGCCACGACCGGCCCGGCCCAGGGCCCGCGCCCCGCCTCATCCACCCCACACACAGGGCGGACCGGGGCCGCATCTTCAAAGCTGAAATCAGGGGCGGTCATGCCACCGTCTAACCACGCGCGACGAATTGGGTATAGACTTGATCCGCCGCTTTTCGGTAAGAATTACTGACCAGTTTCAGGAAATCCAATGCCAAACACCAAACCGCCACGCGTCGGCCTGTTCGTGACCTGCCTCGTGGACATGTTCCGCCCTTCCGTCGGGTTCGCCTCCGTCGGCCTGCTGACCGAAGCGGGATGCGATGTCGATGTGCCTGCCGCGCAGACCTGTTGCGGCCAGCCCGCCTATAATTCCGGCGACAGGGCGACCACCAAACGCATCGCGAAGCAGGTCATCGCGGCGTTCGAGGGTTACGATTATGTCGTCGGCCCTTCGGGCAGTTGCATGGGAACCATCGTAAAGGATTACCCGACCCTGTTCGACGATGAACCGAAATGGCGGGATCGGGCGCAGGCGCTGTCGGCCAAATCGCACGAAATCGTTTCATTCCTGACCGATGTGATGAAGTTTACCCCGACCGACGTGAAGTTCGAAGGCACCGTCACCTATCACGACAGTTGTTCCGGCCTTCGTGGCCTCGGCGTGAAGGACCAGCCGCGCAAGATGCTCGCGTCGGTCGAGGGGTTGAAGCTGGTGGAAATGAAGGACCCGGATGTCTGCTGCGGCTTCGGCGGGACATTCTGCGTGAAATACCCCGATATTTCCAACAAGATGGTTGGCGACAAGACCGGCAATATCGCGGCGACCGGGGCAGACATGCTGCTGGCGGGCGACCTCGGCTGCCTGATGAATATGGCCGGAAAGATGAGCCGTGAAGGCAGACCGATCAAGGCGCGCCATGTGGTCGAGATACTCGCCGGGTCCGAAACCCCCGCGATCGGGGAGGGGACGGAATGAGCCTGCACATCCCGACAACGAAACAGTTCAAGACCAACGTCAAGAAGGCGATGGCAGACCCGAACCTGCAAAAGGCGATGTCTGATGCCGGGTCCGGATTTGTCGGCAAACGCGCCGTGGCCCGTGCCGGGGTGCCGGAATTCGATGAAATCCGCGATGCGGCGCGCGACCTGAAGAACCATGTCCTCGGCCATCTCGACCTGTATCTGGAGCGGTATGAGGAAAAGGTGATTGCGGCGGGCGGGCATGTGCATTGGGCTGAAACCAGCGCCGACATGCAGCGGATCGTGCTCGATATCTGCCGCAAGGTCGGGGCAAAGACGGTCAACAAGGGCAAGACGATGATTTCGGAGGAGGCGGGGATCAACGATTTCCTGACCGCCAACGGCATCACGCCCGTTGAGACCGACCTTGGCGAATACATCATCCAGATGCGCGGCGAGGGGCCGAGCCACATCATCGCCCCTGCGATCCATGTCACGACGGATGAGGTGGAAAGCCTGTTCCGCGAAAAGCACACCCATCTGCCTGCCGACCGGAACCTGACCGAACTGTCGTCGATGCTGTCCGAGGCACGGACCATCCTGCGGCAGAAATATTTCGAGGCAGAGGTCGGGATCACCGGCGCGAACATGCTGATCGCAGAGACCGGACAGTCCATTATCGTCACCAACGAGGGCAATGGCGACCTGTCCCAATCCTTGCCGAAGGTGCATATCGTGCTGGCGTCGCTGGAAAAGATCGTGCCGACGATGGAGGATGCAGCGACAGTGCTGCGCGTGCTCGCCCGGTCAGCGACGGGGCAGGAAATGTCGGTGTATACAACTTTATCATCAGGCCCGCGGCGCGCCGAGGACGAGGACGGGCCGGAAGAGTATCATGTTGTACTGCTGGACAATGGCCGTACAGAAATGATCGGCACGGAGTTTCAGGAGATGCTGCGCTGCATCCGCTGCGGCGCCTGCATGAACCATTGCCCGGTCTATCAGGCGGTTGGCGGCCATGCCTATGGCTGGGTCTATCCCGGCCCGATGGGGGCGGTATTGACGCCGAGCCTGATCGGGGTGGAGGAAGGCGGGATGCTGCCCAACGCCTCCACCTTCTGCGGGCGATGTGAGGCGGTATGCCCGATGCGCATCCCGCTGCCCAAGATGATGCGCCATTGGCGGGAGCGGGAATTCGAGCGGCAACTCAGCCCCGGCGCGGTGCGTTACGGCCTGCGGTTCTGGTCGTTCTTCGCCGAACGCCCCGCGCTCTATCGCCTTGCGACACGGATCAGCACGGGCATCCTGCGGCTGATCGGGCGCAAGAAGGGACGGTTTTCAAAGCTGCCGCTGGCGGGCGGCTGGACCGATCATCGCGACTTTCCGGCACCTGAGGGCGATACGTTCATGGCCGGATGGGCCAAGGCCCAGCGCATCAAGGCCGCTCGATGAGCGCGCGCGACAGGATTCTGATGAAGCTGCGCAGCCGCCTTGGCGAAGGCGGAGCGCCGGAGGCGCGGCGCGCGGCGGTATCTGAAAGGCTCAGCACGCCGCGCGGACGCGCGCCGCGCCCCGGCCAGAGCCATAGCGAAGGCGCGGCGCGCATCGACCAGTTCATCGCCAAGGCGACCGCCGCCGACGCGACGGTCAGCCGGGTTGCATCCTTCGACGGTCTGCCCGCCGCCCTTTCAGACCAGTTGCGCCAGCGCAATATGGGGCAGAATGTCCGCATGGGTCATGATCCGGCACTGGCCGCGCTCGACTGGGGCCAGTTGGATGTGACCACCGGCATGGGCCGGATCGAGGAGCCGGCGACCCTGTCCGTCGCGCCCTATGCGATGGCGGAGGTTGGCAGCCTCGTGCTTTGTTCCGGTCCCGACAATCCGGTGACGCTGACCTTTCTGGGCGAGACGCATTTCGTCGCCGTCCGCGCCAGCGACATTCAACCGGGTTTCGAGGAAGTGTTCGCCGCGCACCGGGCATCCGGGCGCGACCCGCGCACGCTGAATTTCGTCACCGGCCCGTCGCGATCCGCCGATATCGGGCAGAAATTGCAACTCGGCGCGCATGGGCCGGTCGCGGTGCATATCTTTGTCATCGGTGACTGAGGTGAAACGGTTTCGTGATCGACAGGTCTGTTTTTCGCCGTGTTTCGCGCCTATATCGCGGCCATGAACAGACGCTCCCTCCTCTCCGCCGCCGCCGCGCTGGTTGTTGCCGCCACCGCCCCCGCCAGTTTTGCCCAGGATGCGCGTGAACTTGCGCGCATTTCCGCCTATCTGAATTCGGTCACCACACTGGTGGGTGATTTCGTTCAGGTTGACCCGGACGGCATCCTCAGCGAGGGGCAATTCTACATGTCCCGACCCGGTCGCATCCGGTTCGAATACAGCGAACCGAACCCCGCGCTTGTCGTGGCTGACGGTTTCTGGGTCGGCATTGTCGACAAGCGCTATGGCAATGTCGATCGGTATCCGCTGGGCGAGACGCCGCTGAACCTGAT
The DNA here is from genome assembly GCA_964352385.1 of uncultured Candidatus Planktophila sp. Taxonomy (GTDB): domain Bacteria; phylum Pseudomonadota; class Alphaproteobacteria; order Rhodobacterales; family Rhodobacteraceae; genus Pikeienuella. The sequence goes on from CAYGRU010000026.1 coordinate 50,568, forward strand.
CCTGAAGGAAAACGTCAATCTGGGGGCAGAAGGCGCGGTGCAGGCCATCGAACAGTCGGACGGGCAGTTGCGCGTCCGCGCGGTGGACCCGGATCACCCGGAGCGGGGCTCGATCACGATGATTTTCGGCGCGAACCCGCTGGAGCTGCGGCAATGGATCGTCGATGACGCGCAGGGCGGATCAACGACTGTCGCGCTCAGCGAAACCCGGTCGAATGTCGATATCAAGAATTCGCAGTTCGTCATCCCGGATCGTGGCCCGCAACCGGGTGCCGCCAACCGGTAAGGTCAACGCCCCCTGAATGCGGGGGTGCGCTTGTCGCGGATCGCCGACAGACCCTCTTTCAGGTCGTCAGACCCCCAGCAGGCCGCGATCCGAGGTGCCGCATCGGGTTTCTGGCCCTTGCCGATTTCCGACAGGGTGGCCTTCATGCCATTCACCGCGAGCGGCGCCCCGGCGAGTATCAGGCCGATCACCTCATCCAAGGTTGAATCAAGGCCTGCACGCGGCACCGTCCGGTCGAGATATCCGCATTGGCCGAGCATCGGCGCATCAAACACCTCCGCCAGCATGTAGATCCGGCGGGTTGCCTGAATCCCGATGCGACTGACGGCGCGGGTCAGGCCGCCGACATCATAGTGGATGCCGATCCGCGTCGCCGGGACCCAGAGGTCGATATCATCCGCCCCGATGCGAAAATCGCAGGCCAGCGCCAGCTCCACCGCGCCGCCGCGCACCTTGCCGCCGATGCGGGCGAGCGTCGGGACGGGGAAGGATTCGAGCTTGTCGGCAAGCGCCGTCAGCGGGTTTTCGTCCCATTGCCCCTCGCCGGACACATCCGAAAGATCGACGCCGCCGGAAAACACCCGATCCCCCGCCCCGGTCAGGATCAGCGCGCGGATCGGTGCGGCGGCGGCCCGGTCCAATGCGGTGCTGATCGCGTCGAGGTCCGCCATCGCGAGCGCATTGCGTTTCGCCGGGTTGTCGATGGTGATCCGGGCAACCGCATCGGCGATCTCGAGGTGAATGGCCGACATCAGATATCGAATGTCGCAAAGACCGGCGCATGGTCCGATGGTTTGTCCCAGCCGCGCGCGGCGCGCAGGATGCGGGATGCGCCCGCACCTGGCTTGGGCGCAATGTCGGGGGTTGCCCATATATGGTCGAGCCGGCGGCCCTTGTCGGCCTCGTCCCAATCCTTGGCGCGGTAGGACCACCAGCTATAGATCTTGCCCTCCGGCAGGTCGTTGCGGGTCACGTCGACCCAGTTGCGCGCGGCGCGGGCACGCTCGAACGCCTCCACCTCCACCGGGGTATGGCTGACGACCTTCAAAAGCTGCTTGTGGGACCAGACGTCATCTTCCAGTGGCGCGATGTTCAGATCGCCGACAAGGATGGCGGGGCCGGTGGCCGTTGCGCCCCATAGTTCCAGATCCCTCACGAAGCGCAGCTTGTGGTCGAATTTTTCGTTGATCGCGGGGTCTGGTTCATCGCCCCCGGCGGGCAGGTAGACATTGTGGATCTCGACACCCGAGGCGGTGCGGCCCACCACATGCCGTGCATCGCCCTTGCCGCCGAAATTCTGCGGATCGACCGGGGACAGCGGCACCCGCGCGATCAGCGCGACGCCATTATAGCCCTTGTCGCCGCGCGCCAGAACGGTGTGATAACCGAGCGCGGCGAAGCCTTCGAGCGGGATCTTGTCAGCGGGTGATTTGGTTTCCTGAAGGCAGAGGATATCCGGCGCTTCCTCCTGCAACAGTTTCAGCACGATGGATTCGCGCAGGCGGACGGAGTTGATGTTCCAGGTGCAGATGGTGATGGGCATGGTTTGTCCTTTGATTCGGGACAGAATGCCGCCGCCGACGCGGCCCCTCAAGGGGCAGGCAAAGAAAAAGCGCCCGGCGAGAGGGGGGACGCCGGACGCTTTCGCCTTTTCAAAGGCTCTCCGCTAGCTGAGGGGCAGCCCGGAGGGGGCGTCGCGGTGGTTGCAAGAGGCACCGCATCGCCTTCTGGATCAGATGGGAGCGGATTGCGCGGTTGACAAGGGCACCGGGACCTCGCGCACGAAAATGTCAGGACGCCAGCCGATATCCGCCACTTTCGGTCACCAGAAGCCGCGCATTGGACGGATCGGGTTCGATTTTCTGACGCAGACGATAGATATGCGTCTCCAGCGTGTGGGTCGTGACCCCGGCATTGTAACCCCAAACCTCGTGCAGAAGGACGTCGCGCGCGACCACCTGATCCGATGCGCGGTAGAGATATTTCAGGATGTTCGTTTCCTTTTCCGTCAGCCGGATTTTTCGGCCGCCATCATCGGTCAGCATCTTCACCGCCGGGCGGAACGTGTAGGGCCCGATGGAGAATACGGCATCCTCGGATTGTTCGTGCTGGCGCAGTTGCGCCCTGATCCGGGCAAGCAGCACGGGAAACTTGAACGGTTTAGTGATGTAGTCATTGGCCCCGGCATCAAGGCCGAGGATCGTGTCGCTGTCGCTGTCATGGCCGGTCAGCATGATGATCGGGCAGCGCACACCGCCCTTGCGCAGCAGGCGACAAACTTCGCGTCCGTCCATATCGGGCAGGCCGACATCGAGGATCACGAGGTCATGGAGCTGATCCTTCGCGCGCTTGATGCCGTCGGCCCCATTCTCGCCTTCAAAAACGTCAAACTCCTCGGTGAGGACAAGCTGATCGGCAAGCGCCTCTCTCAGGTCCGGGTCATCATCAACGAGGAGTATCTTTTTCAGTGCGCTCATGGTCGTCTCCTGAGGGGAGTCTTTCGGGTCTCTGCTCCCTGCCATCCCGACATGGGGCAAGCGGCGTGTCACGTGCAAGTTCGTGCGGCGACGGATCACGCACCTGTCAGTCCGGCACCGGGATTGTTTCAATCGTATCGGCACCTGATATAGAGACCTTCGGAATTTCGAATTTCAAGCCGCCCCGCGACTGGACAAGACATGCTGCGCCTCACCCCTGAAGAAACCATTGCCCGCGCCCGTGCCGATCTGAGGATCGGCGCGCCGATCGTCGTTATGGCGGGCGCTGGCGAGGGCGCGGCGCTGGTCGTGGCGGCGGAGGCCGTGTCGCAGGCAAGGCTTGACGATCTGCGCCGGGCCGGGCCGGTCGATCTGGCGGTCACGCAGCGCCGCGCGGCCACGCTGCATGCCCATGTCTATGACGGTGATCTGGCACGGA
>CAYGRU010000027.1:0-51407 GCA_964352385.1 uncultured Candidatus Planktophila sp.
GTGGTGGCGGTAGCGGTGGTGGCGGCGGCGGCAGCGGTGGTGGCGGCGGGAGCGGCGGCGGCGGGAGCGGCGGCGGCGGTGACAACGACGGTGACGACGGCAGAGATGGTGACGACGGTGACCGCGACGACGGCGACGACGGCGACCGCGACGACGGCGATGATGGTGACCGCGATGATGGCGATGATGGTGACCGCGATGATGGCGATGACGGAGACAGCGATGACGGTGATCGTGACGACGGCGACCGCGACGATGGCGACAACGATGACGGTGATCGTGACGACGGTGATCGTGACGACGGTGACCGCGACGATGGCGACCGCGACGATGGCGACCGCGATGCTACGGCGACGCCCAGCGGCTTGCCCGGTTCTATCCCCAGCCTGAGCTATGGCAATGACAGTGTTGGCCGTGACAACGTGTTCCGCAGCCGCGAGATATCGGCATCGCGGCTTGATCGGGGGGTGCTTTCGACCCTGACGGCGCGGGGATTTTCGGTCATTCGCAGCGCCGATACCGGTACCCTCGGCGCGGGGACCGTGGCGCGGCTGCAAACGCCGAGCAATATCGCGCCCGAGGATGCGCTGGACATCGCCCGTGCGGCAGCGCCAGCCTCGCTGTTCGATTTCTCGCATCTCTACGGGCCGAGCGAGGAGCGGACCACCTATGCCCGCGCAATGGTCAAGATGCCGGGGCGCAAAAGCTGTGTGACCCGCACCCGGATCGGCCTGATCGACAGCAAGGTCGTCAGCCATGACAGCCTGCGCCGCGCCGATATCATCAACAAGCAGTTTTCAGGCGATGGCGCGTCCGGCATTCATGGCACGGCGGTCGCCAGCATCATTTTCGGCGAGCATCCCGATGGGCCGCAGCTCGCCAACCAGACCAGCCTGTTCGCGGCGGAGGTGTTCGACAGCGAGGATGGAACGCTGGTCGCCGACGCCATCGACCTGATCGCGGCCATCGACTGGTTGCTTCAGAATGATGTGAAGGTGGTGAACATGTCGCTGAGCGGGCCGCGCAACGACCTGATCGGCGATGCCGTCGCGGCGGCGAGCGCGCAGGGGATGATCATCGTCGCCGCGGCAGGCAATGGCGGGCGAAGGGGCGGGCCGCGCTATCCGGCGGCTTATGAAGACGTGGTCGCCACAACCGCCGTGGATTCGCGGCAGCGTCCCTATCGGTTGAATTCCACCGGCGACCATATCGATATCGCTGCACCCGGGGTCGACGTCTGGGGCGCGGATGTCCGCACCGGCGGCGGCGCATTGTGGAGCGGGACGAGCTTCGCCGCGCCCTATGTCACGGTGGAAATCGCCGCTGCGGTGGAGCAGGGGCTGGTCAATTCGGTGGCGGAAGCCCGCGCCTATCTCGCCAGTCACGCGCTCGACATCGGCGCGCGGGGCAAAGATCCAGTCTTCGGGGCAGGGCTGTTGCAGGCGTTCTCCTGTCGGTAAGGGGCGGCGCGCGCAGCAGGTGAGTTTGGTGTGATTTTGCCTGCTGCGCGCTCTGCCTTATGTCCGACCGCCCAGAACACGACGGATCGTCACATAGAAGACCGGTGTCAGCAGCAGGCCAAACAGCGTGACGCCGATCATGCCTGAGAATACCGCCGTCCCCAGCGCCTGCCGCATTTCCGCGCCGGAGCCGGAGGCGATGACAAGCGGCACCACCCCCAGAATGAAGGCGAAGGCGGTCATCAGGATCGGACGCAGCCGTTGGCGGCAGGCGTCGATGGCGGCCTCCACCGGCGACAGACCGCGCTCCGCCTCGTTCTGCTTGGCGAATTCGACGATTAGGATCGCGTTCTTCGCGGCCAGCCCGACCAGCACGATCAGCCCGATCTGGGTCAGGATGTTGTTGTCCATCCCCCGCAGGTTGACCCCGATCAGCGCGGCGAGGATCGACAACGGCACGATCAGCACGATGGCGAAGGGCAGGGCCCAGCTTTCGTACAGCGCCGCCAGCACGAGGAAGGCGAATAGGATCGACAGCCCGAAGACGAACAGGCTGGTATTGCCCTGACTGCGTTCCTGCAACGCAAGGTCGGTCCATTCGAACTGGATACCCGGCGGGGCCGCCTGCGCCACCAGTTCCTCCATCGCCAGAAGCGCCTCACCGGTGGATGCACCGTCCGCGCGATTGCCTTGCAACGGCACAGACACCAGCATGTTGTAGCGCTGCACAAGTTGCGGCCCGGTCGCATCGCGGATCGTGACCAGCGTGCCCAGCGGCACCAGCGCGCCGGTGGCAGAGCGGACCTTCAGGTTCGGGATGCTGTCAGCATCGACGCGAAACTGCTCGTCCGCTTGGGCGCGAACCTGAAAAAGGCGCCCGAACGCATTGAAATCGTTCACATAGGTCGAACCGAGGTTGATCGACAGCGTTTCGAAAATGTTGCTGATCGGCACGTTCAGGATCTGCGCGCGCACGCGGTCGATATCGAGGAAGATCTGCCGCCCGCTGGCCGAGAACGTGGTGAACACGCCCGACAGTTTCGGATCGGCCTGCGCCATGCCCATGATCTGATAGGCGGTGCCCAGAACGCGGCGCATATCCTCGTTTTCCAGATCCTGAAGCTGCATCTTGAACCCGCCGCCATTGCCGACCCCCGGCACGGACGGGGGCGGAATGGCGATGATGAAAGCTTCGCGCAGCGACTGCATCCGGCCATAAAGCTCTCCAACGATCACATTGGCAGACCGGCCATTCTTTTCGCGATCCTTGAACGGGGCGAAGGTGGTGAACAGCACCCCCTGATTGGAGGCATTGGTGAACGTGGCACCGGAAAAGCCCGAAAAGGCCACGACATTTGTGACATCCGGCGTCGCCAGCGCAATGTCGGTGGCCTGCTTGATGATGGCATCGGTCCGCTCCAGCGATGCGCTGTCCGGCAGTTGCACCACGACGATGGCATAGCCCTGATCCAGTTGCGGGATGAATCCGGTCGGCACCCGTTGCAGCATCCACCCGGTCGCGACCAGCATGACCGCGAACAGGACCAGCATCCCGGCCAGCGCAGCCCATGTGGACACCAGCGCCCGGATCACCCGCGCATACCCGTCAGACATCCGGTCGAACCCGCGATTGAACCCGCGCGCCAGCCCCGCCAGCACCCGCGACGGCAGCCAACCGCCGGGCGCATCGTGCTTCGGGCGCAGCAAAAGCGCCGCCAGCGCCGGCGAGAGGCTGAGCGAGTTGATCGCGGATATCGCTGTGGCCACCGAAATCGTGACGGCGAACTGCGAATAGAATGTCCCGGTGATCCCGGCGACGAAAATCGTCGGCACGAAGACCGCGATCAGCACCAATGCGATGCCGATCACTGCGCTGGACACTTCCTCCATCGTGCGATGCGCGGCCTCACGCGGGGGTTTTCCTTCGTGGATGTTCCGCTCCACATTCTCGACGACCACGATGGCGTCATCGACCACGATGCCGATGGCCAGTATCAATCCGAATAGCGTCAAGAGGTTCAGCGAATAGCCGAGCGCCAGCATGACCGCGAAGGTGCCGACCAGCGAGACCGGAATGGCAAGCAGCGGGATCAGCGCGGCCCGCCATGACTGGAGGAACACCAGCACCACGATCACCACCAGCAGCACCGCCTCGAAGATGGTGGTGTAAACTGCGTCGATTGATGTTCGGATGAAATCGGTGGGGTTGTAGACCACCTGATATTCCAGCCCCGGCGGGAAAAGCGTCTTCAACTCGTCCATCGTGGCGATGATCTCGTCAGACGCCGCCAGCGCGTTCGATCCCGGGCGCTGGAAGATGCCGAGCGCCACCGCAGGTTTGTTGTTGAGGTAGGAATTGGTCGTATAACTGCGTGCGCCGATCTCCACCCGCGCCACGTCAGACAGGCGCACAATGCGCCCTTCAGGCGTGGATCGCACGATGATCTGGCCGAACTGGCGGGGTTGCTCCAGCCTGCCCTGGGTGGTGACCGCCACTTCGAAATCGGTATTGCTGTTGTTCGGTGGCGCGCCAAGGGTGCCGCCGGATACCTGAATGTTCTGTTCGCGGATCGCGGCGACCACGTCGCCCGCGCTCAGGCCCAGCGACGACAGCCGGTCGGGGTCGAGCCAGACGCGCGCGGAGAATTCACGCTCGCCGAAGATCACGATATCACCCACGCCATCCAGCCGGACCAGACGGTCCCGCACGCGCGACCGGGCGTAGTTGGAGACATAAAGCTGGTCGAAGCTGGCATCGGGTGACAGCACATGCACGACCATCATCAGGTTGGGCGAGCTTTTCGTGGTGGTGACGCCCAGACGGCGCACTTCTTCGGGCAGGCGCGCCTCGGCGATGGAAACGCGGTTCTGGACCAGCACCTGCGCCGCATCCACGTCGGTGCCGAGCGCGAAGGTCACCGTCAGCGCCATCGACCCGTCGGCGGTGGAATAGGACGACATGTAGAGCATGCCTTCGACACCATTGATTTCCTGCTCGATGGGCGTGGCGACAGTGGCGGCGACGGTTTCCGCATCCGCACCCGGATAGGCGGCGCGGACGACAATCGAGGGCGGCGCGATTTCAGGATATTGTTCGACCGGCAACTGGAAATAGGCCAGCATCCCGACCAGCGTCAGCACGATGGACAGGACAGAGGCGAAGATCGGGCGGTCGACGAAGAAGCGACCCATCAATCAACGCTCCGCCACGGGGGGCAATTCGACCCTGACCGGCGTGACGACGGCCCCTGGCCGCGCGCGGATCAGACCTTCGATCACCATTGTTTCCGTCCCGTCCAGCCCCTCGCGGATCACGCGATAGCCGTCGATGCGCGGGCCGGGGCGCACCTCGCGGGCGGTGACATTGCCCGCCTCGTCAACCAGCATCACCAATTGCCGGTTCTGGTCGCCGATGATCGCGGCATCGGGGATCAGCACGCCCTTGTAGGGGAAGGATCCCGGCACATTGACCCGCCCGAACAATCCGGGCGTCAGAATGCCATCGGGGTTCGCGATTACCGCGCGCACCCGCATCGAGCCGGTCGCCTGATCCATCCGGTTTTCGGAAAAGTCGAGCGTGCCGGTGAACGGGCCGAGGGCTTCATCCGAAAGGCTGACGGTCACAGCCAGCCCGCCGCCCCCTTCCTGAAGCGCACTGCCGCGTGTGCGCGCATCCTGCGAATAGGCGAGGAAATACCGCTCGTCGATGTCGAAGTAGAAATAGATCGGGTCGATCGAGACGATGCTGGTCAGCAGCGTGTCGTCGGCGCGTACCAGATTGCCCGGTGTGACCCGCCGGCGGTCGATCCGGCCGGCAATCGGGGCGGTGACATCCGAGAATTCGCGGTTGATCTGCGCCGATTCCAGCGCCTGGCGCGCCTGTTCCAGCGCACCCGTGGCGCGCAAGAAACCTTCCCTGCGTTCATCCACCACGCTTTGCGAGATATTGCCGTTCAGGACCAGAGAATTGGCGCGATCAAGCTGCTCCGACGCGAAATCGAAGGTCGCCTTGGCGACCTCGACTTGCGCCTGCGCCTGCCGGAGGGAGGCGTCGAACAGCCTCGGGTCGATCTTGAACAGAAGATCGCCCTGTTCGACCATCGTGCCGTCTGTGAACAGAACCTCGTCCAGATACCCCGAAACCCGCGCGCGGACATCGACCGAGGCAAAGGCCTCGAACCGCCCGACAAACTCGTCATCCTCTATGATTTCTTTCACCACAGGCGTCGCCACGGTCACTTCCGGCGGCGGCATCTGCGCCTGTGCGCCAGCGGTGCCGAAGGCGGACATCACGCAGAGCAAAAGCAGGCGAGAAACCGAGTGTCTGATCTGCATAATGAAAGCGACTCCGTTCTGACGCTACGATGGGCTGAGCCTACGATCAATGATTGCAAGGTCAAGTTGTGGGCAGCGCAAGGCACCCAAGTTGCTGCGTTGCACAAAAATGTGGTGTGTTTGGGAAACAGTAGGCTGTTTTGCAGGGTGGTGAGGAAGGGTGCTGTCAGAGCAAACGCACAAGTCTCCGTCTGGCTGGGGTCAGCCGATTTTCAGAACGAGCCGAGACAACGCCACTCGGCGAGAGCGACGGTTCGGTTTTTCATCAAGGTATCGCGGCAGTCGAGGAGACAGGTGAAGACCGGCCACGCGGTCTGCTTGGGATCAATCAGGATGTCGCAGGGGCTTGCGACAAGCGTGCAACGAGTGTTGTCCAGGTGGGCGGGCTGTTCGGAGGAAGGTGCAGCGGTTCGCCCAGAATCTTTAGAAACAACTCTCGCCCCGGCAGTGCATAGCTATGGCCCATCGAATGGGTCAGGGCCAGTCGCTCGCCCGGACGCGGGTTCGGCGATGCCTGCGTGGGCCCAAGTCCAGCCTTGAGGTGATGCGCGATATCCCATTCGAGAACCTCGCCTGCATGGCGCGTGACAACCCAACAATGGCCGTCATCAGTTCGACCGCCCCGCTCTGCGGGGAAGAAGTAGCCGTAGAGATAAGCCGCCTCAAAGCCTGCGGCGCGCAAACTCGCTACGAGATAGGTGTTGATGTCCACACAAGAGCCCGGCGTCAGCCCGCAGGACAAATAGGGGACGCTGTCCGTTCCGTCGTTGAACTTTTGCACCGGATGGTCATAGGCGAAACGGCTTTCCGCCTCTGCCACCAGCGCCTGTATCCCGGCGCGACCGCCGCCAGCCGCCATGGCGATGGCGCAGCTTGCCTCGGCGAGTGCGGGCGCGGCGGTCGTATAGCGGCTAGCGCGGGGGCGGTAGGCCGCCTCGGGATATGGGGTGTCCGTCGGCGCCTTCGCCACAGAATAGCGCAGCGTGATTGGTCCGCCGTCATGTCCGACCATTGCCGCACAGAGGCCGAGGTCCGGCTCATTCACGAGCGCTTCGATCCGCCCGCCCTCGACTTCGAGAGCGCCCACAAGACCGTGTGGCGTCGCGAGCCCAGCAGGAACGAGAAGCGGCCCCGTCAGCGGTGGTTCAACGGTGACGTCAGAACTCTCATGCGATGCTCCAAAGCTGGAACAGCAGCCCCGATGCGAAAGCGCCACTCAAGGACAGCCCGATATAGACTGCAAAGACCTGTGGCCGCGCCAGCGCCCAGACCGCCATCGCCGCCGGGATCGAGGTGACGCCACCCGCGACGAGGAACGCCATGCCCGCGCCTGGTGCCATGCCCTGTTCGATCAACCCGCCCACCAGCGGCAGCGCGGCGTAGCCGTTCAGGTAGGCGGGCACCCCCACCAGCGTCGCGATTACGATGGGCATGATACCTTCGCCGCCGAGCGCTGCGGTGACGGTTTCCGCCGGGATCCATGCCAGCATCAGGCTCTCGAGGATGAATGCAAGCATCAGCCATTTGGCGAGGAACATCGTTGTCGTCAGCGCTGTCTTGCTGAATTTTGCCCGGCGGTCTGCATCGGTCCAGAACCGCCAGATTACGGGCTTGGGTGCGCGGATCTTCGCGCCGCCGCAGCCGCCATTACCGATCCCGTCGCGCAGCGGATCGGCAAAGGCGCCGCCCCGCATCATCAGGTGCACCACCGCGCCGCCGAACACGCCAAGCCCGATGGCGGCAATGGTCTTGGCCACCGCAAACTCGAGGTCCAGCACGCCCGCCGTCAGCACGAACATGGAGGGATCCATGATCGGTGAGGCGAGCCAGAAGGCCATGACGGCTGACAGCGGCACGCCCATCGCGAGCAGCGCTGCGATCAGCGGGATCACCCCGCAGGAGCAGAAGGGCGAGACGCCCCCCGCCAACGCGCCAAGCCCGATCATCAGGATCGGCGCGCCGGTGAAGGCCTTGGCGATCAGATTGTCGGCCCCCGTCGCAGTGGCCCACGCGGCGATGGCGATCGACAAGATCAGGAACGGCGCCGTGTTCAGGAGGGCGGTGCCCGCGAAGAGCGCAGAGGCGGCGCCCTGGGGCGCGTCGAACACCGCCAGCGCCAGAAGGATCAGCGCCGAGGCGAGCCAGACCCGCTGGTCCTGCCACAGATGGCGCAGCGTGGACCGGAGGCCGGGTGTCGGGAAGGATGCGTCAGTCATACCTAAATCTCCGGAATTGCAGTTGTTTCAGGGCAAGAAAAAGAGGATTCACGCCTCATGCGGCATCCTCCGACGCGCGGAGCGCAACACCGGCACAGCATTCGGACGTCAGGAAGCCGACAAGCACGTGCATCGCGGGGAAATCGACCCGGTTGTACACCTCGCGGCCCTGCTTGTCTTGCAGCACCAGCCCCGCATCGACCAGCGTCGAGAGGTGATGCGCCAGCGTCGAGGGGGCAAGCCCCAGATGCTCGCCGATATCGCTGACACGCAACCCGTCTTCCCCGGCCTTTACCAGCAGACGAAAGATCGAGAGGCGGGCATCATGGCCAAGGGCGGCCAGGGCGCGGGCGTTGGGGCTGATCATGGTCATATCGTGAAAATAACCATAAATCTAGTTTTGTAAATGATTCTTCCGGGTGGAGATTGAAGAGCGATGTCATGCGTCACGCACCAGTCGGATGACAGCTTGCCCCGTAGGGGTCACGTTTGAGATGGATGGTGCTGTGCGCAATGCCGAACGTCAGTGCGAGCCACGCGGGGAGGGCGTGTAGCTCGGCGCGAGTGGGCAGCGCCGCAACGACCAAATGCACCGCGAGCGCCCCAAGAATGATCGCAGGGATGACCTCGAAGTATCGAAAGGGGGGCTTTCGTTCGTCTGGGAAGGTTAGATGTATGCGCCGCTGAGCCTAAGCAGGCTTTCGCAAACAAGGGCGCGTGAAGCAAACGAAAAATTTGTTTGAGTGCTTAAATAGAAATTGCTACCGTTGGCTTAGCAAAATTTCATAGGGAGCGCGCTCGCCATGACAAAGCACGTGAAGGTTGATCCGCCCGAGGGGTGGGATCGGAGCGGGCTACCCGCCTGGAGCTTTTTCAGTGAAGAGATGCTGGAGCTGGAAAAGGACGTTCTGTTTCGCAGCCACTGGCAAGCCGTCTGCCATGTGAATGACATCCCGCATTCAGGCGATTTCGTCACGCTTGATCTGGTCGGAGAGCGGGCCCTGATCCTGCGCGGGCAGGATGGTACGGTGCGCGCTTTTCACAACCTCTGTCGGCACCGTGGATCGCGTGTGGTGGCGGAGACGCATGGTACCTGCAAATCGGCCATCATCTGCCCGTTTCACGGCTGGGCCTATAACCTTGACGGCACATTGCGCGGCGCCGCGCAGCCTGCCTCGCTCCCTGACATGGACCCTGTGAAGATGGGGTTGAAACCGCTCGATATGGATATCTGGAACGGTTTTGTCTTCGTGCGTTTCAAGCCGGGGCATCAGCCGTCAGTGTCCGAGGTCATGGCCCGTTTTGCGCCGGAGCTCGCACAATATGATCTGGCGGATATGGTGCCGGACGGAAACGGGTTCTGGACGACTGAAATGGACGCAAACTGGAAATGTGTGCGCGATGTCGACAATGAGGGGTATCATGTCCCTATGGCACATCCCGGTCTGCATGACCTTTTCGGTGCGAATTACTATGATGAGCCGTTTCGCAATGGCACTTCGCGGTCGTTTTCGAGCTTTCGGGAAGGAAATGCGCGCCTTTGGTCGGTCAGAAATTACAAGACCATCCTGAACCCGCCGGAAAAACTGGACGGTGAGCATCAGCGGGCATGGCTTTACGTCGGGATGTTCCCCAACCTTGTGTTCGGCCTCTATCCGGACAGCATCAATTTCTATCAGGAGTTTCCGCTGGCGAATGGCAAGACCATCCAGCGCGGTGGTGTATACCGCCATAAGGATGAGGACCGCCGGATGCGCCTGGCCCGGTACCTGAGCATGAGGATTGATCGGTTGACCAGCAAGGAAGACGAACAACTGATCGAATGGACATGGGAAGCCGCGTTCTCATCAGGCTATGATGGGATCATGCTCTCCGATCTCGAATATGGGGTGAAGACATACCATGACGCGCTCCGAAAGTTGTTTCCTGTGTTAAGCGAGGAAGAACCGCCGACCGGCACGTTGGCGCAACGCAATGCGGCTCTGCTTTCTGCGGCTGATCGGACCAATTGAATTGGCGCGGATGCTGAGCCGGGAAGATCGTCAGGGACTGACCCTGATCGGGCTCCCGCTCATTTATGCGTTGATCATGCTTGCGGCGCCCTTGGCGATGGTCGTCACCTTCAGCTTCTGGACGCAGAACTATCTTGATATCGACCGGACGCTGACACTTGAAAATTATCGCGAGGTGTTCAGCGAGCCAATCTATCAGGCGTTGCTGTGGCGATCTTTGCGGATATCCATCATCGTTACGGTGGTGACCGTCGTTCTGGCATTTCCGATTGCCTATTACCTGTCATTCCATGTGAAAAGGAACAAGGCGCTGTGGCTGTTCCTGATCACCGTGCCCTTCTGGACGAGCTATCTCCTCCGCGTATTCCTGTGGAAGGTGATCCTCGGCTACAATGGTGTTCTGAACACAACCTTGCTGGAGCTTGGTCTGATCGACGAGCCGCTTACGTTCATCCTCTATAATGTAAATGCCGTTGTCCTGACGCTCGCCCATGCCTGGGCACCCTTTGCCATCCTGCCGATATTTGTCGCGCTGGAAAAGATTGACCGTTCCCTGCTTGAAGCGGCGGAGGACCTTGGCGATGGGCCCTTTCGTCGGTTCTGGCGTGTTACCTTCCCGCTTGCGATGCCGGGTGTCGTCGCTGCCACATTGATCGTGCTGATCCCGACCGTCGGTGACTTCATCACGCCAAAGCTGGTGGGCGGGACGGATGGGTTGATGGTGGCCAACATGATCCAGATCCAGTTCGGCAAGGCCAACAATGCGCCCTTGGGCGCGGCGCTGGCGGTGACATCGATGATCGTGGTCGCTGCGATCAGCATCGGAATTTATCTTGTTGGCCGTCGGATCGGTGGGAGGGTTGCGCGATGAGGCGTGCGCTCTCTGCCCGCTGGCTCACGGTTTATGCCGTGGTGTATATGATCTTCCTTTACGCACCGGTCATTCTGCTGCCGATGTTTGCCTTCAATGATGCAACGATCATCGCCTTTCCGCTGAGTGGCTTTACAACGCACTGGTTCGCGGCGCTCTGGCAAACGGATGCGCTGCATAGTGCGGTTCGGAATTCTGCGATGGTCGCGGTGACGGCTGCGGTGGTCAGTACCCTCTTGGGGGCCTGCGTCGCGCGCGCGTCGTCGCGGTATTCCTTTCCGATGCAAAAGGGCATTGTCGGTTTCATCATGCTGCCGCTGGTCCTGCCTGAAATCATCGTTGCTGTCGCGTTGATCGTGATGTTGATGCAACTCGGCATGTCGCTGTCGCTGTGGACCGTGGTGGCGGGGCACGTCCTGATCTGCACACCGTTTTCAATAGCTATTCTCAGCTCCGCCTTCGCCGGTCTCGATCAGAGCCTTGAGGAAGCCTCGTTTGATCTGGGCGAAAGTCGCATCGGCACTTTCCGGCGCGTCACGCTGCCGCTTGTCATGCCCGGCGTCATTTCCAGCCTGCTGATCTGTTTCACGATCTCGCTGGATGAGTTCATCATCGCATTTTTCCTGACAGGAACGGATGCCACCTTGCCCGTCTATATCTGGAGCCAGCTGCGGTTCCCAACCAGGCTGCCTTCCGTCATGGCACTGGGGACAATCCTGTTGGTTCTGTCCATTGGTCTTCTGGTTCTTGCAGAATGGATCAGGCGCCGGGCGGTACGGCGGCAAGGTAAGGATGCATCGTCAACCGAGGGGTTTGCCGGAACATGACAGCCACCATCGAAGGTGTACGGTCAATCATCGAACTGAAAGATGTGCGCAAAAGCTTTGGCTCGTTTGAGGCATTGAAGGGCATTGACGCAAACATCCGCGAGGGGGAGTTCTTTTCGCTGCTCGGTCCATCCGGTTGTGGCAAGACAACGCTCTTGCGGATGATTGCCGGGTTTGAGCCACCGACATCGGGTGACATCTTCATCGGCGGCAAATCAATGAACGGGATCGCGGCAAACCAGCGCCCGACCAATATGGTGTTTCAGAGCTACGCGATTTTCCCGCATCTCAGCGTTGCGGACAATGTCGGCTATGGCCTCAAGACCAAAAAGCTGCCCAGGGCGGAAATTGCCCGCGAGGTGGATAAGGCCCTCGCAATGGTTGACCTCAACGGCTTTGGCAATCGGGCGGCCCATGAGCTGTCGGGCGGCCAGCGGCAGCGGGTCGCGCTCGCCCGTGCGCTTGTCATGCGCCCCCAGGTGATCCTGCTGGATGAACCTCTGTCAGCACTCGACAAGAAGCTGCGCGACCAGATGCAGGTGGAGTTGCGCGACCTGCAAAAGACCTTGGGCATCACCTTCATCCTCGTGACCCATGATCAGGAGGAGGCGCTGATCATGTCGGACCGTATCGCGGTGATGTTTGAGGGTGAGATTGCCCAGCTAGCGTCACCCGAAGAGCTGTATCGCCGCCCGACCACTGAACGCGTCGCGTCATTCATTGGTGTCATGAATTTTCTGGACGCCCGCAGCACCGGAAGCATGGCTGGCGGGCTGACGCTTGATATTGCCGCGCTGGGGACTGTGCAGATTCCGGCAGATGCCGTGCCATCCGGCATAGACCCAGCCCAGATCAGCAAGGTCGGGGTGCGGCCAGAGATGCTGACCTTGTTGTTCGAACCCTCTGACCACGCCCAATATGAAGTGGCCGCTGAAGTCGTAAGTAGTGATTACTATGGCGATATGACCTATTACAGCGTGATCCTGCCGGGGCAGGAGGCACCTGTTACCATTTCCATGCGCAATACGGCTGGCCGCTCGATCGCGAAGCCGGGAAGCCCGGTACGGGTCGGCTGGGGCGCGGATTCCATCGTTCTGTTTCGATGACATTGGTGGGTGGTCTGTCTGATGAATGAAGCTGAGAGAGGTCGCGACATCCCGAGGCCTGTCTCGCAAGCCTGATATGAACGTGGATGGTTGAAATGTCTGATGCGAATGATCTCTACGATGATCTCCACATCGCTTTTCTGGAGGCTTTGTGGGGCGAGGGCTATCTGTCGCCCGGCGGGCCGCAGGAGGTGTCGCGGGTCCTCGAAGGGCTGGACCTGACAGGCAAGCACGTTCTCGATATTGGTTGTGGATCGGGAGCGATCACGCTGTCACTGGCCGTGGATCACGGGGCGGCTCAGGTGGTGGGCATTGATGTTGAGGCGCCGGTCTGTGAGGCCGCCCGCGCGCGCATCGTGTCTGCTGGGGCACAAGATCGGGTGAAGATACGACAGGTAGAGCCGGGGCCTTTCGCGTTTCCGGATCAGGCCTTTGATATCGTGTTTTCAAAGGATTCGATCATCCACATTCCCGACAAGGACTTTCTCGCGAGAGAGGTGTTCCGGGTGCTACGGCCCGGCGGATGGTTGGCGGCGTCGGATTGGCTGATCTCGCATGACCATCATCCGAGCCCCGAAATGCAGGCCTATATCAAACTTGAAGCGCTCGACTTTGCGATGGCCTCCCCTGCACGATATGAGGCAGCGCTCGTTGATGCCGGTTTTGGCGAAATCCGGTTGCTTAACCGAAACCGCTGGTATGCGGATACAGCCAAAGAAGAGCTTGGATGGCTGACTGGGCCCAAGCGCCCTGCGCTGGACAAGCAGTTCGGTGCAGATTTCATCGAGGCACAGATTGCAACATGGAATGCGATGATTGCCGTCCTGAGCACAGGCGAACATTGCCCGCATCACATTCGGGGCCAACGCCCGGACTAGAGCGGTTTTCGATCAATCTGGAACAGATTGATCGAAAACCAAGACAAGATCGGACTGGGCAAATTGCACATTCCAATCAATCTGGTGAACCAGATTGATCGAAAAGCGCTCTAAACCGAAAAACACCCCGTCTGATCCTGACGGGGTGTTTCATCTGTCTCAGCGAGGGTTGATCAGAAACCGGCTTTGATCAATTCAAATTCAGCGATCATCTTTTCGCGAAGGGCAGGGGGCACTGGTGCCTGCCACAGCGTATTGGCGCGGTGCGCTTCGGTGCTGTCGAGGCCCACGGCGACAAGATCTTCGGTATTCATGGATGCCATAGCGTCCGCATTGCTGTGACCATAGCCCCATGCCGTGACAAGGTATTCGGCTGATGCAGGTTCCAGCCAAGCGTTGATGAAGTCGTAGAACTTGTCTGTCGATCCTTCACCATCGGCCAGCTTCGAGTACCCGCAGACCCAGCTTGAAGACCCTTCTGCCATATTGCGGGTCATGCCAATGGGGTGGCCCTCATAGCTCATGGTGGAGAAGGTCTCGTTCCAGGCCCAGGCGAAATAGACCTCGCCGCTCTGCATCAATTGCGCCAAAGATGCGCCATCCGCCCAATAGGTCCGCACGTTGGGGTGCACTTTGCGCAGGAAGTCGGACGCGGCCTTGAATTGCTCGTCGGTCGCAGTGGTCCAGTCCTTTACCCCGGTGGCAAGGAAAGCCAGCGCATAGGCATCATCCACATTGTCGCCGACGGAGATGCGCCCGGCATGTTTGGGGTCGGCAAATGCCTGAAGCGACGACAGGTCCGCCTCTGTCAGCAGGTCCGTGTTGTAGACGATAGCGGTGTTGCCCCAATCGACCGGAACGAAATAATGCTCACCATTCTTCGTGTAGGCTTCGATGTCGCGGAAAGACCGCTCCAGATCGTCCCACCGCGTGATCCGGCTGGTATCGAGCGGCGCGAGCAACCCGGCTTCGATCCATTTTGAAACCGATTGCGAGCAGGGATGCGCAGCATCCGCGCGGAACCCGGATCGCAATTTCTGAAAGGCTTCTTCTTCGTCGCCAAAATAGGCGAAGGTCGGCGCTTCGCCGTGTTTTTCGACATAGGCACCAAAGAAGGCCGGATCTTCATAGCCTGCCCAGTCAAAGATCGTCAGCTCCGCGTCATCTGCCAGAGCAACGGTCCCAGTGCAGGCGATGACAGCAGCAATCGCCGTCATCGATTTTCTGAATATGCGCATTTTGCGTCTCCCTGTTCTCTCTCCAAGAGTCCCCGTCCAGTGAGAATAGTGAACAGGACCTCGCAAAAGTCTAACCACATCTTCAGTTGACACAAGTTTTATCTAAGCGCTCAAACAAGTTTTCTGGATCGCTGCGAAGGGGCCATATGCGTCATCCCGATCATGACATCCTGTTCGAGCCGATCAGGATCGGTCCCGTCACGGCGACAAACCGGTTCAATCAGGTGCCGCATCGCGCGTGCATGGGTTGGCGACGCGGAAGCCTCTTCGACCCTCGAAGCATCGGTCCATGCGGGGTATCGTGCCGCGATGGAACAGGGGCAGGCGATTGATATGATGGGCCGCCACGGCAGGCGGGCGCATCCAGTTCTGGATCAAAGCGCCATATCATCCGACACCTTCTGCAACGCCCGTTCCAGAATATCGAACATCTCGTCGATCTGCTCGAGGGTGATGATCAGGGGCGGTGAGAAAACCGCCATGTTGATCAGCGGGCGGACCAGCAGGCCCATTTCATCGCAGGCTTCGTCAATGCGCGCGCCCAGCGTGCGCTCGGCTTCAAGGTTCTTTCCCTTGCCTTCGATACATCCGAGGAGCCCCATTCCCCGCGCATCGCCAACAATATCAAAGCGTGACAGCGCCTTCAGCCGTGCCTGAAAGTGGGGGGTCACCGCGCGGACATGCTCCAGAATGCCTTCACGCTCGAAGATCTCGATGTTCTTCAGCGCAGCGGCGCAGCACACCGGATGGGCTGAGTATGTGTAGCCGTTCGTGAAGCTTGACGGCTTTCCCAGTCCGCTCATCTGCTCCATCACCCGGTCGGAGATGATGCAGGCACCCAGTGGAAGATACCCCGATGTCAGGCCCTTCGCCGAGGTGATCATGTCGGGAACAATGCCAAAGACCGGCTCCGACGCGAACCAATGCCCAAGGCGGCCAAAGCCGGTGACGACCTCGTCCGAAATATAGAGGATGTCATTCGCACGGCAGATATCGAGCGTCCGTTTGTGATAGCCTTCGGGCGGCACGATCACGCCGCCGGAGCTCAGGATCGGCTCGGCAATGAACGCGCCGATCTTGTCTGCGCCCAGTTCGGCAATCTTGGCTTCCAGATCACCCACCTTGGCATCGCACCAGTCAGCAACGCTCATCCCCTCAGGGCGGCGATACGGGTTTACGTCGGGCAGAAAGTGGACCAGCCGGGTTTCAAAATCGAAATGGCTCCGATCGCGTTCCTTCCCGGTCACTGAATGGGCGAGGTAGGTGGAGCCATGATAGCCCTTCTCACGTGCGAGAATTAACTTCTTGTCAGGCAGGCCGCGCCGGTTGTTCAGATACTGCATTGTGCGGAGTGCCGTATCGACAGCGGTCGATCCCCCTGTGGTGAAGAACACGTTGTTCAGATCGCCGGGGGCAATTTCCGCGAGTTTCCGGGCCAGCAGGGCCGAAGGTTCCGTCATGTTGGTAAACGGGGACGTGTAGGACAGCTTCATCACCTGATCGGCAATCGCATCGGCCATTTCGCGGCGACCATACCCGATCTGGCTGCACCACATGCCCCCCGGTCCGTCGATATAGCGCTTGCCGTTGGCATCCCAGAAATAGATTCCCTTGGCGGACTCGACCATCATGTTGTCATAGCCGCGCCAGTCATCCATCGCCGCCCAGGGGTGGATCTGGTGCTCGCGGTCCCATTCCGTCAGGGTCTCCGTCGAGGGGGAGTTCTGTCCGTTGTTCAGGATCGGGCTGATTTTGGTCATCGGGGTCTCCGGGGGCTAGAATGCGCGGGGCGGTGTCGCCCGTGCGCGGTCGTTCTTGAAAAATGGCTCTGTTTGCAGCGTCACGGGCACCAGCCGCTTGTCCCACTGGCCTTCCTGATTGACGTAAATCTCGGCCCAGAGGTCGTCGAAAACCTCGATACCGTAGGGAGCCTTCAGCTCGGCAAGGGCGATGTTGCGCTTGGTCGTCGGTGACCAGACACCGGAGGTGACAAAGCCGACCTCCTTCTTCTTGCGGTGATAGATCAGGGCGCCATTCGCAGGCTTGAACCCGGCGATGTCGATCCGCGCCAAAGCGTATCGCCGCCCTGCATCTTTCTGTTTCAGAAGCGCGCGGCGACCGTTGAAATGGCCCTTGTCGAAATGGACCATCGACCCGAAGCCGAGCTCGATCGGGGTGCGCCCCCGGTGCAGGCGCATGGCCTTGTGGACTGGCTGGAAATCGACGCCCGCAGCAATGAACCCGGCTTCAATCCGGCAGAGGTTCAACGCCTCAAACCCGATGGCCCGGATGCCCCAGTGCGCACCCGCGTCCCAGAGCCGGTCCCAGAGTGCGAGCGCATTGTCTTTGGTCACCCAGAGTTCATAACCGAGATCGCCCGTAAAACCGGTGCGGGATATCCAGAGACCCGGCTCGATCTCCCGCCAGTCGAAGGGCTTCATGGCAGCGACTGCATCCAGTCCCGCCGCTTGCAGCACCGACCATGAAGTTGGCCCCTGAAGGGACAGCGCAGCGATGTCGTCGCTCTCGTCCCTGATATCGACGTCGAATCCCCATGCGGTGTCGAGAAGCCAGCTGAACATCGGTTCCTGACAGCAGAGGCGGAAATCCGTTTCGCTGAACCGGAAGACCGTGCCGTCATCGATCAGCATACCTTCTTCATCGCACCACATCGCATATCCGACACGGCCATCACGCATCTTAGCGATATCGCGCGTCACAAGCCGGTTCATCATGGTCAGCGCATCCGGCCCGCTGATCCGGTATTTGTGCATCGGTGAAATATCGTAGAGCGTGGCCTGATTGCGGATGGCGAAATATTCAAATTCCACCGTGTCGAGGACCAGTGGCGAGATATGGCCTGCCCATCCGGTCCATGATTTTGCCCGGCTCAACGCGTTCAGCCGGGGATAGAACGGCGTCTCTATCAGGCCGAGCGGCACCCCGCTTGGGGCGCGCCTTTTGGTATTTGCAGTCATCGGAATGCTCCGTCTTCGAGCGCCTGAAGCGCCGCATTGCGGCCTGCTGCCCCCATGATGTCGCCGCCGGGATGCGCCGAAGCCCCGCAGAGATAGAGCCCCCCGACGCCAAAGGCATAGCGGGACATCAGGTTCACCGGCCGCACCGTCAGGATCTGGTCAATGCCCATTTCGGCATGATGCCAGTGGCCGCCCGGCGCACCGGTCAGGGCTTCGATATCTACGGGAGAGAGCACGTCTGCCGCTGTGATGTGGCTGCCAAGGCCGGGCGCATAACGCTCCAGCGTCCCGACGGTGACAGCTTGCAGTGCCGCGCGGGCTTCACTGGTCCAGCCGCCTTCCAGCGCATAGGGGGCGTAGCTGACAATGGCGGACAGCGCCTGCTTGCCGCCTTCTGCGGGGGGGAGGACGGCCTCGATCACCGGCTCGCGTGAGATCTCGCCATATTTCGCCGGATTGAAAGCACGCTCGACATAGGCGGCGGACGGGGCGATCAACAGGCGTCCAGATGCCTGCTCGGGTGTCAGGCCCCTAAACGCAGGCACCTTGTCCAGCACCAGATTGACCTTGGCGGTCGTGCCCTTGTTGCGCAGGTTCCGGATGCGGCGGGTCGCCTCCACATCGAAATGCTCCACACCGGCCAGCTTCAGGGTCTGCAATGCCCCCGCGCTGGAGAGGACCACGTCCGCATGAATTGTCGTGCCGTCAGACAGCAGCACGCCCTCGGCACGGTCGCCCACAACGACAAGCCGGGTGATGTCCACGCCGATGCGTATATCGACGCCGCGCTTCCGGGCTGCGGCCTCGAACGCCCCGGCAACCGCAGCCATGCCGCCGACAGGCAGATGTGCCTCGCCGCCCTTGCCCATCCGGTACATGAGGGAGAAGACAGTGCCGGGGGATCGTGGCCCGGCATAGGCACCGCGAACGGCATCCGCCGCCAGCGCGCCGGCAAGCGGGCCATCTGCCATCTCGTCCAGAATGACGTCATAGGCGTTCGAGAGGATGATGCGCAAAAACTCGCGCATGTCTTTCTTGCCAAGTCGCTTCAGCGACAATCCGAACTTGCCGAGTGACGACAGCTCCCTGAGCGTCGCCGCATCCATGATGCCGCCTGAAAGGGCAGGGGGCGGGCCGTCAGAGAAACGACCCAGCAGCGCTGCGAATGATGTGAGCCGGGAATGCAGCGTCATGTAGGCCGCTGCATCCGGATGCGCGCTGCCATCGGCGAATGCCAACTTGCCGTTGCCCAGCACGACATGCTGCCCGTCCGGTGACAGCGCAATGGTCGGCAGAGGGATGGTCCTCAGCGGAATGCCGTTGCCGATGCCCAAATCGCGCATCGCGGCGGGGCTGAGATTGTAGAGAAGATGCGCGATCTGCGGCACCGAAACACCGGCCAGATCAGCGGAGCGGGACATGCCGCCGATACGGTCGCTCCGCTCCAGCACGCAGACGGTCTTGCCCTTGCCCGCGAGCGTGGCGGCTGCGGTCAGGCCGTTGTGGCCGGCTCCGATAATGATGGCGTCAAAGCGGGTATCGGCCATGATTTCGCCTCAGGCCGCAAAGCTGGGCATGGATTTGCCCTTGCCGATGTGGCGCAGGATCTCGCGCGCAGCGTTCGCCCCCGGTGCTGCCATCACGCCGCCGCCGGGATGGGCGGAGGAGCCGACGAGATACATCCCGTCGATCGGCGTGTCGTATTGTGCATATCCCGGCACGGGCCGGTTGAAGAGAAGCTGATCGAACGTCAGCTCTCCCTGGAAAATGTTGCCCTCGGTCAGGCCAACCTCCTGCTCGATATCCCAGGGTGTGCGGATTTCGGCATGGACCATGCAGTCCCGGATATCCGGGCAGGCCATTTCGATCCGGTCGAGCACACAATCCGCAAGCGCCTGCCGCGTGCTGTCGTTCCAGTTCGTGCCACTGCGGATGCCGTTCACCTCCAGATCATAGGGGGCGTATTGCACGAACACCGTCATCATGTGCTTGCCCGGCGGGGCCATTGTCGGGTCGATCTGGCTGGGGATGAGCATGTCGAAATAGGGAACTGACGACCAGCGCCCGTCCTTCCAGTCGTCATAGGCGCGCTCAAGCTCGTTCAATGACTGCGCACAGTGGATGTCGCCGCGCAGGAACGTCGATCCCTTCGGTGCCGCCGGAAACTCTGGCAACCGGTCCAGTGCAATGTTCAGCTTGGCAGAGGAGCCGCGGATCTTGAACCGCTCCACCGCCTTGGTGAAGTCGGCGGGCAGGGCGGCCCGGTCCGTGTGCTTCAGAAACGTGCGCTTCACATCCATGTTCGAGGCGACGATGGGCGCGTGATATTCGTCGCCATTCTCCAGCGCGACGCCTGTGATCTTGCCGTTGCGGGTCAGGAACTGATCGACGCCAGAGCCGACAATGATCTCACCGCCGGCTTCCTCGAAGGCAGCACCCAGAGCGTTGGAAATCGCACCCATGCCCCCGCGCGCAAAACCCCATGCGCCAATCGCACCGTCAACATCGCCCATGTAATGGTGGAGAAGCACATAGGCCGTTCCCGGCGAATAGACGCCAAGGCCGGTGCCGATGATGCCGGATCCCGCGATATGCGCCTTGATGAGGTCCGTCTCGAAATGTTCATCGAGGAAGTCACCAATCGACATGGTCCAGAACCGAAGGGTCTCGCCGAGTTCTCGTGTGCCAAGACCATGAGCCTTTTTCACAAGGAACATCAACTCGGACAGATCACGCGGCTTGAGCGAGGTAGGGTCGGGCGCATTCCTCAGGAGGAAGGGGCGGATGAACCGGCACTGCCGGATGACCGTCTGGCTGAACCGGTCATAGGCATCCACATCGCGCGGATTGTGCCGCGCGATCTCACGCCGCAGTGCATCGTGGTCTGACAAATAGGCGAAATAATCACCATCCGGGGTAAAGCTCGCGCCGCCCTCATAGGGGATGACCTGCAGGCCAAAGCGGGGAAGTTCCAGATCGCGTACGATCTCGCGGCGCAAGAGAGAGCAGACATAGGAACAGTTGGAATAGGTCCACCCTTCGATCAGCGACCGGCTGACGGCTGCACCGCCAATCCAGTCATTCTTTTCGACCACAAGTGTCTTCAAACCCGCTTTCGCGAGATAGCAGGCGGTCGTCAGCCCGTTGTGCCCCGCACCGGCGACAATCGCATCATAGGTATCGTGTTTGCCCAAAACTTGTCCTCGCTTTAGTATCGGACCTTACCTCGCCAGATGCATGCAGTAAATATTCTTTGAGCGCTCAAACAAAAATAATGGGGCTGACACCTCGCGGTGATTATGGGACACTCGTTTGGACCTAGCAGAGAGTGAATAGATCAAGTGACAGCCACGACCGCGGCAGAGCGCCCCCGGAAGGAGCGCAAAGAAAACGCAGAGATGCGCCGCTCTCAACTGCTGGAAGCGACGCGGCGTTCCATCGTTGCGAATGGCCTGTCGAAAACCACGCTTGCAACCGTCGCTGCGGAGGCGGGCCTTTCGCAGGGTGTTGCTGTCTTCTATTTCAAATCAAAGATGGGCCTTCTGACCGAAACGCTCCGCGATCATTACCTGCGTTACGAGAATAGCTGGAAAAAGCGGCTCGCAGATGCGGGCGAGGATCCGCTGGATCAGCTTCTGGCGATCATCAGGGCGGATTTCGACCCCGCGATCTGCGATTCCGACAGTCTGGCGTTGTGGTTCGCCTTCTGGGGAGAAGAGAAATTCACGCCGCAATACGCTGGCGTGACGCTGGAATTCGACCTTAAACGTCGGAAGGCGATCGGCAGTGTCTGTGCCGCTTTGGTGGAGGAGGACCCGAGCCTGAGCGGTGATGAAATCTCTGACTGGATCGACACGCTGACAGATGGATATTGGCAGCGACTTCATCTGTCTTCGAAAGATATGTCGGCCGAAATGGCAGAGAAGGCGACCTTGAACTTCGTGGCGCAGTTGCTGCCACGGCACGCGGAACGCATTCGGCCAAAGTGATCACCTGCCGCAGGGTTGGCCGCCCGAGGTCAGTTATGAATGCAGATTGACAGCCATCGAGGGGCGCACGAAGACGCAGGCCATTTAGAGGCCCGTTCTGCGTCAAGCGCACAGTATCAGAAGGGCAGATGGCCCTGCCAACGCCCTGTAAGACAAATAGAAAGGGCCCCAATCGGGACCTTTGGACAGATTAAGTATCTGAACAGGGCGGAGAGACCGTCTGAAATGTCTTTATTTATCAAGTGGTTAATTTACTGCTCTTGTTGGGGGCAGGATAGCGTGGTGTTGCGAATTGTGCAGCAGAATTGGGGAGCCTTTGCTTTTTTGGCCGCTTGGCAGGGATCACCTGATGCCCGGCATCATTCATTATCGCATTTCCACCATTCCTGTGATCCTGGTCACTTCTGTGGCGCGATTTTCGCGTTGGGAGAGTGCGGTCATCCAATCCGGGTCAAGTGCCATACCTGCTCGACCGGGTAGCTCTTGGCCCAGTCGGCGGGGATCGCGGCGCGCGTTCCCGAGGTTGAAAGGGGGGCGTAAAGTTCCTGATATCTTGCGACGCCGAAGCCGACCTGGGCAAACAGGTCCATCCAGGACGAGATCGTCAAGTTGAAGCACACGCCGGTCGGTTCGAACTCGACCTCGGTCCAATTGGCGCCCCACATGCCGCGGTAGGGGCGATGAAGCGTGCGGTCGGCGGGCGCCCCGTCGAGCGGTGAACAGATCAGCGAGAGCGGATGGTTGCCGAGGAACACAAGCTTCCCGTCCGGGCGCAGCAATCGCCATGCCTCGCGTAGCCATTTTTCGGGAGGACACCAGATCGATGCGCCATATTCGGAAATCGCGAAGTCGAACGCCGCATCCGGCAGCCCGGTCTCTTCGGCGTTGCCCTCGATAAAGGTGATATCCGCGCCGTGCTCTGCCGCAAGGCCGCGGGCCGTGGCCAGTTGTTCTGCGGAGATATCGATCGCGGTCACCCGCGCGCCCCTTCGCGCCATCCAGCCCGAGACGTATCCGGTGCCACAGCCAAGTTCGATGGCATCCATATTCGTCATGTCCGCAGGAAGCAGGGTCAGATCCTCTTCGGGGTTCCCCCAGGTGCCCCATTCCGGTGCCTCGAGGTGCCAGAGCCGCTTGGCGATGGTCACCCAATTGACGGCGTCGGCATTCCAGATCGCCTTGTTTGTCGAAAGATAATCGTGGGAGGTCGTCATGATGGTCTCCGATGCTGCCAGCGCCGGAATTCTTTCAGGGAGTATTCTGAGACGCTGCCCGTCCACATGGGCAAGCGCTCGATGACTCCAGCGCTTTCGAGTTGCTTGAGGTGGTTCGGCAAGGTCGCCAACGACATGTTCGGTGTACTCTTCTGAATATCCGAGAACGTGGTTATCCCACAGAATAAGGCACGCAAGATCAAGGTCGTCCAGCGGTCGCAAACGACTACCGAAGTCACTGCGACCGGGCAAAACTGCTGGTATCCTCGGAGTGTCGCCATCAGAAAATGTTCAGCGATGTGCAAGTCGAAATCAAGGTCAACCGCTGCTGCACGCATGGGGCGTGGCGATGTCGGGTTGACCCTCGATGCCATGATGCAGCGCCGTTGGACGAGGGGCGGTTTGCGACGCCCGCGCCCAATGGAGGGAGGCCCGCCGATGGCGTACGGCCTCAATCCGACAAGAAAAGCTCAAGGATCTCGTCGCCATGTGCGACCTGTTCTCCGGTCGGTCGCCAGCCGAGATGCCGGTAGAACCCGAAAGACCTTACGGAAGGATCGGCAGCGCATTCCAGGAAGACCCGCTTGAAGCCGCGGGCGCGAAAGTCCCCGATGACAGCCTGCAGCAACGCCTTTCCGATGCCCCGGCCCTCATGATCAGGAAGTAGGGCTAGCACCACGACCTCGCCGGTCTTGTCGTGGCCGAAGCAATATCCGACGACGAGATCCTGCAAGGTGCAGACATAGCCCGGCAACGTCCCGGACTCGACGTCGCGGCCCCAGGTCTCCGCCGTGATGCCGCGCGCGGCAAGCTCAGAGGCGGAGATCGCGTTCTGTCTTGTCCTGCCGCGGATGGCGATGCATGCCTCGACGTCGTTTGGCGTTGCAACTCGCAAGACGTAGGACACGCGGCTTCTCCGACAATCACGGCAATTACTGTAATTCTGCTCGAAGTTGCCTTTCAATTCAATGCGGTGGCACGGGCGGCCAACGCCACAGGTTCGGGTTGTTTGAGATGAGCCGCTTTCTGATCGCGAAGCGACGATGATCGGGTCGCAGCCTGCAACTGCCTGTCGTCCGGTGCCCGGAGAAGCAGTTTCCTGAGATCGCGGATTATTCGCTGACGTTCTCTTAAGCGCCACCCTCGCCAAAATTGGTCGCGACGAACTCGCTGAGGGCGCCGCTGACGCGGACGGTCAGCTCCACCCGCATAACCCTCGAAAACAACGGAAAAATCTGGCCGCAGCCGGATCGGGAGAACGCTTTCGCGGGGGCAAGTGGCGGAGGGGACGGGACTGACATCGAACTGTCTCTTGGCCTGCAATGCAAACCTTTAAGCTGATTTGAAAAATCACGTGATCGATCATCGTTGCGCGCCAACAAACCAGAGGTGAAATTTTACTGGACCCATTCCAACGTAACGCAGAAATCAAGCCAGCTTCGTCTTGCAGTGCATCTGCCCTGCCGCGAGGCTTGACACCATTCGACACCATTCGTTTGAAAACGCTTGCTCCAGACATCGACTGGCCATGCGTGGCGGTTGGGATACTGCGGCATGTTCCCGTGCGACACTCTCCAGCGCAAATCGCCATGCATCCACGGAGTTATCTGTGATGACCCGTGCGCCGTGCTGAATATGGTCGGTCAAACCGTCGACACCGCTGACAAGAAGGATGCGACCTGCGGCGAGTGCCTCGATCGCGACCAACCCGTACGCTTCCCAGTTTGACGGCATGGCCACCAGATCGACAGATGCCATCGCAGCCACCGGATCGCTGCTGAATCCCATGAACCGGATGCGCGGGTCATCTCCGGCGAGATCTCGCAAAGCTTCTCCTTCGGCTCCTTCGCCATAGATCTTCAGGATGAGGTCGGGATGGGCGGTGCGCCTGAACGCGCGAACCAACGTATCAAACCCCTTCTGTCGATCAATTCGCCCAATGGCGCCGATGACCCGGATGGGAGCTTGGGGCGCTGGCAGGGTGCGAAACGCCGAAAGGTCAACGCAAGAGGGGATCACCGACAGGGCAGTTGGGCGAACAGCGCCGCTTTTTGCCAACCATTGGCCCTGCGCATGACTCACGGCCACAACCTTGTTGAACAGACCGTATGCGATGCGCAGTAATGTCGCGAAGCGCAGTTTGCGGATGACATTGGCAGCGACGAAAGCTTCGGTATAGCTGTGCTCCACATGGACCAGCGGCGTTCGCGGGTGTCGCGTCCGCAGGGCAATCAGCATTGGCATCGCGCGCCAGCTGATCGCCAGATGTGAAACGATGATATCTGCCTTTATGCGATCCAGAGACATGCGTCCTCGCCTAATGCTGAGAAGGCTGTGATTGCCTGCTCGTGCCATCTCCGGTGCGGTCAGGATGTGATCCAGAACCCGCGTCACACCGCCAGCAGTTGCGTCATCTACCAGATGAACAATGCGGGGGACGCTCATGACATCACTCCGACACGGCGGCGGCGTTGGGCATAGGCCATTGCCCTGCGGATCGCCTTGGTGCCAAGGACAGACAGAACTGCTGTGGCGGCGAGGGTCAGCAACGATTTTGTTGGCTCTTCGATCAGCGGCGCGTGGGATTCTGCCATCCAGTCGCGGGTCAGCGCCGCAGCGCGCAGCCCATCCAGGTCGCTGATCGCCCGGCGGCTGAGGTATCGTAGCTGATAAGCCCGTGCAGCGGATGTGTTCACAACGAAGAACGCGGGGTTCAGGGGCGCGAGCTTGGTTACCATACGCTCCCACGCCGCCAATTGCCTTTCCGTTGCGGCGGACAGCCCGCCAGAGGTGATCCGATACTGCGTCAACAGTCCCTCAACCCCTTCGAATTGCCATTCAGTGGTCAGGGCGATCCGCAACCAGCATTCGATGTCTTCCGATTGACGGAACGTCTCGTCGAAATACCAATCACGCGCAGGCTCTGACCGTGGGCGATAGGCGATGGCATCGAAAACAGACCGCCTGAGGATTGCTGCCGATCCATTCCCGATGGGATTTCGCTTGAAGATCAGCGAGGCATCTATGTCGTGAAGCCGGGGACGCTGCGCCGACCCCATAAATTCGCCGGCCTCATTGATGAGGGCCGATCCAGCATAGCTGATCCCGACACCGGGATTGGCGTCAAGATGGGCGACATGGGTGGCGAGCTTTTCTGGCAGCCAGATATCATCGGCGTCGCAGAACCCGATAATACTGCCGCGAGCGGCCGCGATGCCGGTGTTGCGCGCACCTGCGAGACCGCGATTGGCCTGGCGCAGCAGGTGCACCCTTGGATCGCAGGCGAAATCTTTGGCGATGCGCGTGGTGCCATCGACTGAGCCGTCATCGACAATGATGATTTCAAAATTGGAATAGGTTTGCGCCAGCAGCGCCGTCAGCGTTTCGGAAATCGTGGTCTCGACGTTAAAGGCGGGGACGATGATAGAGGCAAAAGTCATGGTGATTGGTCTTTCGGACAGCTTACGAAAACAGGGATTGGCGGATGACGCGAGGCATGGCGAGCGCGCCGCATGCAGCGGCAAGGGTCAGCGCGCCGCGGCGGAAGGGTGTGAAGAATCCGGCCGGGCTGTGACGCAGACCCGTTACGGCATGGCGCAGCGCGAGCGTGCGTGCATCGCCGAGGCGAAGGGCGCGCCGTGCAAGATAGCGGTGGTGGATGGCATGGCTTTGCGCGTCCGGATGGACGCCAAAGCGCGCGGCGGTTTCAATGGCGCGGGCGCGCCCCGCGAGCATCGCGTCTAGATCGGTGGAAAGCCCGCCCAATGATGTGCGATACATGGTCTGTAGCGACGAACAGCCGACAATTCGCGCGCCGTGGCCAACGAGCCGGATCAACCATTCCAAATCCTCATTGTGAACCATGGTAGCATCAAAGCCACCCGTATGGTCGAAAACCGAGGCCCGTAGCGCGATGTTGGACATGGTGCAGACCGGGTTTTCACCAAGCAGAACCGCGATGGTCAGATCGCCATCAGGCACGGTTGAAAACACCGCCGCGTCAGAGGGGACTTGCTGGAAAAAGCCAACCTGCCCATAGGCGCCGTCAATCGTCGGGTCGGCGAAAGTCTTGGCCAGATCAGCCAGCTTTGTGGGCAGCCAAATGTCATCTGCATCGCAAAACGCAAGGACCGCGCCGGAGGCCTTCTTCGCACCGAGATTGCGCGCTTCGCTCGGCCCCTTTTTCAGGTTCGAAGCAATCTGGATGCGGGAATCATCCTTTGCGGCAGTCAGGACCAGATCCGCCGTTGCATCGCTGGAACCGTCGTCGACGCAGATCGCCTCCCAATCCTCAAATGTCTGGGACGAAAGGCTTTGGAGCGTTTGAATGATGGTCGCCTCTGCATTGAAGCATGGCAGGATGATAGAAAACATCGGCATGGGTCAGATCCGTGCGAGAGGGCGGCCAAAGGCCAGGAACAGTGCGGGCAGCGATGCACCGACCATCATCACGGTCGCCACTACGGCGTAGCCGATGGTCACTGCCAGAAGGCCGTGAGAGCTGAGCAGAGCTGTGTTCGCCATCAGGGCTGCTGTCATTGCTGCCGTAAGCCAGAATTCCCGGTGGGCGCGGCCCGTCGCCCGCAACCAGCCCGCTGTGGCTGACCAGAGCGTGCTGGGAATGGCAACAAGGCAGAGGATAGAGACGATATCGTCCAACCCCGTCCAGCCATCACCCAACAGGATCGGGACATAATAGGGTGCGAGCATCGCCTGAAGGACAACCGCAGGTGTGATCAGGGCCAGGGCAAGCAGAGTGCTTTGGCGCAAGGCCTGTGCCTTGTCCTCATGCGCGCAGAGATGGGGGAACAGGACAGTTGAAAATGCCACCGAGAAAGAGTTGGAAAGGCTCAGACCGGCATTGAAGGCCATGAAATAGAGGCCGAGAGCCTCGGCCCCCATCAGAGTGCCGACAATCAGTTTATCCCCCTGGAGCCGCACCGCCTTGACGACTTCCACCCCAAGCACGGCCCAACCGAAGGTCATGAAGGGGCGCAGCGGCGCGCGGCCTTGGCTGAGGTCCAACTGCCACGGATGCAGTCTGCGCATCGACATCAGCCAGAACGGAGCCGTCACCAACCGTGGCAGGATCAGTGCCAGCGGGGTCGGCCAGATCATCGCAAGCGCCGCAGAGAGAAGATTGGCCCCGACATTCTGCGCGCCTGCAATCGCTGCGGTCTGGCGCAGCTTGCCCGCGCGCATTGCCAAGGCGGCTTGGACGAGGCCTGCGGGCATGAACAGATATTCGCCTGCAAGCAGAAGGATAAGCGAAAGCAATTCAAAGCTGCCGCCATAGGCATAGAGCACGAATCCGACGGCGGCTTGGGCGAGAAAGAGGCCGATACACCAGATCCAGAAGATGCGGTGCGCCGTTGCGCAGGTCTGGGACAGCATATGTGACGGGGCAGCGATGATCTTTTGGCCAACTCCGTTTTCTGTCAACGCCTTGAGGATGTCCGCCGCCGCCAGCGCCGCCGCCGCCACGCCAATCTGTGTCAGATCGAGTGATCGGGCCACCACGACGACAACCAGAATGCGGGAAGCTTTGGCCGCCACTTCCGATGCGCCATAGGCAAAGAGGTTTTGCGCAATGCGCGATGTCTTGAAGGCGGTGGTCATGACAGTCGGTCCAATCCAGTTGATGGACCTTGTGTAGGACAGGGTGAATGATGCTGTCCCGGACGCCAGCGGAGTGGCCAGCGGCGCAACAGAGCCGTGATATATCCGAACGGACAGGTCGATCGACCCAATCGTCCTTTTGACCGCGACGGGCACACTGCCTATCACTGCTGCAGACGCAGGCAGAAACAGAAAGAGCAAGCATGTCCAAGGCTGATAAACTGGCGGCTCTTCTGGCTGTTTCCGTCCTAAGCAATTGTGCGACCTATGACGTGCCCGACAATCTTGAGGCTATCGCAGTCGGAGATGGGTATCAGTCGCAATACCGCGCCCTAGATAGCAGCCGCGAAAACGCGGGGGGCCTGCGGTCCGAGGCCTTGAACGCCAGCAAATGCAGCCCGTTCAGGGGCGATGCCAACGGTGATGACGCCGCGTTGGGGGCGGCTGCCCTGCAAGGCGAACGCCTCTCGCGCAATGACCTTGTCGACATCCGGATCGGGGATGATGAGACCTTTAGCGGCGATTATGTCGTGTCACGCGACGGCACGGTCAAACTGCCATTTCTGGCGCCAGTGAAGGCCCAAGGCCGCCTGACCAGCGATGTTGAAAAGGATATCGCCGGGTTGTTGATGGACGGGGATTTCTATGATGAACGCCCCCGGATTTCCGTTCGCGTTGCAGATTTTGCATCCGTGACCGTTGGCGTGGCAGGTGCGGTGTTTGAGCCACGCGGCGTGGAAGTGGGCGGTGTTCCCGGCGATCAGATTGACGAGCGGCGGCAGGCTGCGCTCGGAGCCTCAAATGAAGGGCGCAACCTGTCTGCGGCCTTGCGCGCGGCGGGCGGTGTACGGCCAGATGCCGATATTTCTGCTGTTGAAGTGCGGCGCGGTGGTTCGGTTTACACGCTGGATATGCGGGGCGTCTTTGAGGGGCGCAATACTGTTGATGTCATGCTCCTGACCGACGACGAGGTGTCAGTCCCCAGCAGGCAGTGTTTTCAAGAAGATCTTATGCGACCGAGCCCGATCAGCCCGCCAGGGGTGTCGCTGTTTCTCTCGAACCTGACGCAGCCTGCGGCTGGAAACGCGGTGTCAGCCATTGGGCGTGAAGTGCGGGAGGTTCCCTATGGCACGCGTTATCTGCAGGCTGTGATAAATGCCAACTGCGTGGGCGGTGCGCGGATCACGAGCGCTGACCGATCAGCGGTTCTCGTGTCACGCAACCCTGTAACGGGCGTTTCCGTTGCCATTGAGCGTGATATCGAGGACTTGCTGCGCCGGCCTGATCGTGACGATTACGATCCTTACCTTTTGCCTGGCGACGCGCTTGCCTGCTACGACAGCACCATCACCAATATCGGAGAGGTGGGACGGATCCTTGGCATTCTGGGCATTCTGGGAGCCGCTGTCGCGCTTTAGCGGCCAGACGGCGTCCCGTCCGCCTGCATGTGCGGGCGGGTCTCGGCCCAGATGCCGGGCAAGGCATCAATCGCGTTTTGCAATGCGCTGACATCATTGCCCTTCGCTGCTTGTTCGACCTCAATCAGGGTGGCCCGAAGGTCAACCGCGCCCATTGTAGCGGCGCTGCCGGCGATACGATGGGCGCGTTCCGCGACCTCTGTCAGACCCAGAACCTCAAAGCGTTTCAGAAACACCAATGACTCGTCGACCTCTGCAACAAAGCGGTTCAACAGGGATTGCGTGATCTCCGGGCCTAAACTGTCGCGCATATCGTCGATATGATTGGAAGCTACGGCCTTTGTGGGCTCCATACGCTCGGACACAGGAGCTGGGTCAGGTGAGATCTGATCTGAAATGACCCGGGTCAGCGCCTCCCGGGTCATGGGTTTGGTCAGGATATCGTTCATGCCGTCAGACAGAAAGGCCTGCTGCTCCTCAGCCATTGCATTTGCGGTCAATGCTACAATCGGGGTCTCGGCCGACGCGCCTTTTCCGGTGCGAATAGCCCTTGTGGCGTTGCGGCCATCCAGCACTGGCATGCTGATATCCATCAAGATCAGATCGAACCGAATTGTCTCGGCGAGGTTGATCGCGATCTGTCCGTTCTGGGCTTCGGTCACCATATGACCCGCCGCGAGCAGCATTTCGCGCGCAACCACACGATTGATATCGTTGTCTTCGACTAGAAGGATATGTTTGGCCCGCGCGGTGTTTCCGCGTGCATCGTTTTTCAAATGGGCCGCAGGCGGCGAAATTGGCTCGATGGGAAACCGGATGAAGAATGTGCTTCCCTTGCCCGCTACGCTTTCGACCGTGATTGAACCGCCCAGCGCTTCGACAAACCTCTTGGCAATGCCCAAGCCCAAACCCGTCCCCCCGACATCGCGGTCGTAAGAATTGTTACCTGTCAAGAAATCGTCGAATATCTGGCTTTGAAGTGCGCTGTCCATGCCGATGCCTGTATCTCTGACACTGATCGAGAGTTCAGGCGGTTTGTCGTCGCGGGTCATGACCTCAGCGGTGACTGATATGCTGCCGTCACGGGTGAACTTTACCGAATTGCCGATCACGTTCATCAGAATGTGCTGAATTCTGTCGCGGTCCGCATGGATCCAGTCAGCCGGCGCTCCCCGCCAACTCCATTCCAGCGTCGTGCCATTGGCGGACGCAGACCCGCTTTGGTTATCCACGATGTCCTGCAACAGTGTGCTGATGTTCATGGAAACAGGCCGCAGTCGTAGCTTGCCTGCATCGTATTTGGTGATGTCGAGCACATCCGAGATATGGCTCATCAACAACTTGCCGGAGGTGTTCATGTTCTTAATATAACGGGCCTGCTTTGCGCTCAGCCTCGTATCCTGCAGAAGCGAAAGATTGCCCAACAGACCGTTCAGAGGTGTGCGAATTTCATGGCTCATGGTTGCCAAGAAATCTGTCTTTGATTTTTCACCGGCAAGGGCGCGATCTCGCGCCGACACCAGTTCTTGCTCCGCCAATACCCTGTGTGAAATGTCGCGCAGGAAGGCGATGAATATCTTTCCCTCATCGGTTTCGGCATCCTGAATGGCAAGCTCTACGGGAAAAACCTCGCCGCCCGCGCGCTTGGCTTCAAGCTTCATGCGGCCCTTGCCAACAACGCGTCTTTCGCCACCGGCACGCATCCGCTTCATCCCGGCTTCATGGGCGGAGCGATGGTGGTCCGGCACGATCAGGTCGCTCATGCTTTGTCCAATCGCATCGCCGGCGGCATAGCCAAAAATCTGCTCAGCGGCGGCGTTGAAGTCTAGGATCAGCCCCCCGGAGTCGGTCACAACAACTGCATCGAGCGAAGTGCTGGTTACGATATTCATCCGCTTACTGACCTCGATTGCCTCAGACCGCCTGCGAATGTTGAGACTGTTCAAGTGTGACAGGTAGAACGCCAGACATAACAGCGCTAGCAAGAGGAAGGTCACCGTGGCCGCGAGGCGCGTCAGCGTCACCGCTACATTTGTTCGCCGTTGATCTGAATCCCGCGCGAAAAAATTCAGCCCTGAGTTAGACATTTTTCGCACGTTGGCGCGGGCATTTTCGGACAGGTCCAAAAGCATGGGCAGGCCCGCAGTCAATTCCGTGTCGCTGGAATCGATCAGTGCAACAGCTTCGTCGAGAAACGCCTGCACTCTGCTCAGATTTGCCGAGAATTCTTTGACCTGACGCAGCGACCCGTAAAGCGAGGAATCCTGCAAGGTCTTCACCCGGCTGTAGAAAATATCGAACTCACGCCGGAGGGTCCGCAAATCTGGGTCTGCCGCCTGAAAGGCCCGAACCAGATGCAGCTCATATTCCAGAAACTCCACCTCAGTCTGCGACAAAGTCCACTGCACGTTGTCCGACCTGGCGGAGTTCAGCAGGCGCAAATCACGCGCCACGTTCACCGACATGATCACGATGACCGTGAAGCCAATGGCCGCAATGGCGGGCCAGATCAGCAGTCGGGCGCGCAAGGTCTGGCCTTTCAGTCGCAACATGTTCGTCCTCTCCGTTTGAGGCTCTCTGTGCTTTCAGGCGACGCCGTGGACAAGACCTAGTTGACGGCTTCGATACGGTCGAGTTGCCAGATGCTGCGGGAATAGACGACCTCACTGCGATAGTCAGCATTGCTGTCATATGGGTAGATCACCCAGAGCGGGCCTTTGTCGCGCACGGACATCGGTTTGCCGTCCATCATGTAGGCAACGATTGCCCCGCCAACGACGGCATCAGACAGGGGGATTTCCACGGTGTAATCGTTGATCGCAGTGGCGCGCAGGGCTGTGCCTTCAATGCCCAATTCCTCGGCCAAAACTGCCAGAGAGACGCCCTGAAAAACGTGGTCGCCTTCGGTCCAGATCGTAGAGGTTTCTATTGTTGTGTTGTCCAGTGCTTCAAGCATCTCCAAATCGAACTCTGCGCTGTCGTCAGCATTTGTCTTTTGGAGCAATCCCGTAACGGTCAGGATCACGTCGCCTTTGGGGGAGACAAGATCATCGGCCCAGAGCGGTGCAGCGGATACGGCGAGAAAGGCCAATACATGAAGAAGGGCGCGGAACATGAAGATATCCTTTGTTGCTTGGCCTTTGTATGACACGAAACCGAAAGATCGCCCACCGAACAGAAGGATAGCACCCTATCCCTATGGATAGGGTGCGCGGTTTCAGGCCACTCGGCGAAGCGGTGCGGTGCGGTGATCCAGAAACGCGGTAAAGCCATCACGAAGCTCAGGCCTGTCCATCGCAAAGGCTGCTGTGGCCTGAACAAAACCCAAGACGGACCCGCAATCGAAACGCTCTCCCTCAAAGCGGTAACCATTGATGCCAGCCGTTTCCACATCGGCGCTGATTGCGTCCGTCAACTGAAGCTCTCCGCCTGATCCAGGCCCCAGATCTGCCAAGCGACCAAAGATCGAAGGCTCCAAAATATAGCGGCCAACGATTGCTTGTGTTGACGGCGCATTTTCGGGCCTCGGCTTTTCGACGAGCGCACGAGCATGGGTCAGCCGACCGTTCTCGGAAGATACATCGAGGATACCGTAAGAGGACGTCTGCGCGCGTGGCACATCCATTGTCGCGACCATGTGGCCACGGGTTTCACGATGTGCCGCCACCATTTGGCTCAATGCCCCCTGAGGTGCGCGGATGACGTCGTCCGGCAGAAGGACAGCGAATGGTTCATTTCCAACCAGCCGCTCCGCCAGCCGGACCGCATGACCTAGGCCCAGAGGTTTGCTCTGACGCACAAATGACAGTGCACCTTCTGGCATCCGTGTGCGTTCAAGCGCCGCGAGGGCATCGGTCTTGCCGCTTGCGCTCAGGCGGTGCTCCAACGCGGCGGCGGTGTCGAAATAATCCTCCAACGCGCCCTTGCCGGCGGCGGTGACAAAGATGAATTCCTCAATCCCGGCGGCACGTGCCTCGTCCACTGCGTATTGGATCAGGGGTCTGTCGATTAGGGGCAGCATTTCTTTCGGGATTGATTTGGTTGCGGGCAGAAACCTTGTGCCCATTCCGGCGACGGGGAAGATGGCTTTGCGGATATGTGTCATGGTCTGGTTTTCCTTGGTGATGGGGGTCAGTAAGCGCCGCGACCAGAGGCAACCGCGCCAAAGGTTCTGAGGATCAGGACGAGGTCCATGAGGAGGGTGCGGGACGCGGCATAGGAGATGTCCATCTCGACCATCTGATCGAAACAAACATTGGCGCGGCCAGAGACTTGCCAGACGCCCGTTATACCGGGTTTGACGGCCAAGCGGCCGAAGGCGCGCTTCGGGTAGGCCGCGACTTCGCTCGGCAGGGCGGGGCGTGGGCCGACAATGGACATCTCGCCGCGGAGCACGTTCAGAATTTGCGGCAGCTCATCAATCGAAAAACGGCGGATGAAGCGGCCAACACGCGTCACGCGCGGATCGGTGCGGGACTTGAAGCACACGCCCTCTCGGTCTGATGAGGCGAGCAGATTGGCCCTGCGTGTTTCCGCATCGGTTGTCATGGAGCGGAACTTGAAAATAGTGAAAGTCTTGCCGCCGGCACCAACACGGTTCTGACGGAACAGGACCGGTCCCCGGCTGTCCAACTTGATGGCCAGTGCCGTCAGGCCGAGCAACGGCGAAAGGACAAGCAGAGCAGAGGCAGAAACGGTTATATCCAACATGCGACGCTGCACACCCGCGACAGGTGTGCGGGCGATGGCAATCGTGGCGGCATGGGCCAGAAACGCAAGATTGCCTGCCAGATACCGCTTGGCCAGACGACGTGGCTCTTGTGCCAGACGCCAGACCCATTCCATTTTCACGCGGCGCACCCATCCGGGCGCGCGCACAACCGTTCCTGCCAGAAAATCAAAGAGCGCCCCAACGGCGAGCGTCAGCGGCGCGTCCAGCCGATGCGCGTGTCTGTGCAGCCAGATCTCCTGCATCGGGACGCCGAGTGCGACCAATACGATGTCAGCCTCGCTGTCATTGATGTCTGCGATCACCGCCTCATCATCCGCAGCACCGGCAAAGCCGTCGCGTGTGCCAGCGATGCGCAAATGGGGAATCATGTTGATCAGGCGATTGGCAGCGGCCTCCGCAGTGCCGGGGGTGCCGCCAAAGAGATACACGGATTTCCCCAAGCGGGCCGCTTCTTCCATCAATGCGGGGACAAGATCGGTTCCGTTCAGGTTCTGGGTCAGTTTCTGGCCGGTCATCTTGGCTGCCAGCTCGATCCCGATCCCATCGGGAAGGAGGACATCAGCGGCAGCAACGGAGTTCCGATATTCGGTGTCGCGGCGGCGGACGTTGCAGCAATGGGCGTTCATGAAGAGCACCCGGCGTCGACCGGGTGACAGCAGATGGTGGATTGCCTGATGCGCTGAGGCATCGGCTAGGCTGAACCCCAATGCCGGGAGGTGCGTTGTCTTGAGGTGGGGGCTGGCATTGCCATCGGACAGGTCGAAAGGGGGTGTGAAAAAAGTGTGCTTCATGGAGTAGGTCCCTGAGGAGGTGTAACTTGTCCTCAAGCTGCCGACAGTGGTGGTTGCTCTCAATTGAGCGTATGGACAGGGCACAGGGACTTTGGTTAACGACCCGTTCCTTGTGAGAGGCTGACCTATCCGACAGGGTAGCCATTGATCCAAAATCGCTGTCGCAGCCGCAGTGGTCGCGATCCATTATTGACGTGCAACTGCCGTGATCACGGTTTAGTTTTACGAAAAAGGAACCCGTGATGCGTGTACTGATCGCCGATGACCATGATTTGCTTCGCGACACATTGGTCCTGTTTCTTGAATCTCAGGGCGATGTTCAAACCAGCGTTGCCGGTGATCTGGCGGGCGCTTGCAGGCTGATTGAGACGGAAGATCCCTTTGACCTTGTCCTTCTCGACCTCAACATGCCGGGGATGAATGGGCTTGAGGGTCTGAAGCACGCGCTGACGCTGAAAGGTGGCCAGAGGGTGGCTCTGCTTTCGGGGGAAGCGACGCGCGAAATCGCCGAACAAGCGTTGGAGGCGGGGGCCGCTGGGTTCGTGCCCAAGACATTGCCTGCGAAATCGATGATCAACGCAGTGAAATTCATGGCTATGGGGGAACAATATGCTCCCATCGATTTTATGACTGCCGTTGATGAAAAGCTGGCGCATCCGCTGGCAGAGAAACTGACCCCGCGCGAGTTGCAAGTGCTGAAGGGGTTAACCGAAGGCAAGTCGAACAAAGAGATCGCCCGCGATCTGGATGTCACCGAGCCGACAATCAAGCTCCATATGAAAACGCTATACCGCAAGGTCGGCGCAGGGAACCGCACGCAAGCGGCCCTGATCGCCCAAGGGGC
Organism: uncultured Candidatus Planktophila sp.; assembly: GCA_964352385.1. Classification (GTDB taxonomy): domain Bacteria; phylum Pseudomonadota; class Alphaproteobacteria; order Rhodobacterales; family Rhodobacteraceae; genus Pikeienuella. Next base: position 36,529 of record CAYGRU010000027.1, read on the forward strand.
GGGGCTGTTTTGACCTATCCCGAAGGATAGGCTGCTTTCACCAATGACCCTGCCTGCTGGCCATGCGGGTGCGGGCCAAATATGGTTAAGAAAGCATAGTGTCTGGGCAAAGGAGATGCCCGATGACACTGCAACACAGCTTTCCCGCCCCAGCGGTCGGCCGCCCCAAGAGGGGCTACTTTTCGCTGCGCCGGATTCTGGTGGGAGGGCGGATCAGCGATCTTGGGCGTTTCCCACGGTATCTGGCCTTTGCGCTTATCGGTGCAGGGCTCATCTGGGTGCCGATTGCCGGGTATCTCCGGACGGCTCCGCTGTCGTTCAAATCAAGCACATCTCTTATCTTGCCCGGCTCCGGTGCGTCGGCGTCGCTGAACCTGAACGGGATCGGGCAGGCATCTTCCTATGCGAATTCCGCCTTTGCCAGCAATTCGGTCAGTCCCACCGAGACCTATAAACGTCTGATCGGTGCCGATCGTATTCTTGAGGCTGCGTCACAGTCGATGGGCCTCAGCCGCAAAGACTTTGGGAAGCCCCGGATCAACTTGGTGGACCAGACAAGTCTGATCCATCTCGAGATCGCAGGCGACAGTGCAGAAGACGCGCAGGCCCGGGGGAATGCCCTACTTGCCGCCTTTTTTGCAGAATTGGATGCCCTGCGTTCGGACGAGCAGACCACCCGCGAAGACAGCGGGCTTTCCGCAATCGCGGATTATCGCGCTTCTGTGTCAGCGACCCGTGCGGATATTGAGCGATTGCAGCAGGAGACGGGTCTGATCTCCGCCGATCAGTATGACGCCATCGTGGAATCAACGCGGCTTCTAGAGAGCCGCGTGCAAGATCTTGCTGCAACCCTCAGCGAAAAGACGCAAAGCGTGGCTGCGTTGGAAGCCAGCCTCGGCATTCCGGCAAATGCAGCGGCCGCCACGCTCAAGCTCTATGCGGATGCCGAATTCAACGCCCTGACCGAAGAGGTCGGTGCTCATGCCGTCCGGCTTGCTGAAGCACGCTCACAATTCGGAGCGGGCCATCCGAAGGTGCAAACCGCCCGCGCGGCTCATAGTGCAGCCATCTCCGCCGCCGTGCGTCAGGCGGCATCGGTGACGGGGTTGGATGCGGGTCAGTTGGAAAACCTGGACCTTGCACCTGCAGGTGCCCGGGCCGACCTGTTGGCTCAGCTTGTCCGTATGGAAGCAGAGCGATCCGGCACGGCGCGTGAACTTGATACGCTCTCGGCCCGATTCAAGGAGGAGCAAACCTGGCAACAGACCCTCGCAGGGAGCGCTGCACGGCTACAAGATCTGCAGCGTGACTTTTCGGTAGCCGAAGCCGTATTCGTGACGGCGATTGCGCGGGCGCAGTCAACGAAATCAGATGTCTATGCGTCTTATCCGTTGGTTCAAGTTCTGGAGAACCCATCCCTCCCAGACCGTCCATCATCGCCGAACCGAAAGCTCGCGCTCGCCGCAGGGGCTGCCGCGACGCTCATGATGTTGTTTGGGTTACTGCTTGGCTGGATGCGGTCCGCGATCATCGGGCGGTTGCTGAATGCGCCGGGCCGGGCAGGTGCGGCCCCACGGCGCGAGGTGTTCGCGTGATGGTGCGTAATCCTGCGGAGTGGTTGGTCTATAAAGCCATGACCTTTACGTGGGCGTTCTATGCCGTCGGGGCGCTTTATATCATCGGCCCTGTTCTGGCATGGATGCTGGGTGGGTTGGCGGTGTTGTCGCTCTATCTTGGGCCTGCGATGCGGCACGATTTGCGCGCGACCGGCCCTGTGCCGACCCTTGTCTGGGTTTGGATCATTGGCATGGTGGTGATGCTGATCGCGCTCTGGGTCGGGCATCTGGACTGGGGGTTGGGCCTCGCGCAGACCATCAAATCCTCCATCGGGTGGGCCAAAGGTTGGGCGCTTTTGGCGCTGTTCCCTCTGATCGGAGCGGTACTGCCGATCCGCCGATCCGTCCTCATCCGGGGGCAATGTGTTGTCGGAGCCTTGACGTTGATGCTGGCGCCGCTTCTGCTGATTGCTCCCTATATCGGGTTGCCGGAGAAGGTTTTCACGTCGCCGCTTAAGGCAGTCGGCGGCCCCGGGCCGGAGTATTTCAGCGTCTTTCTTTACACGCTCGATCCAGCCAGCTGGACGCCCCGGTGGCAATTCTATGCGCCTTGGTCGCCTTTTGCAGCGCTTCTGGGCGTTGTCATGGTGTTGTTCGCTCTGGAGGAGAAGGACCGTAAATGGATGCTGGCGGGGCTGTGCGCGGGCATCCTGATGATCCTCGCGTCAAAATCCCGAATGGGCCTGGTCGGGCTGGTTGCTTGCACAATCACGCCGCGCTTGATGCCGCTGATCTTGCGCGGCTGGGCATGGCACACGATTGCCGCGCTGACCGGGTCGCTGGCTGTCTTGGGCACGGCGCTGATCACTTTGGCGCAGGATGCCGTGTCTACCTTCAAGGGGGCACGAGCCGACAGCACGCGCGTGCGCGAGACTTTGCAGCGGATCGCCAGCGAGCGCTGGCAGAATGAGGCTGTCTGGTTCGGTCATGGCACGGTTCATCCCGGCTCACATGCGGTCGAATATATGCCAATTGGCAGCCATCATACGTGGTATGGGCTTCTCTTTGTAAAGGGTCTTGTGGGCTTCACCGCCTTTCTCATCCCGGTGCTGTGGCACACTGGTGTTTCAATGATCGACGCCGCCCGGAACCCTCGAGGTCGGCTTCCAATGGGAATCCTGATGACAATCATCCTGTTGTCCTTTGGTGAGAATCTCGAAATCGAGGCATATATGCTCTGGCCAGGTCTGGTGCTTCTCGGCATCCACCTACGTGAAATGGCGTGACCTGCTGCCTATCTCGTCTTTGCTCATCAGTTGGTTTTATTCAGGGTTTGGGACTTCACTGACCGGTTGATGAACTCCCGTGGTGTGAGCCCTTCGAGGCTCGCATGCGGGCGGTGGTGGTTGTCACGCCATGCCGCGATCAAGTGGCGGGCAGGGCGCGGGCTGGTGAACAGGTGCTCGTCGAGACACTCGTCCAGAAGGCGGCCGTTGAAGACCTCGACGAGGTCCTGTCAGACTAAACGCACAAGTCGCTGTTTGGCTGGGGTCAGCCGGTTTTCAGGCCGTGTCGAGACGCCGCCACTCGGCGAGAGCGGTGGTCCGGTTCTGCTTGAAGTCGTCGCGTCGGTAGAGATGGCGTTGCAGGTTGAAGTGATTGTGGACCGAAGAATGGACGGCGGCGAAGGTCTGCAAGGTTCGCATCCGCCGGAAGCGAAGCATTGCCCCGGGGGGTGGTCTGATCCCTGCAGTTTTTCGCCCCTGACCCACGCCGATCAAACTATATCATTGAGATCAAATGATTTCAGGGGGTGGGGGTCAGTCGCTCCACCCGCCTCAGCAAATCCCGCACATTGGACACCGCCCAAGGCCGCCGCGATCAGCAGCGGCCTCGGGGCGTTACGCGATCACAAGAATTGGATGGATCCGGCAGCAGCAAGAGCAGCTTCGCTCGCAGGCGAGGGAAGCCCCGCGTTCATTCGTCGGTCGCGAGACCCACTACCTTTGGGGACGACGCCATCTTCTCCGTGTGATGGAGCTCGACGCCAAGCCTGAGGTAAAACTAGACCACCGCACGATCCATCTCCAGGTCCGCCCCGGAACTTCCCGCGACGGACGCGCCAAGGTGATTCACGCTTGGCATCTGAAGCTACTTCAAGGCGCAGTCCCGCCCATCATCGACAAATGGGAAAGCCGCATCGGCGTTAAGGTCCACCGCTACTTCTTGCGGCAGATGGCAACCAAGTGGGGAAGCTGCAACTCGAAGGCAGGCACCATTCGGCTGAACACTGAACTCGTGAAGAAACCGCGCGACTTGCTGGAGTATGTAATCGTTCACGAGATGGTCCATATTTCCGAGCCGACGCACAGCCCCCGGTTCTTTGCTCTGCTTTCCGAGCATTATCCGAGTTGGCCTGAAGCCCGACGGGAGCTGAACGAACTACCCGTTCCTCAGCTTACCGGGAGATGAGGCGACGACGGTTCTCGCGGAGCTGGCGCCGGTTCGATTTATGTCTCTTCTTGCGAAAGGTCCTAGGATCGAAGTGCCGAGCTGCGGTCGTAAAATATCCCTTACTATGCAGTCACTTACAGGCTTTGCACCGAAATCGTGCGGTCGAGAGGTCCGGAGAATATTGGCCCTGAGAGACGGCTTCCGCGCCAGTTGGCGCTTGGGCCGGTGCTCAGCCCAACCCGCCTAACCCCCGAAAACAACGGAAAAATCCCGCCGCATCCGGATCGGGAGAACGCTTTCGCGAGGGCAAGTGGCGGAGAGACAGTCCGAAAGCCCTTAGTTATCAACGGCTTAACTTGTTGTTTTTATTGAGAGCACGATTCCTGTGTGTTGCGATTTGTGCAGCAAGGTGTGCAGCAAAAATCTCGTTCCAAAATCAAGACACTCTATATTGATGCAGTTCAAGATATCGGTGCGACTCCAAATATCGCGGCCAACTCCGCAAGAATTGCTCGTTCGATTGCTTTTTCTGCTGCCTCCCTCGAATCAAACATAGCTGCGTACTTTCGCCACTTCTCCTGACGCCCTCCTTCTTTTCGAAATTTCGAATAGTCCAGTCGGTCAATCTCCAGATCAGTAGCAGCTTTTTCAATAATCGGATCAAACTCATGAACATCCCAATGCGTGCGCTTGTCAGAAGCATACTCGCGCCATAGCTCCCCCTTATCAAAATCGATCTCACAGATTTTCTCGATCTTTAAAAGAATATCCTGCAACACCAATTCCGCCTCGTTCATAAGGGACTTGCAGCACTTGACCCAGTCAACAGGATCACCGCCGTTTTGGATTATCCAAATATCATGCTGCCTTTTTCTTTTTTCATCGCTTGCATTTTCCTGAGACAGGTTATGTGCGTGCACCGTTCGAGCGCATTCAACCAGGAATTTGAAACTTTTGAATCTCTCGCTCACTTGCGAATCGGTTCGGAGCAGCTTTGCTGCGAACCGCAAGAAAGGACCCGTTTCGTTGAACAGGACATAAAGCCAAGAAACCGCTTTCCGGAAGTACAGTTCGTCATACGGACACTCGGGCAAGTCGACCGAGATTTCCCTAATCTCAGTTTCGCCGATGTTTTCTACACACAACGCTCTTAGTGCAGTGACCTTGTCTTGAATCTTACTGAAACCATCCATGCCACGTCCTAACTTGGTCGAGACGCGATAGGGCCTAAGTAGTTGAATGAAATTGAGAACTTCAACTCCTTTCCGATTGATACATCTCGCACCCATCCTCCCTCAACGAGATCTACCTTGCGGCCAAGCTTGCCAACGTGGATCGACCAACGGTTTTCTCCAATTTGCCGTTGAACAATTCCGGAGAAAATAATGGGTTCACGAGTGGCGCCAGTTATCACATTTCGCGGCAGCACACGTTTTCCTTCAATGTACTCGGTATCTCGAGAAAGTTGGCGAAACTGTGTAATGGCACTCTGTTCGTCACCAGCAAGCCAACGGAACACTGCGATAAGGTATCGGATATTTGGTTGGAGGTCTTCGCCAGTTGAATACGACAGATCGGTTAGGACGCCGAGGATCTCGTTCCTGTCATCATCTGAGTATGGAAGCGGACCATGTAGCCCGCGCAACATTTGGCTTTCGGTCTTCCACACCCAAAGGCACCTAAGTAACAAGCGCATGCATCTGCTATCGTCGGAGATGCGGTCCCTATGTTGTAAGAGGTATTCGGCTGCAGCCCTCGCCTTTCTAAGATCAGGCTCTGAGATTGAGTCCTGTTCAAAGGAGATCAACGGCGCCAGATTTTTTGCTCTGAAGTAGTATCCAACAGAAGAGCCGACCTTTTCCAGTGCGTCAAAAGCTTTGTCACTCATTTCAAGGTCGCCAACAAGTTCAGCAGCCCTTAGCCGTTGCCGTTGGAAGTTCTCTTCCTGCGAGGAATCCAATTCATCTAAGTCTACCATGTCGATAGTTGCTGCAACATCCGCTTTTAGCTCTGCAGACTGCTCAATCCCAAAGTGAGTATCGGACTCAAGCAGTCCAAGCGCAGTCCACAACGAAATATCGATGGGAAAATATGTGCCTGACTTACTAGTAGCGTTCCGTACCGCCTGACGAGCAGCAAGGTAGTTAGCCCAAATTGTCTCTGTGGAATGATTGTTTCTTGCCGCTGAGGTTGCAAGAAATCCATATGTTGCTGCTCGCTCAACCCAAAGGTATTCAACCGTACGACGTCCAGCTTTCAGCCCACCGCTAGGTAATGAAATATCGGTCAGGGCCTCCTCAACGGACTCTCTCGCCTCGTCCAAGATACTTAAACGATCTTCGTCAGACAGGTTCGTTTCGTTCTTCCGGATATGGTGTCGACGCAGAGTGGCTTCCTGTAACATCAGACGCGCATTGCGAACACCACGAGTTTTTCTAAGCAACGTCAAAGCAGCTGCTATTTCACCATAACTCTCAGAATACCGCTCTCCTAGCGGGCCATCTGGGCCAAGGGCATAGACAATATCTGCAACGAACCGTGTTTCCTCCGCCCCATCCGGTCCGGCGCGTGTTGCGTTTGAGACAAGCTCCAATATTGCCTTAGCCTCATATGCCGCTCCTCCAAGTCGTTGGTCACAGATCAACTGAGCCTCGAGTTGAAGTCGTGCTCCGACAAGAAGTTGGTCCTCCGAGTTGTCATGATACCGCCATCGGAAGAGATCATTTCCTTCAAACAGTTCGCGAACAAGGTCGATGTCAATACCAGTCTGTGAAGCTAGACTTTCGGACATCAGAGCCCGCAAAATCAGATTTATTGGTACCCACCGATGCACTCGTGAGCACGCCATGATGTAGTCGATAAGCTTGCCGGCAGAATCGTTCTCGCTCTGTGCTTCCGGCTGCTGAGTCAAGATCGGTGCCTCTGATCGATATCCCGCTTCTAGGAGAGCAAATGCGAGCGCACCCACTTCTTTGACCGGCTTTTTCGACCGTCCACGGTCGCGTAGTACTCTCTCGGTTTTTCTGGCTTCTTGGACTAAGCCCCTCGCTAAGCTTGATCTGCTTTGGGGAAGTTGCCAAAAGAACTGCGCTAGCACATGCTCTGATGCAATTATTTTGTCCTGTATCTCTCGACCAGGATTGAATTGTTCAGATAACTCGACGAGAGCTTCTCGCTCTACATCACTCAGTCCTGCGCGAGCATTGACCAAGCGACCTTCGTGCCGGTGCTCAACCATTTCCGTATTGTATGAAGAACCGAGTAACACGATACGATGGCCGCGGCTGCGAAAGCTTTCCAAGAGGGTGTCGTAGCGTCGTGGTGCAGCCAGTGCATCAACGATTAAGAGGGTGACGTGATCCAACCGATCAACATCAGACAAGAACGCACCAAGTTCGACCGCAAGCGGAAGACGGTCTCTTGCAAAAAGCACGGCGGCTGACCTCTTCTTCCTAATTGAGGCCGCGATGCGAAACAGTGCAATTGACTTTCCGACGCCCGATTGGCCGCTTACAACAATCGCCCCCTTCTCATTAGAATGGTTCTTAATTGCCCTTTCGACCACTCTTTGGAGCTCGTCTTCAAAATCGCGCCGAATTGCGAAGCCATGGCGGACGCCGTCAAATAACACCCGAGAGCTGGTTGGAATGGAATGAAAAACAGAGAATGCACTTTCTTTTAAACCATCGTCTAATCCCTGAAGGTGATCCGTCCAAGCGTCATCTATAATCGAGGCCGATGCTTCGGTACTAAGCCGAATGCTGGGCGTTGTGACAAGACGCTTACCATCATCGAACGATACTATCCCAGGCTCGTTCCAAGCCTGTAGTTGGGCAGACCCGCCATGCAACTCTGCTTCAGCAATAACAGCCCCTAATGAGCGTTCATCCCTTATGATTACGTTTGCGTCGATGAGTTCTTCGAAGATTTCTGCATCCTCACCTTCGAAGCCTGGATCGGGGCCGAACCAAAGTACGCTCTCTGTCGCTGCGCGACTAAGATGACCAAGTATTTCGCCGGTATTGAGCCAGTCTTGACCGGCGTTCAATCCTGCCACAACGATAACACCCAGAGGTGTCGAAACGTCAAACAGGCTGTTTAACATCGGCGTTGCGTGCTGGGCACGGCGCGCACGCAGTTCAAGTCGGGTCGATGGCGGCTGAAACACTCCAGCCCCTGTCATTCCAAACAGGTAGTAGATGCGTGGTCGAAGCTTGCTTCGGCTGACCGGCGGGGGCGGATCACCCACCAATATTGGCTCTGGAAGTCGGCCATCAGTTCCAAACATGTTCTTTAGAACTGGATCAATAGAGGAAGTAAAAACAGCCGAAAAGTGAACATCAGAAATCGAGGCCAGCTCGCTGGAAGGCGTTCTCCTTTCGAAACGCTCAGCCAGCCAGCCGTAAAATTCGGCGTTTAGCTTTCCAGCAGAAAAGATTTCGCTCCAGGATGAACCTTCTACTCCTATCCGGTCCAAGGCGGCAAGGCAGACACTGTCCTTGCCATTCGACGCGCTGTGAATGGATTGGCCGAGGATTGCCACAAGTGGTACATCCTCGGAAATTGCCCTCCGAAGGATCTCCTGCGCCGACGAAATTTCTGAATTAGCTCGTTCGCTCAAGACCGATTCACCTAATCTTTGATCTGCTTCTTGGGTACTCTGGCGTAGTGATGGTCATGCGACAAGCTTCCTTCTGGCTAAGGAACGTGGTTTCCGCTGGCACGAAGGAAAGCCCAGTGTGTGTAGCACACAAGCAAAGCAGCTATACAGCGGTAGCGTTCGGCAGAGAGATACACTATTCGCATTCAATTGGATCCAATGAAGCCTGTAGGGTCCAACAGGTCGAGGTCACAGCCCCAACCCCCGCTTCCTACCGAACGACCAATCAATACCACCGCTAGGCCTCCCTACTCCTGCGATTTGCTGCCCCATCCGTCGTTCCAGCGCATCGTTCCAGGGGACGAGACTGAAGCCCAATCCATTGTCGATCATGGCGAAGCGGCCGCTGGGGAGTTGGGTGCTGCCGACGAGTTCTCCGCCGAAGCGGCTGCCGGGTTTGATGGGGGTCCAGTCGCGGCCGCGGTCCGCTGCCATGGCGCGGCCGACGCGGGCGATCTCGCGGGCTTCCAGTCTCTGGACGAGGTCGCGCGGGGCGCGGATGCGGCCCTGGCCGAGGTCTTGCACATCGCCGCGTTGGACGAGGACCTGCTTGCGGCGTCCCATGGCGCGTTTCATCTCCAGCCCGAAGCCTGTCTCTCGCAGATCGGTACTGCCCTGTCGCATCAACTCCTTGTCGAGCCAGGTCGCGCCATCATGGGTGACCTGCCTGTCCAGCCCGATGGGGGAGAGCATCTCCATCCGCGCGCCGGGGCCGTGTCCTTTCCGGTCATGGGCCAGCCCGCGCGCGGGGAGGTCCTGCGGGACCTTCCAGTGATCTTCGCTCCAGCGTTCCACGATCCCGGCGCGGCGCAGGGCCTCGAGGCGGCGCACATGCGCGGCGACGAAGCGCTCCGGATCAGGCGTGATCTTCTCTGCCCGGGCGATCTCGATGTGCCGGGAGGGGTGATAGGTGCCGTCACTTCCGGTTGCGGCGAGGATGTTCCGGTCGGCGGCGCGGGGTTCGGTCGGCGGCGGCGCGGCGGCCACGATCATCCCGCGGCCGATGCCGTCGCAGCGGTCCGCACGCAGCTCGATCTGGTGCACACGCCCGTCCGTGCCGTCGATCACAAGCTGCGCCCGGTCGCCATTGCCGTCGCCCGCAAGGTCGCGCGCCAGCACCTGACCGGTGATCCGTTCGCGCAGCGTGTCGCGATGGACGGCCAGTTGGGCGATGCCGCGCGCGTCGTTGAGGTCGTTGCCGTCCAGCGCCCGGTGCATCGACTTGATGATGTCCTCACGCTCGCCGAGCGCGCGCAAGATGCCTTCGGCGCGGTCGAAGATGTGCCATTCGCCGGGCCGCACTTCCGTCGCCAGCCCCAACTTCTCGAGCCGCCTCGCGCGGGCGATCAGCAGCGCACGGTTGCGCTTCATCGTCTCCAGCGTGTCGTGATCGGGCCGCAGATCGGCGAACTCTTTGGCGGCTTCCTGCTCGGCGATCAGCATCCGGTCGAGCCGCGTGAAGCGGTCGGCCTCGAGCTCACGGCGCAGCTGGTCGGTCACCTCCAGTTCGGTCTGGCGGCCCAGTTCCAGCGTCACGATCTCGCTTGCCCGTTCGCGGATGCCGTGCGCGATGTAGTCGCCCGCGATGTTCAGGATCTTCCCCTGGTCGGTCACGCCGCGCACCAAGATATGCGTGTGCGGATGCCCGGAGTTGTAGTGATCGACCGCTATCCAATCGAGCCGCGTCTGCAAATCGGCCTCCATTTGCGCCATCAGATCGCGGGTGGTCTGACGCAGGTCGGAGAGATCGACACCCTCCTCGGCGGAGACGATGAAGCGGAACTGGTGTCGGTCGTCGCGGCCGCGGTCGAGAAAGTCCCGACCGTCTGCGGCGTCCTCGGTCGCGGAATAGACCTGGCCGCGCTCGCCGTCACGCGTGACGCCGTCGCGTTCGAGATAGCGCAGATGCGCATCGACCGCCTTGGCACTGACAAACGACCGACCGCGCGCCGCCCCGCGCTGCGGGTTGAGCTTCACGATCCGCACCTTCACCGTCACGCGCCGGGAACGCGTCCGGGTCCCGTCCGGACCGCGCGACCACGGGTTCCGGCCCTTCAACTCGGCCGCAACCTTCGCGCCCCGGCCTCGCGCGTTGAACCGTCCACTCGCCTTTCCCTTTCCGGCCAGCCGGTTCGGATCGCCACCCGCACGGCGCACGGCCTGGTGCACTTGCGCAAGGAAGCCCTGCGGCTTGCGGCGCACACGTGGGGGGCGCGGCTGGTGGTCCCGGGGCTTGCCGGGGCGGATGCGGAACTCGGTCTCGTCGCGGGTCATGGGCTGACGATTGGAGGTGCGTGGGGACGGATCAAGGGCCCTCAGAGGGTCATCGCAGCGTGGCGTGCAAAAACAGGCCGTGGCGTAGGGTGCGTCCCGGTTGCGGCGCCGCGTGGCAGGAAAGAGCGTTGAATTCATTTAAGAAAGTGTCGAAGCCTGCCGCACGATGTCCGCGTACCGGCCCCAACAGAGCTCAAAAACCAATGTGCAGACAACAGCTTAGGGCCATAGGCCCGGCCAGCGAGGAACTCGCTTTATCTTGCCATCCCTCTTGTTGTCTCCCGCGGGCCTCCCAGGTGAGCATTTCACGCTCTCCCAAAGGCCCAAACATGCAGAACCGGGCGAAGCTCGTCGACGCATGAGTCGTGATCCGGAAGTGACCGCCAAAGCCAGGGCATCGACGACCTATTTTGGCCCAAGGTCGAGCAAACATCCCGTCCGATTTGCACGCTGTTACAGGCCGCTTTGCGCGGCGCGGTTGCTTGCTCTGCACAAGACGCCCGCGCCGCCTCATGCTGCTCGACATGGGACCGTTACGACCATCAGCAACACGCACCGAACCGGCGCAGCCGGTCGATACGGCGCGGATCGAAGCGGCGTTGTTGAAGGTCGCAATCCTTGTTGCTGAGGACCCAGCCTTCGCGCCGGTCTTCGAGCGGCTGGAGGCAGAACTGGCCGCGGCCGTGACGGAGGAGAGCCGGCTGTCCGAGGCGCAGCGCCGGGCGCGCGCACTGCTGGCTCAGAAAGCGATGCGGGAGACAAGTTCTGCGACGTGTTCCAGCGACGCGCCCTTACCGTATCGCTCGCGGTCGAGCCGGTGACCGAAGAGGTCGCGGCGGATCCGGTCATCGATCCCGGCGGCAAGCATGCGGTCCTCGAAGGCATGGCGCAGGGAATACATCGAGTGGCGTGGGGTCTCGAGCAGGCCATTCGCGCGGAGGAACTTGTTCACGACCGCGCTCAGCGTGGCGCGGTTGCGGTAGTGCGGGAAGCCCTCGGGGTAATGCTTGATGGCTTTCAGCGAGACGCCCGTCAGCGGGATCACGCGGCGGGCGTAGTGCGACTTGAGCTGCCGCCCCTCCGCTTCGATGGAGATATGCGGAACGTCGCAGTTCAACCGGATCGTCTCCGCCGTCAGAGCTGCGCCCTCGGACGGCCGATAGCCGGTGTTGATCATGCCAAGCAGCAAGGCACGGGCCTGACCGTTCAAGCCGTCGAGCGCGCCGGGGGCAAGCAGCCGCGTCCTGATCCAGTCTTCACTGAACGGCGGGCGGGTCTGCTTCTCGCCCTCCTTGAAGGACAATTCTCCGAGCGGCAGGGACAGGCCCAGCCGCTTCATCGTGTTCACGGTCTTCAACACGTCTCCCAGGTGGATCAGGTCCTTGTTGGCCGAATTCGCCGTGACCTCGCCTGCCTCGATGCGGTCGAGCCAGTGTTGCCGGAAGTCCAGCATGTCGTCACGGGTGATATTGGCGATCTCCTTGTCGCCGACGACCGCGACGAAGTTCTTCACCGCCTTCTTACGCGGTGCTTCCCAGCGGCGCAGCTGATCCTCGCTCTTGCCCAGCGTCTTCTCCTTGGCCAGCCCCCAATAGAGTTCGAGCGCCTTGGTCAGCGTGATGCGGGGCTCGGGGGCTGTGCCGAGAAGGGCGGCTGCCTCGATGGCATCGGGCTGGTTCGCAGGCGCCGGGATCGCCTCGACGCGCTCAACAACGTCCTCGACCGGCAGCTTGGCCACGGCCCCCGCGTCGAGATACCGAAATCCCCGCGCCTTCGCCAAGTCGCGCGCAGCCTCGTAGCGCGCTTCCGCGTCGGCGCTGTTCCCGGCCAGACGGGCCTCCCAAGCCTCAATCATCTGGCTCCACGCGCGGTCCGCCTTGCTCGTGGCCACTGTCTCAGAGTCGGTATGCAGGCTGATCCAGACGGTTTCGCGCGGCTCGATGCTCTGGTACCGGCGCGGGACGCGGCGGCGGAGGTGGTAGAGACGGCCTCGTTTCGCGATGCTCACGGCGGAGAAATCCCCCATTTTGTGCAGCAAATTGTGTAGCAAAATGTGCAGCAAATCAAGCGGACCAAACACCGCCATCGGCGCGAAAACGCCGAATTTCGCCCTACTATCAGTATCTTGGAGTGGGTCGCGAGGAGCCAAAAATGGCGGAGAGACAGGGATTCGAACCCTGGAGACGGTTCCCCGCCTACACACTTTCCAGGCGTGCGCCTTCGACCACTCGGCCACCTCTCCGTTGGAGGGCGGGATATCGCGGGTTGGCGGGCAAAGCAAGCGCCTCCGGTTGTCTCTCTGCGGTTAATTGGCTAGCGTCGGACGGGGTTGACGAAGAGGGTTGCCGTGGCGGCCCGGGGGAGGGGTGGATGAGCCGTCTGTTGGGCTATGTGGCATGCGCCGTTGCGTTGGCGGCCTTCGGTCATGATGTCTGGCGGGGGCCGATGCAGGATTTGCCGCTGGCCTTCACTTCGACCGCTACATATTGGTCGGATTTCCATCTGCCCAGCCTTGATGGGCTGCGGGTGTTCGTCGAGACGAACCTGACGCCCGAACTCTGGTCACTGGCGCTGCTGCCGATGCTGTCTTGGCCTGCCTTCGTGCTGGCGATCGTGGTCGCGCTGATATTCTTCGCCTTCGGTCGCCCGAAACGGCGCGTGCGGGGCAGGGATGGCATGATGTTCCCGCGCAACCGGCGCTGAGGCTGCGCCGGGGCAGGGCCCTTTCAGGCGCGTTTGCGGATCAGCAGCTTGTCAGCCCGTGCGCGGGCGCGCGGGTCAGATTCGAACAGCGACGCGAGTTGTTCCGTCATCGCCCCGGCCAGTTGCTCCACATCGGTGATGGTGACCGCGCGTTGGTAATAGCGTGTCACGTCATGGCCGATGCCGATGGCCAGAAGCTCCACCGATTTGCGTTTTTCGATCATCGCGATGACATCGCGCAGGTGCCGCTCGAGGTAATTCGACGGGTTCACAGACAGGGTCGAATCGTCCACCGGCGCACCGTCCGAGATGACCATCATGATCTTGCGCTGTTCGGGGCGGGCAGCGATCCGCCGATGCGCCCATTCCAGCGCCTCGCCGTCGATATTTTCCTTCAGCAGCCCCTCGCGCATCATCAGGCCGAGATTGCGTCGCGCGCGCCGCCACGGGCTGTCCGCGCTCTTATAGATGATGTGGCGCAGATCGTTCAGGCGGCCCGGATTGGCCGGGCGCCCTTGCTTCAGCCAATCCTCGCGGGCCTGACCGCCCTTCCATGCCTTGGTGGTGAAGCCGACAATCTCCACCTTCACCTGACATCGCTCCAGCGTCCGCGCCAGGACATCGGCGGAAATAGCGGCGATGGAGATCGGGCGCCCGCGCATGGAGCCGGAATTGTCGATCACCAGCGTGACGACCGTGTCCTTGAACTCCGTCTCGTTCTCCATCTTGAACGAAAGCGGCGTCGTCGGGTTGGTCACGACGCGCGCGAGGCGTCCGGCATCGAGGATGCCTTCCTCCAGATCGAACTCCCATGACCGGTTCTGCTGAGCCTGCAAGCGGCGCTGCAACTTGTTCGCGAGGCGCGAAACCGCGCCTTTCAGCGGCTCAAGCTGCTTGTCGAGATAGGACCGGAGGCGTTCCAGTTCCGCCTCGTCGCATAGTTCTTCGGCGAAGATCTGTTCGTCATGGGCGCGGGTATAGATCTTGTAATCCGGGCTGGCCTCGCTGTCGGGCACCTGCGGCGGCGCATCGGGCGGGGTGCCCTCATCGTCGGCGGGCACCTGCTCGTCATCGTCGCTGTCGCTTTCGTCGAGCTGCGCTTCCATCTCGGCACGCTGGGTATCGGCGCTTTCGCTGTCTTCAGGCGCGAAATCGTCGTCCTGCATGTCTTCGTCGCCGCCGTCATCGCCGTCATCGCTGGCGGCGTCATCCTCGGCTTCGTCTTCGTCGCC
>CAYGRU010000028.1:0-48515 GCA_964352385.1 uncultured Candidatus Planktophila sp.
CCCCTCCCCCGCCCCGCTGAGGCTGAGATAGGCGAGGCTGACGATTTCGCCGGCGGGGACATTCGCGAACCCGCCCGCCGCGCCGATGGCACCCAGCAGGGGAAGCTGCTTTGCGAAGATCTTCACCTGCTTCATGCTCGGCGGCGACCCCGCCTTGTAGTCATAGATCGCAAGCCCGCCGGTTTTCACGATATCCACCCGGTCAGCACGACCTTTCAATGTGAAGGGGCCGCTGGCGGTGGTGAAGGAGAACGCCCCCATCGCCTCCATGTCCGCCGGGTCGGCATCGGCGCGGCGTTCGCGTTCCTCCCGCAGAAACCAGTCGCGGATACGGTCCAGCCTCGCCCGCCATGCCACCGCCAGCGCAGGGGATGCAGCGGCATGGGCGACTTCCTCCGCCGACAGACGGTCGAACAGGTCATCCGCCAACTGTCCGGGCGGCACGGCCTGCATCGTCTCTTTCACGAACCGCTCCACCACCTTGTGCAGCACCTGACCGCGCAGACGCGCATCGGGGGCCGCGCCGGGATCGTCCAGCGCCCGCAAGGCGAGGATGCGCTTGGCATAGACCGAATAGGGATCGCGGATCAGGGTTTCGATATCGGTGACGTGAAGCTCTTTCGGCCTTGCCTCCACAGGCGGGCGCGGCTCAGGCCGGGGAAACGACCCCGGCGAAGGCACCGCTGCCATCGCATCACCCAGCGCAAGAATGTCGTCACCCCGCGCCCGCATCGCCGCAAGCGCCGCGCCGCCACCGACCCCTGCCAGCAAGGTCGTCAACCGTGACAGCCAGCGCGCGCGCATGGTCGGCGCGTTTCCGGCCCGCAGCGCCCGCGTCAGAACGATCCGCGATGCCGATGCCGCCTGCTGAAAATCATGGGCCGACAGGCCGACCCGCCGTTCCGGCATCGGCAGCCCGATCCGTGCCCGCATCGGGCGGCTCAGCCAGGGGTCGATGGCCGGGGCGGGCGGCCATGACCCTTCGTTCAGCCCGCCAAGGATCATCACATCGGCGGTCTGACTCCGCGCCTCCTGCGTGCCGAGGATGCGCACGCGCTTGTCGGCAAGATAGGCATCCTCGCGCACATCCCCCGCCTCGGCCAGCGCCGCCGCGAACAACGCACCGTAGGCACCGGGCGCGGCGGCGCCATAATGATCCGCCGCATCAGCGAAACGCACCAGCGCCGCATCCGCCGCCTGCCCGGCCTTCTTGGCCCAGACCTCCGGCCCCGCCAGCGCTTCAGCCACCGCGCGATGGTCGGCGATCATGTCCCGTAGCGGGCGATCCACCTCCGCCCACGGGCGCAGCGCTGCCAGAACCGGGATCAGCGGGGCCAGAACCGGTTGTTCCTCGACCGACCGCGCCACCAGCTTCTCCAGCGCGGCGATGGATCGGAGCGGCAGCGCCGCCTCGCGCCAGCGCAGATACTTCACCTCAAGCTGCGCTACCGACTCGATGAACGGGCCGCGCGCACCGAACCGGCACAGCGGGTGTTTCATCAGGGCGAGGAAAGCCACTGCATCAAACGCACCCGTCAGAAACGGCACCAGCATCGACAGGAATACACCGGGCGGCGTGCGCCCCAGGGGACGACCGCTCGAATCGTCGGGGCGGAGCGCCCAGCGACCCAATTCCGCCGTCACCCTGCGCGCCAGATCCCGGTCCGGCGTCACCAGCGCGATCGAGGTTTCGCCCGCCGCCAGTGCCTGCCGGATGACCAGTGCAATCGCCTCCGCCTCGCGTCTCGGTGTCGGGGCCTCGATCAGCGTCATGCCGCCGGTCGCCGCATCGACTTCGCCGGTCAGGGCGGGCAGCGCCGCGCGCCAACGATGGGTGACGGGGGCTGGGCGCAACGCCTCCGCCAGCAGCCGCGTGCGCGGGCTCAGGCCCCGATCATCATCGCTACCCCACGGGCGCACATCCGCCGGTGTCATGTCCAGCCGAGCCAGCAGCGCGGCAAACCCGAATTGCGGATGGTCCGGGGTCACGTTGGCCCAGGCATCGGCATCCATGCTGAAATCGAACCCTGGCAACACGACCGCGCCGTGCGGCAGATGCGCGACCCGGACCAGCAAATCCGCGCTCATCCGCCGCGATCCGGTCGAGCCGGCGGCGATCACAGGGTCGGCGGGCGGCGCGGCCTCCCACAATGCCAACAGCGCCTTCATGTCCGCCGCTGCGCGCGCCATCGGATCACTGCGGCCAATCTCCGCCAGCCACGCAGGCCATGCTGTGCGCACCACATCGAGGAAGGCGACCGTCTTTTCCCACCGCGCGGCGACATCCTCGCCGGGGGCGACGGCATCCGTCAGGGCGGATAGCGGCACATCCTCGCGCTGCATGTCATCCAGCAGCCCCGCCAGCGCATCCGCCAGCGGCCCGGCGGCAGCGCGCGGGCCAAGATCGGGGGCATTCTGCAACAACCCCTCGACCAGACGTGTCAGCATCAGGCGCCGCGCCAGACGGTCAACCGACGGCGGCAGATCGCCCGCCCCTGCCGCAATCGTGTCGAGCGTCGCCATGCGCGGCAGAAACACCGACGGGCCCAGCGCCTCGAACGCGCTCGTCATGGTGCGCAGCGAGCGCTGCGTGTTCACGATCAGCGTGCAGCGCGCCATCGCCTCCGGCGGTTTCGACGCCAGCGCATCAGCCATGCCCTGCGCCAGCGTTGCCGCGAAATCGGCACCGGGCGGCATCGCGAAAATGCGCGGGGTCGGCTGGTCAAACACTCTGGTCATCCAATGCAGCTTCGGCCAGCAACAGGCCCTCCGGGGTGCCAACATCCACCCAAGTTCCGGCATGCACAACCCCGAACAGCCGCCCCTGTCCGATCAGCCGGTCCCAGATGAGGTTTGTCGAAAACGCGCCGTCGGGCGCATCCGCGAACGCTGCGGGCGCGATGATCTGCGCCCCGGTGAACACATAGGGGGCCACCGCCGCCACCCCCCGACGCGACAGCCTGCCGTCGGCGTCGCAAAAGAAATCGCCGCTGCGCGTGTATCCGATGGCAGCGCTGCGCGGCACCAGATGCAGCAGGGCCGACATCCGCGTTGCATCCCAACCCGCAGCCAGACACGGCAGCGGCGCAGGGCCGGTCCAGACCGCATCGGCGTTCAGCGTGAAAAAGGGATCGGGGCCGAGCAGTGGCAGCGCCCGCACGATGCCCCCGCCGGTTTCCAGAATTTCAGCCTCGTCCGAAAAGGCGACCAACGGCGCGGTGCGCCACGCCAGATGCGCCCGGATCTGGTCGCCCCGGTAATGCAGGTTCACCACCGCGCGCGGCACTCCCGCATCCCGCACATGGTCCAGCGCGTGGTCGATCAAGGCCCGACCCGCAACCGGGATCAGCGGCTTGGGCCGGTCCCGCGTCAGCGCGCCCATCCGGGTGCCGAACCCGGCAGCCAGCACCATCGCCGCAGACGGCAGCGTCATTGCCGCGCCGCCCGCACCGCCGCAAGCGCCGCCTTATCGGGTGACGGCACATGGCGGTGGATGAACCCGGCCAGCGATGCCAGATGCGGATGCGCCAGATCACGTTTCAGATGCGCCCAGACACGCGGGATCAGGTCGAGATAGGCCGCCTTGCCATCGCGAATCCAAAGCCGGGCAAAGATGCCGATGATCTTGAGGTTCCGCTGCGCGCCGAGCGTCGCATAGTCACGCAGAAACGCCTCGCCGTCGGTGAATCCCGCTCGATCCTGAAACCGCGCCAGCATCGCGGCGCGCAGGTCCGCCGATGTATCGCGGCGCGCATCCTCCAGTAATGACACTAGATCATAGCAGGCTGAACCGGCCAGCGCGTCCTGATAGTCGAGCAGCCCGACACGGGCATGGCCGCCACGCCACGGCAGCCACAACAGGTTTTCCGCATGGTAATCGCGCAGGACCAGCACATCGCGCACCGGGGCCACAGGGGCGCAAGCAGCGTCGATCAGCGCGGCATATTCGGCGGACAGGTCAGCCGATATCGGCCCGCCTGCGACGCCTGCGCACCACCAGTCGGGCGCGAGCATGGCTTCGCGCAGCAATGTCGGCGCATCATAAGGGGCGATCCGCGCGGCGGCAGACGCCGGCAAACCGGCATCGACAGCTTCGGGCGGCGGTATCTCCGCCAGCCGCACCAGCACATCGACAGCCGCGCCGTAAACCCCCGCCTCCTGCCTCGGATCGGCAGCACAGACCCGCGCATAGAGGTCATCGCCCAGATCCTCGATCAGCGCGAACCCCGCGGGCACATCCGCCGCCAGCATGTCAGGCGCACTCAGCCCGTTCTGGCGCAGCCATGCCGTGACACCGAGAAAACGGTTGATGTCCTCGCCCCGTTCCGGCGGCGCATCCATCAAGACAGCGCGCGCGCCGCCGGGGCCGCCAGACAGCCGTTCATATCGGCGGTTGGACGCATCCCCGGCCAGCGGCGCAATCATTGCCGCGCCCCATCCTACCGCATGCAGAAATGCCGCTTTTGCCTCGGCTCGTTGATCGTCCTTCATTCTGTCTGCCCTGCCTTCTTGCCCTGCCTGAGACTGTCGATTGCCGCTTCCCATCCCGGCCCGAAGGGTGTCCAGGTCAGGGTTCTCCCGCCATCTTCTGACGGGCGCATGGTCAGGACAAGCCTTCGCGCCGGGGTCAGCGCCGCCAGCCTGTCGGGCCATTCGATGAAGGTGATCGCGGTATCGAACGCCTCATCCAGCCCAAGCTCCCACACCTCGTCAGCCCCGGACAACCGATAGAGGTCGGCATGCCAGATCGGCACATCCGCATCATAGGTCTGAACGATGGTGAAGGTCGGCGATGGAATATCCTCGCCCGGATGGCCCGCCGAGCGCAACCGCGCCCGGATCGCCGCGCGGACAAGGGCGGTCTTGCCCGCCCCGAGGTCGCCCACGAGGCAGATCACATCCCCCACGCGCAGGCATTGCGCCAGTGCGGCCCCTGCGCGGTCGGTTGCGGCGTCGTCTGGCAATGCGATCATCGCGGCAGGGGTCCTTCATCTTCGGCCCGGCCCGGCGCGACCCGAATGGGCGACACCGGGCATCGGTCATCCGCGACGATGATTACCCCGAACCAGACGCTTCGGCGAGGGGGGTGCCGCCGTCAACCGCAACAGCGTTGCCCCTCATGGGCACGGCGATCCGCACCGTCCGCCTGCCGTCACCGTGCAGCATGATATTTACGCGCCCATCTTCCAACCTGACGAACCGGCGCACCAGTGCCATTGCGATGCCCGGCTCAGCCTCCGGCTGGCGGACCGGATGCGTGCAGGAAATCGTCAGGCTCGCCCCTTCCCGCTCAAGTGTCAGGTCAGCCATCGTATGATCCGGCTGGTTCGGCAGGATATCATTCAGAAGATTGAAGATGATCTGCCGCAGCCGCACATTACGCCCGGCACGGGTCAGCAGACTTTCCTCCGCCGCAAGATGGATGCGGCGGTTCTGTTCAAAGAACGGGCGCTCGCAGGATTTCACCACATCGGCGATCGTATCGCCGGGCCTGAGCGTCGCCGGGCCTGAGGCCGCCTCTGCGGGGCCGTTGATCCCGTCGAACGAGATCAGCTCCGCCATGCCGTTGATCGCATCCAGCAATTCGGACGAACAAGAGATGATCCCGTTCACATATTCGCGCTGGGTTTCGGTCAGGGGACCAAATCCCTCTTCGGCGATCAATTGGCCAAATCCCGATATCGAATTCAGCGGCGTGCGCATCTGGTGGGAAATCTGGTCGATCAGGACCGAACGCATCTCATCGGCATGTTCCAGCGTTTCATTGCGCTGGCGCAAGGCAGCGGCAACCTGATGCGATGCCGTGATATCCGAAAAGACCAGCAGCGAAGACCCGTCCGGCATTGGCGAAAGCCGCGCGGAAAGGAACCGCCCGTCCCTGAGGCCAAGCTGCGTCATCTCGGAGGTTCGCTCCTTGCCTTGTGTCGCCGCCCCGGTCACCTTCGCCCAGAACGGCACTTCGGGGCTCAGCGCGATACAGGGTGCCAGAACCTCGCCCACATGCTGGCCGCTTGCGACGCCGCCCTCCGGTATGCACCAGAGCTTTGAGAAAGCCGCATTCGCCGCCCGCAATTTCCCATCGGGGCCAAAGACGACGATCCCCTCCTCCAGCAGATCGGTGGTTGCAGTTCTGACCGCGCGTTCGGATTCGTGTATCCGCCGCAGCCGCAGCGATTCCGTCACATCCTCGACAATCATCGCGAGGCCGCCCGACGGATGCGGGCGAAACAGAACCTTTAGGCTCTGCCCATTCGGCAGATGCCAAAGCTCCTCGAACGGTGCGAGGTTCCGCTCATCCACCAGCGTCAGGATATGTTCGCGCCATGATTTGTAATCGACCTGTTCGGGCAACTTGCGTTCCTGCCGCATCCGGTCGAGCAGATCGCGCAACAGCGGGCGCCGTGTCAGCCAGTGCGTGTCATCGCCGAACATGTCGGAAATTGCCGGATTGAACAGCGACAGACGGCGTTCAGCATCGAAGATCATCAACCCGACCCGAAGATGGGCGAAGGTTTCGGACATGGTGTGGAGCAGGCGGTTCATCGCCTGTTCGGCGGCGATCCGTGCATCGGCGGCGCTGGCGACGAACAACCGTTGCACCGGATCGACACAGCGCACATCGACGATCAGGTCCGAAGGCGCCTCTTCCCGTCCCGCCATCGTCAGTCGTTTGCAGCGGTCATCGGTGCTCGACACCGCGAGCAGATCGGCCCGCGCCTTCGCCGGCAGGCTGCCGAAGGCACTGTCGCTCCATTCAAGCGATCCATCGGGACGGGTCCGCCAGCAAATCGCACCCGAATGTTGATGCGCGCGCATCAGGTTTTCATATTCAAGGCGGGCGCTCGCAAAGCCGATTTCAGCCTCTCGCAGCCTTTGGCGAAGTGCGGTCTGGTCGAACAGGGTGAGCAGGATTTCCGATCCGGCGGTCGATCCGACAACCTCTACGCATTTTCCGCAGGGCAGGCAGACCTGTTCGCGCATGGATCGCCCGACGTTCTGAAGCATCGAAAGCGCACGCTCGAACCCGCCCCGTTCGTCAATCACATGGCGAAAGATGCTGCGCGCATCCTGGCAGTCTACGGCATCCACCCCCAGAAGGCGCAAGGCCTGCGAAGACGCCTGCACGGCGCCATTCTGGGCGATCCTGATGAAGGGCACAATCTCGCCCACCGGCTCGGCCAAGGTGGGCCGTGGCGCATATCGATTTCCCCACGCCACAAGGATCAGAACGATCATTGCAACAGACAAGGCCGATAATGATACGATCTCCAGAAGCAACATAATAGTCATTGAGCGCCCCACTCAACAATCCACAAAACACACCAATAACGTGTATCTGCATTCCGATTAACCCGATATGCGGGTTATCGCAAGTTCTCTTTACGCAGCGGAAGCCGGTTCAGATGGTTTCGGGTGTGAAGCGCGGGTTCCGGCCAAGGGGGCGGCGGGCGTCCTCTCGGCTGGCGACGATGTCCGCGGATTGCCAGACGAGTGCGGCCAGTGCACCGTTCGGACGCCGCCGTTCCAGCGGCACACCACGGTTCGCCCGGCGGACCGACCGGTCGGCATTGGCGAAGGACACGCGCGCGCCGGTCCGCTCCAACAAGGTCTTGGCGATGAACAGGCCCAGCCCCATGCCGGTCTGCTCGCCGACCCGCCCCTCTGCCGCCGGTCTGGGGCGGGAGGTGATATAGGGGTCGCCCAAAAGTTGAAGAATTTCATCGGGATAGCCTTGCCCGTCATCGCCGACGACGATCCGCAGCGCAGTGTCGGATTCGACGATGTCGATCCAGACGGTCGTCTCGGCGAAATCGACCGCATTCTGCACCAGATTGCGAAGACCGTGCACCAGTTCGGGGCTGCGCAGGATCAGCGGCTGGTCGTCCTCCGGCGCGGCGGTCAACCCGTCGAGCCGGACGATCATGCGCCGCCCGCGATCCTTGTGCGGCTCCGCCGCCTCGTCGATCACGGCAGTGACAGGCACCCTTTTGATATGCTCGTCCGATCTGCCGCCCTGATTGAGGTCCGCAAGAATGTCGCGGCAGCGATCGGCCTGCGAGCGGATCAGTTCGGCATCCTCGCGCAGTTCCGGGTTGTCGGCGAGTTCGTCCACCAACTCGCTCGATACCAGCTTGATGGTCGCCAGCGGCGTGCCCAGTTCATGCGCCGCCGCCGCCGCCAACCCGCCGATGGCGGTCATGCGCTGTTCGCGCGACAGCGCCGCCTCGGCCGCGCGCAACGCCTGCCCCATGCGATAGGTCTCGACCGTGACCCGACGGGCATAAAAGGTCATGAACAGCACCGAAATGGTCAGCGCCAGCCAGACCCCGAAAATATAGATCGGCGGCAGGATCAGCACCTCGCCGCCATCATAGATCAGCGGCAGATTCCAGAACGCGATCGCGGAAATCACCCCAAGCGCGCTGATTGCCACGACGATGGTGGATCGCAGCGTCAGCGCCGAAGCAGAGATCGTGACAGGGGCCAGAACCAGCACAGCGAACGGGTTCGACAATCCCCCGGTCAGGGTCAGCAGCACAGCGACCTGCCCAAGGTCGAACATCATGCACAGCGTCGCAGCACGCTCGCTCAGCCGCATCGTCGGCGGAAAGATTTGCATCGAGGCGATGTTGAACAGCACCGACGCCGCAATCGCCAGCCAGCATAGCGCCTGCGGCACCTCGACCGCGAAGATCTGCGTTGCCGCCAGAACCGCCGATCCCTGGCCGATGACCGCCAGCCACCGCAGCGTGGTCAGCGTGCGCAGCCGGACCCAGCGCCCGCGCGCGCTGCGTCCCAACATGTCCTGAAATACGCTGTCCGGCATTCGCCACCCGTATCACCGCGCCCCGCAGCCGGAAAGGCCCTGCATCACGCAAACGCGACAAGACGGCACTGGCAGCGGTGCCTTCAGGCGACTATCCACAATGAAAGCCTCGGAGGATCATCACATGCCATCAACCAAAGTCTATGCAATCGCAGCATCCGCGCTGGTCGTCGCTGGCCTCGGCACCGGTGCATGGTTTGCCCTTCAGGGTGGTGCGGGCCTGGCCGAATGTGGCGGTGGCGGCGTCGCGACAGGGGCCGCCAGCATCGGCGGGCCGTTCGAACTTGTGTCGGAAACCGGGGCGACCGTGACCGATGCGGACATCATCGACCGCCCGACAATGGTCTATTTCGGCTATACGTTCTGCCCCGATGTCTGCCCGGTCGATGCGGCCAACATGGCCGCCGCCGCCGATATTCTGGCCGAACAGGGCCTCGATGTCGGCACCGCCTTCATCACCATCGACCCGGCGCGCGACACCCCGGCGGTGCTGGCCGATTTCACCGACAACCTTCACCCCGACATGATCGGGCTGACAGGATCGGATGAACAGATTGCCGCTGCCGCCAAGGCTTATCGCGTGTTTTATCAAAAAGCCCCCGGCGACGATCCCGCATTCTATCTGATGGATCACAGCGCCTTTGGCTATCTGATGACCACCGGCAACCGGTTTCTTGAGGTGTTCCGGCACGGCACCTCCCCCACCGAGATGGCAGAAGCGACCGCCTGTCACCTCGGCGCTGCGGGTGTCAGCGGCTGATCCTTGCGGGTGACAAGCCAGACCCCCATCATGGCGGCGATCAGGCCGACCAGTTCCGCAAGGCCGAACGCCTCGCCGAACAAGGCATAGGCCATCGCCGCCGTTACTCCAGGCACGAGGAAGAACAGGCTTGCTGTGACCGATGCTGCGCCCCGCTGCAACAACAGATAAAGCAGCGACACCGCACCGAGCGACAGTCCGACGACCATCCAGACCAGCGCACCGACGAATTCCGTGGTCCATTGCACGTCGCCGGTTTCGAACATTACCGCGGCACAGCCGGTCACTACGGCGGCGGCGGCGAACTGGATCGCGCTGTCGGCAGCCAACCTCTGGCGGATGCCACGCTGGCCCTGAAGGATCGACGCGAAGGAGATTGCGATCAAGCCCACCAGACATAGCGCCAGCCCGACGGCGCTGATCGCCCCTGAATCGAGTTTCCGCACGACCACCAGCGCCACGCCACCAAGGCCGACGGCCATGCCGATCCATTGCCGATTGGTCAGTCGCTCGCCGAACATCAACCGGGACAGCAAGGCCGTCGCGACCGGTTGCAACCCGACGATCAGCGCCGTCAGCGCCGCCCCCACGCCCAGCCAGATCGCGGTGAACACACCGCCGAGATAGATCGCGTGGATCATCACCCCGACGACGACCGCCCCGGACATGTCTTTCATCGGCGACCGGAATTCCCCAAGAACGAATGCCCAAACCGCCAGCGCGGCGGCGGCCAGCGCAAACCGCAGGGTCAGGAAGGTCATCGGTTCGGCATAGGGAAGCCCATATTTCGCACCGACAAAGCCAGTGCTCCACAAGACAACGAACAAAGGCGCCACAGCCATGCTGAGCGCCGGAACTTCTCTCATCCCGAACCCCATTTATATCCCGGCGAGACATACCGGGACCAGTGATGTTGACCACAATCCCTTTCGCTCCAAGTGCATGAATACACAAGCGGTAGGGTAATCGCGACCGATGGGCAAAATTCACGCAGGGTTTGCGTGTGAATCAGTCAGTTGATATGGAAGTTTCACAAAAAGATGCGCCAGACCCTTTCCTCGGCGCGAACAAGGGGGATGCAGATGTCTGACAGCGCAGCACATGATCTGGGGCCGGACAAATCGCTTTTGATCGTCGACGATGACGAGGCGTTTCGCCGCCGTCTTGCACGCGCCATGGAAAAGCGCGGCTTCGATCCCGTCATCATGGCCGAAAGCGTTGCCGAGGGCATGGTGCAGGTCCGCTCCGCCCCTCCGGCCTATGCGGTGATCGACCTGCGGCTTGAGGATGGCAACGGCCTTGACGTGGTGGAGGCGCTGCGCGCCGCACGGGCGGAGGCGCGGATCATCGTGCTGACCGGCTATGGCGCGATCGCAACGGCGGTGGCTGCGGTCAAGATCGGGGCGACGGATTACCTCTCGAAACCGGCGGATGCGTCGGACGTGACGGCGGCCCTGCTTGCCAGCGACGAACAGAAGCCGGCCCCGCCGGAAAACCCGATGTCCGCCGATCGCGTGCGCTGGGAACATATCCAGCGGGTATTCGAGCTGTGCGACCGCAATGTTTCGGAAACCGCGCGTCGCCTGAACATGCACCGCCGCACTCTTCAGCGCATTCTGGCGAAGCGCAGCCCGCGCTAGGCCGCGGGATCAGACAGCGGGCGGGGCCACGCGCGCCATCGTCCGCTCTCGCATCACGATGTACAGCCCTGATGCGATGGTGATCACGATGCCGACCGCCGCCATCCCGTTCGGCAGGTCGGCAAACAGCATCCACCCCACCAGCGTCGCGACCGGAATTTCCAGATACTGCATCGGCGCAAGCGTCGCCGACGGCGCGAACCGCAGTGACCATGTCATCAGAAGATGCGCCAGCGTGCCGATGGCACCGATAGCGATCAGCAGCGTGACTTCAGTTCGGTCAGGCATGACAACGCCCAGATCCGGATGCAGACGCCCGCCGACCAGCAGCACAAGCCCAAGGCCCACCGTCGCCATCGCCCCGCTGACCGCCTGCATCGACATCGGATCGACCTTTTTGGCGATCCGCCGCGTCACCAGCATGAACAGCGCGAAAACCACCGCCACCAGCAGGGGCAATAGCGCGGGCAATCCGACCTCGGCGAAGCTCGGCTGGATGACCAGCATCGTGCCGATGAACCCGACCGAACAAGCGATCAGGCGGCGGGGGCCGACCTCTTCCTTCAGCACATAATGCCCCAGAAGCAGCATGATAAGCGGCATCACGAAGGCGATGGCCACCGCATCAGCCAGGGGCAGAAACCGGAGAGAGGCGAACATCGCGCCGATACCGACCACATGCAGGCCAGTCCGCAACGCCGTCAGCCGCAGGATGCGCGGCGACATCGCAAGGCTGCGCCCGCTGACCGCGACCAGCGGCACGAGGATCAGCGTCTGCACCAGAAACCGCACCCCGATCAGCATGACCAGCGGAATGGTCGCGCCAAGCAGCTTGGCCAGCGCATCGCCCATCGGGGCGAGCACGCAGAAACCAAACATCAAAAGGATACCAAGCAGGGGACGGTCAGCAGTCATCGCCAAGTCCTAAGGCGCGGGCCCGGAAAGGGCAACGACCTAACCTGCCCCCGACCGCAGCACGGCACCGGCCAGATAGAGCGACCCGCAGATCACCACCCGCCGCGCCCCCGCTGCCAGTGCATCCGCCAGCGCCGCCTCGACAGACGGGCTTTCTGCCGCCGGAACACCGGCCTGCGTTGAAATCTGCGCCATGCGATCCGGCGGAATCCCTGCGGTGCTGTCGGGAATGGCAACGGCATGAAGCCGGTCCGCAAGGCCGACGAAGGGGGTGACGAAGCCCTTCGGGTCCTTGGTGTCGAGCATGCCGCAGATCAGATGCATCGGCACCGGCGGCAGCGTCCTGAAATGCCGTGCCAGCGCCTCGCCCGCCGCCGGGTTGTGGCCGCCATCCAGCCACAGCTCCGCCCCCGCACGGCGCGCGGCATCGGCCAGCGCGCCCTTGGTCAGTGATTGAATGCGGGCGGGCCATTCCGCATTTCGCGGCGCCGCCTCGACCGCGCCCGTCTCGATGCCGAGCGCCCGTAGCGCCGCAACCGCCGCCCCGGCATTGTCGATCTGGTGCTCGCCGGGCAATCGCGGTGGGTCCATGTCCAAGAGGCCATTTTCGTCCCGGAACACGAACCGGCCAGATTCTCGCTGCGCGGTCCAGTCCTGTCCGGCGATCAGCAGGGGCGCGCCGACCCGCGCGGCCTGACGTTCGATCACCGCCAGCGCCTCGTCTTCCTGCGGGCCGACGATACAGAGCACGCCGGGTTTCAGGATCCCGGCCTTTTCGAACGCGATCTCCGCCAGCGTGGTGCCGAGATATTGCTGATGGTCGATCGACACCGGCGTGATAACGCAAAGACGCGGCGCGGACACAACATTGGTCGCATCAAGCCGCCCACCAAGACCCACCTCCAACAGGCAAAACTCCGCCTCTGTCCGGCTGAAGGCGAGCATCGCCGCCGCTGTCGTGATCTCGAAGAACGTGATCGGCGCACCGCCATTCACTGCCTCGCATTCCGCCAGCAATTGCGTCAGCGCGTCTTCTTCGATCAGCGTCCCGGCCAGCCGGATGCGTTCATGGAACCGCGCGAGATGGGGCGAGATATAGGCGTGGACACGGTGGCCAGCTGCCTCCAGCCCCGCGCGGATCACCGCCTGGGTCGATCCCTTGCCATTGGTGCCCGCGACATGGATCACCGGCGGCAGGTGGCGCTCAGGGTTGCCAAGCAAATCCAGCAACCGCTCCAGCCGGTCCAGCTTCAGGTCCATGACCTTGGGGTGCAGGGTCAGCAGCCGGTCGAGGATAATATCCGACCGGTCGATGGGCAATCCTGCGACGGCCTGATCCGTAGGGGTCACGATGCGCCGTCGCCGCCTTCCGGCTTGGCGGCGGGTTTCGGCGCAGACGGCGCCTCAGGCATCACTGCGGGCTGCGCATCCGAACCCGCTGGCACCTTCGGCGCAGGTTCGGCCACGGGTGCGGGCAATTCGCCATGCACGCGAGGCGGCATCTTCAACAGCATCCGCAAAACGGCGATCAGTTCATCGCGCATCTTGCGGCGATCCACCACCATGTCGAGCATACCGTGATCCAGCAGGTATTCCGCCCGCTGGAACCCTTCCGGCAGTTTTTCGCGGATCGTCTGTTCGATGACACGGGGACCGGCGAAGCAGATCAGCGCATTCGGCTCGGCAATCTGGATATCGCCGAGCATCGCATAGGATGCCGTCACGCCGCCTGTGGTCGGATGGGTCAGCACGACGATGAAGGGCAATCCGGCCTCCTTCACCATCTGCACCGCAACAGTGGTGCGCGGCATCTGCATCAGGCTCAGGATCCCCTCCTGCATCCGCGCGCCGCCTGCCGCCGAAAACACGATCAGCGGTGCCCCGGTCGCGACCGCCGCCTTTGCCGCCGCGATCAGCGCGTTGCCCACCGCCATGCCCATCGACCCGGCCATGAAGCTGAAATCCTGCCCGGCGACAACGACCCGCACGGCACCGATATCGCCCTTGGCGACCAGCATCGCCTCATGCTCGCCGGTCTTCTTGCGCGCCTCGCGCATACGATCAGGATATTTCTTCTGATCGCGAAATTGCAGCGGATCAGGCGTCGCCTCCGGCACCGGAATCTCGACGAAAGTGCCCGCGTCGAACAGGGCCGCGAACCGCTCACGCGGGGTGATCGACATATGGTGGTTGCAGGCCGGGCAGACATTCAGGCTTTCCGCCATCTCGCGATGAAAGATCATCTGGCCGCATTCATCGCATTTCGTCCACAGATTCTCCGGCATCTCGCGGCGCGAAAACAGCGAGTTGATCTTCGGGCGGACATAGTTCGAAATCCAGTTCATCGGGCTCCCCGGTGCGGCCTGAAAGGTCTCGTCCAGATAGAGGGGGCGGCACCGGATTGCAATCTGAACCCGTGCCACGCTTTCGTGCGGAATGAATTCCCCTCCGCCCCGCAGGACGCTATCGTCGCCGAAAACAGGACGGACCATGCTCATCCTCAAACGCACCTGCCCCGGCAAATGGGTCGATTTCAACGGCCACATGCGCGACGCCTATTATGTGCTGCTGATCAGCTTCGCCAATGACCAGACGATGGATGAACTGGGCATGGGGCCGCGATATCTCGGCGCGACGGGCCACACGCTCTATAACCTCGACACCCGTATCCGCTATCGCAAGGAGGCACATGCAGGCGACCCGCTGGCGGTGGAGATGCGCCTGATCGGCCATGATGCAAAACGCCTGCACCTGCATTCGGTGATCCGGCACGAAGGGTCCGGCGCGGTGCTCGCGGTAAATGAAAGCGTCCTCTTGCATGTCAATCAGACCGGCGGGCCGGGCGGCGCACCTGCCGCCGCGCCGTTTCCGGCGCATGTCGCCGGGCTGGTGGCCGCGCGGCGCGCCCGCGACGGCGATGTGGCGGCGGACCTGCGGGTCGGCGGCGTCGGGCTGAGGCCGACCTGACACCAGGATTTCATGAAATTTCGCACGAGTTTCATGTTACGATTCTACCATTGGTCACCCTGATCCGAGGATTCGCCCGATGCGCGCCACCTCCACCGCCGACGGATTGACGCTGCATGGCGTCGCCGGAAATCATACCGTTCTCCTCGGCTTCAGCATGGCGAAGGCGGCCTGCGCCGGATTGATGGGTTTTGCGATCCATCGCAACGATCCTGAGGACCACGAGGCCGGGTATCTGAAGGGCATGAAGGCCTTTGCCGCCACCGATCCCGGCTTTCCCGCCGGATCGCAATATTCGACGCGGGATCACCCGATACAGGGGTTTCAGTGGGCGGATTATTCCGTCAAGCCGGGGCGCAGCTATACCTATACCGTATCCGCGCTGAAGGGGCCGCCGGACGCGCTGGCCATCGCGGCGGAAAGCCGGGTCACAGTCATCACAGAACCGCATGGCGGCGTGCCACATGATGTTTATTTCAATCGTGGCATTGCGGGATCGCAGGCCTATGTCCGCCGCTTCGGCGATGTCAGGCCGGACGGCAACCCGCGCATCATGGAATGGCTGTCGCGCGGTTTGAATGAGGCGCTGGAGGCGTTCATCGCCTCAGCGGTGCCGGGCCGCCACGCCCTGCGCATCGCGGCCTACGAATTCAACTATGATCCGGTTCTTCAACTGGTCAAACAGGCGCGTGACCGGGGCGTCGATGTGAAATGCGTCTATGACGCCCGCCGCGACAACCCGCGAGAGCCGAACCAGACCGCGATAACCCGCGTCGGGATCGACGATATCTGCATCCCGCGCGAGGAAGGTAAATCCTATATCTCGCACAACAAGTTCATCGTGAAACTCGATAACGGCACGCCGGTTTCGGTCTGGACCGGCGGGACGAATTTCTCCGAGGGCGGTATCTTTGGCCAGTCGAATGTGGCGCATGTGGTCAGCCAGCCGGATGTTGCGGCACGGTTCCTCGACTATTGGACCCTGCTTTCGCAAGACCTGCCAAGCCGCCCGATGGAGGCGGCGGTGGAACGTTTGTCGCCGCTGCCCGCCACACCCCCGGCAGGCACCATCGCGATCTTCTCGCCCCGGCCCACCATCGACGCGCTTGACTGGTATGCCGATCTGGCGCGCGCTGCCAAAGATGGCCTGATGATGACCTTTGCCTTCGGGATGAATGACAAGTTCAAGGAGGTATTCGAGACCGGCACCGCACCCTATCGCCTCGCGGTCATGGAAAAGCCCGCCGTATCGCGCGGTGCAGCGCAAAAGCATATCGAGACCGCCGAAATTGCGCGTATCCAGACAATGCGCCAAATGAAGGAAAACACCTTTGCCATCGGTGCCTTCATCCGAACCAACAAGATCGACGGCTGGCTGAAGGAACGCCTGACCGGGCTGAACACCCATGTCAGGTTCATCCACAACAAGTTCATGCTGATTGATCCGTTGGGGGACGATCCCATCGTCGTCTGCGGGTCGGCGAATTTCAGCAAGGCATCGACCGTTGCCAATGATGAAAACATGATTGTGGTCCGGGGCGATACGAGCGTCGCGGACATTTATCTGGGGGAATACATGCGCCTGTTTTCCCATCATGCGTTTCGCGAATCCCTTGCATGGCGAAAACCGGGCGAAGCGCCAAAACCGTTGCAGGACCCGCAGGCCGGGGACACGCCGTGGTGGTCGGCGCATTTCGGTGACACGCCACGCGCGATCCGACGCCGGTTCTTTGCCCGGGTCGCGGTGTGATCCGGTCGCGGCTGCTTCGGAATTTTTTGGCACTCCTGATCCTTCTGACGGCGCCTGTCCAAGCAGAGGACTTTGCCGGGCGGACCTATGTCATCACCGATGCGCGCGCGACCGCTGACCCGGCACCGCTGGTCATTCTGCTGCACGGGCTCGGCGGCACTGGCAGACACCTGCGCCGGACCAGCGGTTTCGATGACTTCGCCGCCCGGCGCAATTTGGTCGCGGTCTATCCGTCAGCCCCGGACCGGCGGTGGAATGACGGGCGCTGGGGCGCACTGGACCGGCCTGATATCGAAGCGCGCGACGATGTCGGCTGGATCGCCGGGCTGATCGCCGATCTGGCGGCGCGCGGCATCGCCGATCCGGGTCAGGTCCATGTCATCGGTCATTCGAATGGCGGCGGCATGGCGGTGCGCATCGCCTGCGACCGCCCCGACATTTTGCGCGGCATCGCCATCGTCGCATCGAAAATGCTGACGGATTTCGCCTGTCAGGCCACCACACCGCTGCCGGCCATCCTGTTCTACGGCACCGACGACCAGATCGCGCCGCATGGCGGGCGCGACGAAAGCCTGAAAACCGTGTTCGATACCCCGCTCGGCAACACCTTGTCCGCCGACGCGACGCTTGCCCTCTGGCGGGGCCGCAACCGCTGTGGGCCAGCGGGGCCGGTGCAGCGGTCTGATCCCGACCCGACAGACGGCGTCACGCTTGCGGTTACTGATTGGACCGGCTGCGCCGCACCGCTCCGCTATGTCGAGATGACGGGCGGCGGCCATGCCTTTCCCGGTGCCCCCGGCCCGCTGCTGCCCGGCCTCCGGTCGTTGATCGGCGATCCGATCCGCGATGTGAACGCGGGCGAGGCGGCGCTGGCGTTCTGGTTCGGCGACTGATCCGGGCTTGCCCCCCTGCCCTGCCGCGCATTACTGATACCGCGTTTGCAAAAGGAGCGATGGCATGAGCGGGCAGATCTGGACGTGGTTCGAAGGCGCATGGCGCGAAGGGAACACCCCGATCATGGGGGCCGCCGACCACGGCACATGGCTCGGATCGCTGGTCTTCGACGGGGCGCGTGCCTTTGACGGGATGACCCCCGACCTCGACCTCCACTGCGCCCGCGTGAACGAAAGCGCCTGCCGCATGGGCCTCTCCCCCACCATGTCGGATGAGGAGATTACCGGCCTCGCCCGCGAGGGCGTGAAGAAATTCGCCCCCGGCACGCCGCTCTATATCCGCCCGATGATCTGGGCGAAGCGTGGCGGCAGCTTCATGATCGCCCCCGATCCCGAAAGCACGGCTTTCGCCCTCTGCATCGAGGAAAAGCCGATGGCGCAGCCCAATGGCATGACCCTCGGCACCACGCAGTTCCGCCGCCCGACGCCGGATTGCATGCCGGTTGATGCCAAGGCCGGATGCCTCTATCCCAACAACGCCCGGATGATCCGCGAAGTGGCGGCGCGCGGGTTCCAGAATGCCATCGTGCGCGATGCAATCGGCAATGTCGCCGAAACCGCCACCTCCAACCTCTTCATGGTGCGGGATGGCGAGGTGCTGACGCCGATCCCGTCAGGCTGTTTCCTGAACGGGATCACCCGCCAGCGCACGATCAAGCTGATGCGCGATGACGGCATCGCGGTGCATGAACAGACGTTGACGATGGACGATTTCCTGACGGCGGACGAGATTTTCACCACTGGTAACGCGATGAAGGTGATGCATGTGACGCAGCTTGAGGACCGCAACCTGCAATACGGCCCGCTGTCCCGCCGCGCGCGGGAACTGTATTGGGACTATGCCGCGAGCGCGCGGACATGACCGACGCCGACCTGATCGCCCGCTACTACGCCGCCTTCAACGCCGGGGATACAGAGGCGATGCTGGCCTGCCTGACCGACGATGTGCGCCACGATGTCAATCAGGGCGGCGCGCGCCACGGCAAGGCCGCCTTCGCCGAATTCTGCGCCCACATGACCCGCTGTTACCGCGAGCGGCTGACGGATATCGTCATCATGACCGGCCCGCCGGGTCATGCCGCCGCCGAATTCACGGTGAACGGGGAATATCTGGCAACGGATGAAGGCTTGCCTGAGGCGAAGGGCCAGACCTATGTCATCCCGGCGGGCGGCTTTTTCACCATCCGCGATGGGCTGATCGCGCGGGTGACGACCTATTACAACCTGCCGGAATGGGAACGGCAGGTGCTGGGCACATGACGCTGCGCATCGCGCCGGTCACGGGCGCGGCGCTGGCCGCCGCCTTGCCCGATATCGCGCAGTTGCGAATCGCGGTTTTTCGCGACTTTCCCTATCTCTATGACGGCGATGCCGCCTATGAGGAACGCTATCTGCGCCCCTATCTCGACAGCCCGGATGCCATCGTCGTCGGCGCGTGGGATTGCGACCGCCTGGTCGGGGCCGCGACCGGCACACCGATGGAGGATCACGCCGATGAATTCGGCGCGCCCTTCATCGAGGCCGGGCATGACCTTTCGACGATCTTTTACTGCGCCGAAAGCGTGCTGTTGCCCGACTATCGCGGTCAGGGGGTCGGTCATGGGTTTTTCGACGCGCGGGAGGGGCAGGCCCGCGCGGTCGGCCGCCGCCATATCACCTTTTGCGCCGTCATCCGCCCGAAGGATCACCCGGACCGCCCCGCCGGTTATCGCCCGCTCGATGCGTTCTGGCGCAAGCGCGGTTATGCGCCGGTCGCGGGGCTGACCGCCTCCTTCGGTTGGAAAGACATCGGCGATACCGCCGAGACCAAGAAACAGATGCAATTCTGGATGAGGAGCCTCTGATGGCCCGGATCGCCGCCGCCGCCTATCCCCTGTCGAACCTCGCCGATTGGGACGCCTATGAGGCGAAGCTGACCCGATGGGTGGACGATGCCGCCGGGCAGGGGGCGGAGATTCTGCTTTTTCCCGAATATGGCGGGGCGGAGCTTGCGACGCTTGGCAATGGCGCGTGGGGCGAGGACCATTTCGCCGCGATCGACACAATGACCGCACGGCTTGACAAGGCGAATGCCATCCTCGCCGGGCTGGCGAAGTCGCGGAATGTCTACATCCTGTCCGGCTCCACCGCGATCCGCGAGGGCGGGCGGATCATCAACCGCACCTTCTTCATCACCCCCGGCGGCGATATCGCGCCGGTCGACAAGCTGATGCCGACACGGTGGGAGCGGGAGGCGCTCGGCATGGTCGGCGGCGCGGCCCCGACGCTGTTCGACACCCCGCTCGGCAAGATCGGCACGGCGATCTGCTATGACAGCGAATTCCCCCTCATCACCCGCGCGATGGTGGAGGCGGGGGCGGAGATTCTGCTGGTGCCTTCCTGCACAGAAACCCTCGCGGGCTATAGCCGGGTCAGGATCGGCGCGATGGCGCGCGCGCTCGAAAGCCAGTGCTGGGTGATCCACGCACCGCTGATCGGCACGAATGACTGGGCGGAGATGGTGGAAGTAAACACCGGCGCCGCCGCGATCTACGGCCCGCCGGATACCGGCTTTCCACCAACCGGCGTCACCGCGCAGGGGGAGATGGACACGCCCGGCTGGGTGATCGCCGATTGCGACCCGGCAGCGGTGCACAAGGTCCGGCAAGACGGCGGCGTCTTGAATTGGGCCAACTGGGCGGAACAGGACGACCGCCTTACCCGCATCACGCCACGTAAATTTGCACGGGACGCATAGCCGACCTGCATTATTGTGCACTGCACAATTTTCGATGGCTTCTTACCTTTATGCCATGAAAAGGAAAGGAGCATCCCATGCAGATCGCAGCATCCAAGCCGAATCCTGCCACGCTCTTCACTGACTTTCGTGGCACGGTGAACGAATATCTGAACGCCTACTGGGCCGCCAAGGACCTCGCACGGTATCACGAAATGACCGACGACGAACTGGCCTTGCGGTGCATGACCCGCGACGACATCGCGGATCGTGTGTTCGACCGGTATCTCGCGAAATAAGCCCGCCTGACCCGGCCTCACCTCCATGTGGGGCCGGATTGCGGTTTCTCTTTGCGGCGATCATCCCTAGGTTTCCCTGATCGAAACCGAGGGGGAGCGAAGCATGACCAGACCATCGAAGCGCAGCAGCAAACGCGCCGGGGCACCGTCATGATTGATTTCTACTATTGGCCGACCCCGAACGGCTGGAAAGTGTCGATCCTGCTGGAGGAGTTGGGCCTGCCCTATACCCCCCACATGCTGAACATCGGCAAGGGCGACCAGTTCAAACCCGATTTCCTGAAGATCAGCCCCAACAACCGTATGCCCGCCATCGTGGACCATGATGTCCCCGGCGACCCTGTGCCGGTATTCGAAAGCGGCGCGATCCTGTTCTATCTGGCCGAAAAGACAGGCCGCTTCCTGCCTGCCGATCCTGTGGGCCGCAAGGAAGTGCTTGAATGGCTGTTCTGGCAGACCGGCAATCAGGGGCCGATGGCGGGTCAGCATTCGCATTTCTTCAATTACGCGCCGGATGATGTGCGCCAGCAGGGCTATGCCTTCGGGCGCTATCGGCAGGAGACCTATCGCTGCATCGGGGTGCTGGAGCGGCGGCTGGAAGGGCGCGACTGGATCGTCGGTGCCGATTACTCCATCGCCGACATGATCTGCTGGCCCTGGGTGCTGATCTCGAAGGCGATGCAGATGCCGCTGGACGATTATCCGAATGTCACGGCGTGGCGCGCCCGCATCAAGGATCGCCCCGCCGTGCAGCGTGGCGTATCGCTGGGCAAATCAGATCGTCCCGCACCGCAGCCTCATGACGATGCCGCGCGAAAGATCCTGTTTCAGCAGAAATAGCGCGCCGATCAGACGCCGTGCGCGCCTTCGGCAAGGGATTTCACAAAAGCCAGAACCTCCGTCGGGCTTTCGCCTTCGCCGATCCGCTCGACAATGGCCGACCCGACGACGACACCATCGGCGACCCTGCCGATTTCGCGGGCCCGCTCCGGTGTCTTGATCCCGAAACCGACGCAAACCGGCAGGCCGGTCGCTGCGCGAATCCGCTCAACCTCCGGCGCGACAGCGCTAGCGGAGGCTTCGGCCGATCCGGTGATCCCTGTGATCGACACGTAATAGATGAATCCTGATGTGTTCTGCGCCACCGCAGGCATCCGCGCGTCATCGGTGGTCGGCGTCGCCAACCGGATGAAATGTAGCCCTGCCGCATTGGCGGGCAGGCACAATTCTTCGTCTTCCTCCGGCGGCAGATCGACGACGATCAACCCGTCGATCCCGGCGGCGACCGCATCCTTCACGAACCGGCTGACCCCGTGGGAATAGATCGGATTGTAATATCCCATCATGACGATGGGCGTCGTCTTGTCCTGCTCGCGGAACGCCGCGACCATTGCCAGCACGCCGATCAGCGTCTGCCCCGCATCCAGCGCCCGCCCGCCCGCAAGCTGAATGGCAACACCATCCGCCATAGGGTCGGTGAAAGGCATGCCCAGTTCGATCACATCGACACCGGCCCCCGGCAGGCCGCGCATGATCTCCAGGCTCACCTCCGGCGACGGATCGCCGGA
This sequence comes from uncultured Candidatus Planktophila sp., assembly GCA_964352385.1. Lineage (GTDB taxonomy): Bacteria > Pseudomonadota > Alphaproteobacteria > Rhodobacterales > Rhodobacteraceae > Pikeienuella. The sequence goes on from CAYGRU010000028.1 coordinate 22,396, forward strand.
CATGATATAGGACACGAAGGCAGGCTTTCCCGCCGCCTTCAGCGCATCGAAACGGTCAGTCAGTCGGCTCATATCCGCCCCTCAGGTCTTCTGCGCCTATCAATCGTCCTTGCGGAAATACTTCTTCTCGCGCGGCTTGCCGTCCCAGCCGGGCTTGGGCCGGGGCTTGCGGTCGTCGCCACTGTCGCCATCGCGGTCACGTCCCCCGGCATAGGGCTTGCCGCCCCCTTCGCGCGGGCCGCCATAGGGCTTGCCGCCACCGCGCTTGTCATCGCGGTCGCCGCCGCGCGCATCCTCGCGGAATTCCCACTTTTTCAGCAGCTTCACATGAAAGTTGTCGCGACCGATCTCACCTTCATTGCACCAGACGCAGGCGACCGTATCGCCATCGACACCCTCGACCGCCATACGCATGGAGCCGGAGATCAGCACGACGATGTCGCCAAGTTCATAAGACATAACCAGTTCCTCAGATTTCGGTGCCGAGCGCCTCGGCCACCGTGAAAATATCCTTGTCGCCGCGCCCGCACATGTTCATCACCAGAAGGTGGTCCTTTGGCAGGGTTGGCGCGATCTTCATGACATGGGCGAGCGCGTGGCTCGGCTCCAGCGCCGGGATGATGCCTTCGGTGCGGCAGGACAACTGGAACGCTTCCAGCGCCTCCTTGTCCGTCACCGATACATATTCGACGCGGCCCATATCGTGCAGCCAGGCATGTTCCGGCCCGATACCGGGATAATCGAGACCGGCAGAGATGGAATGCCCCTCGATGATCTGCCCATCGGCATCCTGCAACAGATAGGTGCGGTTGCCATGCAGCACACCGGGGCGACCGCCGGTCAGCGATGCCGCATGTTCCATCCGGTCATCGACGCCGTGGCCGCCCGCCTCGACCCCGATGATCCGCACCGACTTGTCGTCAAGGAACGGATGGAACAGGCCCATCGCGTTCGACCCGCCGCCGATGCAGGCGACGAGGCTGTCCGGCAGACGGCCTTCCTGTTCCTGCATCTGCTCGCGGGTTTCCTTGCCGATGATCGACTGGAAATCGCGCACCATCGCCGGATAGGGATGCGGGCCCGCCACGGTGCCGATGCAATAGAACGTGTCGCGCACATTGGTCACCCAGTCGCGCAGCGCCTCGTTCATCGCGTCCTTCAACGTGCCACGGCCAGAGGTAACGGGGATCACCTCCGCCCCCAGCAGTTTCATGCGGAACACGTTGGGTTTCTGGCGAACCACATCGGTCGCGCCCATGAACACGACGCATTTCAGGCCGAACCGCGCGCAGACGGTTGCCGTCGCGACGCCGTGCTGCCCCGCGCCGGTTTCTGCGATGATCCGGGTCTTGCCCATGCGCCGCGCCAGAAGGATCTGACCGAGCACGTTATTGATCTTGTGCGCACCGGTGTGGTTCAGCTCGTCGCGTTTCAGATAGATCTTCGCGCCGCCCAGATGCTCCGTCAGGCGCGGTGCGAAATAGAGCGGCGAAGGGCGTCCGACATAATTCTTCCAGAGGTCGTCCATTTCCGCCCAGAAGGACGGGTCGGTCTTTGCACGATCATATTCCGCCTCAAGGCTGAGGATCAGCGGCATCAGGGTTTCGGATACGAACCGCCCGCCGAAGTCACCAAAACGGCCCCGTTCGTCCGGGCCGGTGCGATAGGAGTTGAGCATTTCGGACGCCATGCGACGGCCCTCTTCGTTTCCGATACAAGAAAGATGTCTCTTAACGGGAACATTGGGGCGCGTCGATGGGCCAATTCAGCCTAATTCGGCATAAACCGCCCGCTCGAACGCATCATAGACCGCCATCGCGCCGGCATCGGCAAAGGGCAGGTGCTGCATCATCAGGACAGCGGCTATGCCGGCCTCGCGGTCGATCCAGTAATGCGTATTCAGCAACCCGGCCCATCCGAGACTGCCCGCACGGCGTTTCCCCGGCACATCGGCCAGCGTCATCAGCCCGCCGATACTGTGGCCAAGCGGTGTGCCGGGAAAGAGCGCCACATCGGCGCTCGTCCCCGGATGGGTCGTCGGGATCGGCATGACCGGCGCCGGGCCGGTTGGTGTGAACAGGAGGTCGGCGACCGGCCCCTCCGCCGCCAGCACCGCGCGCAGGAACGTCATGTAATCCGCAGCCGGGCCAAAAAGCGCATTGCCGAGGCCGTAATGCTCCGGGTTCTGCGCGGGGCGGATTTCGGTGGGCGCGTAAATGCCGTCGCGCGCCTTGAACACCGGCACCAGATGCGCCTCCGCCTCGGTATCCAGCGCAAAACAGGTCCCCGCCATGCCGAGCGGCGCGAACACCTCGCGCGCGAACCAGTCCTCGACCCGCTCGCCCGTCACCGCCTGAAGAACGAGGCCGAGCCAGTCCGTCCCCGTGCCATAACCCCATTCGGTGCCGGGATCGAACGCGAGCGGTTGCGCCAACAATCCCGCAAGGCTGTTGGTATCGGGCGGGCCGAGGCCGGTTTTTTGCGCGTAAAGGCGCAGCGCCGCATTCCACAGCGGATAGACGCAGCCGGAACTGTGCGAGGCAAGCTGACGCACCGTGGCGGCGCTGGCGGGGGCGCGGAGGATCGGCTGATCGCCGTCGAACCCATCCAGCACCCGAAGCTGCACGAATTCGGGCACGTAATCAGCCACCGGCGCATCAAGGTCGATGCGGCCCGAAGCCGCCAGATGCGCCAGCCCATACCCCGCCACCAGCTTGGTCATGGAGAACAGCCGCCAGATGCTGTCGGACCGCGCAAAGCCGTGGCAGCTTTCATGGATGATGCCATTGCGGTCAGCGACGATGGCGGCAATGCCGGGCATACCGCCTTCCGCCACCGCCGCGATCAGGGCGCGGCGCGGACCGGACAGGGAGGGCACGCCGCGCGCCGGTGTCAGATAAAGGCTCATCGCAGGCTGCGCGGCGCAGGGATGGCCCCGCTGCAGGCTGCCTTCACGAAGGCGGCGATCATCGCCGCGTCCTTCACACCGGGGGCGGATTCCACCCCGGATGACACGTCGATCTGGGGTGCGCCGGTCAGCGCGATCGCCTCCGCCACGTTTGCGGCGGTCAACCCGCCCGCCAGCATCCAGGGCCGGGTCCACTGCCGGTTGGCCACCAGCCGCCAATCGAAGGACAGGCCATTACCACCGGGCAGATCGCCGCCCTTCGGCGGCTTGGCGTCGATCAGCAACTGGTCGGCAACCGGGGCATAAAGGTCTATCAGCGCCAGATCGTCCCGGTCAGCAACACCGATCGCCTTCATCACCGGCAGGCCGGATCGGGCCTTCACTGCCTGCACCCGATCAGGTGCCTCGTGGCCGTGCAACTGGATCATGTCGATGGGCAGTGCGGCGATGGCGTCGATCAAGGCATCATCCGGGTCTACAACCAGCGCCACCTTCATCACACCGGGAGGCACATCGGCGGCGAGAGTCTTCGCCTCCGCCACCGACAGATTGCGCGGGGATTTAGGGAAGAACACGAACCCGACATAACGCGCACCGGCATTAACCGCCGCCGCCACCATATCGGGCGTTCGCAAGCCGCAAATCTTGACGAGCATCCCGGATCAGCGCGACGGCAGGGCCGGAAGGTCGTCGTCACCGGAATCCTTGGTCAGTTCCTCGACCTTGGCTTTCAGGGCGGCTGCCTCACGCTTCGCGTTGCGGGCGGTGGACCGGACCTTGCCCTCACGCGCCCATTCGCGTGCCGCGCCCAGCAGGAACCCTACCAGACCGCACGACAGACCGACGATGAACAAGGGCAGGCTCAGCGACGGCGCAGGCGGCACGGCATAATCCGTCAGGTCCGGCCACAACTTCACCGAAACCTCCGCGCCATTGGCCACGGCGAGGATGACGATGATGATCGCGATGAATGCCGCAGCGACGAATTTCAGGGTTCTCATGTCAGATATTCCTTTCACCTTCGCTGCGCGCCGCCTCACTCAGCTATTCATCCGGTCGCGCAGGTCCTTGCCGGTCTTGAAGAACGGTGCGCGCTTCGCAGGCACCTCGACCGATTCCCCGGTGCGCGGGTTACGACCCGTTCTCGCATCCCGTTCCTTTACGGAAAATGCGCCGAAGCCGCGCAGTTCGACCCGGTCCCCCGCCGCCAGCGCATTCGTGATTTCGTCAAACACCGACGACACGATCCGTTCCACATCCCGCTGGAACAGATGCGGGTTTTCATCCGCCAGTTTTTGAATCAGTTCGGATTTGATCATGTCAGGCCCCCCCGGCCGGGATCGGAATCAAAAAGTTCTTATAGGACAGTGCCATAAGGGGCGGATACGGGTCAATTCATCGTTACGGCCCGGTCGCCGCCCTTGCCAGACAAAAACGGCGGCCCAATCGGGCCGCCGTTGTCTTTTTCGCATCCGGTTACGGATTACTTGTCTTCGCCCTGATTTTTCAGAGCGGCACCAAGGATATCGCCCAGCGATGCACCCGAATCCGAGGATCCGAACTGTTCCACCGCTTCACGCTCTTCAGCGATCTGAAGTGCCTTGATCGACAGACCGAGGCGGCGCGCCTTGGCATCGACGCTGGTGACGCGTGCATCGACCTTGTCGCCAACTGCGAACCGGTCGGGGCGCTGGTCGCCACGATCGCGCGCGAGGTCGGAGCGGCGGATGAAGGCCTTCATGCCGTCATGCTCGACTTCGATCCCGCCTTCCTCGATCTTCGTCACGTTGACGGTCACGACCGCACCACGCTTCACACCGGCGACAGCGTCGGAGAACGGATCACCGTCCACCTGCTTCACGCCGAGCGAAATGCGCTCTTTCTCGACATCCACATCGAGAACAACGGCCTTGACCATGTCGCCCTTCTTGTAGTCCTGCATGGCTTCTTCGCCGGAACGATCCCAGTCCAGATCGGACAGGTGGACCATGCCGTCGATGTCGCCTTCAAGACCGATGAACAGGCCGAACTCGGTGATGTTCTTCACTTCGCCCTCGACCGGGGTGCCGGCCGGATGGGTCGCTGCAAAGACTTCCCACGGGTTGCCCTGGGTCTGTTTCAGGCCCAGCGAAACGCGGCGCTTGGACGGATCGACATCCAGAACGATGACTTCCACTTCCTGCGAGGTGGAGACGATCTTGCCGGGATGCACGTTCTTCTTGGTCCAGGACATTTCCGACACATGGACCAGACCTTCGACGCCTGCTTCCAGTTCGACGAATGCGCCGTAGTCGGTGATGTTGGTGACACGGCCCGACCATTTGGAGCCGAGCGGATATTTCGCCTCGACGCCATCCCACGGATCAGATGCAAGCTGCTTCATGCCGAGCGAGATGCGCTGGGTGTCGTTGTTCACCTTCACGACCTGAACCTTCACCGTCTCGCCGATGGTGACGATTTCCGAAGGATGGTTCACGCGGCGCCATGCCATGTCGGTGACATGCAGCAGGCCATCCACACCGCCGAGATCGACGAACGCGCCATAGTCGGTGACGTTCTTCACGACGCCGTCGATGATGTCGCCCTCTTTCAGCTTGCCGACGATCTCGGCACGCTGTTCGGCGCGGCTTTCTTCGAGGATCGCGCGGCGTGAAACGACGATGTTGCCCCGGCGACGATCCATTTTCAGGATCTGGAACGGCTGCAACTGGTTCATCAGCGGGCCGACATCGCGCACCGGGCGCACGTCAACCTGAGAGCCGGGAAGGAACGCAACAGCGCCGCCGAGGTCGACGGTAAAGCCGCCCTTGACCCGGCCAAAGATCGCGCCTTCGACGCGGGCTTCGGTTTCGGCTGCTTTTTCCAGACGATCCCAGGCTTCCTCGCGGCGGGCCTTCTCGCGGCTGAGGACAGCTTCGCCCTTGGCATTCTCGACGCGGTCGAGGAACACCTCGACGGTATCGCCGACGGCGATCTCTGCGTCCTGACCGGGCTTTGCGAATTCTTTCAGTTCGACACGGCCTTCCATCTTGTAGCCGATGTCGATGATTGCCTGACCGGCTTCGATGGCGATCACCGTGCCTTTGACAACCTCACCCTCTTCAGGGGTCTCAAGTTCGAAGCTTTCGTTGAGGAGGGCTTCGAAATCCTCCATTGTGGCTTTCGCCATATGGCAGTCTCCATTGCATGTTTCACTGGCCAGCCGGTTGGTTCCGGCGGTCTGGTTACGGGTCAGAAGGGCACCTCGGAAAAACGACAAAAGGCTCTGCCTAAGCGGGAGCCTTTGAGAGTTGTTCGTTGATCCAACGTGCCGCCTCGGCGACGGCTGCGTCTATAGTCAATTCCGTGGTGTCTAGCAAGCGCGCATCGGGGGCCGGTTTCAAAGGTGCGGTCGCCCGTTCGCTGTCGCGCCGGTCGCGGGCCGCGACATCGGCCTCGACCTCGGCGATGCTCCGCTCGTCGCCGGTGGCGCGAAGCTCCGCATGACGCCGCCGCGCGCGTTCGGTGACGGAGGCGGTGACGAAGATCTTCACATCCGCATCGGGGCAGATCACCGTGCCGATATCGCGCCCGTCCAGCACCGCACCGCCCGGCCTGCGGGCGAAATCGCGTTGAAACGCGACCAGCGCGGCCCGCACCTCGGGGATCACCGCCACCTTCGATGCCGCCTGCCCCGCCGCACCCGACCGCAGATCATCGCGCGCCATGTCATCCTCGCGCAGGCTTTCCGCAACCGCCACCGCATCGCGCCCGGTCTCGGCGGCAATCGCGCCAACCGCGCGGTACAGAAGGCCGGTATCAAGATGTCCGAACCCGAACCGCGCCGCGACGGCACGCGAGATCGTGCCCTTTCCGGCAGCGGCGGGTCCGTCGATGGCAATCGTGAAAATCCGGTCGGTCATGCGCTGATCCATACCCGCCGAGGCGCGAAAGGCAAGGCAGGGTCACGCATCGCGCACGAAAACCGGCAGCATTATGGTGCCCATCGCCCTAAGCCATGTGTCAATTCCGGTCCCCGCTGACTGGCATCTTCATGCACGATGAAAGCGGGTATCACTCTTTCTGACGCGACCCCGGTGCGCCGCGCGATCCTTTTGCTTCGAACCCGACCGGCGGTGCCTCTGCCCCACCCAGAGGCCGTGCCGGGGCGGCGTCGATCGGATCATAGCCATAATCGCCGTCACCGGTGTCCGACCGCAGTCGTCCTGCGGGTTGCCTGCCTTGTGCGCCGACAGCACGATCGGTGGGATCGCCCACCGGCCCCCGCCCCGTCACCGCACCGACCTCCTGTTCATTCCGCGATTTGCCAGGCTTACTGGCCTGCGCCGTCGCACCCGGCCCGGATGAAACGTCAGACGCGAAGGTGCCGAAGACGGCGGCGATCATTGCGACGGTCCGACATGACCGCCCCATCGCTGACCTGATTTTCGGCTGGCTGTCCCCCATGATCCCAGCCTGCGGCCAATGGCGGAGCGATCCAACCGGAAACATGGCGGAGCCTTGCACAGGCTGCGTGGCCATGCTTTATCCGCAACAGGTTTTCAGCGAGGTTGCCCATGGAAAAGTTCACCACCCTCACCGGCGTCGCGGCGCCGATGCCCCAGATCAATGTCGACACCGACATGATCATTCCCAAGCAGTTCCTGAAAACGATCAAACGCTCCGGGCTCGGCGCCAATCTGTTTGACGAGATGCGCTTTCTCGACGATGGGTCGGAAAACCCGGATTTCGTGCTGAACAAGCCTGCCTATCGCAATGCGCAAGTGCTGGTCGCGGGCGACAATTTCGGCTGTGGATCGTCGCGGGAACATGCGCCCTGGGCGCTGCTCGATTTCGGCATCCGCTGCGTGATCGCGCCGTCTTTCGCCGACATCTTCTACAACAACTGCTTCAAGAACGGCATCCTGCCGATCGCCCTGCCGCAGGAAGATGTCGACAAGCTGATGGATGACGCCAATCGCGGCGCCAATGCCGTGCTGACGGTCGATCTGGACCGGCAGGTCATTTCAGGCCCCGATGGCGGCGAGATTTCGTTCGAAATCGACGCCTTCCGCAAGCATTGCCTGATGCACGGCCTCGACGATATCGGCCTGACGATGGAAAAAGGCGATGCGATTGATACATTCGAGTCACAGCGCGCATCGGTGCAGCCCTGGCTGGCCGGCGTCTGAGCCAAATCGCTCGCCTTTGGGGCGGGTCGGCCTTAGACTGATCCCGATCAGGACAGGGACCGCCGGATGAGCCGTAGGGGAGCGTATTCAGCAGGTGTCTTCACGCTGGCGGCGTTCCTGATGCCTGCACTGCTGGCACCCGGCCCGTTCGAGCTTGCCAATATCGCCGGGGTCGCCCTTGCCATATGGATGGGGGTGGAGGCGTCCCGTTCCTATCAGCGCGATGACATCCCCGGAAACCTGCCCTATCGCATCGGGCCCGTGGGCCCCGGAATCGTCGCCAGCGCCGCGATCCTGTTCTGCCTCGCGCTCGATCTCGCATGGTCGGATCCGCGTGACGCCAGCGATGTGGCGGATCGCATTCTGGATGCGCGACTGACCGCGTTCTGGGATTTTCCCTTCAGCCCCGCCCGGATGTACGCGATGCCGATGGAGGGGCTGCCGACGCCATCGGCAGCGTCCGTCGCGGTGGTCAATCGGCTTCTGACGGCGGCATTGCTGATCGGGCTTGTGGTGTCGCTTCTGGCGCTGGTCGGCGGTGTGTCGCGGCGGGCTTCGCTGCGGCGGCATGCACTATTGTGGAAGGGCATCAAGGTCGAAACGGCCGCCGATGAACTGGCGCGCCGGGGTGCGCGCGGGCTGAGGCCGGTCCGGGACCCCTTGCCGAGGATCGGATATGCCCCAGTGTCCGGTCGACTGTTTCTCAGGTCGTTCTCCATGCTGATCGCCTTCATCTGCCTGCCCTATGCGCCGGTATTCCTGCGCCTGCTCGAAGGATCGCGCATCCCGCAGGTGCAGACGTTCTTCGCGACACCGCTCTTCTACAATCCATTCCTTGCGGTCTGGCTGCCGGGGTTGTGGGCGATCATCGTCGCGGTCGCGATGGTTCTGGTCGTGACGTATCTTCGCCTCGGCTTTGTGTTGCGCACCGGTTCGGCGGAGGATGTGCGCTGAAACCGCTGCACCTGCTTGCCGCATGTCTTGGCCTTTGCGGAATTCTGTCAGCCACCGATACCGCCGCTTTTCCACCCGCCAAACCGGAGGGCGGCGTGCGGATCGCGACATTCAACGCCGCGCTGAGCCGCCGCAACCCCGGCGAATTGGTGCAGGACCTGCGCCTTGGCGATCAGGCCAAGACCGCCACCCAGATCGCGGCGGTGGTGGAGATTATCCAGCTTGTCCGCCCGGATGTGCTGCTGGTGAACGAGATCGACCATGATCCACGCGGGCTGGCGGTCGATTTGTTGCGCGAATCCTTGTCGACGGGACGCGGCGATGCGGCGGGCATCGACTATCCGCATGTCTTCACCGCGCCGCCGAATACCGGCATCGCCTCCGGCTTCGATCTGGATGGGGATGGGCGGCAATCCGGCCCGAAGGACGCCTTCGGATTCGGATATTTCGAAGGGCAATATGGCATGGCGATCCTGTCGCGCCTGCCGCTGGATACCGCTTCGATCCGCACCTTCCAGATGCTGCGCTGGGCGGACATGCCCGGCAACCTGATCCCGGCGGAGTTCTATGGCGAGGCTGCCGGAACCCTCCGCCTGTCGTCCAAGAGCCATTGGGACGTGCCGGTCCTGCTGCCGGACGGGCGGCGGCTGCATCTGCTGGCATCGCACCCGACACCGCCGGTCTTTGATGGGCCGGAAGATGCGAACGGGCGGCGCAACCATGACGAAATCAGGTTCTGGGCCGACTATGTTCAGGGCGACGACTGGATGACCGACGATGCCGGACAGCGGGGTGGACTGGCGGCGGAGGCACCTTTCGTCGTGCTCGGCGATCTGAATGCCGACCCGGCCGATGGTGCGGCGCTGCGGGCCGGGCTGTTGTCGCTGCTGGGGCTGACGCAGGACCCGATGCCGACGAGCCTTGGCGCGGCGGCGGCGGGCGGCACCGGCGCGAATGCCCGCCATCGCGGCCCTGCCGCCACTGATACCGCCGATTGGCGTGACGTTCCGGGGCCGGGGAACCTGCGGGCCGATTACGTGCTGCCCGCGCCCGCACTGGTCGTCACAGGATCAGGCGTATTCTGGCCCATGCCGAGCGACCCGCTGTCGCGCCTGACCGGCGGCGAAGCGCCCGTCAGCTCCGATCACCGCCTCGTCTGGGTGGACATCGAGTGAGGCGGCGGCTGATTTTGGATATTTGACGGAAGTGGAATGTGGCGGGGTGGGCCCCAGAAAAAAGGCCCGGTGTGACCCGGGCCTTTCCAATTTTCGCGATGTCCCGCGTTTCAGATCGTGCGGATATCCGTCAGGCGACCGGTCAGCGCGGCTGCGGCGGCCATGCCGGGGCTGACGAGATGGGTGCGTCCGCCCTTGCCCTGCCGCCCCTCGAAATTGCGGTTGGAGGTGGAGGCGCACCGCTCCCCCGGCGCGAGCTTGTCGGCATTCATCGCGAGGCACATGGAACAGCCCGGCTCGCGCCAGTCGAAGCCTGCCTCTTTCAGAATGTCGGCGATGCCTTCTTCCTCGGCCTGCAACTTCACGAGCCCGGAGCCGGGCACGACCATCGCGCGGATGCCCGCCTTGATCTTCTTGCCCTTCACGACCTTGGCGACCTCGCGCAGATCCTCGATCCGGCCATTGGTACATGAGCCGATGAAAACAGTGTCGATGGCGACATCCGACAGTTTCGTGCCGGGGGTCAGGCCCATATAGGCCAGCGAGCGGGCGACGGCGGCCTGCTTGCCGGGATCGGCGAAGCTGGCCGGATCGGGCACCACTGCCGTGATCGGCAGCACGTCCTCGGGGCTGGTGCCCCAGGTGACGACCGGCGCGATATCTTCGCCCTTCAGGGTCACCACCTTGTCGAAATGCGCGCCCTCATCGGTGTAGAGGTCCTTCCACGCCGTCATCGCCATTTCCCATTGCGCGCCCTTCGGTGCGTGCGGGCGGCCTTTGACATAGGCGAACGTCTTTTCATCGGGCGCGATCAGACCGGCGCGGGCACCGCCCTCGATGGCCATGTTGCAGACCGTCATGCGGCCTTCCATCGACAATTCACGGATCGCCTGACCGCAATATTCGATCACATAACCGGTGCCGCCCGCTGTGCCGGTCACGCCGATCACCGACATGGTGATGTCTTTCGCGGTCACACCGGGGCGCAAGGACCCGGTGATTTCCACCTTCATGTTCTTCGATTTCTTCTGGATCAGGGTTTGCGTCGCCAGCACATGCTCCACCTCCGACGTGCCGATGCCGTGCGCCAGTGCGCCGAACGCACCGTGGGTCGCAGTGTGGCTGTCGCCGCAGACGATGGTCATGCCCGGCAGGGTCCAGCCCTGTTCCGGCCCGATGATGTGAACGATGCCCTGACGGATGTCATCGACGCCGTAATAGGTGATCCCGGCGGCCTCGGCATTGGATTTCAGGGTTTCGACCTGAATCCGGCTTTCCTCATCGGCGATCCCGGCGGCGCGGTCCGATGTCGGCACGTTGTGATCCGGCACCGCCACCGTCATGCCCGGCTGGCGGACCTTGCGGCCCGTCATGCGCAGACCTTCGAAGGCCTGAGGCGAGGTCACTTCGTGGACGAGGTGGCGGTCGATATACAGAAGACAGGTGCCATCATCAGCTTCATGCGCCAGATGGGCGTCCCAGATCTTGTCATAGAGGGTTCTCGGTGCGGCGGTCATTGGGTCTCTCCCAGTGGAAATCTCTTGGAAACGGATCTTGGGCGGCGTGCGTCTACGCCGCCTCGCGCGCCTTCAGCCCGGCATAGAACCGCCAGGGCAGGCGCGTTCTGTCGTCGATGTTCACGATCCGCTTCATGAGCGACGGTTTACGGGGAAACCGGGACGATAGGCAAGCACTGTCGCGCGCCGCCGCTGGGCGAACAGCAGCGGGCATTCACTGCGACATCTGCCCAACAAGGCACTGGCTGACCTCGTATCCCGATCCGCCGGCGAACTGCTTTGCCGCGACCCGCAGGCGGCGCTCGGCGGTGTTCTGGGCGCGCGGGCTGGCGACATAATCGGCCTGCGATATCAGCGCCTCATAGGGTGTGTCCTGAATCATCACCCGCTCATAGCCGCCCAGCAGCGCGACAGAGCCGAGGATGCAGGCCCCGACCTCGTCCGGGCAGAGGCGGGTGCACATGCCGTTCAGCGCGCCGAGATCGGTGTCGGACCGCGCCTGCCGCGCCATCAGGTTGGCGGCATAATCGACCGCTTCCGGGCCTTCCTCGATCAGATCGCGCGCCGCGCCCTGCAAGGCCCGCGTCACCCGCAGCACCGGCTCGCGCGGGGCGAGCTTGCGGTCCAGAAGGGGCGCGAGCATGGAGACGAGGATGATGCCGGTCATCCGCCCCTCGGACGGGGCGACCTTGATCCATTTGCGCTGCTCGCCCGACACCGCGCCGCCGATGAACCAGCCCTGCATCCACGGCACGTAAGGCAGGGCGGTGAACAGCGGCTCCTCCGGTGGCAGCGACAGGATGGCGTCGAACCGGCCGCGCGCCAGAATTTCCCATGTCAGGCGGCGCGCCTGTTCGAACTCGCCTTCCGCATAAAGCGCCTTGGAGGTTTCGATCGTCGCATCGGGCAGTTTCGATGCCTCCAGCGCCAGCGCCAGCGGATCGCCGTCACGCGCGAGCTGCTTGACCCAGGGCGTGCCCGACAGGCCACCGGGCGCGCGAAACAGGTCCTTGCGCGCATTGCGGTCGAGCGCGAGCACCCATTCCGTCTCGCCGCCCGCCGGGGTTTCCCGCTCGATCTGGCTGATGAGCAATTGCGCCGTGCGGTCGCCCGCTGCCGCCATCTCGGCAAAGACCGGCAGCGAGGACGCGTCATCATCCGCCAGCCATGCCGTGATCGCCGCCTGAAGCCGTGGATCGGATGTGCCTTGCGCCGCAGCCGGGGCTGCGAACAGCAACAGGGACAAAAGCAGATGGCAGATCACAGAACGCATGAGCAGTTTCCTAACACGATCGCGCGCCCCGCTGCGACGCAGACCTGACCCGGCATGACGCTGACCGCAATCAGGTCACGCGCTGCGCATCGGGCCGCCCCCACAAGACGCTAAACTCCCCCAAGGCGATTACCTGACCAAGCCCGGAATGGCCACTAATTTTCGCCGGTTTTTCCGATCAGTGACGTCTCGAACCAATCGAGCGCCGCAACGGGCCAGCCGACAGGGATGCGGTGCCCGCCGGGATGCAGCACCATCTCCAGCGCGCTGCCTGTCGCGCAGTCGGTCCAGCGGCGGGTGAGTGTCGTGCCGGATTCCTCGTACTCGTCTGGATCGTCGCGGAGGCACCGATTGGCACGGCGCAACAGGGCCAACCCGGCGAAGAGGTCGCCCTGCGTTAACTGGCCGGAGGCGACCGAGCGACCCTCGATCGGAACGACAGGATCGGACCAGCCGTGGGTGTGCTGCATGCGGAACGGTCCGGCGCACGCCTCAGGTAGCGGCAGCCACAACAGCCCGGCGATGGGGGCATGGGCGGCAAAACTGTCGGGTGCATCGCAGGCGACCCGCCAGGTCATCATACCCCCACCCGAAAACCCGGCCAGCAGCATCTTGTCACGCAGCAACCCGAACCGCACCGCGGCGTCATCCGCGACCGCGTTCAGAAAGGCGACATCATCGCGGCGGCTAGGCCGCTGCATCGAATTCCACGACCCGCCCTGCATCCCCTCGCGGAACGGCAGGCCCTGCGGTGCCAGAACGGCATATCCGCGCGCCAGCACCGGCGCGAACAGGCCCCGATTGGCGACAACGCCGCTGCCGGTGCCGCCGAAGCCATGCAGGAACATCATCACCGGATGCGGGCCTTCGCCTTCCGGCAGCGCAAGGAAATAGGCGCCGGAGGGGATCGTGCAGGGGTCATCCGCCGCGCCGCAGGCCTGTGCTTGGGCTGGGGCGATCAGGGCAGCAAGGGCGATCAGAGCGGCGAAGATGCGGTAGGGCATGCAATCCTCCTGTCAGGGTGCGCGCACCCTGCCCCGGAATGGCGGGCGTTTCTGTTCACGATTTTGAAATCGACTTTCCCCACCGGGCTGCGCCGTTGCCACTTGGGGTTAGCCCTCGGCAATTTCCAGCCGCTCCAAAGGCTGGCGAACAGATAATGCAAAAGGGCGGCCCGATGGACCGCCCTTTCAACATCAATGCCGAAGATATTTAGTCCGCAGCGCCGCTTTTCGGGCGATAGTTGGTCTTTTCAAAGATACGGGCCGATTTGCCGCGCAGATTGCGAAGATAGTAGAGCTTCGCGCGGCGCACCTTGCCGCGGCGCACGACGGTGATGCTGTCGATCTGCGGCGAATGCAGCGGGAACACACGCTCCACACCTTCGCCAAAGCTGATCTTGCGCACGGTGAACGAGGCACCGATGGTCGCGCCGCCATTGCGGGCGATGCAGATGCCTTCGTAGTTCTGCACGCGGGACCGGGTGCCCTCGGTCACCTTGTAGCCGACACGGATCGTGTCGCCGGAGGTGAAATCGGGAATGTCTTTGCCAAGCTCTGCAATATGCTCGGCTTCAAGCTGCTGAAGCAGGTTCATGTCAGTCGTCCTTGTCTGTCTCGCCTTTCATGGCGATGGTGTGCGCGTCCGATTGCTCTCGGTCTTCAGCCGGGTCCGCAGCGCTGGTTCCCATCTTCATTCGGGCCAGATGCGCCCGCCAGAGGTCGGGACGACGTTCCTTGGTCAGCTTTTCGCTCTGGTCGGATCGCCATGCGGCGATGCGGGCGTGATGGCCGGACAGAAGAACATCCGGTATCGCGCGCCCCTCCCAAAGCTGGGGCTTGGTATAATGCGGCGCTTCCAAAAGTCCTGCCGCGAAACTCTCCTCTTCGATGCTGTCCGCATTTCCGAGAACGCGGGGTATAAGGCGCACCGTGGCGTCAATCAACGCAAAAGCGGCGATTTCTCCGCCTGTCATGACGAAATCGCCCAAGGATACCTCCTCGATGCGGCGCGATTCGATCACCCGCTCGTCCACACCCTCGAAACGGCCGCACAGAAGTGTCACGCCCTCGCAGGCCGCGAATCGGCGCGCCATCGCCTGATCGAAGGGTTTGCCGCGCGGCGAGAGGTATATGACCGGCCATCTGGCGCGGTCGGCCGGGGCACCGCGCTGCGCATCGTCGATCGCGGCGGCGACGACATCGGGCCTCATCACCATCCCCGCGCCGCCACCCGCCGGGGTGTCATCGACCGAGCGGTGCTTGTCGGTGGCAAAACGGCGAATGTCGGTGGCCGAAAGGTTCCACAGCCCTTTCTTGAGCGCGGTTCCCAGCAGCGATGCGCCAAGCGGCCCCGGAAACATCTCGGGAAAAAGGGTCAGCACCCGCGCTGACCAGACGCCGGAGATTTCGTCCTCCTCCATCAGCGACCGGGGCTGGAGGGTCGGTCGCACCGCCAGCCGCCCGTGCGACAAGGGGGGCTTCGGCGCGCTCATGCCTCCGGCTCGTCTTCACCCACCACATCCTGCGGCGGGTCGATCACCACTCGGCGGGCCGCCAGATCGACGGTCGGCACCGCGTCGCGGGTGAAGGGGACGAGCAGGAACTTGCCATTGTCGGCGCGGATGATCTCCAGAAAATCGCCGCCGCCGAAATCATCGACCGTGCGCACCTGTCCGATCAGCGCGCCGCCGGTATCGACCACGTCCAGCCCGACCAGATCGGAATAATAGAATTCGTCATCCGGCAGCGACGGCATCCGGTCGCGCGGGGTATAAAGCCGGGTGCCGCGCAATGCCTCGGCATCCTCGCGGGTCGCCACACCGCCCAGACGGCAGGAAAAACCGTCCTTGATCGCCTTCAGCGCCTTCACCGTGAAAGACCGCTTGCCATCCTCGGTCAGCAGCGGCGCATAGCGGGCGATGTCCATCGGTTCGGCACAGAACGATTTCAGCCGTGCCTCGCCGCGCACACCGAAAGCACCGGCGATGGCCCCGACGCAGATCAGATCATTCGGGCGTGGATCATCCATGTCTCACCTTACCTCGACTTCGATATCCGGCGACCGGTTTTCCCATCTCGCACGCTCCAGTTCCGGGTCAAGATGCGATTCCTCAGGCCAGCCGACACAGAGATACGCCACCAGCGACCAGCCGGGTTCCGCCCGCAGATCCTTTGCCAGCCGGTCAGCATCCAGGATCGACACCCAGCCGACGCCCAGCCCCAGCGCACGGGCGCGCAGCCAGAAATTCATCACCGCCGTCACAACGGAATAGCGCCGCGCCTCCGGCATCGTGCCAGCGCCCAGCCCGCCGCCCTTTGACGTTTCATCATCGCAGAAAACCGCGAGCTGCACCGGCGATTCGCGCATTCCCGACAGTTTCAGCCCGGCATAGGTAATGGCCTTGTCGCCGCCATAGCCGGACAGCGCATCGGCATTCGCCGCCTCGAAATTCGCCAGCACCGCCGCGCGGGCGGCGGCGCTTTCGACGGACAGGATGCGCCACGGCTCCGACAACCCGACAGACGGGGCGAGGCGCAGCGCGGCAAAGCATTCCGCAAGCAATTTCGCATCAACCGGGTCCGTGCGAAACCGGCGCACATCGCGCCGCCATCGCATCAGGTCCATCAGTTCATTCTGAAACTGCGGCGAAAAGGCCTGCATCACAACCCTCACAGGGGCGACACCCGGCGGGACCGGGCATCGCCATCAGGATGCAGCTTACTCGGCGGAGGCTTCTTCGGCAGCCGGTGCATCTGCAGCCGGCTCTTCAGCCGGGGCAGCCGCAGCGGCGGCAGCGGCAGCGGCGGCTGCCTCGATCTTCTTCGCCTTCTCATCGGCGCGCTGCTTGGCCTTCTTGCCCGGCACGGCCTTTTCCATGTTCGCGCGGGCCTTCTTTTCAAGCTGGCCGCCGGCTTCGAGGAAGCGGCGCACGCGGTCGGTCGGCTGTGCGCCGAGGCCGATCAGTTCCATCACACGCTCGACGTTCATCTTCACGCGGTTCTCGTCATCCTTGGCGAGCAGCGGGTTATAGGTGCCCAGCTTTTCCATGAACCGGCCATCGCGGGCCATCCGGCTGTCGGCGGCGACGATTGAATAGTGCGGGCGCTTTTTGGAACCACCACGGGCGAGACGAATTTTTACAGCCATTTGTATTCTCCTTGAGGTTTGGGTGCGGGCCACATGGCCCTATTTCTGGAACTGTTCATGATGCCTGATGACTTCGGAGATGATGAAGTTCAGGAATTTCTTTGCGAATTCGGGGTCGAGATCCGCGTCTTCGGACAACCGCTGAAGGCGGGCGATCTGCTGTGCCTCCCGCGCCGGGTCGGACGGCGGCAGGTCATGCTCCGCCTTCAGGACGCCAACCGCTTGCGTCGCCTTGAACCGCTCGGCGAGCGTGTAGACGAGGATGGCATCCAGATTGTCGATATGGCCGCGCTGGATCGCCAGCAGATCGGCCGCGCGGGTTGCGGCATCGGTCATGCGAAGGCCCCCTTCTGCGGATGACGGAACACGACGAGTGCATCGCCGCGCGGTGTCGCGGCGTCCCAGTCGGGTGCCGCGCCCAGACGCAGCGCCAGCCGGACCGAGGCGGTATTGCGAGGGTCGATATAGGACACCGCCGTCGGCCAACCGAGCGTGCCGAACGCCCACGCCCGCGCCGCCTCGACCGCTTCGCGGACATAGCCCTTGCCTTCATGCGCAGCGGACCAGATTGTCCAGCCCAGTTCCGGCTCAGGCCACCCTTCCGGGTTCCACGGGCCGACGGCACCAAGGGTTTCTTCCGGCTTGTCCTTCAGCGCGAAGGCGAACGTGCCATAACCACGCAGCGCCCAATGCCCGATGATCCCGGCGAATGACCGGAAGGCCAACTCATCGCTCGGCTCGGCGGAGCGGACGAACCGCGCGCGGTCGCTCAGGATGAACGGTCGCCAGAAATCGAGGTCGCCCCCCTCCGGCGCGCGCAGGATCAGGCGATCCGTGGTCATGACGGGCGTGGTGGTCATTTCTTCTTTCCGAACCCCGAAAGGCCCGGTGGCAACGCGCCGCCGCCAAGACCGGGCAATCCGCCGCCCGACATGCCGCCGCCAGGCATCTTCGGCATCCCGGCACCGCCATCCGGCGCGCCCATCATGCCGGGGGTCATGCCGCCCTTGCCGAACATCTGGCTAAGCGCGCCGCGCATCAGGCCCTTCTTGCCCAGCTTGCCCATCTTTTTCATCATGTCCGCCATCTGACGGTGCATCTTGATCAGGCGGTTCAGTTCCTGCACTTCCATGCCCGCGCCCGCCGCGATCCGCTTCTTGCGGCTCGCCTGCAACAATGCCGGGTTCTTGCGTTCCTTCTTGGTCATCGACTGGATCAGCGCGATCTGGCGGCGGATGATCTTGTCGTCAAAGCCGGATTCTTCCATCTGCTTTGACACTTTGCCCATGCCCGGCAACATGCCCATCAGGCCCTGCATACCGCCCATTTTCTGCATCTGTTCAAGCTGGCCGCGAAGGTCGTTCATGTCGAACATTCCCTTCTGGAACCGCTTCATCATCTTTTCGGCCTGTTCGGCCTCGATCGTTTCCTGCGCCTTTTCGACGAGGCTGACGATGTCGCCCATGCCGAGGATGCGGCCCGCGATGCGGGCGGGGTGGAATTCCTCCAGCGCGTCCATCTTTTCGCCGGTGGCGATGAACTTGATCGGCTTGCCGGTCACGGCGCGCATTGACAATGCCGCGCCGCCGCGCCCGTCGCCGTCCATCCGGGTCAGCACGACGCCGGTGATGCCGATCCGACCATCGAAATTCGTGGCGGTCTGCACCGCGTCCTGACCGGTCAGACCATCCACGACCAGCAAGGTTTCATGCGGCTTGGCGACGTCGCGCACCGCCTCCACCTGCGCCATCAACTCCTCGTCGATGGACAGACGACCGGCGGTGTCGAGCAGATAGACGTCATAGCCGCCCAAGGTCGCCTGCTGCTTGGCGCGCTTCGCGATCGCGACCGGGTCCTGTCCCTTGACGATGGGCAGCGTATCGACTCCGATCTGCATCCCGAGGATGCCAAGCTGTTCCATCGCCGCCGGGCGGTTGACGTCGAGCGATGCCATGAGGACGCGCTTGCCCTCCCGCTCCATCAACCGTTTGGCGATCTTGGCGGTGGTCGTGGTCTTGCCGGACCCTTGCAGGCCGACCATCAGGATCGGCGCGGGCGGGCTGTCGACCCGCAGCTTGCCTCCATTGGCGTCGCCTCCCGCCAGCATGGCGGTCAGTTCGTCATTGACGATCTTGATGACCTGTTGGCCCGGCGTGACGGATTTGGTCACGGCCTGCCCGGTCGCCTTTTCCTGCACCTTGGCAATGAAATCGCGCGCGACGGACAGCGAGACATCCGCCTCCAGCAACGCGACGCGCACTTCGCGCAGCGCGGTCGCCACGTCGGCCTCGGACAGCGCGCCCTGTTTGGTCAGCTTGTCGAAGACGCCTGACAGGCGTTCGGACAGTCCTTCGAACATCTCGCGTCTCCTTCACCTTTGCTGCACCACGCAGCGCAAAAAGCAGTTCGGCCCCGGCGGGCGCAACGCGCTGACCGGGGGCGATCCTCGGGCCTGTCCCAAGGACCGGAAGTTTAGAGACTTCCGGAAGTTGGGGGCGACATACGCGCGGATCGGACTAGAGTCAATAAATCAAGGTCCGCGAGGCCCGTTTCAAGGAGAACGCCCCATGAAGTACACGACCGCGCTCATCATCGGCGCAGGCCCCGGCCTGTCAGGTTCTCTCGCTCAGCACATGGCCGCTGCGGGAATGACAGTTCACCTTGCGGCACGATCAACCGACGATCTGACCGATCTGGCCGCCGATACCCGTGCGACGCTGCACAAATGCGATGCGGCGAAGGCAGATGATATCGCGACGACATTTGCGGCGATTGAGCATTCGGGCACCGCCCCGGATGTGGTCGTTTACAATCCGTCCGCTCGTGTGCCCGGCCCGATCGACCAGATTGACGGCGCGGCGGTGGAACGTGCGGTTCAGATCACTGCGCTGGGGGCCTTCCATGCAGCACAACAGGCGGCAAAGCGCATGATCCCGGCGGGCAAGGGCGCGATCTTGTTCACGGGTGCATCAGCCGGGGTGAAAGGCTTTCCCCGCTCCGCCGCGTTCGCTATGGGAAAATTCGCACTGCGGGGCCTTGCACAGTCACTCGCCCGCGAACTCCATCCGCAAGGCATTCACATTGGCCACTTCGTGATCGACGGCAGCATTCGCAACCCGCAAAGGCCGGAGCGGATGGACGCCGCCGAAAATCCGGACAGCATGCTCTGCCCGGATGCGATCGCACGTGAGTATATGAACCATCTGGCACAGGACCGCTCATGCTGGTCATGGGAGGTCGAATTGCGTCCCTGGGTCGAGCGGTTCTAGGCCAGCCGAGCCGCCATTGGCCGCTCGTTCACCGGCAGGTGTACGATGGCCGAGAACGCCCCGACGCCGATGCCGATCCACCAGACCAGTTCATAGCCGCCAAAATTGTCCGCCCCCTGATAGGCATCGTAGAACACGCCGCCCATCCAGACGCCGATGAAACTGCCGATCTGGTGGCTGAGGAAGATGATGCCATACAGCGTCCCCATATACCGCACGCCGTAGATCTGGCCGACAAGGCCCGATGTCAGCGGCACGGTCGCCAGCCACAGCATCCCCATCAGTGCGGAGAACAGCAGGACGGTCGCAGGCGTCATCGGGAACATGACGAACGCGATGCAGACGACGACCCGCCCCGCATAGATGCCCGCAAGCAGGTTCTTCTTCGAATACCGCCCGCCCAACCGTCCAGCATAAAGCGTGCCTGCGATATTGGCGAAGCCGATCAACCCGAAGGCCCAGGCCCCAAGCTGCGCCGTCGTCGTGACGCCGACCGAGGCGAGGAGGCTATCAGCAGCGATCGGCCCGCAAATCTCCGTCACCAGCGCGGGAAAATGCGCGGTGAAAAACCCGATTTGATAGCCGCAGGAAAAGAACCCGAGGAAAATCAGAATGAAGCTCGGGTCGCGCAGCGCCCTTCCGACAACCTGCCCCATCGGCTCCCCCACCGTGGCATTCGACTCCGCCGCCGGGGCCTTTAGAAACGGCAGAACCAGCAGAAGGCCAAGGACCACGAGGCCGAGGATCCAGTAAACCTCTGCCCATGTGTAGGATTGCAGCAAACTCGCCACCAGCGGTGGCCCGATGATCTGCCCGATGGACCCTGCCGCCGTGGCGAGGCCCAGCGCCATCGACCGGTTCTCGTCGCTCGTCGTGCGGGCGATCATGCCGAAAATGACGGCAAAGCCGGTGCCGGAAACGCCGAACCCGATCAGGACGGCATAGATCTGATGCCCCTCCGGCGAAATCGACATCGCGCTTAGCGCCATGCCCGCAAAATAGACGAGGGTGCCGATCAGCAGCGCCTTGCGGTTGCCGAACCGTTCTGCAATCGCGCCGAATACCGGCTGGCCGATGCCCCAGGCGAGGTTCTGGATGGCGATGGCAAAACTGTATTCCGCGCGCAGCCAGCCAAGATCGGCGGCAATGGGAATCTGGAACACCCCGAACGATGCGCGCGCGCCGAACGAGATCATCAGGATGATCCCCCCGCCAATCAGAACGGGTGTGAACAGGCGCGCAGACTGGATCATCGGATGGTTCCTCCGATGCGGACATTCTGCGCGAAGCTGCCCGGCGTCAAATCAGAAAACGCCGGGCCTCATATCAGGAAAATTGATGCGTCACTTGGCCGATGCGAGATAGGCGAGGACATTGGCGATATCCTCATCGTCCTTCAGGCCCCCAAAGGACATCTTGGTCCCCTTCACATAGCCCTTCGGATCGCGCAGGTATTCGGTCAGCCGTTCCGGTGTCCATTCATAGTCCAGCTTCTGGAACGCGTTGGAATACTTGTAATCCTCGATCGTCGCAGCCTGACGCCCGATGATGCCGACCAGATGCGGCCCGACGCGGTTCTTTTCCTCGTCCGCCACATGGCAGGCACCGCATTTCCGAAAGACCTTGGCACCCGCTTCCACATCCCCGGTAAGGGCTGCGGTATCCGTTGCAGTTGCAGCAGGCGCAGTTTCCAACGCGCCGGAATCCGTGATGACCGCCGCGACCGCCGAAGCGGAGGCGGGGGCCGCTGCCGCGCCCGTCACCTCGTCGAACACAAGCCGGAACGTTACCGGCACAACGCGGGTGATCGACGGCAGTTCCGCCAGTTCCATCAGCTTGTCGATGCCTTCGGTCAGGCCCAAATCGGCGACATTGACGAAAATCATGTCAGCGGTCGTGACCAGAACACGGGCCTCGCCCAGGCGGATCACGGCGAGCGGTGCCTCGATGGCAATCTCGGCGTTACCAAATGCGAGTGATCCTTCCATGTCGATGATCTGCATCTCGCCCGTCGCCAGCGACGACAGCGCGTCAAGGTCGATCCCGGCTGTCACGACCGGGTTGGCGATGCCGTCAAAGACGAATTCGGCCATGCGTTCATTGCGGATGTCGATCATGGTTTCGACCGATGACAGATCAATCGTCACTGTCGCGGTGCCCGCCGCATCGACCGCGCCGGTCAGGCTGGTGAATTGATGCACCTCGCCGATTTCATCCTTCTTGACCGACCCGAAGGACAGCTTCGAATCCGCTGCCGACAGCACCCAATCAGCCGAGGCCGTGATCGGCAACGCGGCAAGCGCCGCCGCCAGAATGATCCGTTTCATGCACATCTCCCTTGTTCGTTGTTGTCGCAATGCGCGTCGCCGCGCATCCTTGCTCTCCCTTGTCACATAATGCCTTTCCGATGGATCGCCAGCAGACGAGGTCTTGCCAGCAGGGGGGCGGTTTGCGCTAGGGTGCGCCAAAGCAGGGGAACATCATGCCTGACGGGCCACTCTCGAAATACCGGGAACTGATTGCAACTGGCGCGCTGAACGATGACGTGGCGCAGCGGCTCGCGCTTGAAAAGCTTCAGGTCCTGCATCACCGGCTGCGGGATTACGACCCGTGGCAGGGCAAGAGGATCGGGCGCGGGTTCCTCGGCTGGCGGCGCAAGGAAACCAAGACCGGGCCGCAGGAAAGCGGCCTTTACATGTTTGGCGGCGTCGGGCGCGGCAAGTCGATGATCATGGACCTGTTCTATGACTGCTCGACGGTCAAGAAAAAGCGGCGCGTGCATTTCCATGCCTTCATGCAGGAGGCCCATGCAGGCATCCATGCCGCGCGTCAGGCGGGCGACGAGGACCCGGTGAAAACCGTCGCCAAGGCCATCGCCGGGGATGCGGTCCTCTTGTGTTTCGACGAGATGCAGATCACCGACATCACCGATGCGATGATCGTCGGGCGGTTGTTCGAAAAGCTGTTCAAGCGCGGCACGATCATCGTCACGACATCCAACCGCCATCCCGATGACCTCTACAAGGATGGGCTGAACCGCCAGATCTTCCTGCCCTTCATCGCGATGATCAAGGAAAAGCTGGACCTTCACCTGCTCGAAAGCCCGACCGATTACCGGCAGGAACGCCTGCGCGGGCAGGAGGTGTATCACGCCCCGCTCGGCCCCGACGCCGATGCCGCGATGGATGCCACATGGAACACGCTGACCAACGGCCATGAGGGCGCGCCGCTGGTGCTTCAGGTCACGGGCCGCGACGTGACGATCCCGCGCTTTCATGCCGGTGTCGGGCGGGCGGCCTTTGCCGACCTCTGCGCGAAACCGCTGGGGGCGGGCGATTTCCTGACCATTGCCGGGGCAATGCGGACGCTGATGATCGACCATATCCCGAAACTCGGCGTGCACAACGCGAATGAGGCGAAGCGGTTCGTCACCTTGATCGACGCGCTTTACGAGGCGAAAACCCGCCTGATCTGTTCCGCCGATGCACCGC
Organism: uncultured Candidatus Planktophila sp.; assembly: GCA_964352385.1. Classification (GTDB taxonomy): domain Bacteria; phylum Pseudomonadota; class Alphaproteobacteria; order Rhodobacterales; family Rhodobacteraceae; genus Pikeienuella. Next base: position 46,303 of record CAYGRU010000028.1, read on the forward strand.
CGGAGGCGCTCTATCCCGAAGGCAAGGGCGCGTTCGAGTTTGAACGCACAGCCTCGCGCCTGTCGGAAATGCGGTCGGCGGATTGGACCGGGGCAGCCTAGAACCGCTCGGCGCGCACGACCTCGCAATCGGTGACGGACACGACGCCGATATGCCGCTCCACGATGGCGAATGCCGCCTCCAGCAATACATCCAGCCTTTCGGGCCTGATGATGCACACCACGGCGACCATGCCGCCCGCCGCCGTCACCTGGCCCTCGCGGTCCCATTCCCCAGACCGGCCTGATCCGCCCTTCACCGGCAGCACGGTGAACCCGTGCACATCCGCCGCGATCAGCGCCTTTGTCAGCCGCCGACGCATCGGCGCCTCGATGATGATCTCCACCCGCTTGGCCTTGTGCATCTGCATCTGCTTATCCTCCGATGGCGGTGGCCGCCGCGATATAGATCGGGATGCCGAGCGTCAGATTGAACGGAAACGTCACGCCCAGCGACAGGGTGAGATAGATCGACGGGTTTGCCTCCGGCAAAGCGACGCGCATCGCGGCTGGCACCGCAATGTAGGAGGCGGAGGCCGTCAGCACCCCCATCAGCGCGATACCGCCAATCGACAGGCCCAGCGCCGCCCCGACGCCCAGCCCCAGCACGGCGCCGATCAAAGGCATCACCATGCCGAACGCCACCAGCATCGGCGTCACCGCGCCGCGTGCCGACCGCAAACCGCGCCCCGCCACCAGCCCCATATCGAGCAGGAAAAGGCAGAGCACGCCCTTGAACGGCGCGACGACAAAGCTTGAAATCTCCGCCAGCCCCCGCTCGCCGGTGATCGCGCCGATGACGAAGGACCCAAGCAGCAGGACGATGGACCCGTTCAGCAGGATCTCGCGCCAAAGGTCGCTTTCCATCCGCCGCCCGCCCGCGCCGCGCGAGACGAGCCAGAGCGCGGACAGGATCGCGGGTGCCTCCATCGCCGCCGCGACGGCGACCATGTACCCCTCCGCCGCGATGCCCTGCTCCGCCAGCGCGGCGGTCGCCGCCACGAAGGTGACGATGGAGATGGAGCCGTAATGCCCCGCCACCGCCGCCGCGTCCGTGACCGAAAGCCGCGTCATCACCCGAAGCAGCGCGAAGGCGATGAAGGGGATCAGGAAGGACAGCGCGGTCCCGGCCAGCAGCGCGCCGATCAAGGTCGCATCGACCCCATGCGCCGAAACACTGACCCCGCCTTTGAACCCGATGGCGAACAGGAGATAGATCGACAAGGCCTTCGCCGCCGCCTCCGGGATCGACAGGTCAGACCGGGCGAGCGCCGCGCCGAGGCCCAGCGCGAAGGACAGGATGATCGGTGAGGCGAGGTTCTGCGCCGCGAGTGTCAGTATCCCGTCCATGCCGCCCCGCGAATGACCCTGATGTCGCCACAGCGGTTAGGGCGCGACAGCGCGACAATCAATCGGAAAGATCGGCATGGATACGCGATCATGATCGTTTTTTTCTATGGCGAGATAGCTTGCCCCTATGCACTGCCGAATTTCGCCCTAAGCTTGCAGGATGTTCAAACCGGAGGATACCCGGATGCTTCGCCTCGCGCTGTTCCTGATCTGCCTCGCCCTGCCCGCTGCCGCGCAGATCGCGCCTGCGGACCGCGAGGTGGCGCTGGCCGATGCCTTCGCCCAGCTTCAGGCCGCGCCGACACCGGAGGCCGCCGAGATGGCGGAGGCGGAGGTCTGGGCGCTCTGGTTCATCGGCCCCGATGCGACCTCGACCGAGGTGATCCGCACCGCCGCCGCATCGTTGAACCGGGGGGCGCTGAACCTTGCGCATACGATGCTGGACGAACTGGTCGCCGCCCAACCCGATTATGCCGAGGGCTGGAACCAGCGGGCCTTCGTGAAATTCCTGAAAGGCGATCCGCACGGGTCGCTGCTGGATATCGCACAGACCCTGAAACGCGAACCCCGCCATTTCGGCGCGCTCGCGGGCCGCGCCCAGATTGAACGCGCCTTGGGCCGCGACGCCGCCGCCGCCCGCAGCATGGGCGAGGTCGGCAGGGTCCACCCCTGGATGGCCCGCCGCAGCGTGATCGCACCCGACCCGATGCCGCCAAAGGTGGGGGAGAAACTGTAGGGGCGTATCAGCGCGGCCCTGTGCCGGGACCTCGATGAACGGCGCGCCGCGCGACGGGTTTGGGGCCCGGGTCAAGCCCGGGGCGACGG
>CAYGRU010000029.1:0-48271 GCA_964352385.1 uncultured Candidatus Planktophila sp.
CGCGCCGCCCGGAATGTGGATGGCAAGGTCATCATGTATGCCGACCGCATCACCGGCTCGATGGAGCGCGCGATGCGCGAGACCGACCGGCGGCGCGAAAAGCAGATGGCCTATAACATCGAGCACGGCATCACACCCGAGACGATCAAGCGCGACATCGGCGATATTCTGAGAAGTGTTTATGAGGGCGACCATGTTACGCCGGATATTCACGGCGCAGGCGGCAAGGCGATCATCGGCGGCAACCTTCAGGCCCATCTCGACGGGTTGCGCAAGGACATGATGAAGGCGGCTGAAAACCTCGAATTCGAAGAGGCCGCGCGGCTGCGCGACGAGGTGAAACGGCTGGAGGCTGTGGAACTGGCCATCGCCGACGATCCGATGGCGCGTCAATCGGCGGTGCAAGCGGCATCCGGGGCGAAGGAGCCTGCCGGGCGGCCCCGTGGGCGGTCCACATCCGGCAAGGCGGGGACAAGGGTGTATCGCGGGACGAGTCAGACCAAGCGATAGGCGGACAACCAGCGCCGAATGGGGCGAGACCTTGATTTTGCGCCTCAAAATCCCCTAGTTTCAGTGATCATCTATTCAGTCTGGGGGAGTGGGCCCCACCGCGTGCGATGTGGTGCGCGCAGAGAATGGTTGGAAAAGGATAGGGACTTGATCAAATCTCGCGGTTTCAGAGGCCTGCGCGCCGGTGCAGTGGCAGTCTTCGGTGTCAGCATCATTTCGGGCTGCATTTCCACGATCCCGCTGGTGCAGGAGGCGTCGGCCACGGGCGGAGATTTTTCGCTGTTGACCTGCGACCAGCTCCGCGATGCCGAATTGACGCTTGGGCAGCAGCTCGCCTTTGTGAATGCCGTTATTCCACCGCTGTTCGCAGCGACCACCGCGCAAGGTGTCGAGTTGAGCGAACAGCGGGTTTTCGTGCAAACTGCCCAAAGCGACATTGCCGCCAAGGCGGGCAGCAGCGGCTGCGCGGCCTCGAACCCGGTCGTGACCGCATCGCAGGCGCTTCAGCAAACGGATGGTCTGTCCGATGCCACCCCGCTCGCCGCCGGTCAGTATCTTCAGGTCGGCACGTTCGCGAGTGTCGCCAATGCTGAAACCGCGACGCAGCGGTTTCAGACAGCCGGACTGCCGGTGGTGCGCGAAGTCGTCGCGCTCAGCGGGCGCAGCTATTCCCGCGTCCTCGTCGGCCCGCTGGCGACCCGGGAAATGCTGCGCCAGGCGGATGCCATCGCCACAGAAATCGGCCTGCGAGATTCGTTTTTTGTCACGCGATAGCACCGCTTTGGCGGTTGACGCAGCCCGCGCGGAGACATAGACCCTGCGTGCTGCCGAAGAAGGCGGGGCACTGTCCCGGCATTCGCGCGTGGAGGGGTGGCAGAGCGGTCAAATGCAACGGACTGTAACTCCGTCAGGGTAACCTTACGCTGGTTCGAATCCAGCCCCCTCCACCATCCTGCTTTTTGCGGCGAAACCCCCTAACATGTTGATAGTGAGGTTTTTCTGTTCATTCCCCCGCTGCAATGTTTGCGATGCGGCGGTCGAATCCGCGCCTGATCGAGTCGTGCAATGCTCCGGGGAAGCCGGGCGGCATATCGGCGAGAGCGCTCGCGAACGCTGCTTCGGCTTCGGCACGTATCTCTTCGAAGACATGCGCGATCTGCTCGCGGGAAAATCCGGCTGCGAGGCCTGTTTCGACAAGATGCCGCGTGACGATATCCGAAACCTTGTAGTGACGGCTTCTGCCAGCGCACATCGCAAGCTTCATGTCCTTGATCTGGATCTGGCCTGCATCCAGCGATGGCTGAACGCTCAAGACATCGTAAAGCGGCGTCATGGTGAAGCGCCCGCCCGGTGTCAGGGCGATGCTGAAATTCTTCGCATGACCGTCCGTCGCGCCGATCAGCCAGAACAGCACATTCGCCTTGAAGAAGCGGGCGCGGTCGCGGAGCGGCTCGTCGCTTCCTTGGAGCAGGGCACAGATATCGACGATCCCCGGCCCGCCTTCATTCTGGTATTTTCGCGTTGGCGGTACGGAGAGAGCCTGACAGCAATCCTCCTGTGGCAAGCGGATCAGTCTTCCGTCGCGGGCGCGCAGCCGGTCGAACCTCTCGATGACCAGCACCTTGGTGTCGGCGAAGGTCGCTATTTCGGTCTTGGCGACCGGCAGGCCGAAACCCGCCATCAGCCGCAAGCAGAAATGCTCGTTCTCGATGCTGTCTCTGAGATCCATGCCGTTTGGCAGCGCGCCAATGGCGGGCTTGAAGATATGCGTCGTCGGCGTCGTTCCTGTCGGCAGGGTCCATTGGCCTTCATGGAGGAGCAGCGCCGTCTTTTCCTGCGCGCCTGCCACCGAAATCCGGAAGTCACGGTCGCGCCGGATGCCAAGCGGGCTGCGCTTCAGGTCTTTCAGCATCGCGGCGATCTCTTCATCGCCCAGCGCCTCGCCCGTCAGGGTGTCGCTCGCCTCCGGCGTCTCGCCCTCCGGCAGGAATTGCAGCGCGCCCACACAATCCCGCCCGATGCGCGCAAGCAGGCTATAGGCATCAAGGCCGTCAGCGCCGACGCGCTCGGCGACGCGCCTGCGGATATCGTCATTGTCCGGCAACAGGTTGTCGAAGACGGCGATTACCGGCGGGCCGATATAACGCTCAGGCCGCAGCGGCAATGAGCGGGAAACAGGAAGCGTGTTGTCCCACTCCAGCCATTCCACGGCATAGGTGAAGGCGAAGGCTCCGTCCGGCTCGCGGAAGAACTGCCCCACCCTGCGGCGGTTCAGGAAGACGTCGAGCGGCGCATAGATTCGTCTGCGGCCCATCAGAAGATATCCTCGAGGTCGCTGGGCTTGGTCTTGCTCCGTGGCACGATGTGGATTTCCAGATCGAGCGCGGCGAGCAGATTGAAGATTGTATCGAGCTTTGCGCCGTTTGCGCTGGTCTCAATGGTGGATACGGTTCGTTGCCAGATGCCCGCCTGCGCGGCAAGCGCCGCTTGTGTAAGTTTCCTGGCTTTCCGAGCCTTGCGCAGGGCGTTTCCGATATCCTTGGGTGTGCGGGCGATCTGATGCATGATGATGAGCCTTTTCCCATGATTATGCGCTATGGATCATTTAATTTCAATATGTCGTGCAGATCATAGATATATAGTATGATCTATAAAGCATAAATGCTAGGAATGATCGGAAGATCATAAAACTCCATCCAGCGCGCCTTCACGATACGTCGCAGGGGCATCCCCCGCCACCTCACGTTTCCTGCGCGATGCACTCCATTGCCAGCCGTGCCATGCCGGGGATCTTGTCGCCCATCCGCATCGCGGCCTCGGGGTTGGAGGCGTTGCCGTCCAGCCCGCGCTTTTTCACGCCCTGAAGGATCGCGCAGATGCGGAAAAAGCTGAAGGCGGTGGCGAAGGGCAGTTCGGGGATCGCGGTCAGGCCGGTGCGCCGCATATACATCTCGACATACTCATCCTCAGACGGGATGCCGAGCGCGGCGCGGTCAATGCCAGCCAGCCCGCGCCCGACCTCGCCGGGCGGCAGACGGCCCTGCATCCGCTGATAGGCAAGATCGGCGATGGGATGGCCCAGCGTCGACAGTTCCCAATCCAGAACGGCGACGACGCGCGGCTCGGTCGGGTGATAGATCAGGTTGTCAATCCGATAGTCGCCGTGGACGATGGAGGTGCGGTCATCGTCGGCGGGCGTTTCCGCCTCCAGCCACGCGATCAGCGCCTCCATATCGGGGATCGTCTCGGTCTCCGATGCGCGGTATTGCTTTGACCAGCGCGAAAGCTGCCGCGCGAAATAACTGCCGGGCTTGCCGAAATCGCCGAGACCTGCCGCCTCGTGGTCGACAGAATGCAGCGCCGCCAGAACCCGGTTCATGTCGTCATACATCGCCGTGCGGTGGTCATTGTCGACGCCGGGCACGGCGGGGTCGAAGATGATCCGCCCCTCGACCTTTTTCATCACATAGAACATCGAACCGACGATGCTTTCGTCCTCGCACAGCAGGAACGCCTCCGGCACCGGCACATCGGACCCGGCGAGCGCGCGGATCACGCGGAATTCGCGGTCCACCGCATGGGCGGATTTCAACAGCAGCCCCGGCGGCTTGCGGCGCAGCACATATTCCCCGGACGGGGATGACAGGATGAAGGTCGGGTTGGATTGCCCGGTCGGAGTCTTTTCCGCCGATATCGGCCCGCGAAAACCGGGCAGATGCGCTGTCAGGTATCTGTCAACGGCGTCGAGGTCGATCTGGGCCGCTGCATGGGTCTTGCCCGACATCAGTCGTCTCCTTCGGGATATGCGGCAGGACGGGCTGACCCGTCCTGCCTTGTGGTGCGATCAGACCTTTTCGTTGGTATATTTGCGCAGCTCCGACCGCCCGATCACGCGCCGATGCACCGCATCCGGGCCATCGGCAAAGCGCAGGGTGCGCTGGTGGGTCCATGCCTCCGCCAGATGCGTATCCTGGCTGATGCCTTGCGCGCCGTGCATCTGCATCGCCTCGTCGATCACCTTCAGGGCCATGCGTGGGGCGACGACCTTGATCTGGCTGATCCACGGGGCTGCCGCACGGTTGCCGATCGTGTCCATCATGTAAGCGGCCTTCAGGCACAGAAGGCGCGCCATCTCGATTTCCATCCGGCATTCCGCGATGATGTCGTAATTGGCACCAAGCTGATAGAGCGGCTTGCCGAAGGCGCTGCGCGTCAACGACCGCTTGCACATCAGTTCAAGCGCGCGTTCCGCCGTGCCGATGGACCGCATACAGTGATGGATACGGCCCGGCCCGAGGCGGCCTTGCGCGACCTGAAATCCGGCCCCTTCTTCAAGGATCAGATGGTCCAGCGGGATGCGCACATCGGTATAGCGGACATGCATGTGACCGTGCGGCGCATCATCCGCCCCGAAGATCTGCATCGGGCGCAGCACCTCGATTCCGGGTGTTTCGGCGGGCACGAGGAACATCGAATGGCGCTTGTGCTTGTTTTCGTTCGCAGGGTCGGTGCAGACCATCGTGATATAGACCTTGCAGCGCGGATCACCTGCGCCCGAAGCCCACCATTTTTCGCCGTTCAGCACCCATTCATCGCCGTCCTTGACGGCGGTCATGGCGATGTTCGTCGCATCCGACGACGCCACATCCGGCTCCGTCATCATGTAGCAAGACCGGATTTCACCGTTCAGCAATGGCTTCAGCCATTTGTCCTTCATCCACTGCTGGCCGTAACGCTCGATCACTTCCATATTGCCGGTATCGGGCGCGGCGCAGTTGAAGGTTTCCGCCCCCATCTTCGACTTGCCCATGATCTCCGCCAGATGGGCGTATTCGACGGTGTTGAGGCCATAGCCCGCCTCGGAATCCGTCAGCCAGAAATTCCACAGGCCGCGCTTTTTCGCCTCTGTCTTCAATTCGTCCCAGATTTCGAGCTGGCGCGGGGTATAGGCGAACCGGCCACCCTCGGCCTTGCCGATCTCGTTGTGATACTCTTCCTCAACGGGATAGACCCGTTCTTCCAGCATCTTTTCGACCGCTTCGATCAGCGGTTTGACCTTGTCACTAACACCCAGAAACATCTGCGTTCTCCTCAGAACAAATCCTTGACGGTTTCGACGTGAATGCCCCCGTCGACGGGAATAATGGCGCCGGTGACATAGGCACCGGCCCTGGAGCTGAGAAATACGATCAGCCCCGCGATATCGTCCGGCGCGCCGACCCGCCCCAGCGGGTTTTCGGCGGCGATGCGGTCCTGCCGTTCCTGATCCTTCAGGGCGAAGGCGGTCATCTGCGATGGAAACGGGCCGGGGGCGATGGCGTTCACGGTGATCCGGCTGGCCGCCAATTCGGTCGCGAGGATCTTCGTCAGGTGATGCACCGCGCCCTTGGATGCGGAATAGGAATAGGCCCCGACACCGATCGCCGCCGTCCCCATGACCGATCCGACATTGATGACCCGCGCCGGGTCCGCGACGGTGGCCGTGGCGGCCAGCATCGGCGTCAGGCGCTGCGTCAGGGCGAACAGCCCCGCCACATTCACGCTCATCACCTTTTCCCAGGCTTTGAAGGGGAATTCGGGATAGGGCGCGCCCCACGTGACGCCGGCATTGTTCATCAGGATGTTCAGGCTGCCGGTGCGGGCCGCGACCTCCATCGCCATCGCATCGACCCCGGCTTCGGTGCCGACATCGCCTGCGAATGCCTCAACCGTACCGGGCAGGCCGAGCGCATTGATTTCTTCTGCTGTCGCGGCACAGGCTTCGCCCTTGCGTGATGCGATCAGAACCCGCGCGCCCGCTGCGGCCAGCCCGGTTGCCGCCATGCGCCCGATTCCCGTCGCGCCACCAGTGACCAGCGCCGTCTTGCCCTCAAGCCCGAAAAGATCGCTCAGCGCGCTCATCGGCATCCTCCCGTTTCTTGTTTTGCGAAAGACTAGCCGCGCCCGCGTCTGACGCAAGCCCCCTCGCGGTCATGTCGCGGAATGACCGTACGTAAGTCTGGCGCCGTGCAGAGCGCAGGCATAGGCTGCGCCAAACAACCAGAGGAACCGCCGATGCCAACCAACCATGAAATCCAGCTTGCCTCACGCCCGGTCGGCGCGCCGACCGATGCCAATTTCGCCCATCAGACGATGCCGATGCCTGAGGCGGGGGCGGGTGAGGTTCTGCTCCGCCTCGTCTATCTGTCGGTCGATCCCTATCTGCGCGGCCGGATGAACGACGTGAAATCCTATATCCCGCCCTTCGAGGTCGGCAAGCCGCTGGAAAGCGGTTGCGTGGCGGAGGTGGTCGCCACCAACAACCCTGACTTTAAGGTCGGCGACCATGTCGCGGGCGGCATGAAATGGGCTGAATACCAGACCCATACCGGCAAGGGCCTGACCAAGCTCACCCCGGCCAATGGCCCGCTCTCCTATGCGCTTGGCGTTCTGGGGATGCCCGGCATGACGGCATGGGCCGGGCTGAACATTCATGGCCGCCCGGTTGAGGGGGAAACCATCGTTGTTTCCGCGGCCACGGGTGCGGTTGGCTCGCTCGTCTGCCAGCTTGCGAAGCACAAAGGTCTGCGGGTCATTGGCGTCGCGGGCGGTGCCGAGAAATGCACCTACGCCGTCAAGGAGCTTGGCTGCGATATCTGCCTCGATCACACGGACCCCGATCTGAAGGCGAAGATGAAAGAGGCAACCCCGAAAGGTGTCGACATCTACTTTGAGAATGTCGGCGGCGTCACGCTTGAGGCGACCTTCCCGCGGATGAACCCGTTCTCGCGCATCCCGGTCTGCGGCATGATTTCCGGCTACAATGCCACCGGCCCCTACGAAGGCGCCGACCGGTTCGGCCCGATCTGGCGGTCGATCCTGACCAACCGCATTTCCGTGCGCGGCTTCATCGTCTCGGATCATTGGGACCAATATCCGGAGTTTCTGGCCGAGGTCGGCCCGATGCTCGCGTCCGGCAAGGTGAAGGCAAAGGAAAGCGTGACCGAAGGGTTGGAAAACGCGCCAAAGGCCTTCATGGGCCTTCTGTCCGGCGCGAATTTCGGCAAGGCTGTGGTGCGTGTCGGCCCGGATAGCCTCTGACGCCGATCAGCCGAGGAGCGTGGCAACACGCTCCACGGCCAGCACATAGCCTTGCACCCCACATCCGGCGATCACCCCATCGGCCCGGTGCGAGACATAGGAATGGTGCCTGAACGCCTCACGCTTGTGGATATTCGAGATATGAACCTCGATCACCGGCCCGTCGAAGGTGTTCAGCGCATCGAGGATCGCCACCGAACTGTGCGAGAATGCGGCGGGGTTGATGATGATCGCCGCCGCATCCTGCCGGTCCGCCTGAATCCAGTCGATGATCTGATGTTCGGCATTCGACTGGTCCAGTTTCAGCGTCAGACCATGCGCCGCCGCCGCCGCCTTGCAGGCGGCTTCCACATCCGCCAGCGTGTCGTGGCCATAGATTTCCGGCTGGCGCTGGCCCAGCAGGTTCAGGTTCGGCCCGTTGATGATGTGGATCAGGCGGCTCATTCAAATCTCCCGACAGATTACGCGTTCTCATACCACGGCCAATGGCGCACGGAACCCGCAACTTTCTCTTCCATAAATATCCAATCCGCTGCGATGACGGACGCGTCGGCCCCTATTCGGCGCGCCACAGGCGTGCGGCCCCCGCCAGCATTTCACCCTCGGCCCGATCAAACCGCAGATGCGCGAGGCCGATGGTCCCTACGACAGAATGCAGCGTTCCGGCGGGTTTGCCATCCACCTCCACCGGCGTGCCTGGCACGGCATCGCCCTCGATCCGCACCTTCACAAGCCCCTTTTTCAACTCGGTCTTGTGCTTCATCCGCGCGGTCACTTCCTGCCCGACATAGCAGCCCTTGCGGAAATCGACGCCGCTCAGCCGCTCGAAGCCCTGCTCGAGGATATAGCTGTCATTTTCCAGCAGTTCTGCCCCGGTTTCGGGGACAAGCGCCGTGATGCGCAGCGCCTCATACTCGGCTGGGTCGCCCTGCACAGCGTCCGGCAGAGGGCCGTAAAGCCGCCAACCAAGGCGGGCATCGCGCGGGTCGGGCAGTGCCCCTTCGGGTGGGGCATCCGTGCCCCAGATCAGGCTGACCGGCAGATCGGTCGCCTCGATCGCCACATCGCGGCGCAGCCGATAAAGCGTCAGGCGTTGCGCAAACCCCGCCGCCCGCCCGGCGCTGATGTCGATCAGCAGGCCGCCTTCCGGGGCCTCGGTCAACAGAAAATCGAACAGATATTTGCCCTGAGGCGACAACAGTGCGGCATAGACGAGGCTGCCCGGTCTGACCTTCGCCACATCATTGGTCACAAGGTCTTGCAGGAACCCGCGTGCATCTGCGCCGGTCACGCACAGAACGGCACGGCCCGGATCGGTGAAACCCCTCATTGTGCCGGCCGATCCGCGATGAATGTCTCGAAGCTTTCAATCACTGCGAGCCACCATTGAAAGCTGATGCGAATATTCGCTTCGGTGATGCCGCCCTCGACCACGGTGTTGAGCTGCAAGGCCAGATCGCCGTCCTGATCGCGCCAGAGCGTGCCATAATGGTTGTCGGCGTTCCACGCATTGATCGTCTCTGCATCGTCGGTGAACCCCGAAAAATAGGCGCGGTATTCAAAGCCGAGGCAGGCGCTGTCCGGGCGCGCCGGATCGGCAAGCGCGCCGCCATCGCATTCGTAGAAATAGACCTGATAATCGGTGCCGTTCACCCGGCCTTCGATCGTCGTGTCGCCTTCGGTTTCATCCAGTTCCACGCTGCCCTTCTCGCCCTCCAGAATGCGCAGCATCTCCACCGGCGACAGGCTGGTATAGACGGTCGCCTCCGCCGTTCCGCCCTTCACGGCTCCGAGCGAGAGCGCGATCAGGGCAGGGGCCAGAATCAGTGGGTTCAGTGGTGCAAGGCGCATGTCGCCCCCCTTTTGCGAACAGGATTCGCGTTACCGTATCACGTCCGCGGGTGGTGCCAAGTTCGGCCCCCATCACATCGCACAAATGCCCCTTGCCGGAGGGGGGAGAGTCTCTGCACACTGCGCCGATCATCGAGGAGGGTTTCAGATGTCCACGCAATCCGGCAGCATCCTGCGTCATCCGGTTTCGAACAACGATCCGCATCGCGACCTGCGGGTCGATCTGGCGGCGGCGTTTCGCTGGACCGTGAAGATGAACTGGCACGAGGCCGTCGCGAACCATTACTCGGCGGCAGTGAACGATGACGGCACGCAGTTCCTGATGAACCGCGACCAGATCCATTTCAGCCGGATCACCGCTTCCAACCTCCTCCTGCTCGATGCCAATGATCCCGACGTGATGAAGGGGCCGGATGCGCCGGACCCGACCGCCTGGGGCCTGCATGGCGCGATTCACCGCCGCGTGCCACATGCCCGCGTCGCGCTGCATGTGCATTCGAAATACGCGACGGTTCTGGCGAGCCTTGCCGACAGTTCCATGCCTGCCATCGACCAGAATACGGCGATGTTCCATGACCGGATCGTCATTGACGAAGGCTATGGCGGGCTTGCCTTCGAGGATGAGGGGGAACGCTGCGCCGCGCTGTTCGCCGACCGGAAAAAGAAGGTCATGGTGATGGGCAATCACGGCGTCCTCGTGATCGGCGAAACGGTGGCGGAGGCTTTCAACCGCCTCTATTATTTCGAACGTTCGGCGGAGACTTTGATCACCGCCTACATGACCCAGCGCCCGCTCCGTTATCTTTCAGACGAAGTGGCGGCGAAGGTGGCGGATGAGGTGGAAACCTATCCGGGGCAGGCGGACCGGCATCTGGCAGAGATCAAGCTGCTGCTGGATCGGGACGAGCCTGATTACGCTTCGTGACCAGGTTTGAGGTCGGGCCGCCGCGCCCGGGCGATCTGGGCTGGCTGATCGGTCTGCACGGTCGTTGGTATGCCGAACACTACGGCTTCACCGCGAAATTCGAACAGGTCGTCGCAGGCATCGCAGCAGATGTCGCCGGTCGCCTCGCGCCGCCCCGTGTCACCATGTTGATCGCACGCGATGATGAAGGGCCGCTCGCCACGCTGACGGCTGATGGCGATGACAGGGATGAGCCGGGGCGCGGTCATATCAGGACGGTCATCGCCGATCCACGGGCGCAGGGGCGCGGGATCGGGCAACATCTGCTTGCAACCGGCCTCGCCAATCTCAGGGAGGCCGGGTTGCCGGGGGCCTGGCTCGACACATTCGCCGGGCTGGATGCGGCGCGGGCTGTGTATCTGAAGGCCGGGTTTCGACTTGTGCGGCAGGCTGAGGGTGATTTCTGGGGCAGCACCGTGCTGGAACAGCGTTATGAGCTGGATTTCTGAGGCCGGAAGATCAGCCAGCCGGTCATCGCGGCCCAGAAAAACCCCAGTGTCGCCCATGTGATCGCGTATTCGAGGTGATTGTTGGCCACATTCACCGCCTCGATCGGTTGCGGGATCGGCCAGGCGCCGACGGCGGTCGATGTTTCCGCCACGATCAGCACCGGTTCCGCGTCGAACACCCGTGCCATCACCGCCATGTCGCGGTTCACCCAGACATTGTCGCGCGCGCCATAAGGCAGGTCATCGCCGCCTTCATCCGGCCAGCGCAGCGCGCCGGTGATTTCAATCTCGGCCTCCGGCGCCGGGTTGGGGCGGGCGGCGGCCCCACCTTCGTTCTTTGTATCGACCGGCGCGAAGCCTCGGTCCACCATCACACGCCGCCCGTCGGTCAGGGTGAAGGGCTGGATCACGCGATATCCCGGCCCGTGCGGGCGCAGCGACATCAGAAGCGGGGCATCGGCGTAACCGTGGCTGCCGGGTGCGCCCTCGAACCGGCCCTTTATGGTGACGCGTGAAAATTCCTGCGTTTCGGGTGTGAAGGTAGCAGGCAGGGGAATCGGTGCTGCCTCCAGCCGCGCGGACAAGGTGGCGATCACGCCTTCCTTCCAGTCCAGCCGCTGCACCTGCCAGAGGCAGAGCGCGAACAGCACGATGGTGCCCAGAACCCCTGTGGCGATCAGGCCGATACGTCCGGTCATGTCGAAGGCTCCCGCAAAGAACAAGGGCGGCTTTCGCCGCCCTTTTCAAACCAGTCTCAGGATCAGAGGGTCAGCGGCCCCAGATGTACACGGCGAGGAAGAGGAACAGCCACACCACATCGACGAAGTGCCAGTACCATACCGCAGCCTCGAACCCGATATGCTTGGCGGGCGAGAAGTGACCCTTCAGCGCACGGAGATAGCAGACCCCAAGGAAGATCGTGCCTACGATCACATGAAAGCCGTGGAACCCGGTCGCCATGAAAAAGTTCGCGCCATAGATGTTGCCGCCAAAGCTGAACGACGCGTGGCCATATTCATAGGCCTGCGTCAGCGTAAACAGCGCGCCGAGGAGGACGGAGATCAGCAGACCCCATTTCAGGCCGTCACGGTCACCTTCCTGCACCGCGTGATGCGCCCAGGTCGCGGCACAGCCGGAGGTAAGCAGGATCAGCGTGTTGATCAGCGGCAGGTGCCACGGATCGAAGGTTTCGATCCCGGCCGGCGGCCAGACACCGTCAGCGCCATAAGCGGTCGCGACAGTCTGGGTCGTGGCATCGGCCATCGGATAGATCGCATGTTTGAAGAACGACCAGAACCAGGCGGAAAAGAACATCACCTCGGATGTGATGAACATGATCACGCCATAGCGCAGCCCGATCGACACGACCGGTGTATGATCGCCTGCATGGCTTTCGGCCACGACCTCGGCCCACCAGCCATACATGGTGTAAAGGACGCCGAGGAACCCGACGATGCAGACGATCCAGGTGATGTCGTGCATCCACAGGACAGCCCCGAACAGCATCAGGAAGGCACTGACCGCCCCGAGGAAGGGCCAGATGCTGGGCGCGAGAATGTGATAGTCGTGGTTCTTTGCGTGGGCCATTGGATCCCCCTTGGCAGTTTGCCTTAAATCACCCGGCAGGGCCTGTTTCGTCAACGTCGTTTGTCACTATGCCGTCTGTCACAGCGGCAGCCTCGGCTTCGGTCAGTTCGGTTTCATGGAACGTGTAGGACAATGTGATGGTGTGGATCAGGCTTGCCTCCTCATCCTCCATGATGTCCGGGTCCACGAAGAACGTCACCGGCATCTGCACGGTCTGGCCGGGGGCGAGTACCTGTTCGGTGAAGCAGAAACATTCGATCTTGGAGAAATACCCGCCCGCCGAGAACGGCGCGACGTTGAAGCTGGCCGTACCGGCAACGGCGCGGTCGGTCGGATTCGACGCCTCGTAGAAGGCAAGCCCGGTTTCCCCGATGCGGATCTTCATTTCGGTCTGCACCGGCTTGAACGTCCACGGCATGTTGCGGTCGAGCGATGCGTCGAAACGGACCGTCACGACCTTGTCGACGATGGTATCCGCCGCCTGTTCCGCACGCGTGACGGTGCCGCCATAGCCCGTCACCCGGCAGAAGATGTCATAGAGCGGCACTGCGGCGAACGACATGCCGAGCATGAACACACCGAGGCCAGCGAGGCTGATCAGGGTTCGGGTGTTGGACCGCTCAACGCTCATTGCGATTCGCTCCAGCTCATCTCGGGTTTGATGACGTTGTTGCCCATCTTGGCGATGGTCACGCCGAACATCAGCGCCACGAAACAGATCAGCACCGCGCCGAGGGCAATATTGCGCCCCCTGCGGCGGCGGTGAAGGTCATGTTCCTCGCGCCCGATCATCAGAACACCACCGGCAACGGGATGGACAAGTCAGCGGCCTTCAGCGCCGCCTCCAGCGCGAGCGCGCCGAAGATCAGGAAAAGATAGAGGATCGAGAACTTGAAAAGCCGCTTTTCCGTGCGGTGCCCGTCGGCATCGGCGGCGGCCTCGGACCGGTAGCCGACGATGAAGGCAAGCCGCAGGAAATGTGCCGAAAGCGCGCCCGCGATCACCAGATAGACCAGCCCGCCGATGGACGTGAAGGCCGGGGCCACCGCGACAGCGAACAGTGCCACCGAATACCAGAAAATCTGCCGCCGCGTCGATTGCGGCCCGGCGACGACCGGCATCATCGGGACCACGGCCCGCTCGTAATCGCCGTTGCGATACAGCGCCAGCGCCCAGAAATGCGGCGGGGTCCAGAGGAAGATGATCGCGAACATCAACAGGCTTTCGGGTGACACCCCGCCGGTGGCGACAGCCCAGCCGATGATCGGCGGGAAGGCACCGGCGGCCCCGCCGATCACAATGTTCTGCGGCGTCGAGCGTTTCAGCCACATCGTGTAGATGACGGCATAGAAGAAGATCGTGAAGGCGAGGATGCCTGCCGAAAACCAGTTCGCGAACAGCCCCAGCAACGGCACCGACAGCAGGGAAAGGCCAAGGCCGATCCCCAGCGCCTCGCCCGCCGTGACCCGGCCTGACGGCACAGGACGGTTGCGGGTGCGGGCCATCTTTTCATCGATATCGGCATCCCACCACATGTTCAGCGCGCCCGAAGCGCCTGCACCGACAGCGATGCAGAGGATCGAGGCGAAGCCGATCATCGGATGCACCCCGACCGGCGCGACCAGAAGGCCGACAAGGGCGGTAAAGATCACCAGCGACATGACACGCGGTTTCAGCAGCGCGAAGAAATCGCCGAACTCTGCGTCCTTCGGCGTCGTGTCGATGTCGAATGTATTTGCCATGAGCGGTCCTGACAGGCTGCGGATCACTCCGCAGCCGCAACCTTTACGGCAGATTTCGGCGGCAGGCCCTGCGCCGAACGGGTAGTATCCACCCACGCGGCATAGTCATCCTGGCTGACCACCTTCACCGTGATCGGCATGTAGGAATGCGCCTGACCGCACAGTTCGGAACACTGGCCAAAATAGGTCCCGATCCGGTCGGCGTTGAACCACAACTCGTTGATGCGGCCCGGAATGGCGTCGACCTTCACGCCAAAGGCGGGGATCGTCCACGCGTGGATCACGTCAGCGCCGGTCACCAGAACATGCACGTTGGAATTGACCGGCACCACGACCGCCGTATCGGTGGCGAGAAGATGCTCGTCTTCCTGATAGCCGTATTCGGCAAGTTCTTCCTTGGCGAGCATGATGGAATCGAATTCCACTTCCTCGTCGGGGTAGGCATAGCTCCAATACCACTGGTTGCCGGTGGCCTTGATGGTCACATCGGCCTCGGGGACGTTCAACTGCTTGAACAGGATCGGCAGCGACAGCGCGCCGATCACGACGAGGATCACGATGGGGATCCCGGTCCATGCTACCTCAAGCGCGGCGTTGTGGGTGAACCGCGACGGGGTCGGGTTCTTCTTTTCGCCGAAGCGGAAGATCACGATGAACAGCAGCGCGGTCACGAACAGAACGATCGCAAGGCTGATCCAGTGCAGAATTGTATCGAACCAGATGATGTCACGCATCAGTTCCGTCACGGGCAACTGAAAGCCGGTGCCATCGGCATGCGGCTTGCCATAAACCTCTTGCGCCATTGCTGCGGCACCCGAGAGGAATGTGGTCACGCCGGTTGCAGCGGCGAAAAAAGTTGGTCTCAGCATCGGTTTCATCCCCCGGATGTCGAATAGTCTGCGATGAAGGTGGCACACAATAGCGCAACCTCTATCTGCCTTGCTACGCCTAAGACCACATGGGGTGGCGAAGGGCAAGCTGGACGATTGCGTCATTCAGCCGCTAAACCAATGACAAACCACGCCCCGGAGGCAAAACCATGACCGTTGAAGACCAGCCATTCCGCCCCTTCGAAACCGATCTCGACAGGCAGGACGCGCTTGCGGTTCTGCGGGATGCGACGGCGGCGGCGGACGACGGGGAGTTGTTTCTGGAAAGGCGTCGTGCAGAATCACTGGTGTTCGATGACGGGCGGCTGAAGGGCGCGAGTTATGATAGCGCCAAGGGGTTCGGCCTTCGGGCCGTGGCGGGGGCGGTTGCGGGTTATGCGCATTCGACCGAACTGACTTCCACAGCCCTGCGCCGGGCGGCGGAAACGGCCAAGCTGGCGGCCGCCGAGGGCACGCCAACCCGCGCCGCGCCGCCCCCGGCGACCAATCGCAGGCTTTATACCCAGGAAAGCCCGCTGTCGGGCATGAGCTTCGGCGCGAAGGTCGATCTGTTGCGGGAAATCGACGATTACCTCCGTTCCCGCGACCCCCGCGTCGTGCAAGTTTCGGCGTCGTTGAACGGGCAGTTGCAGGAGGTTGAAATCCTGCGCCCCGAAGGTGGGTCATTGTCGGAATCGCGCCCGATGGCCCGGCTGAACATCTCCTGCATCGTGGAGCAGGACGGGCGGCGCGAAAGCGGGTCTGCGGGCGGCGGCGGGCGCATCGGTTATGACGTGCTGATCGCGCCAGCCGCGTGGAAGGCGCAGGCGGAGGAGGCCTTGCGCATCGCGCTGGTCAACCTGTCCGCCGAAGACGCGCCAGCAGGCGTCATGGAAGTGGCGCTTGGTGCCGGTTGGCCCGGCATCCTCTTGCACGAGGCGGTGGGCCACGGGCTGGAGGGCGATTTCAATCGCAAGCAGACATCGGCCTTTGCGGGGCTGATGGGCAAGCGTGTCGCGGCACCGGGCGTCACTGTGGTGGATGATGGTACGATCCCCGACCGGCGCGGATCGCTGTCCTTCGATGACGAGGGCACGCCAACCCGGCGAACGACCCTGATCGAGGACGGAATCCTTGTCGGGTTCATGCAGGACCGGCAGAATGCAAGGTTGATGGGGGTCGAATCGACCGGCAACGGACGGCGGCAATCCTATGCCCACATCCCGATGCCGCGCATGACCAATACCGTGATGATGGGCGGGGATGCCGATCCCGCCGATGTGGTCGCGGCGGTGAAAGACGGTATCTATGCGGTCGGTTTTGGTGGCGGGCAGGTCGACATCACGAACGGCAAGTTCGTCTTTTCATGCACCGAGGCGTATCGCGTGAAGAACGGCAAGGTGCTGCACGCGGTCAAGGGCGCAACGCTGATCGGCGACGGGCCGAGCGCGATGACCCGCGTGCGCATCATCGGCAACGACATGGCGATGGACCCCGGCATCGGCACCTGCGGCAAGAACGGGCAGGGGGTTCCGGTCGGGGTCGGGCAGCCGACATTGCTGATCGACGGGCTGACGGTTGGTGGCGCGGCAGCATGATACCACCGCAGATTGAAAGCCGGGCGGCAGAAGTTCAAGTCATTCATAGAGTTGGACCATTAGCATTACCTTGTGCTAACCACGTCCACGGGGCTGTTCGATTTCGGTCGAAGAAGATGAGGATTGGGGATGCCGGACTTTTCGGACATACCGTTGCTGGCGGGACTTCCAGCGGATCTTGCCGCGAAAGCGATGGAGCGGTGCAGATGGAAAGCGTTCGAAGCGCATGAATTGATTGTCGATTATGGGGATGAGTCTGCGGATGTGATCTTCATCATCTCCGGTCAGGTGCGCGTCCTGATGTCATCGGCCTATGGCCGCCATGTGATTCTCAACCATCTCGACAAGGGTGATTTTTTTGGCGAGATGTCGGCGATCGACGGTCGGACCCGGTCCGCCTCGGTGATCGCGCTCTACACATCCGAAGTCTGCGTCATGCCGGGCGATGTCTTCCTCGATATTGCAACGAATGTGCCGCACATCGCGATGCGCACGATGGAAAAGTTGACGGAACGGGTACGTACGATCAACGAACGTCTGGCGGAACAGGCCTTCCTGACAGCCCGCCAGCGGCTGTGCGCCGAGTTGCTGCGCCAATCCCGGCCTCGTTCCGGTCATCCGGATCAACGCATTGTATCGCCGCCACCGATTCAGGAAGACCTCGCGAACCTGATTTCATCGCGCCGCGAGGTGGTCAGCCGCGAGCTGTCCGCGCTTACGAAAGACGGTGTGGTGGAACGCAGCCGGGGCGGCCTGATCCTGACCAATGTCGAGGAACTCAGCCGCCGGGTCGAGGAGGCGATGGGGCCGATTCGGCCCTGATCGTCAGCCGAGCGCGGCCTTCAGCGCGGCGCCCGCCGCCGCGAAATCCATCCGCCCGGTATATTTGGCTTTCAGGCTGGCCATGACCTTGCCCATGTCCTTGATCGAGGAGGCGTTGTTCTCGGCAATCGCCGCAGCGACAGCCGCCTTGATCTCGTCTTCGCTCAGAGGCTTTGGCAGAAACTCGCGGATGATCTTGATTTCGGCCCGTTCCTGCTTCGCGAGGTCTTCGCGCGCGCCATCATCATAGGCCTTGGCGCTTTCCTGCCGCTGTTTGACCATCTTGGACAGAATTTCCATGATGTCCGTATCTGTCAGCGGTTCTGCATCGTCGGCACGGCCGGCAATTTCCCGCTCGTTCAGTGCAGCGCAAATCAGGCGGAGCGTGCTGACGCGCAGCGGTTCCTTGTCCTTCATTGCGGTCTTCAGGGCGGCGTTGATGCGATCTCGCATGATCACTCCATCTGTTCCATCGCGCAGAGACCGCGACAAGGCGCGGACCATACCCGAGCCGCAAAATCGTCGCAAATGGTTGATGGAGTTGTAAGTTATTGATTTATTTACATTTTGGAAAGTTTTTTGAGTGGTTGACGATGGTGACGCGCTTCTCTAGCTTCCGCGCGATTCAGCCACCGAGAGGGTTTTCATGTCCGAAGTCGCTCCGCCGACCGCGTGTCTTGCGCTTGCAGACGGGACGTTGTTCTGGGGCCGAGGCTTCGGCGCAGAGGCCACCGTGGTGGGGGAGTTGTGTTTCAACACCGCCATGACCGGGTATCAGGAGATCATGACCGACCCGTCTTATGCGGGCCAGATCGTGACCTTCACCTTCCCGCATATCGGCAACACCGGCACAAACCCCGAAGATGACGAAACACCGGACCCGGTCGCCTTGGGCATGGTCGTGCGGATGGACCCGACAGCATCGTCCAACTGGCGTGCTGTCGATGAACTGTCGTCATGGCTCGCCGCGAAAGGCCGCGTTGCGATCGGTGGGGTGGACACCCGCCGCCTGACCCGCGCGATCCGCCACAAGGGCATGCCCCATGCCGCAATCGCCTATCGCAAGGACGGAATGATCGACACCGGCGCGTTGATTGCGGCGGCGCGCGGTTTTGCAGGGCTTGAAGGGGCGGACCTCGCCAAGGATGTCACCTGCGCTGAAACCTATCACTGGAACGGGTCGCGCTGGGCGTGGCCGGATGGGCATGGCACGCAGGCCAGCCCGACCAGAAAGATCGTGGCGGTCGATTTTGGCGCAAAGCAGAACATCCTGCGCTGCCTCGCCTCGGCGGGTGCTGATGTGATCGTCCTGCCCGCGACGGCGACGGCGGCGGACGTGCTGGCGCATGAACCCGATGGCGTGTTCCTGTCGAACGGCCCCGGCGACCCGGCTGCGACCGGAGTTTATGCAGTGCCGATGATTCAGGGCGTGCTCGCGGCGGATATCCCGCTTTTCGGCATCTGCCTTGGCCATCAGATGCTTGCATTGGCGTTGGGCGCGAAGACCATCAAGATGAACCACGGCCATCACGGCGCGAACCATCCGGTAAAGGAGCTGTCATCGGGGAAAGTGGAAATCACCTCGATGAACCACGGCTTTGCGGTGGATGCACAGACCCTGCCCGCGGAGGTCGAGGAAACCCATGTGTCGCTGTTCGACGGATCGAATTGCGGCATCCGGTTGAAGGGGCGCCCGGTCTTTTCGGTGCAGCACCATCCGGAGGCAAGCCCCGGACCGCAGGACAGTTATTACTTGTTCGAGCGTTTCCTCGCATCGATGGGTTGACCGGAACCAGGCCTGTAAGGTTTTGTTAGGGTTAACGTCCCCTTAAGAGAAATGACCAAGACTGACCGCTGTTGACGGGCAATTCATGCCTGTCAGGAGGGGTATATGGCGTATCGAAACATGATGGCCCAGATGGGCCAAGTGCCGCGATGGCCGCCGCCGGCTCGACGCGCGCGGATCGGCGACATTCTGATTAGCGATGGCGATGTGGACCCGGCGGAACTGGCGCGGTCACTCGCATTGCAAAGCCGGTCACGGGCGCGGATCGGCGATATTCTGGTTGCCAGAGGCATCGCCGACAGAACGCGGGTGGCGGCGGCGGCGGCGCGTCAAATGGGTGTCGGTTTCGCCGATCTCGACCTGCATGCGCCCGATCCGCTTGCGCTGATCGGGGCCGATATCGAATCCTGCCTGCGTGAACGCCACATGCCGTTCCGCCGCGACGACCGGGGCGTCATCTTCGCCTCCCGCTCCATCGCGGGCGGCGGTGTCAGTCTTGATGGCGGGCGGCGCGTGCTGGCGGACGCCCGCACCCTTCTGGCCGAGGACCGAGCGATACAGGCGCGGCTGATTCAGACCTTCGGCCCCGCTCTGGCGACGCGGGCAGCCCTGCGCCGCCCTGTCGAGACCAGTCATCGCGGCGGCACGGCGTGGTGGCAGCGGGGCGCGCTGGCGTCTTGTGCGCTGATTGCCGCCGTCCTTGTCGGATGGTCGCCGGACCTTCTGGTCGCGGCGCTCATGGCGGTGGCCGGGGTCACGGTTGCGCTGAATGGCCTGCTCTGGGCGGCGGCGCTGATCTGGGGCAGGGTGGCCACTGCTGAACCCGCATCGGGTCGGAAACCACGGCATCCGGGCGGCACGCCGCCCAAGGTGACGATTTTGATCCCGCTCTATCAGGAACCGGAGGCGGCGCAGATGATCGTGCGATCCGTCGCCGCGCTAGAATACCCGCCGGAGCTTCTGGACATCAAGTTCATTCTAGAAGCTGGCGATGACGCGACGCTGGCGGCATTTCGTGCCCTGACCCTTCCGCCCTTCGCTGACGTGCTGATCGCCCCGAAAGGCGCGCCGCAGACAAAGCCGCGTGCACTGAACTTCGCACTTGATTTCGCCGACGGTGACATCATCGGAATCTATGACGCCGAAGATCATCCCGCCCCCGACCAGATCCGGCGGATCGTGGCGCAGTTCGCGGCGGCGGACCCAAGGACTGCCTGTATTCAGGCGCGGCTCGGCTATTACAATGCGGCTGAGAACTGGCTGACCCGGTGTTTCGAGATCGAATATGCAAGCTGGTTCGATGTCATGTTGCCGGGACTGGCGCGGATGGGCCTGCCGTTGCCGCTGGGCGGCACGTCGTTGTTCATCCGCCGTCAGGCATTGGAGGATATCGGCGGCTGGGACAGCCACAACGTGACGGAGGATGCCGATCTGGGGATGATGCTTGCACGACACGGGCTACGCACCGAATTGTCGGCAAGCCTGACGCAGGAAGAAGCGACGAGCACTGTGTCGGGCTGGGTGCGGCAACGGTCACGCTGGCTGAAGGGGTATCTGGTGACATGGATGACCCATATGCGCCGCCCGCTGAAACTGTGGCGGGCGCTTGGGCCGGTTGGCTTCGCCGGGTTCCATCTGGTGCTGCTATCCGCCGTAACCGGTTATCTGGCCTTGCCTTTGCTCTGGCTGGCGGCGATTTGCCCGCCTTGTCTGGGCACCGATCCGCAGGGGTTGATCGCGGCGACGCACCTTGGGGCGACCTGGGCCGGGCTGTTCTGCCTGCCGGTGTTGGTGAGCGCTGCCTGGTTCGGGTTGCGCCGGAGGCGAGGAACGGCGGCGTGGCCCTGGATCGCCATGCTTCCGGCCTATTGGGTGCTGGGTTCGCTGGCCGCCTATCTCGCGCTGTGGGAACTTCTGGTCGCGCCCAGCAAGTGGCGAAAAACACGTCATGGGCTGGGTCGGATCGCGGGCGGCCTGTGCGCCGAAGCCCGCAAAAGCGGCGGAGCAAACTGATATCAGCCCCGTTAATCGATGGATTACGATGAGACAAAAGAAAATGCGACACTCCGGGGTGTGGGGCATGGCCCGGAGTGCCGCATCTGGCGATCTTCGATCGCTCGGTTCAGGACTTTTCGGATTTGCTGTGGGACAAATCCTTCCGAGCCGGGAAGATTGTGGAGGGTACTCGGCTCGTCGTCGCTGTTCGTGATTTCAACCTAGCGAAAAAATCGGTCAGGCCTAGCGACCCTTCGCATGCGGCGATGATTATTCATGGCTAACCATTTCACACGGTATTTCCATGAGTGGCATTCATTGTGGTTAATGTCCCTGATGTCGCGCCGTTGACTTTGCGCAATTTGGGGCCACAAAGTGGCGAAACAATGGCAATTAACATATTGTAAAAAAAGAAATTAAAGCAAAAATGGCAAGAATAAGGCAGACTCAATCCGGCGTTCATGCTCAAGCCACGAAGTGACACGGCAGTCATTCCCCCATCCGCGCTGCGCGAATAGCGGGCCCGAAATGCCACAATCATAGGTCGAGACAAGCGATCCACATGCCTCCGAATACGCTTCAAGCATCGTTTCCCGTTCCGCGCGGGTGAAGAAATATGGGGACGATTCGTGGATCAGCCTTTCAACCTTGGGAATCGACCCGCGTTTGATCTCGGTGCCGCGTTCGTTGGCGAACCGTATGACCTCGGTCATTTCCGCAGATGGCCCCCGGTTCAGATGACCGCGTGAATAGGTCAGCCACGACAGGGTTGATGGTAATCCGGCAGCGTGCAGAAACATTCTGACCGGGCCTTCGCCGCGCAGGGCAGGCTCGAATGGCACGATGCGGATGGCGCGTGTGTCAAACGCGTCCGCCCACCAGCCTAGGATCGCTGGATAATCGAGATGGGCGCGTGTCGAGGGGGCCGACAGGAAATCCTTGAACGAACGTGCCTCGCGCACCTCCCGGCTCAGCACCATCTGCTTGTAAAAACTTTCCACCCAGAAATCCTGCCGCCGCAGGAATACCACGATCCGCACATCGAACCGTGTGGCTAGGGGCGCGAAAGCGCGGGCGAATACCGGCCGCTCGCCGGAGAACCCCTCGGCGCTCACGATGGCGATGCGGGCGCGCGATTGCTCGATCCGGCGGGCCAGATCCTCCACCAGAGCCGCCGATGGCCCGAGCACGGGATGGCCAACCCCGAAATCCGCCTCATGGCTGATCGCGGTGAACAGCGCATTGTGTTTCGGCTGACGCCGACCATCCGCACCTGTCGAAGGGGGATAGTAGACACCAAGTGCCCGCAGGCCGATCCGGTTACGCGACAGGAACCGTTGCAGTGTCGAACTGCCGGTCTTGTGCATTCCGATATGAAGGATCAGTCGTTGTTTCACAGATGGCCGAACCGTTCCAAAGATGTATTTGCTGCACCGCAACAAGTCTGGTATCCCCTAGCATGATAATTGTGAATGATCGGTGCGGAAATGGCCAAGGTTCTTACATTCGCGCAGCAAAAGGGCGGGGCGGGCAAGACAACGCTGCTGACCCAGATCGCTGTGGCGCTGCTGTCCCCGAAATGCCGGATTGGTCTGATCGACCTCGATCCGCAGCGGACCCTTTCGTCCTGGATGGATGAGCGGATCAAGCGGAAGGGCGAGCCGGACATGCATCTGACGGAATCCAGCGAATGGCGCGTCGGGTCCGATATCACCAAGGCGGCGCGTGATGCCGACATCATCTTTGTCGATTGCCCCGGTGCGGCGGATGTCATGCTGAACCGGGTGATGCGTGAAACCGATCTCGTCATCACGCCCGCGCAGCCCTCCGCCCCCGATGTCTGGGCGACGCGCGCAACGCTGCGCATGGCCGCCAAGGAAGGCACAGACGCCCGCGTCGTGCTGAACCGCGTGCCGCCGCGCGGCGGGTCGATCGAAAAGATGGCCGAGATGCTGGAGAATGAAGGCGCTGACCTGATGGCAGAACGGGTCGGCAACCGCGTTGCGTTTTCCACCGCCTTCGCACAGGGCGCGGGTGTGACGGAGACCGACAAATCCTCCCGCGCGGCGGATGAAATCCGGGCGCTTGCGAAGGCGATCCTGAAACGGATCGGCTGATCGTCATCCGGCTGCTCATGGCGTTGCCCGCGACTTTGCACCGAAGGCATGGGCCGCAAAATCGCTCGCGGACCCCGGCCACCTGAGATATAGCCCGCGCCATGAGCCTCAATCCGCCCCATCTCCGCCCCGACCTCGCGCCCCGCATCGCGGGCAACGAGCCACCCCGCCCCGGCCAGCCGAGGATCGGCATGGTGTCGCTCGGCTGTCCGAAGGCGCTGGTCGACAGTGAACGCATCCTGACCCGGCTGCGGGCCGAGGGCTATGCCCTGTCCCCCGACTATGCCGGGGCGGAAGCGGTCATCGTGAATACCTGCGGGTTTCTCGACAGTGCAAAGGCCGAAAGCCTTGAAGCGATCGGTGAGGCGCTGGCGGAAAACGGCAAGGTGATCGTCACCGGATGCCTTGGTGCGGACGAGGCGATGATCCGCGCGGCGCATCCCAATGTCCTCGCGGTCACCGGCCCGCATCAGTATGAACAGGTGCTGGACGCGGTGCATGCGGCGGTTCCGCCCGCCCCCGATCCCTTCATCGACCTGATCCCGGCGGGCGGCGTGCGGCTGACGCCGCGCCATTACGCCTATCTGAAAATCTCGGAAGGGTGCGATCACAAGTGCAAGTTCTGCGTCATTCCCGACATGCGTGGCCGCCTGCAATCGCGTCCCGTCGCCGCTGTCCTTCGCGAAGCCGAACGTCTGGCTGAGGCCGGGGTGAAGGAACTGCTGGTCATCAGTCAGGACACGTCCGCCTATGGCAAGGACATCCGCTATGCCGAAAGCGATTGGCGCGGTGCCGCCCGGCGTGCGCATGTGACCGACCTGACGCGCGGATTGGGCGAACTCGGCATCTGGGTGCGGATGCACTATATCTATCCTTATCCGCATGTGGATGACCTGATCCCGCTGATGTCGGCGGATGGCGTGCTGCCTTATCTCGACGTGCCGTTCCAGCACTCGCATCCCGATGTGCTGAAACGCATGGCGCGGCCCGCGGCATCGGCCAAGACGCTGGAGCGGATCGCGGCATGGCGGTCGGTGCGCCCCGATATTGCGATCCGGTCCACCTTCATCGTCGGCTATCCCGGCGAAACGGAGGCCGAGTTCCAGCATCTGCTGGACTGGTTGCAAGAGGCGCAACTGGATCGCGTGGGATGTTTCAAATACGAAAACGTCGCCGGTGCCCGCGCCAATGCCCTGCCCGACCATGTGCCGGACGCAGTCAAACAGGATCGGTGGGATCGGTTCATGGAAACTGCGCAGGCCATTTCCGCGCAAAAGATGCAGGCGCGCGTCGGATCGCGGATGACGGTGCTGGTCGATGAGGTTGACGCCGAGGGCGCGGTCGCACGATCCTATCTCGATGCGCCTGAAATCGACGGGCAGGTCTTCATCGATGAGGGGTTCGAGGGGCTTGCCCCCGGCGACATGATCGAAGTCGAAATAGAGGAAGCGGCGGAATACGATCTCTGGGGGCGGCGGGTCTGATGTTCACCATCGAGCATGAATTTGACGGTTCGGTCGTCACGCTGGTCGATGAGGGTGAAAAACCGCTGCGTGAGGATGTGGTGATCATCGCCTTCGACGATTGCGTGACCATCGAACAGCACGATGCACGGGTGGACCGCACCCAGAGGATCACGCTTTCGCTTTCGCAAGTTCGCGATTTGCAGGCGGCGCTGAACCTGCCAGAGGGCACCTATCGCCTGAACAGGTGACCGCGCCGCCCGCGACCCGGTGCGAATTTCCCGGATGACAGGCAGGCGCAGATGGCGCAGTCTCGCCAAAACCTGAGGGGGGACACTGATGAAGATCGCATGTCTGCATACGCTTCGCGCGAATGCTGCCCTGTTCGACGCGGCCTGCCCCGAGGGCGTAACGCTGGAACACCATTTTCGCGAGGATCTGCTGACGCGCGCCATCGAGCGCGGCGCGGCGGATGAGGAGATCATCGCCGAAACCGCGGCGGCGCTGCGCGCACTTTCCGCCGACGGCGTGCTTTTGACCTGCACCACGATTGCGCCAGGGGCCGAAAGGGCGGGGGCGGTGCGGGTCGATGCAGCACTGGCCGAGCAAGCGGCCCGTGCGGCGGGCAAGGGTGGCACCATCGAAGCCTTCATCACCATCCCGACCACGGCGGAGGCGACCCGAACCATATTTGAACGGTTCGCCGGCCCTGCCGGGGCACATCTGCGGGTCACGATGGTCGAAGATGCGCTGGCGGCGTTTCAGGCGCGCGACCTCGACACCTATGCCGCGCTGATCGGTGCGGCGGCGGATACCTCCGACGCCGATGTCGTCGCGCTGGCGCAGGCGTCGATGGCTCCGGGCGCGGTTTTGGCCAAACGCGCCGTTCTGACCAGCCCAGCCGCAGGATTGCAGGCGGTGATAAAAGTCGCGGCGGCGCGGCGCTGATCCGTGCGAAAGGTGCAGTTGGCCTGCTGCTCTGGTAGCGTCGGGTCGGTTTGAAAAGTGCTTGGGGGGAATCAGGCGATGGCTGGGAATGTGTTGCGGATAACGGGCGGGATATGCGGGCTGCTTTTTCTGGCGGCCTGCGCGGCGGAGCCGAAGGCCCCTGACCTCAGCAGTCTCTATACCGGTGCGGCCTCCATCGAAAGTCAGGACCGGCGGCCCGTCATCTCCATTCCAGGAACGCTTGGTTCGCGCCTGGTCGACCAGAGCACCGGGATCGTGATGTGGGGTGGGTCGAGCGGACTGAGCGTCGATCCTGCGGACCCCGACAATGCGCGCCTGATCGCATTGCCGATCGGACAGGGTGACGATTCGTTGCGCGATCTGAAAGATGCTGTGCGCCCTGATGGGGTGCTGCGCGTGGCGCGGGCTTCGGTTCTGGGCATCCCGCTTGAGCTTGATATCTATCGCGGCGTGATCTCAACCCTGATTGCGGGCGGCTTCGATTTCCGCGAAACGCGGGAGGAGGAGAAGACCGATCGCCAGATCAATCTCGACAGCTTCGAGTTCCCCTATGACTGGCGTCGCGATATCGTCGAGGCGGCGCAGGACCTCGATTACTTCATCACCCGCAAGACCGACCAGGTCATGTTGACACGTCGCGAAGTGTTCGGCGATCAGGCCAAACAGGTGAAATTCGATCTTGTGGCGCATTCGATGGGCGGCCTCGTTGCGCGATATTACCTGATGTATGGGGCGGCGGACCTGCCCGAAGATGGCAGCATGCCGGAACTGACCTGGGCAGGGGCGGAAAATGTCGGGCGGGCGGTATTCATCGCGCCGCCGAATTCCGGCTCGGTTCTGGCCTTCGAGAATCTGGTGAATGGCAAGAATTTCGGGCCGTTTCAGCCAACCTATGAACAGGCGCTGCTCGGCACCCATGTGTCGACTTATGAGCTTTTTCCCCGCGACCGGCACAAGCGGGTGCGCATCAAGGGATCGGATGAATTCGTCAGCCTGTTCGATGTCACGATGTGGGATGAATATGGCTGGGGCATTCTGAACCCGGATCAGGACCCGGTCCTGCAAATCCTGATGCCGGAGGAGCCATCCGCCGAGCGTCGGCGGGCGCGGGCGAAGGCGCATCTGGGCAAGATCCTGCGGCGGGCCGAGCAATTCCAGCAGGCGATGGACCGACCGGTCGAAGTGCCAATGGGGCTTGAGATGTATCTGGTGGTCGGCGGTGGGTTCGAAACCCCGGCCGAGGTTGAATACGACCCCGAAACCCGCGGGGCGGAGATCGTCAAACTGGAGGAGGGCGACGGCGTCGTCCTGCGCGCATCGTCGCTGATGGATGAACGGCAGGACGGTCTTTATGCGCTGGGGCTGCGGTCGCCGGTAGAATATCGGTCGGTGCTGTTGTTGCCCGAAGAACATGTCGACCTGACCAAAAGCGCGGTCTTTGGTGACAATCTGCTGTTCTGGTTGCTGGAGGCACCCCGCACCGGAAATCAGCTTGTCAGACCCGGCCGCCTGTCGCTGGCGGGGGCCCCTTCGGATGCAACGGCGGCCACGTCGCCGCCTGCGGACAAATAGAGACAGGCCCCGCCCTTGCATTTTCGGACAAAGGGCGGCATATCCCGCGTCTTCACACCTATCCCGCCGAGGAGCGTCGAACATGGCCCGCGTCACAGTCGAAGATTGCGTAGACAAAGTTCCCAACCGGTTTGACCTCGTCACGCTGGCGGCGCACCGCGCCCGGATGATCTCGACCGGCTCTCCGCTGACCGTTGATCGCGACAACGACAAGAACCCGGTTGTCGCCCTGCGCGAAATCGCCGACGAGACGATCCCGGTGGAAGACCTGCGCGAACAGGCGATCGAGGCATTGCAGCGCCATATCGAAGTGGACGAGCCGGAAGAGGATCGCATGGCGGCCCTAATGGGCGGCGAGCCCGCCGACAAGCCCGCCGACGATCTGTCGGAGGAACAGTTGCTGCGCGCGCTTCTGGCGGAACAGAGCAACACCTGATCGGTTCCAAAACCCGAATGGCACAACGCCCCGGATCATGTCCGGGGCGTTTTCGTATCAGCTAGGCAGCGCGCTGAACCCCTGAAACATCTGCCTGATATCGACCGAAGACCCGGTGCCGATCTTGTCGTAATGACGTGTCAGCCAGCGCGTCGCAGCATCGCGGCCAATGCCGAACAGATGTCGCAGAAACGCCCATTCCGCATTCATCTTCGACGATGCATCCAGCGGGCGCATCTGTTTGCGGGCCTCGATGATGTGGATATGCATCTTGCGATAATCAGCCTCGCTCAGCTTGCCGTCCTCAAGCAGTCGCGTGACGAAATCTATGGACCGCAATTCGTGCAGCAAGGGTGAATTGAAAGTGATCTCGTTGATCCGGTTCTGGATATCGGCGGCGGATTTCGGCACGCCGGGGCGCACCACCGGGTTGATCTGCACGATGCAGATATCGTTGGACGGACTGTTGTAGAAGAACGGAAACAGCGGCGGGTTGCCCATGTATCCGCCATCCCAGTAATGCTTCCCATCAATTTCAACCGCCTTGTAAAGCTGCGGCAGGCAGGCGGAGGCGAGGACCGAATCGAGGCTGATCTCGTCCCGCTCGAACACTCTGACCCGGCCAGTTTCGACATTGGTCGCGGCGATGAAGATGTCCATGTCCGAACAGGCGCGCACCTTTTCGAAATTGACCATGTCCGCCACCAGATCGCGCAGCGGGTTGAGGTTCATCGGATTGAGGTCATATGGCGAGGCGAAGCCCTTCATGGCGTTCATGAACTGATAGCCGGGTGACGATTCGAGCGACCAGTTGCCGGTGAACTGATCCCATGCGGTGCGCTGGATCGGCGAGCTGCGGGACGCTTCGCTGACCGCCTTCCAGAACGCGGTGAGCCGTGCACGGGCGCCTTCGGCACCGTTTTCATACATGCCTTGCGCTGCGACAACGGCATTCATCGCCCCGGCGGAGGTGCCGCTGATCGCCTCGATCCATATCCGGTCATCCTCGAACAGCCGGTCAAGAACGCCCCAGGTGAACGCACCATGACTGCCGCCACCCTGCAAGGCGATGTTGACCGATTTTTCATGGCGGGGCGCGCGGCGGGATGTCTTGGTATTGCGCACGTTCATGGCATGTCCTTATTGCGGCGGATTGCGGGAGGCGTATGCTTGCCAGAGGGTATGCTGCAATGCACAACGCCTCAAGTCACAACATGAATGAAAGCCTTTTTCCCAGATGCGCCGCGCTTATCCCGACCATGCCTACGACCCCGCCCCGCCGCGAAGCTGGTGGGCAGCCACAGTCCCCGAAGCCAACAAGGTCGGCGCGCCACTGGAACAGGACCTGGTGGTGGATTTCGCCGTCGTCGGTGGCGGCTTCACCGGCCTCAACGCCGCCTTGGCGCTGGCTGAACGGGGCGAGGATGTGGCCCTGTTCGATGCGGCATGGCCCGGCTGGGGCGCATCCGGGCGCAATGGCGGCTTTGTCTGCGTCGGCGGCACCGGGCTGGACTATGGCGAGCAGATCGCGAAATTCGGCTTTCAGGAAACCCAGAAATTTGTCGGGCATCAACGTGCCTCCATCGACCATGTGGCCGACCTTCTGACCCGGTTCGGCATCGACGCCGACCGACATTCGGATGGTGAATGGGCGCTGGCACACAGCCCCAAAGCCTTTGCGCGGGGCGAGGTCGGTGCGGATGTGGAACGCCACCTTGGCCTGACCGTGAACAGTTTCAGCCAAGGCGCACTGGACGAGCGGGGCATGTCCGGGCCGACCTTTCATGGCGGCCACCAGCTTGCCCACGGATTTGCGATCAACCCGCTGAAATACGCGAGCGGTCTGGCGCAGGCGGTCGTGGCGGCGGGGGCGCAGGTCCATTCCCATGCCACGGTCCACAGCATCAAATCCGCGCCCGGCGGGTTTCGCCTGCATGTCGGCGGGTTTCAGGTTCGCGCCAGGCATGTGATCGTCGGCGTCAACGGATATGGCGCGGATGACTGGGTGCCCGGACTCGATCATCGGGTGATGCCGGTCATGTCATCGGTGATGGTTACCCGCCCCCTGACCGGGGCAGAATTGCAGGGGCCGGGCTGGGCATCCGATCAGGCGGCTTATGATACCCGCGCCCGCGTTCATTATTTCCGCCTGTTGCCGGATGGCCGGTTCCTGATGGGCACGCGGGGCGGATCATCGCTGAACCCGGTTCTGCTGCGCCGTCTCGACACGCAGATCCGCAAGGATTTCGAAACCCTGTTCCCGCATTGGGCGCATGTGGAGGCGGAATACAAATGGAACGGCCTGCTGGCGCTGGCCTGGTCGAAAAGCCTTTATGTCGGTCCCTTGGGCGATTGGCAGAACGCATGGACCGCTGCGGCCTATCACGGCAACGGGGTCGCGATGGGGTCCTATGCCGGGCGGCTGCTTGCCGATCTGGCGGTCGGGGCGATCCGGCAGGCGGATTTGCCCGCAATCATGCGTGGCCCGCTCAGGCGGTTTCCGCTGCCCCGGCTGAAGATGGCCTATATCAAGGGCTATTACATCGGTTGGGATATTGCCGAGTGGCTGCGCGGATAGCCATTGGCGCGGGGTGTCCCGTGCGCTTACATGGGATAGTTGTCGTTACGCCGGGGCGTGAATTTCTGTGATCCGTCAGTTCGAACTTCTGGAAATGGTGCGGGCCTATAACCCGAACGCGGATGAGGCGCTGCTGAACCGCGCCTATGTCTATGGCGCGCGCGCCCATGCCACCCAGAAACGCGCAAGCGGGGAGCCGTATTTCGGTCATCCGCTGGAGGTGGCGGCGATCCTGACCGATCTGAAGCTGGATGACGCCACCATCGTCACCGCCCTGCTGCACGACACGATCGAAGACACCGAAGCGACCTATGCCGAGATTACCGAATTGTTCGGGCAGGAAATCGCTGAACTGGTCGACGGGGTCACCAAGCTGAACAAGCTGGAAATCGCCAGCCGCGAGACCGAACAGGCGGAAAACTTTCGCAAGCTTCTGCTGGCGATGAGCCGCGATGTGCGGGTGCTGCTGGTCAAGCTGGCCGACCGCACCCACAACATGCGCACCATCGAGGCGCTGCGCCCCGACAAGCGCGCCCGCATCGCGCGCGAGACGATGGAAATTTTCGCACCGCTGGCGGGCCGCATGGGCATGCAGCGGATGCGCGAGGAGCTTGAGGACCTCAGCTTTGAGGTGCTGAACGCAGAGGCGCGCACATCCATCATGCGCCGTTTCCTGAAACTGCGTAAGGAAACCGGTGATCTGATCCCGAAGATCAAGGCCGCCATCGAACAGGCGCTTTACGATGCCGGGGTGGCCGCCGAGGTGATCGGGCGCGAAAAGAAGCCCTATTCGATCTGGCGCAAGATGGAGGAAAAGCAGATCGGCTTTGGCCAGCTCTCCGATATCTACGGTTTCCGCATCATCACCCGCGACATCCCTGCCTGCTATACCGCGCTCGGCGCGGTGCATCAGGCGATGCGCGTGGTGCCGGAGCGGATGAAGGATTACATCTCCGGTCCCAAATCCAACGGGTATCGCAGCCTCCATACCACCGTCTATGGCCCCGCCGCGAGCCGGGTGGAGATTCAGATCCGCACGCGGCAGATGCACGAAGTTGCGGAAACCGGCGTTGCGGCGCACTGGTCCTACAAGGAAGGCGAGCAAAGCGCGAACCCGTTCGCGGTCGATCCGTTCCGCTGGCTGTCCGACCTCGTGCAGCGCATGGAGAAAGGCGATCAGCCGAAGGAGTTTCTGGAACAGGTCAAGCTGGATATGTTCCACGATCAGGTGTTCTGCTTTACTCCGAAAGGGGCGGTGATCGGCCTGCCGCGCGGCGCGACGCCGATTGATTTCGCCTATGCGATCCACACCCGAATTGGTGACAGTTGCGTCGGGGCCAAGGTCGATGGCAGCCGGGTGCCGTTGTGGACGCGCCTCAGGAACGGCCAATCGGTGGAGATTATCCGGGTCGAAAACTCCCGCCCCTCGCCGGTCTGGATGGACATCGCGAAAACCGGACGCGCCCGCGCCGCGATCCGCCGGTCGCTGCGCGAGGAGGAGCGGATCGAGCATATCCGGCTCGGCAAGGAAATCGCGCGGCAGGCGTTCTTGCGCCGCGAACTTGATGGCGGCCCGAAGGCGCTGGAAACTGCCGCGCGAAAGCTGGGCATGACGGATGTCGAAAGCCTGCTCGCATCGCTGGGGGCGGGGGAATTGTCGGGCCGGCGTGTCGTGATCGCGGTCTATCCGGGGATATCGGAGCTGGAAGGGCCGGATATCCCGTCCGATGCCGACGATCTGCCGGAAACCTCCGTCCAGCATGTGCTCGGCGCACCGCGCGGCCTGCCATTCGAATTCGCGGAATGCTGCGAGCCGATTCCCGGCGAGCGGATTGTCGGAATTCGCACCGGGCCGGGTGTCGTCGCCCATTGCATCGACTGCGCATCGCTGATCGCACATGAAGATCATGCGGACCGGTGGATCGACCTGAAATGGGATGAGGACGCATCGCAGCTTGGCGGGCATGTCACCAGCCTCGACGTCACGCTGGCCAATCAGGCGGGCGTGCTGGGCAAGATCGCGACGCTGATCGGTAACCACCGCGCCAATATCGAGAATATTGCGACGCTGGCGCGGATGACGGATTTCTGGCGGTTGCGGATCAGCCTGATGGTCAGGGATGTGAAACATTTCAGTGCCATCCTGACGGCATTGGAGGCACAGACGATCGTGACCGATGTGCATCGCACCCGGCGAACGTCTTCGGAACGAATACCCGAAGGGCACGCGCCGCCGTCGGCGGTGGAACAGGGCAAGGTTTCGGAATAGGGTCTGAGCGGGGTGAAAACCCTTCCGAAGACAAGGGTTTGAAGCAACCCCCAGGGTGTTGAAGAAGAGGCGAAGGGTTTGTTCAAACGCCGTAACAAAGTGCCGGTCAGTGCACGGTTGAGGGAATTCGTGGCACCGCGCCGGGGATGGGCACGTGTGTTCGAATATTATCGCCACCGCATGCAGCGCCTTCCCGACAGCCCGACCCGAATCGCCCTCGGGTTCGCCTGTGGGGTGTTCACGTCCTTCACGCCCTTTTTCGGCTTTCACTTCGTCGTTGCGGCTGGCATGGCATGGTTGTTGCGCGGCAACCTGCTTGCCAGCGCCATCGGAACTTTCGTCGGCAACCCGCTGACATTCCCGTTCATCGTGGCGATCAATCTGGAACTGGGAAGCCTGATCATGGGGTCGCCCATTCCGGCGAACTTCACGCAGCTTGGCTTTCTCGACATGGTGTCCTTGCTGGCGCAGAACATCCACCAGCTTGTCATCCCGTATCTTGTCGGCGGGCTGGCACCGGGGATCGCGACTGCGCTGGGCAGTTTCTTCATCATCCGGCCCTTGGTCGCGACCTATCAGAAACGCCGCCGTCAACGCCTCGTGAAACGTGCAGCAGCAAGGATAGCGGTGGCACAGGCCAAGGCCGCGAAGGCGGAAAAACCCTGACAGGCGGTCGCGCCGGGGTCAGGTCTCGCCGACGGCGATCACGTCTACCGATTGGCGGCTGACCTGTTTTCCCGCGGTGCGCAGCACACCGATGATCGGCCCGACATCGGAATAATCACGGCCATAGCCGACGACGATATGATCGGTCTTGGCAAAGGTCGCATTGGTCGGGTCGTATTCGACCCAGCCGACCCTGTGCCCGCACCAAGCCCGCACCCAGGCATGCATCGCATCGGCCCCCTCCAGCCGCGGTTTGCCGGGCGGTGGCTGCGTCCGCAGGAACCCGCTGACATATCCGGCAGGCACGCCGAGCGCCCGCAGCGCGGTGATCATGATATGGGTGAAATCCTGACAGACACCGTGGCGTTCGGCAAAGGCCTCTGCCGCCGGTGTGTGGACATCCGTGGCGGTGGGATCGAATTTCATGTCACGATGCAGGGCGGTGCCAAGCGCAGTTACGATGTCGAGAACGGTCGTTGCCTTGGATGTGACGGACCTTGCATAGGCCGCAATCTCCGCACTGTCCGGCAGGCGCGGTGATGCGCCGAGAAAATGCAAGGGCGACGAACCGTCCAGCAAGGTCTCGCCGACCAGTTCTGCCTGAAGTCCGGTGCGATCCGGCGAAATATCGAACGCTTCCGACGCCGCCAGAACCTCGATACGTGCCGTCAGCGACAAGGTCATCTGGTCATGCCCGACGATGTGCGAAATCGCCGTGACGCTGTTGCCATAGAAATCGCGACTGTCCGACCGCTCATAGGGCACAGGCGTTACCTTCAGAAAATGCGCGTGGACGTTTTGCCGCCCCGGTATCATCAGCGGCACGACCCGGATCAGGTGTCGCCCGATACCGGCAAGTTGCGGATACTCGTGAACGATCTTCAGTTTGAGATCATAGAGCACCGCAGGACCTCACCGTAAATGGGTCGCGGTCAGAAGGCCGGACAATTTCCAGATCTCCTCCCGCAGCGCGAACAGTCTGTCTGGCGTCAGCGTCTCCGGCTCCTCAACCGCGAGCGAGGTATGCAACTCCAGCGCCTGCCGTGCGACCGGTGACAGGCGGCGGTTGGCGATGCTGCCGGGAAACTCGGCGATATGATCCTTCGCGCGCGACAGGTGATACAGCAGCGCACGCGGGTTCGCCTCGTCCAGCGCCAACAGGTCGAGCACCGTCTCGGGTGAGGCGCTGACAGAATACCGCAGGCGATAGGTCATGGTGCTGTCGCCGACCTCTAGCGCCATGTCGAGCGCGCCGAACGGCACGTCGGGGCCGGTCACCTGCGCCAGCAGCGTCGCCATGTTCGCCGCCCGCTCCACCGATACGCCGAGGCTGAGAAA
This sequence comes from uncultured Candidatus Planktophila sp., assembly GCA_964352385.1. Taxonomy (GTDB): domain Bacteria; phylum Pseudomonadota; class Alphaproteobacteria; order Rhodobacterales; family Rhodobacteraceae; genus Pikeienuella. Next base: position 34,662 of record CAYGRU010000029.1, read on the forward strand.
GCGCCAGCCGATGGACCGATACATGTTTTCGTGGACCAGCCCCGAAAACCCGGTGATCTGCCGCAGAAGGACGCTGATCTGCTGCGTCATCTCTTCGGTGGTGAAGGTTTCCGCACCAAGGATCGACGTGGTGCGCATCAGGTCCTTCAGCGCCATCAGGCCATCGGTGGAAAACCGGTCACTGATCCGCTCGGAACAGCGCAGCGCCCCCGAAAGGGGCTGTTCAAACAGGGCGGCCATCGCGTTCGGGTTCGGCCCCGCCTTGTCCATCAACGCATGGCGCATGAAGACCATGATGGGGGCGTCATCGTCGATCCCGTCCGCCCGTCGCGCGAAATAGGCGCGGAACAGGCGCATGTTCAGTTCCGCCCGTTCCACATAGCGGCCCAGCCAGAACAGGTTGTCGGCGGCGCGGCTCGGCAGTGCCTTGCTTTCGCGATTGTCGTGCAGATGCGCCAGCGATCCGGTCAGAAGGCTGGGTTTGGGGACCGGCTGATCGCTGGCGATCCAGACATCAGCGACCTTGCCGCCCTTCTGCATGGCGAAGGCGGTCGTGTCGCGCCCGACGCTGACACGGGCATATCCGCCGGGCATTGCACGCCAGCCGGAGGCAGTGCGGGCGAGGAACACGCGCAGGCACATCGGGCGCGGCACCAGCGCCCCCTCGTGCCAGACCGGCGTAGTGGACAGCGTCACCGCCTCCTGCCCCACCAGATCGCGGCCTTGCGTTTCCAGCAGGTGCGCCATCTGGTCATCGTCCTGATCCGTGGTCGCTGCCGCAAGGAACGTGCCACCGACATCCTCAATCAGTGGACGGGTGGAATAGGCGGAGCCGATCATCATCCGGTCGCGATTGGCCAGCACGTGCTGGCTTTCACCCGCCTGCCCGCACCACCATGTCGCGATGTTCGGCAGGCTCAGCTTTCGGTCCATCAGGGCGCGGCTGATGCGGGGCAGAAACGCCATCAGCGCGCGGGTCTCTATGATCCCGGACCCAAGCGCGTTGAACATCGAAACCTGCTGCCGCCGCACCGCATCGACCAGACCGGGCGTGCCCAGATGCGAGGTTTCGTCAAGCTCCAGCGGGTCGCACATCCGCCCGTTCATCCGCCGCCACAACAGGCTGACGGGTTTCAGCCCGGCAACGGTGCGCACCATGACGGCACCGTTCTGGATGATCAGATCTTCGCCTTCGACCAGCAGCAGGCCGAGATAGCGCGCGATATAGGCGTGTTCGAAATACCCGTCATTCAGGATACCGGGCGACAGGATCGCAACCTGTCCATCGACCGGCCCGCGCTGGCTGAACAGGTATTGCTGGAAATCCTGAAAGAACCCGGCGAGCCGATGGATGTTGGCATTGGCATAGAAATTCGGGAACACGCGCGACGTGGCAACGCGGTTCTCCAGCGCGAATCCGGCCCCGGCGGGTGCTTCGGTCATGTCGCTGAGCACCCACCAGCGCCCATCCGGCCCGCGCCCGATTTCGAAGGACAGGAAGTTCAGGAAATGCCCCGATGCCGGTTTGATCCCGACCAGCGGGCGCAGCCATGCCGGGTTCTGCGCCACGAGGCTGGCAGGCAGATGCTTGTCCCTGACCAGTTGGTTCGGGCCATAGATATCGGCGACGACCGCCTCCAGAAGGTCGGCGCGCTCGATCAGGCCGCTGGCGATGGTCTGCCATTCCGCATCGGGCAGCACGACGGGAATATGGCTCAGCGGCCAGTCGCGTTCGGTCGAACTGCTGTCATCATATTTGCGGAACAGGATTCCGGCATCTCGCAGATACTGGTCGCCGCGCCTGAACCGGTGGTTCAGCGCCTCCGGCGTCAGATGCGCAAGATGCGCGCCGAAATCGCACCATGCGGGGCGCACCGACCCGTCGGCAGCGATCAGTTCGTCAGCGCCGGACACCTCTGACCGATATTGCCTCAGCAAATCGTCGAGCATGGTTCCGGGCTGGCGGGCAAGCTGATCCATGTCGTCAAAGGCCCGGCCTGCGACGCAGATCGAGCGTCATCGGAAACTCGGGATGCGTGCGCTCCAGCGGGGCGGCATAGCTGCCCGGTGTATGGCCATGTGGTTCAAACCGCGCCAATCGGCGGGCCTCCGCCTCATTCCCGTTGACCGGAAACGTATCGTAGTTGCGCCCGCCCGGATGGGCCACGTGATAGCGGCACCCGCCGAGCGCATGTCCCGTCCAGGTATCGAACACATCGAAGGTAAGCGGCGCATCGACCGGCAGCACCGGATGCAGGGCAAGCGCCGGCTTCCATGCCTTGAAGCGGACCGCGCCGACGGATTCGTTTGTCCGTTCGGTGCGGCTGAAGGGGATGCGCCGCTGGTTCGCGGTGACGGCATAGCGATCCGGGTCGGGGGCGGTCAGCTTGACTTGAAGCCGTTCGACCGAACTGTCAGTATAGCGCACGGTGCCGCCGATCGCGCCGGTTTCTCCCAGCACATGCCACGGCTCCATCGCCTGACGAAGCTCCAGCGTCACGCCCTGATAGGTGACCTCGCCGCAGAACGGAAACCGGAACTCCGCCTGCGCCTTGAACCAGTCGGCGCGAAGCGGAAAGCCATGCGCCGCAAGATCATCCAGCACGCTGAGGAAATCTTCCCAGACGAAAGCGGGCATCATGAACCGGTCATGCAATGTGGTGCCCCAGCGGGTCAGGTTGCCGCCGAGAGGGGCCTCCCACAGCCGTGCGATGATGGCCCGCAGCAACACCTGCTGCGCAAGGCTCATCCGGGGGTCCGGCGGCATTTCGAAGCCGCGGAATTCCACCAGCCCGAGGCGGCCCGTGGGGCCGTCGGGGGAATAGAGTTTGTCGATGCAGATCTCCGACCGGTGGGTGTTGCCGGTCACGTCGATCAGGCTGTTCCGCAGCAAGCGGTCGATCAACCAGGGGGGCACTTCTGGCCCTGCGCCGGGCATCGGGATCTGGTCGAGCGCGATTTCCAGTTCATACAGCGTTTCGTGCCGTGCCTCATCGATGCGCGGGGCCTGGCTGGTCGGGCCAACAAATGTGCCCGAGAACAGGTAGGACAGGCTCGGATGGCGCTGCCAGAACAGGATCAGACTTTTCAACAGGTCCGGGCGGCGCAGGAACGGGCTGTCATTCGGTGTCGCGCCACCGACGACCACATGGTTGCCGCCGCCGGTGCCGGTATGCCGCCCGTCGATCATGAACTTGTCGGCACCGAGGCGACATTGGCGTGCCTCCTCGTAAACCGCTTCGGTGGTGGCGACGCATTCGGACCAGGACGATGCGGGGTGGATGTTCACCTCCAGCACGCCAGGATCGGGGGCGACGCGGATCACGTTCAGGCGCGGGTCCTGCGGTGGGGCATAGCCCTCGATCACGACCTTCTGGCCGATGGTCCGGGCGGCCTGTTCGGTGGCGGCCACAAGTTCCAGATAATCCTCCAGCGCCTCGACCGGCGGCAGGAAGACGCAAAGCTTGCCGTCGCGCGGCTCGACCGAAATCGCGGTGCGGACCGGCCCGCCCAATTCGCCCAGTTCCTGTTCGACGCGAACCTGACCGCCCTCGCTGGAGGTGAAGGAGGCGACGTTCTGGCCAGTGCCATCATGTTCCTGCCCGGTTGCCGGTTGGGTTGCCGGTGCGACCGGATCGGGCAGCGGCCCGCGCGGCACGGTCGGATCGACCGTGTGGATGAAGGGATATTTGTTCGGCGGCAAATAGGGTAGGGCACCCAGCGGCAGGCGGTATCCGACCGGGCTGTCGCCCGCGACCAGAAACACCTTCTTGCGGCGCAGTTTCCAGACCTCGGAATACCAGCGTTGGGCCGCCTTCGACTGCCAGCGCTGGACGGGGAGCACGTAACCCGCCGGAGTGGTCAGGCCGCGTTCAAACACCTTTGCGATGCGGGCCCGCTCCTCCGGGTCGTCCAGTTTGGAATTTTCGGGCGTCACGTTCTCCGGCAGGGTGCCTTCCTTGATGATCCATTCGGCAGGGTCTTCATAGGCGGGCAGGACGTTTTCCTGAGGCACCTCGATGGCCGCCGCGATTGCCTTCAGCATCGCCTCGGCTTCGGCCGGGCCCGCGCGGTGGCCCGCGTCGGTTTCGTTCACGTCCTCGGTCGCCAGAAGGTTCGCATCCGCCCAGATTGGCTTGCCGTCGGTGCGCCAGTAGAGCGAGAAGGTCCACCGCGGCAGCGTCTCGCCCGGATACCATTTGCCCTGTCCATAGTGCAGCAACCCGCCAGGCGCGAAGCGTTTGCGCAGGCGCCGAATCATCTGGTCGGCCAGTTTGCGTTTCGTCGGACCGACCGCCGCCGTGTTCCATTCCGCGCTTTCGAAATCGTCGATCGACACGAATGTCGGCTCGCCGCCCATTGTCAGGCGGACATCGCCTGCCTCCAATCGCTTGTCGACGGCCTTTCCGAGGTCGTTCAGCGCGGTCCATGCCTCCTCGGAAAACGGTTTTGTGATGCGCGGGTGTTCCGCAGTGCGGCGAACCTGCATGTCGAAGGCGAAATCCACATCCGCCGCGCTCGCAACACCGGAAATCGGGGCGGCATTGGTGAAATGCGGTGTCGCCGCCAGCGGAATATGGCTCTCCCCCGTCAGGAGGCCGGAGGTCGCATCGAACCCGATCCAGCCAGCACCGGGCAGATACACCTCGGTCCATGCATGAAGATCGGTGAAATCCTTGTCCGTCCCCGCAGGGCCATCCAGCGCCTTCAGGTCAGGTTTCAACTGGATCAGATAGCCGGATACGAAGCGCGCCGCGAAGCCGAGGTTGCGCAGGATCTGCACCAGAAGCCAGCTCGTATCCCGGCACGATCCGCGCGCACTGGTCAGCGTCTGTTCCGGCGTCTGCACACCGGGTTCCATGCGGATCACATAATTGATGTCCCGTGCCAGCCGGGCATTCAGATTGACCAGAAAATCAACGGTTCGGTCAGCCTGACGGTCGATTGTCGCCAGATATTGCGACAATGCGGGGGTCAGAGGCTCCGGCGTGCGATAGATCATCAGGTCGGTGACGATCTCTGGCGCGTATTCGAAGGGGAACGATTCCGCGTTGCTTTCGACAAAGAAATCGAACGGGTTGTAGACAGACATGTCGGCGACCAGATCGACCTCGATCTTGAATTCCCGCACCGGTTCGGGAAACACGAACCGAGCCATCCAGTTGCCATAGGGGTCTTGCTGATGGTTCACGAAATGATTTGAGGGTCCGACTTTCAGCGAATGCGATATCACCCGCGTCCGTGAATGGGCCGCCGGACGCAGCCGGATGATCTGCGGCCCGAGGGTTACGGGGCGATCATACCTGTAATGCGTCAGGTGATAGATGCTGGCGAGTATGGACATGGGTAAGGTCTCCTTGACAGCGATCATGACGTGGTTGTTGCGACGCAGCAATGGAAAGAATGAAATGACGCCTATTGCGCTTGCCATTTTGATGGGCAATTCCCCTTGATTCCAGAAACATAGGCCGATTTTCTGCTGTAGATCCCCATCTTGCGCCTCACCCTGCGTCACCCCTGACAAAGAGGCTTGAACCTGTCCTGATTTTCTGTTCGTTTCATCTGCAAGCTGGAAAAAAGCAGCATCAGGGAGGATATATGCAACGATCCGTTTTACGGACGCCCGGCGTGGTGCGCCCGGTGGCCCGCAAAGGTGCATCGCGTTGAACGCTGTGCATGCCGTTTCGCCCGAAAAGGTGATCTCGGTTCAGGACGTGACGGTCCGCTTCGGCGGGATCGTCGCGCTGGATGGTGTCAGCTTTGACATTTTGGATGGCGAGATTCTGGGTCTGATCGGGCCGAACGGTGCGGGCAAGACCACGCTGTTCAATTGCCTCAGCCGACTTTACACGCCGACAACAGGCGTGATCGAGTTTTGCGGCACGTCGATCCTTGGCCTTGCGGCGCACAAGATCGCCGGGCTCGGGATCGGGCGAACGTTCCAGAACGTTGCCTCGTTCTCGAACCTTTCGGTGCGCGACAATATCCGCGTCGGTGCCCATTCGGCATCGGGCGGCGATCCTGTTTCGGATGCGCTGCGCCTTGGCCGCTCACGCCGCGAGGCAAAGAAGATCGACCAGAGCACACAGGACCTGATCGACTGGCTCGACCTTGGGGCCGTCGCCGACGTGCCTGTGGCCGGTCTGCCGTTCGGCACGCAAAAGCGGGTGGAACTGGCACGCGCAATGGCGACCTCGCCGCGCATTCTGCTGCTGGACGAACCGGCGGGTGGCCTGAACCATGATGAAGTCGAGGAACTCGGCGATCTGATCCGCAAGGTGCGCGATGATCGCAAGGTGACCGTGCTTCTGGTCGAACATCATATGTCGCTGGTGATGTCGGTATCCGACCGGGTCGTCGTGATGAATTTCGGGCGCAAGATCGCCGAGGGCACGCCGGAAGTGGTTCAGAAGAACCCGGATGTCATCGCGGCCTATCTCGGAGGTGAGACATGAGCGCCATTCTTGAAGTGAAGGGGCTGGAGGCGTCTTATGGCAACCTTCAGGTGCTTCGCGGGATCGACTTCGAGGTCGCGACGGGCGGCGTGACGGCCTTGCTGGGCGCCAATGGCGCAGGCAAGACCACGACGCTGCGCGCGATCTGCGGCATGATCCGCCGCAAGGGCAGCATCAAGTTCGAAGGCAATGCCATCGAGCGGTCGGGGACGGAAAACATCGTCCGCCTCGGCATCGCGCATATCCCTGAGGGTCGCGGAACCTTCACTGCGATGACGACCGAGGAAAATCTGCATCTCGGCGCGATGACCCGACCCAACAACAGTGACATCTCGGCGGATATCGAACGGGCCTATTCGTTCTTTCCCCGCCTGAAGGAACGCCGCAATCAGCAGGCGGGCACGTTGTCGGGCGGCGAGCAGCAGATGCTTGCCATCGCCCGCGCCCTGATGCTGCGGCCGAAGCTGATGCTGCTGGACGAGCCATCGTTCGGCCTTGCGCCGCTGATCGTCCGCCAGATTTTCGACATTCTGGCGGATGTGAAGAAGGAGGCGGGCGTGTCCATGCTGATTGTTGAGCAGAACGCGACGCTGGCACTGGAACTCGCCGACCATGCCTATCTGATCGAAACCGGCGGTATCGTCATGTCCGGCGAAGCCAAAGCCATTCGCGAGGATGAGAGCGTGCGCGCATCTTATCTCGGTTACTGAGGGAGGGGACGAAATGGAACTATTCCTGCTACAGGTCGTCTCCGGTATCGCCACCGGCGGCATCTATGCATGCATGGCGCTGGCCGTGGTGATGATCTATCAGGCGATCCATCACCTGAACTTCGCCCAGGGCGAGCTGGCGATGTTTTCGACCTTTATCGCCTGGCAGCTCTTGCAATGGGGTGTCCCTTTCTGGGTGATGTTCCCGCTGGTGATCGCGATCAGCTTCGTCGGGGGGTTCGCGCTGGAGCGGATCGTCTTCAAGCCGATCGAGAATGCGCCGGTCCTCAGCCATATCGTGGTTTTCATCGCGCTCTTCGCGATCATCAACAGCGCTGCCGGGTTCATCTGGGATTTCACCATCAAGGCCTTCCCGTCGCCCTTCGGCACCGGCCCGCTTTATGAGGGAAGCCTTATCAGCTCCCATCAGGCGGGCATGGTCGGCGTGACATTGATCGTTCTCGTCCTCCTCTGGGCGTTCTTCCGGTTCACCCGTGTCGGCCTCGCCATGCGGGCGGCGGCGGTGAACCCGGAAAGCGCGCGGCTGGTCGGTATCAAGGTCAGCTTCATGACGGCGCTGGGCTGGGGCATGGCCTCCGCCATCGGTGCCGTCGCTGGTATGCTGATCGCGCCGGTGGTGTTTCTTGAGCCGAACATGATGCTTTCGATCCTGCTCTACGGGTTCGCGGGTGCGGTGCTTGGCGGTCTGACAAGCCCGGCGGGCGCGGTTCTGGGCGGGTTCCTCGTCGGTATCGTCGAGAATTTGGCGGGGACATATATCCCGGTGATTGGTGGCGAGTTGAAGCTGCCCATCGCGCTGTTCCTGATCGTGGCTGTTCTTGTCTTCAAGCCGTCCGGCCTGATGGGCCGCACCACCGTACAGAGGGTTTGAGATGACCGCTTCCACAACCAACGTTGCCGCATCGGCAAAACCGCTCCTCAGCGCCGGGCGGATCATCTTCGTGATCTGCCTCATCATCGCGGTCAGCCTGCCCTTCATGCTGAAAAGCTTCGTCGTGTTCCAGATGACGCAGGTTCTGGTCTATGCCATCGCGATCATGGGGCTGAACCTGCTGACCGGGATCAACGGCCAGTTCTCGCTCGGGCATGGCGCATTCTATGCCGTCGGGGCCTATTGCACCGCGATCATGGTGGAGATGATGGGGGCCAATTACATCCTCACGCTCCCGGTCGCCGGTCTGTTGTGCTTCGTCGTCGGGTTTCTGTTCGGTCTGCCTGCGCTGCGGCTCGACGGCGTCTATCTGGCGCTCGCGACCTTCGCGCTGGCGGTGGCGACGCCGCAGATGCTGAAATTGTCACCGTTCGAACACTATACCGGCGGTGTGCAGGGGATCGTCCTGTTCTCCGACACGTTCGACCCGCCGATCCCGTTCGGGCTCGACATCGACCCCGGGTCGTTCAAGTACTTCCTCGTGCTGACGGTCGGACTGATGCTTTACTGGTTCGCGCGGAATCTGGTTGCCAGCCGCACCGGTCGGGCGCTCATGGCGATCCGCGACAATCCGATTGCGGCCCGGTCGATGGGCGTCAATGTGTCGGTCTACAAGGCGACCGCCTTTGGCATCAGCGCGATGTACACCGGCATCGCGGGGTCGCTGGGCGCCATCGTGATCCAGTTCGTCGCGCCGGACAGTTTTACCTTCTTTCTTTCGGTATCGCTGTTCGTCGGTCTGGTGGTCGGCGGGGTCGGCTGGATCCCCGGTGCGATCATCGGCGGTCTTTTTCTTGTGTTTACACCAAATTTTGCCGAAGAATTGTCCAAGGGACTGTCAGGAGCCGTGTATGGTGTATTCCTCATTCTCGTCATCTACCTTGCCCCCCAAGGGGCAGGCGGGTTGATCCGCGCCGCAGTGGGTCAGATTAAACGGCTAACGAAATAGCCGCAGCAACAACGCATCAGGGAGATAAACATGCTCAAGAGACGCACATTCACAATGGCCGCAGCCGCCGCGCTGCTTGCCGCCGGCCCGGCCTTCGCCGCAGGTCATGCACCGGGTGTCACCGACACCTCGATCAAGATCGGCCATATCGGCCCCTATTCTGGCCCGGCATCCGCCTACGGCCAGATCGGCGAGACCATCGAAAAAGCCTTCGAGATGATCAATGCCGAAGGTGGCATCAATGGCCGCACGATCGAATTCATCAGCTATGACGATGGCTATGCGCCGCCGAAGACGGTTGAGCAGGCCCGCAAGCTGGTCGAAAGCGACGAAGTCGCGCTGCTGTTCCAGAGCCTTGGCACACCGACCAATACGGCGATCCACAAATACATGAACGCCAAGAAGGTGCCGCAGCTTTTCGTTGCGACCGGCGCGACCAAGTGGGGTGACCCGGAGAACTTCCCGTGGACGATGGGCTGGCAGCCGAACTATCAGACCGAAGCCAAGATCTATGCCAAGCACATTCTGGACAATGAGCCGGATGCGAAGATCGCGATCCTCTATCAGAACGATGACTACGGCAAAGACTATCTCGAGGGCTTCAAGGCCGGTCTTGGCGACAAGGCTGCCAACATCGTCAGCGAACTGCCGTTCGAGGTTGCCGACCCGACCGTCGACAGCCAGATCGTGAACATGAAGGCATCCGGTGCGACCGTGTTCCTGAACGTCGCAACGCCGAAATTCGCGGCTCAGGCGATCAAGAAGGCCGACGAGATCGGCTGGAAGCCGACCCATTACCTGAACAACGTGTCCAGCTCGGTTGGTGCAACGCTGACCCCGGCAGGCCTCGAAGCGTCGAAGGGCGTGATCACCGTCGGCTATCAGATGGACTCGACCGACCCACAGTGGGCCGACAATCCCGAGTTTGTCGAATGGAACGCCTTCATGGACAAATGGCATCCGGATGGGGACAAGACGTCCAACTTCACCGGCTATGGCTATGCTGTTGCCCTGACGCTGAAACAGGTTCTGATGCAGGCTGGCGACGACCTGAGCCGCGAGAACATCATGAAAGAGGCTGCGAACCTTCGTCAGGTCCGTGTCCCGATGTTGCTGCCGGGGATCACCATCTCCACCGCGCCGAATGACTTCTATCCGATCGAGTCGATGCAGTTGATGCGTTTCAACGGCGAAGGCTGGGAACTGTTCGGCGACATCATCAGCGCAGAAAGCAGCTGATCTCGCAGACCCTACATTTGCGAAAGGGCCGCCCATCGGGCGGCCCTTTTTGCATGGCGCGTCCATTCACGGATCAGGCGCGCGCATCCTCCAGCATCATGTCGCTGCATTTCTCGCCGATCATGATCGCGGGCGCATTTGTGTTGCCGGAAATGATTTCGGGCATGATCGAACAATCCGCAACGCGCAGCCCCACCACCCCGTGCACGCGGAGGCGGGGATCGACCACCGCGCGTTCGTCGCTGCCCATCCGGGATGTGCCGGTCGGGTGATAGATCGTGGTGGCGCTGGTCTGCACCCATTTCAGCAGATCGTCATCGCTCTGCGCCTCTGGCCCCGGTCGGTATTCGCTGGCAATCTTGCTCGACAACGGGTCCAGCCCCGCGATCCGGCGGGCGATCTTCACCCCCTCCACCAGCGTTTGCCGGTCGGTTTCAGTTGCGAGGTAATTGGGGTGGATCGCCGGATAGGTCCGGTGATCGCCATCCTTCAGGCGAATCTCGCCCCGGCTTTCGGGGCGAAGCTGGCAGACGGACATGGTGAAGGCGGAGAACGGATGCACGCCTTCGCCGGGGCTGTCTGCGGACCAGGGCTGGATATGAAACTGGATATCCGGGGTTTCGAGGTCCGGCCTCGTCTTCATGAACCCGGTTGCGAGGCTTGCAGCCATCGCCATCGGACCGGACCGGAACATCGCATATTTCAGCGCGATCCGCGCCTTGTTCATCAGGCTCCGCACCTCGTCATTCAGGGTCGGCTCGGTGCACTTGTAGACGAGGCGCGCCTGAAGGTGATCCTGAAGCCCGCGCCCGACAGCCGGATTGTCCACCAGCACGTCGATACCATGCGCGCGCAGATGATCCGCCTCGCCGATGCCCGACAACATCAGGATCTGCGGCGACCCTATGGCACCGCCTGAAAGCACGACCTCGCGGGCGGCATGGAGGATGTGTTCGCGTCCGCTGCTGTCGGTATAGGCAACGCCAACCGCGCGCCGCCCTTCGAACAGGATTCGTGAAGTCAGCGCGCGCGTGATGATCCTGAGATTCGGGCGGTGTTTGACGGGGTTCAGATAGGCAACGGCGGTCGAACAGCGTCGCCCGTTGCGCGTGGTCAACTGAAAATAACCGACGCCTTCCTGATTCGCGCCGTTGTAATCGTTGTTGAACCGGTATCCGGCTGCCTGCGCCGCCGCGACCCAGGCATCGCAGATCGGACGCGAAATGCGCATGTTGGACACGGAAAGCGGGCCGCCGACGCCGTGGAATTCATCCTCGCCGCGTTCCTGATCCTCCGCCCGCCGGAACAGCGGCAACACATCATCCCAGCCCCAGCCCGGATTGCCCATCTGCCGCCAGCGGTCGTAATCCTGATGCTGGCCGCGCACATATAGCAGCCCGTTCAGCGAGGAAGACCCGCCAAGGACCTTGCCGCGCGGCCAGTCGAGTTGCCGCCCCGCAATACCCGGATCAGGCTCCGTTCGATAGCACCAGTCGACGGACGGATTGTGCATGGTCTTGAAATAGCCGACCGGAATGTGAATCCACGGGTTGAGGTCGCGTCCGCCCGCCTCCACCAGAATGACCCGATGGGCCGGATTGGCGCTGAGCCGATTGGCCAGCACACACCCGGCGGATCCCGCGCCGATCACGATGAAATCAGCTTTGCTTTCCGTCATTGCCACATGCTCGTCTTTTTCTATCGTTGGTTGTTCGGGGCACTATTCCTGCTTGCCAACTGCATCATATTGTGGCTTTTTGAGACTACAAGTATCAATTAACTGAGATATCACTCGGGAGGAAAACCATGTCTGTTTCTGATAAGCTCGCGAATATTTCGCGTCGTGACCTGTTCAAGCTGTCGGGTCAGTTCGGCCTCACATCGACCCTGATCGCCGCGGGCGGTCTTGGCGGCGCGCTGACGACGGCGTCGCTGGCGAAGGCCGCTGAATCGACCTACACTAAACGCTTCGCGAAAGAGGCGAAGCATACGCTCAAATTCGGCGCAGCCGGGTTCAATGCCCGGAACCTGCTGATCGAACGCGCCGGGGCGCTGGAATTCGCGCGCGACCTCGAAAGCCGGACCGATGGCGAAATCCGGGTCGAATTCATCGGCGATAACCAGATTTGCGGCCAGACATCCTGCGTCGAGAAAACCCAGCAGGGCATCGTCGACATCTATGCCGCGTCGACCCAGAACTCTGCCGGTGGCGCGCCCTACCTGAACGTGCTCGATTACGCCTACATGTTCCCGAGCCGGGCCGCGCAGTATCATTTCCTCTACAGCCCGGAATCGCAGCGCATCCTGCGCGAGCCGCTGGAAAAGCGTCATGGTCTGAAATTCCTGTTCAGCCACTGCGAATTGCGCGGCATCCAGTTGGGCCTCGCGTGGAAGGACAAGCCGACCGTCACCAAGGTCGAAGAACTGTTCGGCACCAAGAACCGCGTGACCGGCACCCAGTTGGGCCGGATCGCGATGCAGGCGCTGAACCTCAACCCGGTTCCGATCGCCTGGGAAGAAACCCTCGATGGTCTGAAGCAGGGCCTGATCGACGGCGCTGAAACATGGGCGTCCGCCGTGGCCTATGCGAACATGAGCCCGGTCGTCAGCCAGTCGGTCAACCTGAACTTCTTCTGCGGCACCGAACATACGTCGATGTCCGCATCGGTGTTCGACGGTCTCGAAGGGTATTTGCAGGATGCTGTCATGGAATCGGCCTATCTGGCGCAGGTCCATGTTCAGGCCGCCAACGAGGCCGCGCTCGTGAACACGGTCGGGCAATCGGACCCGCAATTGCCGGGCACGATCTTTGCCCAGAACGGCGTCCGCAACGCGTTCCTCGCGGACGACCAGATCAAGGTCGCCGAGGAAATGTGTTCGCCGGAATTCCAGCCCCAGCTTTGGGAAGAGTGGCGCGAGCGGATCAACGGCTGGGCCGGTGGCATCGACACCTACAAGGAAATCTACGATGTCGCGCGCCAGATCCCGAAGGATACGCTGGCGGAGAATGTTGAACCCCGCCGCTGGTGGAAGGCATAATCAGCCCTGGAAGATGATGGCTGGCCCGCGTCGTCGGGCCAGCCCGCACGTCAGAAGACCGCAACCCAAGGCGGCGCTGTAATTTGCAGGGGAGAGCCTGATGTCAATCTGGGCTGAGGCAGGGCAGGTTGTGACCTCTCTGTTCACGAACGACGCGTTCGAGATGAAGGCCGCCTTCCGGGCGGATGGTGCGTGGCTGGTGTTCGGTGCCGCCACGGCAATCGGCGGTATCGCAACGCTCTATCTCTATCGGCTGGTGCCGTGGC
>CAYGRU010000030.1:0-47688 GCA_964352385.1 uncultured Candidatus Planktophila sp.
CCGCCGATGGTGCAGTGCTTTACACGGCGGAGAATGATTTCGAGGCCGCCACCGGCGTGATCGGCATCTGGGACGCCGCCGCCGGATATGCCCGGATCGGCGAATGCCCCTCCGGTGGCGTTGGCCCGCATGATGTGAAGCTGATCGCGGGCGGCGATCTTGCGGTTGCCAATGGCGGCATCGCCACCCATCCGGCCAGCGGGCGCGCCAAGCTCAACCTCGCGACCATGCGCCCGAACCTGACGATCCTGACGGCGGCGGGTGCGGTTAAATCGGTCACAATACTGCCCGATCCGTTGCGGATGAATTCCATCCGCCATCTGGCGTTGCGTCAAGACGGGCTTTTGGCCTTTGCGATGCAATGGGAGGGGGATTTGGGAACCACGCCGCCGCTGCTGGGCCTTGTCCGCCCCGGCGAGGCACCGCGACTGATCGAAACACCGGACGCCTATGCCGACGCGACGCGAGGCTATGCCGGGTCTGTGGCGTTTTCCGGCGATGGCGCTCAGGTTGCGTTCACCGCCCCGCGCGGCGGTTTCGCCCTGATTTTCGATACGGGAACCGGCGCGTTCAGCGAGGCGGTCACGGCCACGGATATCGGCGGCGTCGCGCCGGCAGACCCCGGTTTCCTGTTCACCACCGGCGAGGGCCGGGTGATTGCCGCCTCCGGCACCGGCCCGACCCATGCGCTGGCCTGGGACAATCATCTGGTATCACTCGCGATGTGACGGCATTGCTGCGCCGAAAGTCTGGTGCCCGCTGCCGGACTCGAACCGGCACGGCCGTGAAGCCGAGGGATTTTAAGGTTTCTGGATCATAAAATCACGGAACCGTCCTATCGAGGTCTCCCACCTAAACCCGAAACAGCGGCGCAGTCACGATGATCCTGCCGCCGCCCGATGGCGCGTCGTCTATTGACAAGGATCCGCCTTGTGCCGTCACCAGTCGGTTAACGATTGCAAGGCCGAGCCCCGCGCCGCCTGTCGTGCGGGAGCGTGAGGTTTCCAGCCGCGTGAAAGGTTCCAGCAGGAACGCGCGCTGATCGGGTGGAATGCCGGGCCCGTCGTCATCTACCGTCAGGACGACGTCGCCCCCTTGGACGCCAATGCTGACATGTGCCGCGCCGCCATAGCGCAATGCGTTGTCCACGAGGTTTGCGACGATCCGGCGGAACGCCAGCCGGTCGCCGAGGATGGTGGCCGCCCGGGCCTCGCGATCGGCAGTCAGGTCCGCCGTTGCGCCCGCGGCCACGCGGTCGTCGATTTCTGCCGCGACCACCGCATAAGGCTCCAGAAGTTCATCGTTCAATGCATCGGCACCTGCGCGGCTGGCGACAAGGGCGTCATCGAGCAGGACCATCATGTCCTCGATATCCGCTTCGGCGCGCCGCCGTTCCTCCGGGTCGGCGATCTGTTCGACCCTCAGGCGCAGCCGTGTCGCAAAACTGCGCAGGTCGTGCTGGATACCGCCGATCAGCGCCATGCGCGACCGCGTCAGCGTCTTGAGGCGATCCTGCAATCGGCTGAAGGCCTCGGTCACGGCACGGATTTCGGGGGTGCTGGCGCGGCTCGTGGGCGCGAAGGTCTGTTCGTCCTCCGGATCGAACTTGTCCAAAGCGGCTGCGAACTGGGCGAGCGGGCGCACTTCGCGGTTGAGAAGGACAAGCGCACCAAGCGCGACGACGGCGCCGATCAGGCCTGCGCCGAACCCGACCGGCACGCCGATCGGCGCAACGACGACCGGGCTGGTCGAGCGGACGATCAGCGTCTCGCCGTCCGTGAGGCCGATGCGGAACTCGACGGCATTGAAGGCACTGACAAAGCGTGGTCCGATCAGGCCCTCAACCTGTTGCGGTACGACAACCAGAGGGCGGCCATCAAGCGCGCGGACATATCCATCCAAGGTCGCCATGTCGGATGGCCACAACGAGGGCAGATCGGACGCGTGCAGCGGCATTTGCACGACGCGGACGCTGCGTGTCTCGGTTTGCATGGCGGTCAGGATCAAGGCCCGGTTTTCAGGGTCGGTATGCTCCACCGCCCTCGCGAGCGCAGCAAGCCCGCCCGGCGTCGGCAAGGCCGCGGCGCGCTTGGCCCCTTCGGCAATGTAGAACACTGAAACGATGGCGAGCCAGAGCGCAAGCAATGCCATCACCACGATCATGCCAACCCGCCAGCGGATGCCGAACCGGGCGGTCAAGGGACGGGCTTCACGGTGGGGGTGAACAGGTATCCGCTGTTGCGAACGGTCGTAATCAGCTCAGTCTCCGGGCTGACCACGGCCAGCTTTCGGCGCAGGCGCGAAATCATCATGTCGACAGTGCGGTCGAAGGGCTCGGCACCGCGCCCGCGCAGATGGTCAAGAATCTGGTCCCTTGAAAGAACGCGGCGCGGGCGCTGCGTCAGGCAGGCGAGCAGGTCGAACTCCCCGCTCGTCAGGGTCAGGTCGGTGCCGGTATCGTCAGTGATCTGCCGCGCATCGAGGTCGATGACGAACCGGTCAAACGCAAAGCGACGCGACCGGGCGGCGACGGGTGCCGCGACCCTGCGCAAGATCGCACGGATGCGGGCCAGAAGCTCCCGCGTGCCGAACGGTTTCACGAGATAGTCGTCAGCCCCCAATTCCAGCCCGATCACGCGGTCGATTTCGTCACTCTTCGCCGTCAGCATCAGAATTGCGGGCCCGTCAGCCGCGCGAAGGCGTCGGCAGATCGACAGGCCGTCCTCCCCGGGCAGCATCAGATCGAGGACGATGAGGTCTGGCCGGTTGCGCGCGAGCGTCGCATCCATTTCGACGGCGTCCGCCGCAGTCTCAAGCGCGAAACCTTCACGGCTGAGAAACGCCGCCGTCAGACGACGGATATCGGGGTCGTCGTCGACGATCAGGATGGATTGGCGCGCCTCTTTCATCGTTTCACCATTATCGAGCCGAACCAAGCAAACAAGCGTGAAGGGAAGCGGTTACAAACTGTTACCTTAAGCTGACACATCGTTTCATCGCAGCGAAGCTGTCGTGACAAACGCCTCCTACTTTCCCGATAGAGCGGAGGCACACCCATCCGCCGCGCCCTGCTTGAAACCGGATCGGAGGATACAATGCATACACCATTCATGAAGTCGGCGCTCGCGGCGTTGATTGTCATCGTGTCTGTCGTGGGTGCCCAGGCATGGGAGCGAAAAACCATCTTCAGCGGCCCGCGCGGAGACAGTTCCGTCACCGCTTCGGGAGATTGTTCAAGCCGATCTTGCAGCCACGAGGTGACCCGGACCGGTGCCGCCGGACGCACCGCGACCCGCAGCGACGAGCGCGGCTGCGCTGATGGTACCTGTTCCGGCGCGCGGTCCACGACCGGCCCCGCCGGACGCACGGTGAACCGCAACACAACACTCACCCGCTGACATTCTGGAAGGATATTTCGATGCTCACCCTCCTCAAGACCACTTCGATCGGCCTCGCGCTGATCATCGGCGCTGTCTCTGTCGCCGCCGCCCAGGACAACCGAGAGAAAGCCGCAGCGAATTTTGCCGAAGCTGACGCCAATGCCGACAGCGCGTTGACCATCGACGAATTCACCCGCTTCATCGACCTGAACGCGGAAGACCGGTTGGGCAATGCGCGCATGATTCAACGAACCGGCCGTTACAGCACGGCGTTCGGACGTGTGGACGCCAACGGCGACGGCATGGCCAGCACTGATGAACTCGCCGCGATGGCGAACCAGTAAGCGTTTTGCGGTGCCTGTAGGCCCGCAGACATTGTATTCTGTTTGCCCCAAGCCCTGACCATGAACACTCTGGCCCTGGCGAGTCGCAAGAGGCCGCCGAGGAGCCCGATATGATCACTGTCCGCCGTTTAGCGTTCATTCCGCCGGTCCTGCTTGGCGTCGCACTGCTGTGGTGGGCGACTGCGAACCGCCCGCCGCCGGGCACGGTCGCAGCGGCGGAGCGGCCCGTGCCGGTCGCTTATGTCGCCGCCTTGCCCCGCGCCTTTACCCCTGAAGTGTCGGGGTTTGGCGAGGTCGCGCCCGCCCGCGTCTGGACTGCGGTCGCGCAGGTCGCGGGCCGCATCGCGTATGTGCATGAGGATTTCATACGCGGCGGCGCAGTCGGCGAAGGCGAGGTATTGCTCGAGATTGCGCGCGACACCTATGAACTCGCGGTGGCGCGGGCCGAAGCCGATATCCGCAGTGCCGAAGCGAAGGTCGCGGAAATTCGCCTCTCGAAGACGACAACCGAAGCGTCACTTGAAATCGAGCGGCAGGCGCTGGCCCTTGCGGAAGGCGATCTTGCGCGGGTTGCGAAGCTCAACCAAACCGGTGCCACGTCGAACACCGCCGTCGAAAACAAAGAACGCGAGGTGCTTGCGCAACGCGTGAAGGTGCAAAGCCACATGGGCACCCTTGCCGTCCTGCCCGCGCAATTGGAGGCGGCGGAGCAAAGCGTGGCGGTCGCCCGCACGTCGAAACAGTCGGCAGAGCTTGACCTTACCCGCACAGTGGTGACAGCGCCATTCGATGGTCGCGTCGCAAGTGCGGACGTTGAAATCAGTCAGTTTGTCGGCGTTGGAACCCCGATGGGAAGCATCGACGGTGCGGCCGCAGCGGAAATCGACGTGCAGATGCCGCCACGGCTCATGGCGTCGCTGGCGCGCCTCGCATTTCTGGGAAACGGCGGCGAAACGCCCGCTGATATCAGCCGCCTGATCCGCGCACGGGTCAGCCTTGATGTGGACGGCGCGAATCCCGTCTGGCCCGCCGAAGTCGCGCGGATATCGGAGGTGGTCGATCCTGCAACCCGGTCGATCGGTGTGATTGTCCGCGTCACTGATCCTTACGGCGCAGCAAGGCCGGGTGAGCGCCCGCCGCTGATCAAGGGCATGTTCGTGAAGGTCACACTTTCCGGCCCTGCGCTCGACAAGGTGATCCTCGTGCCGCGCCGGGCGATCCGCGAGGGGCGGGTCATGCTGGCGGGGCCCGACGACCGTTTGACCTATGCTTCGATCACGCCGATCTTCAGCGCCGATGGCATCGCCGTTCTTTCTGCCGATGCGCTGCCCGAAGGTTCGCGGATCATCGTTACCGAACCATCGCCCGCCGTTGAGGGACTGTTGCTTGCGCCGCAACGCGATGAAGTGGCCGAGGCGCGGTTGGACGCCGCCACAGGTGCCAGCCGATGATCCGCTATTTCGCCGCCCACCCGACGGCGGCCAACCTGCTTATGGCACTGCTGATCCTCGTCGGCGTCGTATCAGCGCCCAGTCTGCTGCGCGAAACCTTTCCGCGCATCGCGCCGCGCGACGTGCAGATTACCATCACCTATCCCGGCGCTGCGCCGGAAGAAGTGTCGCGCGCCATTTGCAGGCCGGTCGAAGACGCACTGGACGCCGTGGAAAGCGTCGATGAAATTCGCTGTGAAGCGCTGGAGAACCGCGCCGTCATCATCGCTGCGATGCTTCAGGGGCGCGATTTCGGCCGATTCACTGCCGATGTCGAGGTGGAAATCAACGCAATCGACGATCTGCCGGACGCCGCCGAAGCGCCGATCATTCGCCAGCTTGGCCGCGTCGATCCGGTGGCCGCACTGGCGGTGACGACCGCAGGCAGCCACGATGCCACCGAACTGAAGGCGCTGGCCGAAGGTCTCAAGATCCGCATGCTCCGCTGGGGCGGCATTCCGCGGGTGGAGGTGACGGGGTTTTCCGATCCACAGATCCGCATCGAGATCGCGGATTCTGCGGCGCGGCAACTCGGTCTGAGCCTGGAAGAGATCGCCCGCACCGTCGGGCGCCAGAATGTCGATCTGCCGCTCGGCGAAATCGTTTCAGACGAAGGTTCGACCCTGCTGCGTTTCACAGACCAGCGCCGCGCGCTCGACGCCTTTCGGGATGTCGTCATCGCGTCCAGCAGCGGCGGCGCGGAAATCCGCCTCGGCGATGTCGCGCATATCTTCGAAACCTTCGACAAGCGCGAGGTGCGGACAGAACTGAACGGCAAGCCTGCCGCACTTCTCAGCATCACCAAGACCCCTTCGGACGATACATTGCGCGTGATGGAGGCGCTGAACGCGTTTCTCGAAGATGAACGCCCGCGCCTGCCGCCGGGGGTCGAGATTACCGTGACCGGCGACGCGTCCGACGTTCTGAAGGACAGGTTGAACATGGTGGCGGAGAATGGGCTTCAGGGCCTCTTGCTCGTCTTTCTCGCTGTCTGGTTGTTCTTTGGCCTGCGTCAGGCGGTCTGGATCGGCATGGGCCTGCCGGTGTCATTCCTCGGCGCAATCGCGGCGATGACCGTTCTGGGTTACTCGATCAACATGCTGACGCTGGTCGGGCTGCTGATCGTCATCGGCATCCTGATGGACGACGCCATTGTCATCACAGAGAATATCGAGACCAAGCGCGCCGCTGGACTGCCGCCGTTGGAGGCAGCGGTTCAAGGGGCCGTGCAGGTCGCGCCGGGTGTCGTGGCCTCGTTCGTCACCACGGCCGCCATCTTCGGCTCGCTGGCGTTTCTGGAAGGCAATCTCGGCGAAGTTCTGCGAGTGATCCCGGTGGTGATGTTGCTGGTCCTAACCGTCTCGCTCGTCGAGGCGTTTCTGATCCTTCCGGCACATCTGTATCACGGCGCGCCCGCGACGCCGGCACCGCAACGACGCGCTGATCGCTGGCTTGATGTCTTGCGGCGACGGGTCGTCGGGCCGGTGGCACGCAAAGCCGTCGCGTGGCGCTGGCTGACGCTCGGCATCGCGTCTCTTTTCTTTCTGGCCTCCATCGCGGTGATCGCGGGCGGTGTGCTCAAGTTTCAGGCCTTCCCCGAGATCGACGGCGATCAGATCGAGGCGCGGATCGAACTGCCGGCAGGCGCGGCCCTCGAAGAGACCGAGGCCGCAGTCAGCCATGTGATCGCAGGGTTGAATCGCATGAACGCGGAACTGTCCCCCCGCAATCCGGGCGGCGAGCAGCTGGTTCGTGAAGTGGTCGTTACCTACAACGAAAACGATGATGCGGGCGGCGCGGGTGCCCATCTCGCGACCGTCACGGTGGACCTGCTGGCGGCGGAGACGCGCGGCGTCGACCTCGACATGATCCTCGCTTCGTGGCGACGTGAAGCGCCGCCGACCCCTGCGATGCGCCGGTTGAGCCTGACCGAACCCGCACTGGGCCCGGCAGGCCGGGCGATCGAGTTGCGGCTCGCCCACGATGATCTGGATGTCCTTGCGTTGGCGTCGCTGGAACTGCGGGACAGGTTGCAGCGTTACGCCGGCACCTACAACATCGCAGACGATCTGGCGCCGGGCCGACCGGAGTTGCGTCTCTCGCTGCGCGACGGCGCGGGCGGGCTCGGCCTTGATGCGCGCGCGGTGGCCGATCAGGTCCGTGCGGCATTTCAAGGCGTCACGGCGGATGAAATCCAGGCCGACACCGAAGCCCTTGAAATCGACGTGCGCCTTGCGGAGGAAGATCGCAGTTCTGCTGCTGATCTGGAAGACTTCGCGCTGCTCACCCCTGCCGGTGCCCGTGTTCCGCTTTCCGCTGTTGCGCTGATCGAGGAAGGGCGCGGCTATGCCGTGATCCGCCGCATCGACGGGCGTCCGACGGTTACCGTGACAGGCGACGTGGACCCAGCGCTCGGCAATGCGGACGAAATCGTGCGTGACACGACGGAGCAGTTTCTGCCCGACCTGATGGCGCGCTATCCGGGTCTCGAGGCGGGGACCGAGGGCCAGAATGCCGCCGCCGCCGAAACCCAGGCGTCGATGGCCGCGGGGCTGGGGATCGGCCTCCTGCTCGTCTACCTGATGCTGTCCTTTCAGCTTCGCAGCTATGCCGAACCGGTCGTGGTGATGGTCATCATACCTTTCGCACTGATCGGTGCCGTGGCAGGGCATCTCGCGCTTGGGATCGACATGTCGATGCCGAGCATGCTGGGCGTCGCGTCTCTTTCAGGGATTGTCGTGAACGATTCGATCCTGCTGGTGCATTTCATCAAGGAACAGATCGAAGAGGGGGGAGAGCCGATCGAGATCAGCGCCCCAGCCGCCGCCGAAGCGCGCTTTCGCGCCATTCTGCTGACATCGGTGACGACGGTCGCCGGTCTGCTGCCGTTGCTGGCCGAGACGAGTTTGCAGGCGCAGGTCCTGGTCCCGCTCGTGGCGTCGATCGCTGGCGGGCTGATTTCAACAACGCTGCTCATTCTGATCGTCGTGCCGGCGTTCTACGCGGCCCTGCACGAGTTGGGGTTGACGTCTGTGCGGCGCTGAGAGGCGACGAAGGATCGCGAAGCTGCGTGCCGAAATGTGGCAGCGCGAACGAATGAAAGCCCGCAGCCGGTCCTGATTGGAAAAATAGGTCGTGGTCTGCTTGGCGCACCGCGCTGGAATTCCGGTGTGCTGGGTGAGCCGTTGCCGAGGTGCCGGACCTGCGGAAAGCGATGCGCATTGGCTAATCCACAGGGGCGGCGCGGTTGCGCGCCTCGTGGCGGGGCACGGCGAACCTGTGGGCCGCGCCGATGCTGCCGAAAAGGCAGCCTGATGATTGAGCCATAATCTCTCAGACAAATCCGGCGCGGTTCAGGCTGTGCATGAGCTTCGTGCTCCATCAGAGTTAATCCAATGGTGGCAGAGGCATACGCCGAAAGTCTGGTGCCCGCTGCCGGACTCGAACCGGCACGACCGTGAAGCCGAGGGATTTTAAGTCCCTTGTGTCTACCATTCCACCAAGCGGGCGCAGGGGGCGGGCGGACCATATGCGCCTATCTTGACGCAGGAAAGCCCATCTGATTGCGTATCATGCGGGTTTCGGGCAGGTTTGTCGCCCAGACACAAGGATCGGACCATGACAAGACCGGTGATCGGCATCGCAGGCGGCGCGCAGCTTATCAATGACACCTATCGGGTGCAGGCGACGGGCGAGCGGAACATATCCGCCATCGCAGAGGCTTCGGGCGCGATCCCGCTCATCATTCCGGGCATGCCGTCCTGTGTCGATATCGCCGAACTGATGGGCGTGCTGGACGGCGTCCTGCTGACCGGCGGACGGGCCAATGTGCACCCGGAGGAATATGGCCACGAGCCGAGCCCGGCGCACGAACCCTATGACCGTGACCGTGATGCGATCACCTTGGGCCTGACCCGCGCGGCGCTGGAGATCGGGATGCCGGTGTTCGGGGTGTGTCGGGGCATTCAGGAAATCAATGTTGCGCTTGGCGGCACGCTGCACCCCGAAGTGCGCGATCTGCCCGGCAAGATGAACCATCGGATGCCGCCGGGCGAAACCGATCACACCATCATCTTCCGCAAACGCCACAGCGTGAAGCTGACCAAGGGTGGCTGGTTCGAGCGGACCCTCGGCACAGACGAGATTTTCACCAATTCCCTGCATGGGCAGGCGGTCATCGACCTCGGCAAGGGTGTGATGGTCGAAGGGGTCTGCGAGGACGGAACGGTCGAGGCGATCAGCGTGCCGGATGCCAAGGGCCTGATCATCGGCGTGCAGTGGCATGCGGAATATGAACCGACGCTGGACGAGGTTTCGGCCAAACTGTTCGGTGCCTTCGGCGAGGCGGCCCGCACCTGGCGGATGAAACGCGCCGCCTGATGCGGCTTCTGGTCAGGCTGGCGGCGTTTCGCTGATATCGGTGATGCCGAGTTCGGCGAGCATCCGGCGCAGATCCTCCACCGCCCGCAGCAGCGTCGCGCGGTTCTGCGCGCGGGCGACGAGCGTGGACCCGACGCCGCCGCGATAGAACGGATAGGACCCGAGCGAGACGCCCGCGTGCCGCGCCGCCACCTGACCGAGCGGCCCGGCCATATCCCCCTCCGGTGCCATCACCCGCAAAGACCAGCTCAGCATCGGCGCGCCGCCTTTCAGGGTCGGTCGGATTTCCTCCACCATCGCCTGAAACACTGGCGGGACACCGGCCATAACATGCACGTTGCCGATGGTGAAACCGGGGGCCTGACTGACCGGGTTCAGGATCAGTGTGGCGGTATCGGGTATGCGGGCCATCCGCAGACGGGCCTCGTTAAGTTCACCGGCCTCGTAATAGGCTTCGAGGATCGCGCGCGCATCGTCGCGGATACCGATGCCGACCCCGAAGGCGGCGGCGACGCAATCGGCGGTGATGTCGTCATGGGTCGGGCCGATGCCGCCGGATGTGAACACATGATCGACCCGTGCGCGCAGCGTGTTGATCGCCTCGACGATTGCATCGCGATCATCCGCAACAACGCGGATTTCCCGCAGGCTGACGCCGGTTTCGGTCAGTACTTTCGCCAGATGCCACGCGTTGCCTTCGCGGGTGCGGCCCGAAAGAACCTCGTCGCCGATCACGATCATCGCGGCGGTCGGCATCGTTGCCGGATCCGGTTCGGTGCTGTCTGCGTTCATGTGCTGCCCCTTCTATGCAACGAAGGGCGACCGCAGCGCGGTGCAGGAACCTACGTTTCGGATAGGGGATCTAGCGCAAGCGGTGCCGCGCGGAAAGACCGATGCGTCAACCGTTCGCCGGTATTGCCGTCGATCAGGACGGGTTCCACCAACGCGCCGGTTTCGCGTGACACCAAACGGGGGCCGGACCGGTTTGGATGTGGCTCCCATGTATCGGCCCAGTGGACCAGCGTTGCCAGCACCGGGTGCAGAGCCAGCCCCTTTTCGGTCAGGCGGTATTCGTGGCGGACAGGACGGTCCTGATATTGCCGCCGCGCCAGCACGCCGTCTTCCTCCAGCTTTTTCAGGCGGTCGGCGAGGATGTGGCGGGTCACGCCAAGCCGGGCCTGAAATTCGTCGAACCGGCGGATGCCGCGAAAGCAGTCGCGCAGGATCAGCATGGTCCAGCGGTCGCCGATGACCGAAAGGCCGCGGGCGACGGGGCAGGTTTCGCTTTTGAGGTCTGACCAGCGCATGGACGCCCTTGTAACGCGGATTGACAGGTTCTGAAAGAGAACTTACCTAGTCAGTACCAAAAAAGAACTGACTATCGCCGCGCATTCCGAACCCACCCATCGAAGGACTTGCCGCATGTCGGTCGCACACCAGCCCACAAGGGCAGAAGCCGCAGTCGCATCACGTACAGCCCGCACCAAGTTGTTGCTGGAGGCGCCCATCGGCCCGACATTGGCGCGGCTGGCGGCACCGAATGTCATCGCGATGGTCGTTTCCGCCGCGATGAGCGTTGCCGAAGGGGTGTTCGCCGGGTTCCTCGGCGTATCGGCGCTGGCCGGGATGGCACTGGTCTTTCCGCTGGTGATGCTGGCGCAGATGCTGTCGGCAGGGTCGATGGGCGGCGCGATTTCATCCGCCATCGCGCGGGCGCTGGGCGCGGGCGACGCGAAGCGGGCGGGGCAACTGGTGGCGGCCACGTGGATCATCGCTGTGATGATGGCGGCGATTTTCGCGGCGATGGTCCTGCTGTTCGGCCCGATGCTGTTTACGGCGCTGGGCGGTGGCGGCGCGGCGGTGGAGCAGGCGTTGACCTATGCCTATGTCGCCTTTCCGGCGGGCATCGCGCTCTGGCTTTGTCATGCGACGCTTTCGGTGATGCGCGGCGCGGGCAACATGGCGACGCCGTCGCTGGTGCTGCTGATCGTCTCGCTCGGCTCCATCCCCCTATCCGGTGCTCTGGCGCTCGGCTGGGGTGGCTTGCCGTCCTATGGCATGGCCGGGTTGGCGGCGGGGCAGGCATTGGCATTCGGGATCGGGGCGATTGCCGCCATTGCCTATGTCGCCAGCGGGCGCGCGGGGCTGTCGGTGTCATTCAGAGGGCTGCACTGGGCCCTGTTCGGCGATATCCTTCGGGTCGGCATCATCGCCTCGCTGAACGCCATTCAGACGGTTCTGACGGTCACCATCATGGTCGCGCTTGTTGGCACCTATGGCGAGGCGGCGCTGGCGGGGTATGGCCTCGGCGCACGGCTCGAATTTCTGATGGTACCGGTCGTGTTCGGCGTCGGCGCGGCGATGACGTCAATGGTCGGCGCGAATGTCGGGGCGGGCAACCGTGCACGAGCCCTGAAGATCGGGTGGGCCGGGTCATGTGCTGCGGCAGCGATCGTCGGGTCGGTCGGGCTTTTCTTCGCAATCTTCCCCGATATCTGGCTGCGGCTGTTCGTCGGGCCGGAGGCGACGGATACGCTGGAAGCAGGGCGCACCTATTTCAGGGTCGTGGCGCCCTTCTATGCGTTCTTCGCGCTGGGGCTGGCGCTTTACTTCGCCTCGCAAGGTGCAGGGCGGATGATCTGGCCGGTGGCGGGCAGTGTCCTGCGCATGGGCGTTGCCATCGGCGGCGCGGTGGCGCTGACCTCGCTGACCGATCTGGGCCTGACCGGTGTCTTCATCGGCGTTGCGATGGGCATGTGCGCCTATGGCGTGTTCACCGCGCTCGCGATCCGCATCACGCGCTGGCGCTGATCTTGACAGCGGGCATCCTGCGGGTGAGGCGGATGGGATGGACTATCCCACGCCCCTGATCCCCGCCCGCCTCGTGCGCCGCTACAAGCGGTTTCTTGCGGATTGCGAACTGGCTGACGGCACGGTCGTCACCGCCCATTGCACTAATCCGGGCGCGATGACCGGGCTGGACATGCCCGGCCTGCGGATCTGGCTGGAGCCGAATGACGACCCGCGCAAGAAGCTGAAATATGGCTGGCGGCTGGCCGAATTGCCGGGTGGGGGCTGGGCCGGTGTCGATACCGGTGCCGCCAACAAGGTGGTGGCGGAGGCTTTGGCGCAGGGCCTCATCCCCGAACTGTCCGGCTATGCCGCGATTCGGGCCGAGGTGAAATATGGCACCGCCAGCCGCGTCGATTTCCTGCTGACCGCGCCGGATCGCTCGCCCGCCTATGTGGAGGTCAAGAGCGTGACCCTGCGGCGCAGCGGCGACCGGGCGGAATTCCCCGACAGCGTGACCGCGCGGGGCGCAAAGCATCTGGAGGAACTTGCAACGATTGCGCGCGGTGGCGGGCGGGCGGTGATGGTCTACCTCGTGCAGCGCGATGATTGCCTGCGGGTGCAGCTTGCCGGTGACATCGACCCTGCCTATGTCGCGGCCTTCGGCACAGCCATCGCAGCGGGTGTGGAGGCGATCGCCTATGGCACCCGGATCAGCCGTGCAGGTGTTGCCATCGGGCAAAGGCTTGCCTTCAACTTCGATCAGGCGGCCAAAGGGGCTTGAACCTGAAGGGCGAGAGGCAGAAACTGCGCCAGAAACGGGAAGGGAAACGCATCTTGGAGCGTGCAATCACCAGCGACAGAACACTGGAGGGGATCAAACTCCACCGGCCCGAAGATTTCGGGGGCATGCGCGCGGCGGGACGGCTGGCGGCGGAGGTGCTCGACGCCATCGCCGAACATGTGGTGCCCGGCGTGACGACCGAGGAACTGGATGACCGCATTCACCAGCACATGACCGATGCAGGCGCGGTGCCTGCGACGCTCGGCTATCGCGGATATCCGAAATCCTCCTGCATCTCGATCAATCATGTGGTGTGCCACGGCATCCCCGGCCCGCGCGTCCTGAAGGATGGCGAAATCCTCAACATCGACGTTACGGTCATTCTGGATGGCTGGTATGGCGACACGAGCCGGATGTTCGTCGCCGGAACGCCGAACCGCAAGGCGGAACGGCTGATCGACATCACCCACGAGGCGCTGATGATCGGCATTGCCGAGGTGAGGCCGGGCAACACGTTCGGCGATATCGGTCATGCAATCCAGAAGTTTGCCGAGGGGCAGCGCTGCGGCGTGGTGCGCGATTTCTGTGGCCACGGCCTTGGCCGGGTGTTCCATGATGCACCGAACGTCCTGCATTACGGGCGACCGGGGTCCGAGGCGGAATTGCGCCCCGGCATGTTCTTCACCATCGAGCCGATGATCAATCTGGGACGCCCGGATACCAAGATCCTGTCCGATGGCTGGACCGCCGTGACCCGCGACAAGTCGCTGTCGGCGCAGTTCGAACACTCCATCGGGGTGACGGAAGACGGATGCGAGATTTTCACCCTGTCCCCGGCGGGGAAATTCCACCCGACCTATTGAGCCGCCGATGCGTCCCGCCCCCGATCCTTCGCTTGACCCGCGCCTGCGTCAGGGGCAAGTCAGAGGCATGGACCTGAACATCCCCAACATACTGACTTTGTTCCGCGTCGTCGCCGCACCCTGCGTGGCGCTGGTCTTTCTGGTGGCGGAACGGCCACTGGCCGACATGGCCGCATTTCTGTTGTTCACTGTCGCCGCGATCAGCGATTTCTTTGATGGCTGGCTGGCGCGCAAATGGGGGCAGGTCAGCGCCTTTGGCCGGATGCTGGACCCGATTGCCGACAAGGCGATGGTGGCGATCACCGGCGCGATCCTGCTGGCGCTGCACGGGCTTGCGCCGCTGGTCGTGATCCCGGTCACGATCATCCTGTTGCGCGAAACGCTGGTGTCGGGCCTGCGCGAATATCTGAAGGGGGCGCGGGTTCTGGATGTGACGGTCATGGCGAAATGGAAAACGACGGCGCAGATGATGGCATTCGGCGGGCTGCTGATGGCCGGGGCGTTCGATGCGGGCTGGATCGAGCCGGTTTCGCTGATCCTGCTCTGGGTCGCGGCCGCACTGACGGCGATCACCGGCTATGATTATTTCGCCAAGGGACTGGCCCATATCGCGCGGGAGGAAACGCCATGAAGGTTCTCTATTTCGCGTGGCTGCGTGAACGGATCGGCGAAAGCGAGGAAATCGTCGATGCAACCGGCGCGGCGACGGTTGCCGATCTTGTGGCGATGCTGCGCGGGCGTGGTGATCGGTATGAGGCCGCCTTCGCCGATCTCGCCGCCGTGAAGGTTGCGGTCGATATGAAGGTCCGCGACTGGGACACGCCGCTTGCCGGTGCTGCCGAGGTTGCGTTCTTTCCGCCGATGACGGGCGGCTGATGGCGGTTCGGGTCCAGACCGCGGATTTCGATCTGGGGGCGGAGGCGGAGGCGCTGTCATCAAAGGGCGATCCCGGCGCGGTCGTCACCTTCACCGGTCATGTGCGCGGCACCGATGATGTGGCGGCGATGGAGCTGGAACATTATCCCGGCATGACGGAGGCCGCGCTGGCCGAGATTGAGGCGGAGGCGCAGGCGCGGTGGCCGCTGACCGGCAGTCTCATCATTCACCGGGTCGGCAGGTTGATGCCGGGCGATCGGATCATGATGGTCGCGACCGCCAGCCGCCACCGCAAGGCCGCCTTCGAGGCCGCCGAGTTCCTGATGGATTACCTCAAGACCCGCGCGCCGTTCTGGAAAAAGGAAGAGGTCGGCGATACCGCCCGCTGGGTCGACGCACGAGAGGTCGATGACGAGGCCGCCGCGCGCTGGGCCACGAAACCCTAACCCGTCTTCAGCGCCTCGATTTCCTGTCGTGCCCGACGCAGCCCATCCATCGCGGCGGCGAGTTCCGCCTCACGCTCCCGCAACAGGCTTTGCAAAAGCTGTTCATGCTCCTTGGCTTCACCGCGCAGGGCTGTTTCCAGTTCGCGCTTTTCGGCATGGGCGCGGTCGCGCTGTTCCTCGACGATCAGCAATTCCGCCACCAGTTCATCTGCGCGGTCGCTGCGCGGTGATGCGGCGCGTGCCAGCCAGCTCCACAGCCAGTGCGACACCCAACCGATCAGGAATACCACCAGCACCGCTCCGGCAATGGCAAGCGTCAGATCCTCGCGGGTCATCTGCATCATCTCTCGCTCTCCTCATCGGGGACAACGCGAAACGCGATCCGCCGGTTTGCGCGCCGCCCGGCATCGGTCGCATTGTCGGCGATCGGCTCCGCTTCGCCATAGCCCTTCGCGGCAAGCTTCGTCGCCCGGACGCCGTCTTGCAACAAGGCCTCAAGCACCGCCTCCGCCCGGTCGCGGCTGAGGAAAAGGTTGCTTTGTTCGGACCCTTCGCTGTCGGTATGGCCACCAATCTCGACCTTGCCGTCGCTGCATGACGACATCGTTTCGACCAGGCGCGTAATGACGGCGCGGCTGCTCTCCTCGATCTTGGCGCTGCCGGGCGCGAACAGGATCGGATCTGCCGCCGTGATTTCGGTCAGCGCCTCGGCACAGCGTGCGGGGGGCAAGGGTTGCGCTGCGGCGCGGTCGGCCATCGCGACCTTCAGATGGGTGGTTACCCGCCGGTGGCTGTCGCT
This sequence comes from uncultured Candidatus Planktophila sp., assembly GCA_964352385.1. GTDB lineage: Bacteria > Pseudomonadota > Alphaproteobacteria > Rhodobacterales > Rhodobacteraceae > Pikeienuella. Next base: position 16,153 of record CAYGRU010000030.1, read on the forward strand.
GGATTGTGCGATCATGCGATGCACATCGGGGATGTCCCCCGGTTGTTCGATGATCCCGTCCAGCAAGATGCGCTCCGCATCGAATTCGGCAAAGCCTGCCTCCAGCCGCGCGATGGCACTGACCAGCAGCATGGACAGCGATCGCCAGTCATCGGCGGCGATTTCAGGGCGCAGATTCATGTCTGCCTCTACCGAAACACCGCTCAGTTGTGCGCGGGCATAGGATGACAGCGTTCGCGCCAGAATCTCGCTCGGGGCCTCGCCCGACAGCCTGATGGTCACGCCGTCATAATCGATCCGGAACGTGCTGCTGACCTGTTGCGCGCTGGCAATCTCGGCCACCGGCGGCGGGGTCAACAGCATCAGGGTATACCGCTGCGGCAAAGCCGCCTTCAACTGCGCCGAGGCGGCGTCGAGCTCTCGCTTGCGGGTCGGGGCCGCCCCTGACAAGCGCACGCGCCAGCCGGTCAGGCGCACATCCCCCGCCGGGATCGCCGCGAGCGCGTCGAGCGCTGCCAGAACCGCCTCGCCCCATTGCGCCCCGTCCTCGGCAGGGCTGACCGTGCAATCCGGGGCTGTGCCGAACAGCGTGGCAGCACGTGCCGCGATGGCCGCCGCGTCCGCCTCGGATGCGGCCAGACAGGTCATCACACCGCGCCCGTCCGGCCCGGTTTCGGCATGAAATGCAAGCTCGGCGACGCGCGATGGTGGGTCTGCAAGCACAAGATCGGTGCGCCACCCCGCCCCGGCAAGGGTGCCCAGGCTGCGCTCGATCTCCATCTGTTGTTCGCGGCCGGATGCGATCCCGCTGACAGTGATGCTGCCATCATTCACGATGATGGTGCCGTGCAGCAGGCTTGCCGTGATCCGGGCGAGGTGATCCGCTGACCGCGTGATAACGGCGGTTGATACCGCATCGGTGCGCGTCAGATCGGTCAGTGACATGTCCGGCAACGCCGCGCGCAGCGCCGCCGCCAGCGCATCGCGCGCCGCTTCGCCCGGCAGTGCGCCGGTAACGGTCAGATGGCCGACGCCGCGCATGATGCGAAAATCCGTCTCCGGGTGAAACCGTTCGGGGGCAGCGGCAACCGTCAGCCGGTCAACGATCCGGGCATCTGCGCTGATCGCCGCGATGGCGGCCAGAACGAGGGTTTTCTGATCGTCGTCGGGCGCTTCGCCGCTGACCGTCACGATCAGGCCGTCAACCTCCGCCTGTGCCCACTGTGCCCCGGATGCGGCGAGCGCCTGCATCGCCTGCGCCCGTGTCCCCGATTCGATCCGGCCTGACACAGCCCAGCCGGTCGCAGCGGACGCTGCCAGCGCGGCGGCGAGGAAAAGGGCAAAGGTGACTTTGGCGTTCATGCAGGGGGTGATTCCGGCTTTCGGGTCATCAAGCAACTGTCTATCGGGCGGTGACATGCAGGGCAAATCGGATGGGCGTTCAGCCGCCCTTTCGCTCCGCCCGCTCCGCCTCCCAGCTTCGGATGATGAGGGGGTTGAGCCTGACCGCCTCCGACAGCGGCAGGGCCGCCGTTTCCGTGATGACCAGACGCAGGAATAGCTGCGCCAGATCTGGCTTTTGCAACAGTGTGGCGATGCGGGCCTTGTGCCACGCGCAGGCTGCGTCGTGCAGGCGGCGGAGTTCCGCATCGGCCCTCAGATCGGCCAGACGCGCCGCCTTCGCCGCGGCGATCCGGTCGATGGAGCGGTCTTCGACCTGATTGAAATTCCGCTCCGCCCAATAGCCGAGGTCAAGCTGCGTGACCCTGGAATTCGGCAAGCCGCGTTCGCATTTCACCAGATAGCTTTCTGCCGAGCGCAGGCTGTAGTGGTTCAACTGCACCCCGGCATAACCGGCGACCTGGGGGACAAGCCAAAGCCCCTTTTCCGCCAGTTGCGGGATCACCTGCCCCGCGCCGTTCACCACGCGAAGGGTCTGCACCCGTGCCGGATCGGGGTCGAGCGGGCGGTGAACCCCGATCCGTTGCCATCCGGCATCGGCGCGCCACAGGCTCTTGAACCCGTAATTGTGAAACGGGTAGGGGCAGTTTTCGGGTGCGGCGCGGATGAACTGTTCGGTGACAGCGCGATCCTCGAATCCGGCGATGCCGTTCGCACCGAACCGCCGCCAGCACAGCGGGATCATGTCAGCGGGCGGCAGCGCGGCAAAAAGATCGTCCAGCGTGCCCGCGCCCGATTTCACATTCACGAACTCGTCCACATCGAGGCAGGACAGCCATTCGGCATCGGCGGTCAGCGGGTGATCGTCGGCCCGCATCAGTGCGGTTTTCTGAATGCCGCGCGCCTTGATCCGGTCGTTGCGTTCGTGCGCCCCATAACCGAGCGCCGCAAGCCGCGCCCAGATCGCATCTGTGCCGTCCTCGCAATCATTAGTGTAGGTCAGAAACCGGTCGAACCCGACCGCAAGATGATGCGCCACCCATTCGAGGATGAACGGCCCTTCATTCTTCATCGCTGTCACGATCAGGCGCATCTGGTATCCCTGCAAAGCCTGATCCGGCTTATCACGCTGCCCCGCGGCCTGAAACCCATCCGCCGCGATGGACCCCGCGCGGCGGCGGCGATACTGTCAGCCCTGTCAGAGGGCAGGAGCGGTGCGTGGCGAACCGGGCGAAAGTGATGGCAAAGCGGCAGGCGATCCGCCGTGCACGGGCGGAGGCGCTGGCCGCCGAAACCGCTGCCGCGCGCGACGGGCAGCGGGCGCGGGCGGTGATCGTCACCACCATGCGCAACGAGGGGCCGTTCATTTTGGAATGGATCGCCCATCACCGGGCCATCGGCATCGAAGGATTCGTCATCTATACCAACGATTGCGATGACGGCACCGACAGGTTGCTGGATCTCCTTGCGCAGAAAGGACTGATCGACGCGCATCTGGTCAACCCGTTCCAGATCAGCCGCAGCGGCAACCCCCAGCGCGCCGCGCTGGCCGATGCCCGCAAACAGGCGGCGGTGCAGAACGCCGACTGGATCATCCCGATGGATGTGGATGAATTCATCAACATCCATGTCGGCGATGGCCGGTTCCAGACTCTGCTGGATGCGGTGCCGGATGCGAACATGATCTCGATGACATGGAGGCTGTTCGGCAATGGGTTCATCAGCGCCTATGAGGATCGCCTCATCACCGAACAGTTCACCCGATGCGCCCCGGCAAAGATGCGCAGGCCGCATCAGGCGTGGGGGTTCAAGACCGCATTTCGCGATCTCGGCATCTTTTCGCGTTTCAGCGTGCACCGCCCGAAGGGACTGGATGAGGACCGGGTGGCGGACATCAACTGGGTCGATTCCAACGGTCAGCCGATGCGCAAGGCGACCTATGCTTCCGGCTGGCGGGCGGGCGTGCACAACTGGGGCTATGGCATGGTGACGCTGAACCATTATTCCCTGCGATCATCGGAAAGCTATCTGGTGAAAAAGGAGCGGGGCCGGGTGAACCATGTCGACCGGGATCAGGGCCTCGCCTATTGGTTTCGCATGAATCACAATGGCGACGAGGACCGGTCGATCCAGACCCGGCTTGACGCCACGCGGGCGGAACATGCGCGCCTGATGGGCGACCCGGAAATCCGTGCCGCACATTCGGAATGCGTCGCGCTGCACCGCGCCAAGATCGCCCGGCTGCGGACCGTGCCGGAATATGCCGATCTGCTGCGTGACATCGACAGCAGCCGGATGCAGAACCTGTCGCGGATCACCAACCGGTTCAGCAACGCGATCTTTGCCGAAGGGCCGGGCGCGGTGCCGCCGGAGGTGCTGCAAGAGGCGGATCAGGACATGGGCCTGCTGGTGTGACCGGCACCCCTGACGGGCAGGAAGGATAACGACATGTCGGACAAGATCGTCATCATCGGGGCGGGGCAGGCAGGATCGGCGCTTGCGGCCAAGCTGCGCACGCTCGGCCATGAAGGCCCGATCACCCTGATCGGTGAGGAACCTTTCCCGCCCTATCAGCGCCCGCCGCTGTCGAAGAAATACCTCTTGGGTGAGATGGAGGTGGAGCGTCTGTATCTGCGCCCCGCCGAATATTACACCGATCAGAAGATCGACCTGATGACCGGCACCTCCGTCAGTGGCATCGACCGTGCCGCGCGGACCGTTGCCCTGTCTGACGGGCGGGTGATCGAATATGACCGGCTCGCGCTGACCACCGGGTCGCGGCCCCGACTGTTGCCTGCCGCCATCGGCGGTGCGCTCGGCGGTGTTTACGCGGTGCGCGGCCTTTCGGATGTCGATGCGATGGCGGGGGCGTTCCTTGCCGGATCGCGCGTGTTGATCGTCGGCGGCGGCTATATCGGGTTGGAGGCGGCGGCGGTTGCCGCCGCGCGCGGCCTGTCGGTCGTGCTGGTGGAAATGGCGGATCGCATCCTGCAACGGGTCGCGTCGGCGGCCACATCGGATTTCTTCCGCGCACTGCATCAGCGCCACGGCGTCGATATCCGCGAGGGCACCGGCTTGACGCGATTGCTGGGTGACAGCCACGTCACCGGCGCGATCCTCAGCGATGGCAGCGCGCTCGACATCGATTTCGCGCTGGTCGGTGTCGGCATCCTCGCGAATGACCGGCTGGCGGCGGACGCCGGGCTGGATACAAGCGATGGGATCATCGTCGACGCGGCGGCCCGCACCGCCGATCCGGCGATCTGGGCCGCCGGTGATTGCGCCATCCTGCCTTATCAGGGGCGGCTGATCCGCCTTGAAAGCGTGCAGAACGCTATCGACCAGGCGGAGGCTGCCGCAGCGTCGATGCTGGGCCACGATGTCACCTATCAGCCGGTGCCGTGGTTCTGGTCCGACCAGTATGATGTGAAATTGCAGATAGCGGGCCTCAGCCAGGGCCATGACAGCATGGTGCGCCGTGAAGGCGCGGGTGGCGCGGTGTCGATCTGGTATTATCAGGGCGACCGGCTGCTGGCCGTCGATGCGATGAACGATCCGCGCGCCTATATGGTCGGAAAACGCCTGATCGAGGATGGCATCAGCCCGAGCAGGGCGGATGTGGCAAACCCGGCAACCGACCCGAAGGCCCTGCTGAAGGTTCGTGTTTGAACGGAGAGAGGTCGCGCCGGTTGCCAAAGCGACGATGACTCCTGACACAACGCTGTCAGGAGGGGTGTGTTTCAAGAAGGCTCTCGCAGCAATCTTGCAAAGGCATACCCGATGAACAGAACAGCCGTAAACCCGTGGTCCTGGGCGTTGAAATTTGGATACAATCAGGCCGAAATCCTTGAAGGTGCGCGCCGACAGCTCGTCTGCGCCGGTCAGACCGCCGTCGATGCGGACGGTGCCCCGCAGCACGCGGGCGACATGCGCGCCCAGATGGCGCTGGCGCTCGACAATCTCGAGGCGGTGCTGGGGGCCGCTGGCATGGGCCTCGCCAATGTCACGCGGCTGACAATCTATGTCACCGACATGGACGCGGTATTGCCGAATTTCGACGTGCTCGGCGCCCGCATGGGGCCAATCGGCGCAATGCCGCCGATGACCCTTCTCGGCGTGTCCCGGCTGGCGATGCCATCGCTGATGATCGAGATCGAGGCGACCGCCGCCGATTGATTCTGGTGCACCCAGAAACCTCGTTGCCCGCTCTGACGCGTGATAGTAACGGGGACTGACAACACACCCCGCCCTGACCGGGGCGGGATGCCCAAACTGGTTGATGCACATGCGACGAGCCGAGCGCCTTTTCAGGCTGGTAAATGAAATGCGGGCGCGCACTGTCAGCCGCGCCGAGGACCTCGCGGCGCATTTCGAGGTGAGCGTGCGCACGATCTATCGTGACATCGCGCATCTTCAGGCTTCCGGCCTGCCGATCGAGGGGGAGGCGGGCGTCGGCTACCTGCTCCGCCCCGGTTTCGATCTGCCGAGCGTGACCTTTACCTTCGAACAGGTGGATGCGTTGGCCGTCGGCCTGTCATTCGTCGAAAGCCTCGATGACCCTGCGCTTGCTGCCGCCGCGCGCGAGGTGCGCGCAAAGATACAGGCGAGTATGCCGCAGCCGGAGGCGCGGAAGCTTGCCGATGCGCCCTATCTTGCGCTGCGCCGCGCAACCGGGGTCGCCGATCGGATCGCCGCGATCCGCAACGCGATCCGCACCCGCCGGATCGTCGCGTTGACCTATGCGGATGGTCTGGGCCAACGGTCCGCCCGCCGCATTCGCCCGCTCGCCGTCGTGAATTACTCCGATGGCTGGATGGTTTCCGGCTGGTGTGAACTTCGGCAGGATTTTCGCACATTCCGGTTCGACCGCATCGCAGAATTGACCCTGACAGACGAGGTTTTCGAGGATGACGCGGCGAAGGGTTTGCAGGCCTTCATGGCCAGCGAAGCCTGCGAGACCCGCGTGTGACCGGCACCGCGATCAGGGGTCAGGCGGGCCAACCGGCGGCGAGGGGGGCGTAAGCCGCCGCCCGGATCCGCACAAGATCGCGGATCAGAAGCGCGTCTTTCACCGCATTCGGCAGGCCGTCGATGGCGGTTTGCAGCGCGAGGCGCATCAGCGCCAGATCATCCTCTGACCGACGCGCGGTGATCAGGGGCAGGCCGGGCGTCGCGGGGGTGGACGCGAGAACCCGCAGCGCCTGCACGGCAGGTTCATGTCGTTCCGCCAATGCCCATGAAACGGCGTCGATGGCGGCGGCATCGGCCCGCCCTGTCGCAACGGCGGCAAGCGATGCGCGATGCGCACCGGTTTCGATCAGGTCATCGAAGATCATCTTCGGGTCGCCAAAGGCCGCCAGAAACGCGGCCCAGCCGGACTGGCTTTCGCGCATGTTGAAGGCGAACCGGCGCCCGGTAAGATCGGCGACCGATTGCGCAGGGTCATCGGCGCGCACCACGATGCGGCTGCAATACATCCCCGGCGCGACATCGGGCAGCGCATAGGACGGCGTGCCGATCAGCGAGACGTGCCCCGCCAGACGGGCCGAGAATGGCAGACCGCAGGTCTGCGACAGCACCAGATCCTCCGCCTGCCAGTGCTGCCACGGATTGCCTGGCGACGCGGTCAGCGTATCCGGCGCGGCAAAACCGACGCCGCGCAGAGCATCGCGGCAGGCGGACCAGAGGGAGGCCGTCTCCGACCGCACTTCCGGCCAGTCATACATCGGCAGCGATGCGATCATTCGGCCATTCGGGCAGGATCGTGAACGACCCGTGCCGCTGTCATCAGCGGGTGTGGCGGTGTTTCCTTCGCGACAAAGCCATACTGCCAAAATACCGACCAATAGGACGGCAGAACATAACCGCCATTCATCCCGAGAAACCGGTCGCGGTGCTGGCGATAGAGCGTGGGCAGGTCGAACCACGGCGTTTGCGGGTGCGCGTGATGGACCGCGTGCAAATTGTTGTTGAGGAACAGAAGCGACAGGAACCCGCCATCCTCCACCACCGCAGATCGTTGGCTGACACGTTCCTCCGCCCGGTGTTCCAGAAAACTGCGCAGGTTGATCAGCGACAGGCCGCCATAGCAGGCCAGCGCATAGCCGACGGCATCGACCGGCGTTTGCGCCAGCCAGATGAGCACCAGTGCGCAGCCTAGAACATGCAATGCCCATGCCCCGGCGATATCGGCGCGGCCTGACAGGATCAACCGCGCATCGGCAGCGACGAACCGCACAAATCCAAGGCCCGGTCCGATGATCATTCGGCCCAGCAGGCAATTATTGGCAACCAGCAGCGCCTGCATGGGCCGGCTTGTTGCGGCCCAGCGCGCCGGGTCGAGATACCAGCTTTCTGGATCGTCGTAAGGATCGGTCAGGCAGTTGTCGTTGTGATGCGCCAGATGCGTGTCGCGATAGCGGATATAGGGGAACGAAAGGCCAAGTGGCGGAAACACCAGCGCGGCATTCAGCCAGCGCCACCGGGTCGGGTGCCCGTGGATGGTTTCATGTTGCAGCGAAGAATGAAACGCGATCACCAGCGCCAGCCCGACATAGCCGACACCAAGGGGCACCTGATCGGCGAACCCGGTCAGCAGCAGGTAAAGCCCATAGCAAAGCAGCAAAGCCAGCCATGTCGGCAGCTCCGCCCGGAGGCGCGTTGTCATTCTGGTTCCTTTTGCCGCGAAATGGCAGCCTTGGGTGAGGGTCAATGCGCCCAGTCACGGCGAAATCACCGAAAAGTCAACGCCTCAACTGGCGGAACATCTCGGACGCGCCCCATCCGGCAAGCAGAGCGGCAAGGATCGACATTATGCCGTAGATCACGGACTGGTCATAGGCGAGGTTATAGATCCAGCGCTCGAATCCCACCTTGCGCACCTCGATCCCGGTCTTGAAATCGTCGATCACTTCCTTGTCGCGCAGGATGAAAACGCGGGCGGTGTAATCGCCCTCCACAAGGTTGGCGGGCAGCTTGAAATGGGTCTGAAACAGCGTGCGCTGGGTCAGCGTGATCGCGCCGATCTGTTCGAAATAGACGCCCGCCGCCTGCCGCAGCCGCACGACCGCCTCGGCAAAGTCGCGGGGGCGCGATACTTTATCCGCCTCCCCGACCACCCGGACGGCACGACCGACGCTGATGACATGGCGCAGGTCGGATGTTTCGCTGAGGATATCCGCCATCGGGCCGGTCGTTGCCACGGCATAAAAACTCGGTGCCCGGTCCACGACAATGCTCGCGGTGTTCACCCAGATCCCCAGTTCCCGCGATTTGCGTCGGATGGTGACAGGCGCAACCGGGCCGCTGACGGTCACGATCACCTCCAGCGCATCGTCGCGGGAATCGGACAGCCGGTTTCGCTCCACCGCGCCGAAGACGAAGATCTCAGAGCCGGAGAATGTGGCGGTGATACCGACGCTGTTCTGGCTCAGCGCTGCGACGACGCGCTCTTCCAGCGCTGTCGCCGGGTCATCCGAAGTCTGGGCGCTGGCGGTCAGGCCTGCCGTGCAGATCAGCGCGGCACAAAAGGGGTGGATGCGGCGGTTGATCATGCTCACCCCCCCTCGCCGATAGAGTACAGTTCGGATGGCGTGGCAAACAGGTCGTAGCCCAGCTTGAAACACACCGCGAGGACCAGTCCGGCCAGCAGGATGCGCAACTGCTCCGCCTTGATCCTGACACCCAACCGCGCGCCGATCTGCGCCCCGACCACGCCGCCCAGCACCATCAGCAACGCCAGAACGGCATCGACAGTCTGGTTCTGCGTCGCGTGCAGCAGCGTCGTCAGGCCGGTGACGAAGATGATCTGCAACAGCGACGTGCCGATCACCACCGCCGTCGGCATACCCAGAAGATAGATCATCGCCGGAACCATGATGAAGCCGCCACCGACCCCCATGATCGCCGCAAGGATGCCGACGCCAACACCGATCCCGAAGGGTGGAATGGCGGAGATATAGAGCTTGGATTCGCGGAACCGCATCTTCAGCGGCAGGCCATGCACCCAGCTATGGTGCTTGCGCGGTCGTCGCGGCGCGCCGGATCGTGACCGGCGCAGGGCATTCACGCTTTCGATGAACATCAAACCGCCGACGATGCCCAGAAACACCACATAGCAAAGCGATACGAGCAGTTCCACCTGCCCGGCCTCGCGCAGATAGCTGAATATCTGAACGCCGATCACCGACCCGACCGCGCCGCCCGCCGTCAGCACCATGCCCATCTTGAAATCGACCGTTCGGCGACGGATGTGGGCAAGGACGCCCGAGAACGACGAGGCGACAATCTGGTTTGCGCCGGTTGCCACCGCGACCGCAGGCGGAATGCCGATGAAGATCAGCAAAGGTGTCATCAGGAACCCACCACCGACGCCGAACAGGCCCGACAGAATACCGATCACGCCCCCTATCCCCAAAAGCAGGAAGGCATTGACGGAAAGCTCTGCGATGGGAAGATAAACCTGCATGATGCTCCACTGCGTTGGGTAAAGGTTCTACGCCTCGTTCCGCGTGAATCTATAGGGGCAGATGCGACAAATCGGAGCGATTTCGGGGCAAGCCCCCGGTCGCACTGCGATTTGCCGGTGAATAGTGACTGTTTTTTGCTTGATCGAGAGATTATCGAGACTCAGTCAATGTCTTTTTGAGACTTATCGCTATCAGGAGCATGTCTTGGCTGACCGCAATGATACCCGGCATGCGCCGCTTCCCCTGCCCGCCGGTGTGACATCGCATGTCGCCGAAACGGGTGCGGGATTGTCAGTTCATTATCTGTCGGCAGGCCCGAAATGGCCGGCGCGCGGAACGCTGCTGCTGCTGCACGGGTTTCCGGAACTGGCGTTCAGTTGGCGTCACGTGATGCCCCGTCTGGCGGAGGCAGGGTTTCGGGTGATTGCGCCCGACCAGCGCGGATATGGCCGCACGACAGGCGGGGCGGCGGTTTACGATACCGATCTGTCTGCATTTGGTATGGTCAATCTGGTGCGTGACCAGATTGCGCTGCTCGCGGCGCTCGACATTCCTCGTGTCGAGGCGGTGATCGGCCATGATTTCGGGTCGCCGGTCGCGGCATGGTGCGCCCTGATCCGCTCTGACATCTTTCGCGCCGTCGCCTGCATGAGCGCGCCTTTCGGCGGCCCGCCGGGATGGGAGGCCGAAGCCGGCCCCGACATCCACGCGGCGCTTGCGACCCTGACGCCGCCGCGCCGCCATTATCAATGGTGGTATTCCGAACCCGGCGCGAATGACGACATGATGAAAAGCCCCGGCGGGCTGGCCCGATTCCTGCGCGCCTACTTTCATTGCAAAAGCGCTGATTGGGCCGGGAACAGCCCCCATCGGCTGGATGGGTGGACTGCTCACAGCCTTGCACTTTTGCCCCGGTATTACGTGATGGACGAAGGGGTGGGCATGGCCGCAACCGCCCTTTCGATGGCACCTTCCAGTGATGAGGCGGCTTCCTGCCGCTGGCTGAGTTCGGCTGACCTCGCGGTTTATGCCGCTGAATATGGTCGCACCGGGTTTCAGGGCGGTCTGAACTGGTATCGCCGCGCCACCAGCGATGCCGCGAAGGCGGAACTGCGCCTGTTCGCGGGGCGGCGGATCACTGTGCCCGCCTGTTTTGTCGGCGGGGCGCAGGATTGGGGTGTCTGGCAGGTGCCGGGCGCGCTTCAGTCGATGGAAAGGACCGCAACCTCCGATTGGCGCGGCACAGTGTTGATCGACGGCGCGGGCCATTGGGTGCAGCAGGAACAGCCCGCTGCGACCGTCGCCGCCTTGTCTGCCTTTCTCGATACGCTCTGACCCCGCAATTCGGTCCTACCGGTCGTCGCCCCCGGCGGGGACGAGCGTGACTTCCTCTTCGACGGCCCGGCGGGCAGCGGCACCGACGGCCTGTTTTTCCTGAAGCGTCAGGTCGCCATTCTTGGCATGGTCGAGGTCCGGGATGCGGACCGTGACTTCCTTGTGCGCGAACTTGATCCCTTCCTTCTCGAACAACTGGCGGATTTCCTGGTAGATCAGCTTGCGCGTGGTCCACTGGTCGCCCGGGCGGGTCATGAACTTGATGCGGATGATCATTGCGCTGTCTTCCATCATGTAGACGCCCTGCGATTTCAGCGGCTGCACGAATTTGTGGCCTTCGACAGGATGGCTCAGCAGTTCCTGCCCCAGTTTCTTGATCAGCTTGCGCACCTTGTCGACATCGGTGTCATAGGTCAGGCGCAAGGGCAGCTTCATGATGACCCAATCGCGCGAAAAGTTGGTCAGATGCTTGATCTCGCCGAACGGGATCGTGTGCAGCGCGCCAAGGTGGTGGCGAAGCTGGAAGGACCGCAGCGAGATTTTCTCGACCGTTCCCTTCACATCGCCAACGTCGATATATTCACCCTTGCGGAACGCGTCATCCGACAGGAAGAACACGCCTGACAGGATATCGCGCACAAGGCTTTGCGCGCCGAACCCGATGGCGAGGCCGACGACACCGGCACCGGCGAACAACGGGGCGACGTTGATGCCGAGTTGAAGCAGGATCAGGAACATTGCGCTTGTCGCGATGACCAGTAGGACGAATGACCGGAACAGCGGCAGGATTGTTGCCAACCGGGTTGCCGCCGCTGCGGCACCGCCCTCGTCACCCGGTTCTGCCTCGGCCAGATCGCCGCCGCCCTCGCTTTCGATCTTCTGGTCCATCCAGATGCGGGCACCGTGAAAGGCGATATAGCCCAGAAACGCGACATCAAGCAGGTCCTGAAAGATGTCGAGCGGCGATCCTTCGGCGAATGCTTCGGCCCCAAGCCACACGCGGATCAGCGCATAGACCGCCGCACCGAGGGCAAAGAACGACGCGACGCGGCGGGCCAGATCCTCGAATGTATGCATCCCGCGACGGCGGTGGAGTGGGCGGCGGTTGCGCATGGCGGCTGGGCCTGCGCCGCCACCTTCATCATCACCGTCACCATCACCGGGGTCGACATCCTGAAGCGCGGTGCGGATCGCCGCCTTGTCGGCGGTCAGATCATCCGCTGCACTGCCGAGCAGCATCGCCGCGTCCTCGGCCATGTCGGCGAGCTTCATTTGTTCATTGGCACGCCGCATCATCCGCGCGCGCTCGAAAATCCGCTCGATCACGTAGACGGTAACGGCATAGACGACGAGCGCGGCAAGAAGCACTGCAAAGGCACCGGCCAGCAGCGGGACGCCCAGTTCAAGCCCCATGATGACGCGATAGCTCATCTCGAGCCCGGCGAAGACCATGTAGGCGATGACAATCGGCCGCCACAGCAAGGAAGCGGCGGCGGTGAACCAGGATGCCTCCGACCGCGCCTGTCCGCCAAGCAGCGCGGTGGTGATCGCCCTGCCGCTGGATCGGATGAGCAGAAGGACGATGATGACGGAGGTAAGGCTACCGCTGATGGCAGTCAGGGCCAACGGCTCCTCCCGCACGCCCATTTCCTTCATCCAGGATTGAAAAACGATGCTGCCGACGCCGATCACGGTGATGACCGCCAGCCACCGATAGATCCTGCGCGCATCAGCATTGCTGAATGTCGGGATGCGGTATTTGGGCAAATAGGGTGACACGACCATGCGCCACAGCACGTCGATCAACAGTACCATGACGTAACCGCCCGTGATGGCGATCACAGTCTTAAGGGTCGCCTCGTCTTCCTGATAGAACCCCGCGCCCACCGTCGCCGCGACGAGCAGGGCAAGAATGATGCCGACAATCTGAAGCCCGACACGCACCGCGAGCACCGGCAATTTGTCGACAAGGCCGACCGGCTCTTCCACCTGAACCCGCCGCATGATCGGCAGCGCGATGAACAGGGCATAAATCGTGACAGTGCCGCGCCCGATCACCAGCAGGATCGCCGTGAACAGCAGAACACCCAGAAAATAGCTGGCCGACCCTGTCGGGCTGGCTTTGTCGAGGTCGGCTGCGATATCGGAAAAATAGGTATCCGCCGCACCAAAGATGCGCCGCGCCTTCTGCTGGAATACACCGACCTGTTGCTGCGTCATCTCCAGCGCGGAATCGGCCTTGTAGACCTCGGCAACCTGACCATAGGCGGCAAGGTCGGGGCCGCCATCGCCTTCGGCTGGCGCGGCGTCTTCACCGGCGTCCGCTGCGGCGGGGGCGGCGGGGGGCGGCGCAAAGATGTTGCCGTATTCTTCTGCCGTGGGGGTCTGCGATGGCGCGGCGGTTTGCGCGGCGAGTGGGCCTGAGAGGAACATTGCAATCCACAGCAGCGTGATTGCACTGATCGCTATTGTCAGCATCCGACGGAAAATGCGGCTAACCATCTATGCGTCCTACCTTCATTTCAAAGCTCTGGCGTTGCCCCGCGCTAAGCACCCTATGCGTGTTTTGCACCGGAATCACGTCTTGAAGTATTCGCACTGTGACAAAAGACTATCACTGGCAATTCCGGCAAACCGCGTTTATGCCTTTTGGTGAACCGGCGGAAGGGGCGTCGGCCCCGACGCAGGGAGAGCTGAGGGATGGATGATTACGCCGGGCGCGGCGCCGCTAAGAACACTCGGCGCACAGCCGGGCGTAAAGGTCGGCGTGTGCTTCTATATAGCCACGATACATTTGGCCTGGGTCACCTGCGCCGATCACGGACCATTGCGCAGGCGCTCGCTGCCCATGATCCGACGGTTTCCGCGCTGATCATGACCGGATCGCCCATCGCCGGGCGCTTTGATTTTCCAGACAGGGTTGACCATGTGCGCCTTCCGGGCGTGGTGAAACTGTCGGACGGCACCTATGCCTCGCACAACCTCGGCGTCGATATCGAAGACACGGTCGATCTGCGCGCGGCGTTGTTGTCTGCGGCGGAGGAATCCTTCGATCCCGATCTTCTGATCATCGATAAGGAAGCATGGGGGTTCCGCAACGAACTGGCGGCCACGCTGGAAACCGCGAAGGCGCGCGGCGCGCGCCTCGTCCTCGGGATCCGCGATGTGCTGGACGAGCCGGTCACCCTGCGCAAGGAATGGGATCGTAAAGGCGCAGCCGAGGCGATCGAACGCTATTACGATGAAATCTGGATCTATGGCCTGCCCGATATCTGCGAGCCGCTCAAGGGCATTCCCATATCAGACCGGATGGCCTCCAAGATACGCTATACCGGCTATCTGAAACGCGAGGCGTCGCCCTGGCCGCTGGTCGGCTTGCCCCCGCCGCCGCAGCCTTATGTGCTGGTGACGACCGGTGGCGGCGGTGATGGCGAGGCGCTGATCGACTGGACCCTGTCCGCCTATGAAACCGATCCGACCATTCCGCTGCATGGCGTGCTGGTCTATGGCCCGTTCCTGAACGCGGAACGGCGCACCGAATTCGACCGCCGCGCGGCAGCGATGGAGGATCGGGTGACCGCCTTCAGCTTCGATCCCCGGATGGAACGCCTGCTGGCCGATGCCGCCGGTGTGATCGCGATGGGCGGCTACAACACGTTCTGCGAGATTCTCAGCCTCGACAAACCGGCGGTCATCGCGCCGCGCACCTCGCCCCGACTGGAACAGTATATCCGGATCGAGGCGGCAGAGCGGCTTGGCCTCGTCAAGATGCTCCACCGTCCGCGCGACGGCGACAGTCCGGAGGTGATGGCACGTGCGATCCGGGGATTGCTGGATCAACCGAAACCTTCGTCCAACCGGATCATCGGTCTGATGGACGGGCTGGATGCCATCGTTGACCGGGCAGCACTGGCATGGACGCCGTCCGCCGGCGAATGACCGAACGCAGTGCCGCGCCAGAACTGGCGGTGATCCTGAAAGGGTATCCGCGCCTGTCGGAAACCTTCATCGCACAGGAGTTGAAAGCGCTGGAGGATCGAGGCATCGCCTTCGACATCTGGTCGCTACGGTTTCCCTATGATGACAAGTCGCATCCGATTCACGGTCAGATCAGGGCACGCGTGCGGTATCTGCCGGAATACCTGTATCAGGAACCGCTCCGGCTGTTGCGGGGATGGTGGCGGGCGCGGCGAATGCCGGGGTATCGCCGGGCGCGGGCGGTCTGGCTGCGTGACCTCTGGCGCGACCGCACCCCGAACCGGGGCCGCCGCTGGGGGCAGGCGCTGGTTTTCGCCGCCGAGGTGTCGCCGGAGACGCGGTTCCACTACGCCCATTTCCTGCACACCCCCGGATCGGTGGCGCGCTATGCCGCGATGATCCGGGGCGTCGAATGGGGCTTTTCCGCCCATGCCAAGGACATCTGGACCATTCCCGAATGGGAAAAGGTCGAAAAGCTGGCCGATTGCCGGTTCGGCGCGACCTGCACCGGCACTGGGGCCGCGCATCTGAACGGGCTTGCGCCGCGCCCCGATACGGTCGGGCTGATCTATCACGGGCTGGACCTGTCGCGCTTTCCCACGCCGCCCGGCCCGCGCGACCCGCATGACGGGCAGACCGCGCCGGTGGTGATCCTGTCGGTCGGGCGGCTGGTCGCGAAGAAGGGCTATGACGATCTGATGATCGCCTTCGGCATGCTGCCGCGCGCTGTGCAATGGCGGTTCATCCATATCGGTGGCGGCCCGCTGAAGGACGAATTGAAGGCCGAGGCGGAGCGTCATGGCATTGCGGACCGGATCGAATGGCGCGGCAAGCGCGACCAGACCGAGGTGATCGAAGCCTTGCGCGAGGCGGACCTGTTCGTCCTGCCATCGAAGATCGCCGAGGATGGCGACCGCGACGGCCTGCCGAATGTGCTGATGGAGGCGGCGAGCCAGACCCTGCCGATCCTGTCCACTGCCGTTTCGGCGATCCCCGAATTCATCGAAAACGGGGTCCACGGCACATTGGTGCCTCCGGGGGACCCTGAGGCGCTGGCGGCGGCGCTGTCGGATTTGATCCTTGATGTTCGAAAACGCACATCACAGGCAGATGCTTCCTATGCTAGGCTCAAAACAGAGTTTGGCATGGAGAGGGGCATCGACATGCTGGAAGACAGGTTGCGCGCGGCGCTGCGGTCATGAGCCGCCGCATCGCGTTTTATGCGCCCATGAAGGCGCCCGACCATCCGAATCCCTCCGGGGATCGCCGGATCGCACGGCTGTTGATGCACGCGCTCGACCGGGCCGGGTGGGAGGTGAACCTCGCCTCGCGCTTTCGGTCGTGGCAGCGCGAAGGTAACGGCGTCGGTCAGGATTACGTGTTTCAGGAGGCTGATCGCATCGCGCAGCGCCTGACCGAAGAATTTCGCGGCGAAGCGCCGGATATCTGGTTCACCTATCATTGCTATTACAAGGCCCCCGATCTGATCGGTCCGGTGATCGCGCGGGCGCTCGACATTCCCTACGTGATCGCCGAGGGATACCGGGCGCGAAAGCGGCTCAACGGGCCCTATCGCCTTTATGCCGAGGCAGCGGAATCCGCGCTCGATCAGGCGCGGGCGATCTTCTACATGACCGAACGTGGCCTCGATGCATTGGAGCGGGATCGCAAGCCGGATCAGCAACTGATCCATCTGCCCCCCTTCACCGCGCTGGGCGACGAGCCGAAACCGAAGCCCGATCGAACCGGTCCGGTCAGGCTTATTACCGTTGCGATGATGCGGCAGGGCGACAAGACCAGTTCCTATCGTCAACTTGCGGATTCTCTGGCTCAGATCGTGGGTGATTGGCGCCTGACAGTGGTTGGCGACGGCGCTTCGCGCGCGGTGATCGAGGCGATGTTCGCGCCCTTTGCCGACCGGGTGACATTCGCCGGGCAGATCGACAAGCGCGACGATCTGCTTGCGGCCTATGAATCGGCGGACCTGTTCGTCTGGCCCGGCGTGAACGAGGCCTTCGGGATGGTCTATCTGGAGGCACAGGCCGCTGGCCTGCCCTGTATCGCCGAAGATCGCCCCGGCGTGCGCGAGGTGATCGGGCCGATGGGTCGCCTGACCGATCTGAATGACGAGACGGCGCTGGCATCGGCCATCAGCACAATGATCGCCGACCGCGCTGCACTTGCCGAGGCCGGGCGCGCTGCGCGGGCCTATGTGAAGGGTCGTCATGGCGTCAACGCGGCGGCGGACCTGCTGAACCGGTCGTTGGAGGCGCTCTTGTGACCCTGACGGTCGGGATCACACGGCATTTCGAAACCGACTGGAATGTGCAGCATCGCCTGCAAGGCCGCACCGACCGCCCGTTGACGGCGGCGGCCCGGCAGCGGGCGGCCAGCCTGATCCTGCCCCCGCCGTGGGACGCGGCCCGCCTGATCGCAACACCCCTGTCACGCGCCCGTCACACCGCCGCCCTGATCGCCGGTCGGGTGCCGGAGGTGGAGCCTGACCTGATCGAATTGTCATGGGGCGACTGGGAGGGACAGCGCGGCGCCGACCTGATCGCCGACCCTGCCTCCGGCTATCGGCATGTAGAGGAATGGGGCTGGCATTCGGCCCCGCCGGGCGGCGGCGAAAGCCCGGCGATGGCATGGGCGCGCATCCAGCCCGCGCTCGCCCGGATCGCCACGGCCGCCGTGCCCGCCTTGCTGGTCGTGCATCGCGGCGTGATGCGGGTGATCCTTGCCAAGGCCTGGGGCTGGGATTTCGACCGGGCGGAGCCGTTCAGGATCAAGCGGGAGCGGATCTATCCCATCACCCTTGCGCCCGATGGCACGCCGCTGGCGCAGGAAGCCGAGGTCAGGCTACGCTCCGCCCCATGAAGGTTCTCTTTGTCGTGACCAGTCTGATGGGTGCCGGGCATCTGACCCGCACGATCGTCCTTGCCGATGCGGTGCGGGCGGCGGGCGGCGAGGCCGTAATCGCCTCCGGTGGCCGTGCCCTCCCGCATCTGGATACCGGCGGCATTCGGATCGAACATCTGCCGCCGGTCTGGTCGGACGGGGTGGATTACAGCCGGATGCTGACCCCAGCGGGTGAGGCGGACGCGGCCTATCTGCACACCCGCGCGGATCGCCTAATCGCACTTTTTGACGAACTTGCCCCCGATGTCGTGGTCACGGAGCTTTGGCCCTTCGGGCGGCGGTCGCTGTCGGGCGAATTCACCGCGCTGCTGGATCATGCGACAGGCCGCGCGCGCATTTATGCCTCGGTCCGCGATGTGCTGGAGCCGAAGACCAAACCGGGCCGCGCCGACGAAACCCTGATGCGCCTGCGCCGCTGGTATGACGGCGTGCTGGTGCATGGCGATCCGAAGGTGATCGGGCTGGGGGCCACATGGCCGAAAGCGGCGGAGATCGCGGACCTTGTTCATCACACCGGCTATGTCGCCGCCCCGCCACCACAGCCATTGGAGGACGGGCGCGGCGAGGTGCTGGTCGCGGTCGGCGGCGGTGTCATCGGGCGCGGTCTGCTTGAGGCGGCGATTGCCGCCGCCTCAGCCCAGACCAGCACTCGC
This sequence comes from uncultured Candidatus Planktophila sp., assembly GCA_964352385.1. Taxonomy (GTDB): domain Bacteria; phylum Pseudomonadota; class Alphaproteobacteria; order Rhodobacterales; family Rhodobacteraceae; genus Pikeienuella. The sequence goes on from CAYGRU010000030.1 coordinate 34,907, forward strand.
ATCTGGCGGCTGCGTGTCGGCGGGGCCGATGCGGCGATGGAGGTGCTGCGCCTGACCGCGCTGGCGGGGGATGCGCCGGTGATCGTGGAGCCGGTGGCGGGCGATTACCGCGCGCGGCTGGGTGCGGCGGCCTGTTCGGTATCGCTGTTCGGATACAACACCGCGACCGATATCCTGTCGGCGGGCCGCCCGGCGCTGATCTTCCCGATGGCGGAGGGGGGCGAGCAGGAACAATTGATCCGTGCCCGCGCCTTCGCCCGCCTGCCGGGCATCTGGCATGTCACCGATCCGGCGCGACTGGGCGCGGCGGTCAGCATCGCCTGCGGCGCGGCAGGCCCGCCGCCCGGTCTGGTCGATATGGACGGCGCGGCGCAGTCGGCGCGGATCCTGCTTGGGCACACCTGAACCCTAGCGAAACACCTTCGCTGCCAGCAGAATGCGCAACCCGGCGGAAATGACGCAGAGCGTGCCGAACGCCAATGCAAGCGGCGCGAACCAGCCGGGCAGGAGGCAGAGCAGCACGAAAAACGCAATCGTCTCGCCGCCCTCCAACAGACCGGCGACATAATAGAGGGTTTTCCGGCCCTGCGCCGAAGTTTCCATCCCCCGCTTTTCAGCGAGGATCGCGAAGGCGAGGAAGGCGGTGCCATTGGCGTAGAAGCTGAACAGCAGAAACGCCGCCGCCAGCGCATTCGCCGCCGGGTCGAGCATGGCAAAGGCCAGCGGCACCGCGCCGTAGAAGATGAAATCGAAGCTGATATCGAGGAACCCGCCGAAGCCGGAGGGTGGCATCTGCCCAGCGCGGGCAACCGGCCCGTCAAGCCCATCCGCCAGTCGCCCCAGTGCCAGCGGCACAAGCGCAAGGAACGTATGGCCCGCCGCGATAAGCCCCGCCGCCGCAAGGCCGAACGCAAGGCCGACACAGGTGATGGCATTGGCGCTGACACCCCATCCGGCGAGCAAAGCCCCCGCACGATTCAGCGGCGGGTCGATCAGACGGCGCAGGCGGGCGTCAAACATGACTACGCCGCCACGGCAGCGCGATCAGTGATGGCCCGCGCCCTGTTTCAGCACGAACTTCTTGTCGCAATAGGGGCATTCGACAAAGCCTTCATCGCCGATCGACAGCCAGACACGGGGATGCCCCAGCGCGCCCTCGCCGCCGTCACAGGCGACGCGGCTTGCCTCAACCTCCTCGGTTTCCGGTGCTTCGATGGTCATGGCGATGGTTCCTGAACGTTTGGGTAGGGGTGAAAATGAGCGATCATGAGCCTGACCGCAAGTATCCCTGCGGGCTATGCGGTGGTTTCCTTGTCCTTTTTCACCAGCCGCGCATGAACCTCCTCAGGGTCGATTTCCTTGCGCGGGCCGCCGCGCCCCGGTGCCATGTCGTATTTGAAAAGCTGGAAATCCTTCTTGTAGATATCCATCATCAGATAGATCGACATGTCATCGAAATAGGCCTCGACATCATGCGCCCGTTTCGGGCCGTGGCCCTCGCTTTCGTTGAAGCGCGGCATCGTGTCGATATCCACCGGATTGGCCAGCGGGGCCTGCGCCACCACATGTTTCATGCCGGTGTTGAAATCCTCGGTCGCAAAGATGAAATCGAACCGGCAACCCTGCCGCACGGAATAGCCGAGGTGATTGGACATCGGGATCCAGTGAATGTCGGGCTGCATCGGTTTCTTGTAGCGAACAGTGTCGCGGGCAAAGAGCAGGAACCGGCGAAACGACGCGATCTGGTCGAAGTCGCCGTCGACCTCCACCCCATAGCGTTTTTGCAGCATCGGCACGAGATTGCCGCGATACCGGCGGCCATTCCGCTGAATCCCGCACACCTTGTCGAAAAACGCGCTGAGGATGCGGGTATAGGGATTGCGCACACAGGTGAAGGTGAACGCGTCATGCCCCTCCACCGTTGTGCGAATGCGGTCGTGGTTATGTTCCTGGTCCCATTTCAGCATGCCCTTGTCGGCATCGTGAATGTCGCCATCGAAATAGCTGCCATTGTCACCGTGATAGATGACCTGCCCGATGGTGGAGCAGGCGCATTTCGGCAGAACCCGGTATGCGAGCTTGCCGCTTTCGGATACCCACATCCCGGGGAATCTCGACTGGTCCTGATCCGTCATCGGTAGCCTCCAGAAACGCAATGCTTCGTCTATTCCATACTTGCCTCTGACACAATAAAGGCCGAACCTCGTCCTTCACAGGCGGATGAGAGCGACCTATAAGCAGGGGAACATGGTCAAGATCGCCTATCTCCTTCTCTGTCACAAGAATGCCGATGGCGTGATTGCACAGGTGAAGGCGCTGGTATCGGCAGGCGACGCCGTTGCCGTGCATTTTGACCGCCGGGGCAAGAATGCAGATTTTGCAAAGATCAAGGCCGCGCTTGATGGCATTCAGTCGGTTGCTTTTGCGCAGCGGGTCGCCTGCGGCTGGGGCGAATATTCGCTTGTGCAGGCGTCAATCAACCTGCTGACCGCTGCCCGCGCGCAGTTCGAGGGCATCACCCACTATTTCCTGATCAGCGGCGATTGCTATCCTTCGAAGTCGGGCGTGACGATCAGACGGGAACTTGCCGCGAATGACCGCGACTTCATCGAAACGAACGACTTTCTCGACAGTGACTGGATCAAGACCGGGCTGAAGGAAGACCGCCTGATCTATCGCCATTTCGTGAACGAGCGGGAACGTCCGAACCTGTTCTACGGCCTGTTGAACCTTCAACGGCGGCTTGGCCTGAAACGTGGTCTGCCCAAGGGTTTGCGCGTCAAGATCGGGTCGCAATGGTGGCTACTGCGCGCCTCGACGGTGGAGCGGATGGTCACTTTCATGAAAGACCGGCCCGATGTCATGCGGTTCTTCCGGCGGACATGGATCCCGGACGAGATCATGTTCCAGACCATCGCCCATCACTGCATCCCGCGCGAAGAAATCCGGTCACATCCGCCGACCACGCTGATCTTCAGCGATTACGGCATTCCCGTCGTGTTCTATCGCGACCACGAGGATATGCTGCGCGCCGAGGGGCGTTTCTTCGCCCGCAAGATCACCGCCAATGACCCGGATTTCCGCCAACGCCTGCTGGACCGCTATGTTCACGGCGACGACGATGCGCCCGGCGAGGAGATGATCGCCGGATACTATTCCTATCTGGCACGGCGCGGGCGCGATGGCCGCCGCCATGCGCAACGGTTCTGGCAGCAATCCACAACGCTGGACGACAGCAAGGAAGTGCTCGTGATCGCCTGCAAGAAATGGCATATCGGGCAGCATTTCGCGGCAACGGTGGAACGGGTGACCGGGATCAAGAGCCTCGGTTATGTGTTCGATCAGGATGAGCCGCTGGACATGAATCTCGGCAATCTGGAGGTTGGGAAAGACAAGCGGGGCCGCCACCGCCGAGCCTTTCTCAGCCTGCTGTTCAAGGCGCAACAGACATCGAAACTGGCGCTGTGTGTCGATCCGTCCCGCGACGATGTGGTGCGTGATTTCGCCGATACCGATTGCCGGATGCGGGTGCTGCTGATCGACACCCCCTTCGCGCGCCCGGAATTCGAGGATCATGCCCGCCGGGTCGGCCTGTTGGGCCGCGTCGCATCGGACGCGCAGCGCGATACCGTCATCAGCGCTCTGATGGTCGAATTCGCCGAGGAATCCGGGCGGCTCCGCAAGGTGAATATCGGGCGGCTCGACATCCTCAGCCGCAGCCAGAACCGCGTCGAAAAAGCTGCCTCCGTCGCCCGCTTCCTGCGCATCGGGCGCGATCAGGTGGAGGCGATCGTGCGCGAAATGGAACCCCATCTCTGACCTCAGTCCCCGAACCGAAGGACCTTACCATGCCATACCACTATGACGATCAGAACATCTTCGCCAAGATCCTGCGCGGCGAGATTCCGAACAAGACCGTGATGGAAACCGACCATTGCCTCGCCTTCGAGGACATCGCCCCGCAGGCCCCGGTGCATGTGCTGGTGATCCCCAAGGGGGCCTATGTGAATTACGATCATTTCACCGACGAGGCGTCGGATGCCGAGATCGTCGATTTTGCCAAGACCGTCACCGCCCTCTGCGCAAAACTGAATCTGACACCGGGCGCGGGCGATGGCGGATATCGCCTGATCACCAATTCGGGGGCGTCGGGAATGCAAGAGGTGCCCCACCTCCACTTTCACATCCTGGCTGGTCGGCCTTTGGGGCGGCTGGTGTCGGTGGGGTGAGGGGGGCTTTCCTTTGGCGATTATATACCTTGCAAACATGCATCGATTCGAGTGACGCTTCCAGCTAATCGATAGGGAGGCGTCATGAGATATTTAGCAGCCGTTCAACTCAAGGCTGGGTCGGCTATGGAGCGGCTCACAGAAGACGTCCCTGTTGTCATTGACGCCATCAATGGCATTTCGAAGGGCCATAGGGAGGCTTTTTTCCGTTCTTCAGACGGAACCCTGTTTGGTTTCTTTCTAGAAACAAGCCGCGAGACTGGCGAGATACGCGCGGCCATCGTGAACTGCACCGGGTTTCGTAACGGCGATGCTGTTCTCGTTGTTGAACTTGGCGACAAATTTGACGGAGTTGGGTTTACTCGCGCGTGGACGTGGCTTCAGCATCACCCGGCCAAATAGCGTTCACCTGCGCAGTTCGCAGCCGCAAGCCTATGCTGCCGAGCCACATAGCGACACGAGACAGAAGCAGGGCGCGCATCATTTGCGCGCCCCCTTTTCAGTCTTCTCCGGCGCGATCTTCCGCAGCGCCTCTTTCAGTTTCGCTTCGTCTAGGTCCACGCCTAGCTTGCGGGCGGCTTCCTCAAAGCGCTGCCTCTGCTTCTGCTTCTCTTTATCCTCGGCCTGCATAGGGAGCCTCCGCCTCAGAAAATTCCGCCCAGTGAACAATCAACCCTGTTGATGACTGCTCGTAGATAACTGCGATAGTCGGCATACGTATCGACCGCGCGCCGACGTATTCATGTGCCCGGATTTGGCCTGATTCTGCGATGGGCGCGCCTGCTGACGGGTCCCTAGCGAGAACCCAAAGAAACGCCTCCCAAGCATCCTGCGCGCGATCCCACCGCAGTATTGCAGCGTCAACCGCAGACTGAACTTCTGGTTGTTCAATGCATGTAAACACTAAATGAGGCCCAGTTCCCTCGCCTTTTGCCGCGCTCTATCTAGCATTGCGCCAGTTGGCCTCCTTGTCCTTTCTGCGAGAACCGCAGAAAATGGCAATGGCTCACCCATTTTTGCAATTTCCCAAGCATAATCATGCGACTCCTCACTGATTGAGGCGGCTGAATGTTGCCTATCAATGTGGTCAATCCAATAATCGACACACTTCTTTTGCCGCTCATCAATCATAAGCGGGAACGGCGACGAAATAGACTTAAAGTTCCACTTCTCATGATTGAAGTGGGGAACTTTCCATTCCTTTATTTTGCCTTCGGCCACCAATTCACTGCGAATAATTCGCCCAAGCCGAGGGACGGGGCCATGTTTCTCGCGGATATAATCCGCAGCAGCAATTGGCGCGCCGTCAAGAAGGAAGCAACGACCCTCAGAAAACCAGATGACCTTGTAAAGTTTGGTCGCACCAAATCCATCGCGATCCCCCGCCTTGTGGATCACGTAGTGCACTAGGTTCTTAAACTTCTCGCGGTCGAACATCACTTTCCTACTTCGCGACCTCCCAAGCAGTCACTCGGAATTGCGGCGTTTGGCTCGCCTTCATGCACCCTGAGTATAGAACAAACGTTTACCTTTTGCACCCCCAAGCGCTGCCTTCGCTCGCATCGCATCGTCCACGCCAAGCGCCACCCGGTTGTTATACCGAAACTCGAACTCCGCAACGTAGCGATGCAGATGCTTCTTGCCACAGTGCTGATATACGCCCTTCATGCCGCGCTTGAATATCGAGAAGTAGCCTTCAATCGTATTCGTGTGGATTTCGCCGCGCCCATACTCGCCCGCACCGTGGCGCACATAGTCATGACCCGCGAAGTCAGCGGCGAGATGGCGATACTGACCAGCTTCATCTGTCATTATGCGCGCCTCCGAAGCGATGTTCTCCTTTAGGATCGGCACCAGCGTCTTGGCCTTGAGGTCGTCCACAACCATTGAACGCGCGCGGCCCGTGGCTCGATCCACGAGCGACAAAACCTTGTGCTTGTGCGCGTAGCCTCGGCCCTTCTTCGTGTGCTTTGGCTTGATCGTGCGGTCATTGCCGATGAAGGTTTCGTCAACTTCAACGATGCCGCCGCCTGAACCGAACGGGGCAAGATCGCCGGAGCGCATCGCCTCACGGATACGATGCTCCATGAACCACGCAGTCTTGTAGGTGACGCCTATCGTGCGGTGAAGCTGGTGGGCGCTGATACCTTTTTTGCTCTGCGTCATGAGAACTACGGCCTGCAACCAGAGATGCAACTTAACCTTAGACGCTTCAAAGACCGTGCCGACCTTGACGGTGAACTGCTTCTTGCAATCGCCGCAGCGCCAGAGGCCGACGCGAATACGCTTTTCGGGGTTGGCCTTGACCTTTGTAATCCTGTCCACGCCGCCGCAGTGAGGGCAGTTAGGGCCGAGCGGCCAAAGAACCTCCTCAAGGAAATCGAAGGCAGCTTCTTCATCGTGCAGATATTTCGCGCTCAGGTTCGACATGGTTCAGGCTCCTATCCCCTTGAACCTGATATAGTTATTCCTGCCGTGTTTGCAAGGTATATAATCGCCTTTCCTTTTGGGGTTAAGTCGCCGAAAATCTGTACATAGTTGTCGTCAGCGTTCAGGGTGGGGCAATCAGGCCTCCGCCATGTCCGGAATTTCGGACGCTGATACAAGTCGCGATTTGGTGCAGCTTGCTGATCTTACACAACAACATCAGATCGGGTGAAGCGCACTTGGCACGGACATGCGTTCAAGCCGAAGGTCGCTCTGGAAGCCTCAGACAAACACTGAGATCAACAAGGATCGGGTGCGCAAGGGGGGGATCCGGCGATGATTTGTCAATCGAACCACGCATGGTTGGTATGTGAGTCTGAGGTGCCCCCAGTTTCCTAGACGCCCGCCTCTTTCAGTTTCTGCGGCCTGTTTTCGAAGTCAACGGGCGACAGCATGCCGTTGTTTATGTGCTTGCGTTTCGGGCTGCAGAACATCTCGATGTGTTCGAACACGTCCTGCCTTGCGGCTTCGCGCGTCAGGTATGTGCGTCGTCGGATGCGTTCCCGCTTCAGGAGTTGGAAGAAGCTTTCCGCCACAGCATTGTCGCGGCAGTTGCCGCGACGGCTCATGCTTGCAGCCAGATTATGGATGCCGAGAAACGATTGCCACTCGCGGCTGGTGAATTGAGATCTCTGGTCGGAATGGATCATCACCGTGGCTTTGGGTTTGCGCCGTCAGACTGCCGAGAGCAGAGCCTGCAAGGTCAGGTCGGTCGTCATGCAGGGCTGAGCGAACCACCCCCCACGCGGCGCGAGAACAGATCAATGACGACCGCCAGATACAACCACCCCCCGTGGGTCTTGATGTAGGTGATGTCGATCAAGGGCGGCGTTTGCGTTTGTGAAAGCAGTGGAAGCATTGTGGAAGCAGCAGGATCACCAAATCGCCTGTGGCCGATCCGCAATGCCAACTGCCACGCCGCCAACCCATGACCCTTTCCCCAACTGCCCAATCACGCCGCGTCTGGCTATGGTTCGGGAAAATGCCGAGTGTCAGGGCTCTGGTGACAAGGACGCCGCCCGTTCTGCGCGGAACGCCGCCCCCAGAAAGATCGCGTCACCATAGCGGGCCTGACCATCGTTGCCCCTTGCGCCGATATCGAGATCGTAGAGCGTGTAACCATGCCCCCGCAACAGGGCCCATATCGAGTCGAGCAATGGGGCACCTTCGTAATGGGGTACGAAAAAGAACTCGGTCAGGATCAGTTCAATCCGCTGCTCTGCCAGCATCTGCGTGGCACCACTGAGAATTGCATGTTCTGCGCCCTGTGTATCAAGTTTCAACACGTTGATGTTTGTGATGCCACGTGCCGCGCAAAAGGTATCGAGCGTTTCAGCCGAGACTTCGATCGTTTCGGCCATTGTATAATCTGTCCGAAAATAGCGTCGACTTGATGACGACCGAGGAAAAAGCGACGAGGTGGCATCAAAGTGACCGCGATGGAACGGAAGCGTCCCGCTGCGGTCCGCGATGGCAAGGTTGGCCGGTACGATCCGTGGCTCTGCACGACAACCGTGGGACATCATTGCGAAGGTTACAGGATCGGGCTCAATCGCGTGAACCGTCGAGTGCGGAAACATCTCAGCAAAGCGTCGTGCTGTTTGCCCGCGATGCGCGCCAACATCAACAACAACTGAAACGTCCTTGCGTTTCATCAGTTCGGCTGTCTTTGCCCACATATCGACCATAGATTGCCTAACCTCTTCTAAGTTTGAATGCCCATAATGGCATGAATTGCTCAATAAGCTTCAGCAAAGGAACGGGCAGAGTTGTACGGGAGCCTTTGCCGATCAGCAGAGCTTGCCTGCCGACCGGACAATTTGCCGATGGGTCCACAACTAAGGTCGCCAAGCCCGGCGCTCAGATGGCCACAATAGAGCAATTCATGGGCGGCGCAGTCCGAGCGTCCTCCGGCAGTTCCGCGCAGGGCGGGCAAGGCTGACGGGTAGGTGTTGGTCATCTCAGGTTGCCTTTGTCGGCAGATCCTCAGGCATTTGCCCGAAGCACATCATGCGCTGCGCCAGCCGCCCCATCAGTGCAATCTGAGTCGATGTATATCGTGGATCGTCGAACAGGTTCGACGTCTCGTGGCGGTCGACGCGCAAATCAAAAAGCTCGCCCCTGTCCTCGCCATAAAGGCATAGTTTCCAGTCCTCCGTTCGGATCATCGCACCCGGTCCAAATGCCGTTGGCGGCATTGCGCCCTTGATGACATGGCCCGGGATCGGTTCCAGCGGTTGGCGCACCAACATTCCCGCTTCGGCGTATATGTCACGGCGAGGCGGTGTCTTTCCCGCCAGCGAGCGAGCATGGGAGCCTTTGGGCTGTTTCAAGCCACAAAGATCAAGCACGGTCGCCATTCCATCCATCAATTCGACCATTCCGGAATGAGCACCGCGCTGCACCCTGCCGGTAGGGTCCCAAAGGACCAGGGGCACCCGCATCAGGCATTCGTAAAATGCGGGAATCTTGTGCGTCACGCCAAAATCACCAATGAATTCGCCGTGGTCGCTCCAGAAAAGAACAATGGTGTTGTCCAGCAAGCCGAGCGATTTCAGCGTCTCAAGGATACGCCCGACCTGATCATCAACATAGCGGATCTGCCCGGCATAGATCGCCATTGCACGCTTCAAATCCGCCACGGGCATATTGATCTCGTTGCTGTGGATGCGCCAATTGCTCAGCCTCGCGATTTCAGTATCCGTAGCCGTCTTTCTGTAATTCGGAGGTAGCTCGAATTGGTCGGGTGAGAAAAGAGATGCATACGGCTCAGGGCACGCGAAAAACGGATGCGGGTCCTGATAGTTCAACGTCAGAAAGAAGGGCCGATCAGCCTTCGCATGACGCTGTATGAAATCCAGCCCAGCATCTGTCAGCCGCTTGGTGAGGTTCCACTCGGAATCGACATCGAGAGCCGTGCTGTCCCACGCATTGATGTATTCAGGATGCCCAGCCATGATGCCAAGACAAATGTCTTCGCCTTCGTCGTACAGGCTGCCGATGACCTCGCCATCGAAGCAATGATCCTTACCCCATAACCCACGGACATACCCCGCGTCGCCAAGCACACGCAGCGCATTGGGATTGGCCTGATCATATGTGCCGCCATATTGGCGAACGCCATGTTCGATGGGGTATTGTCCCGTAAGGAAGCTCACTCTGCTTGGGCCGCACATCGGGGACGAAGCGAACGCATGGGTGAACCGAGTGCCCATTGCCGCTAGCCGGTCAAGATGCTGGGTGCCAATGAAGGGATGGCCATAACAAGAAGCGAAATCCCATCGCATCTGATCTGGATTGATGATTACGACATTTGGTTTCATGACCCAGCCTTTGCCAAAGAGTCAGAACTCATAGTTGAATCGCCTTATTTCAGGCGAAAATTTCTCAGCCACGAGTTCAATCAGTCGGTCCGTTGTGAAATAGGATCTGTAATCTGAACGGTTTGACGCATTTATTCGGGGAAGCGCCAATTCGCCAAGCGCAAGCCGCTGGCATAGAGCCCTGAAATCAGTCTCAAGGCTCTCGAACCGCAAGACAACATCGACGTTCTGGAACGGGTCGTTCTCGCGCCCCTCCAAAGTCAGATAGTGTGCTTGAGGCTGGACGACATTACGGACGAAATCCTCGAAAACCTGAGGCGACCATTCGACGTTTCCGCGATGTGGCGAAAAGAAAAACGAAACGCAACGATCCCACGGATTGCGGACACAAGTCACTTTCACAAGCGACGAAAACCGTTTCCACCCCAAATGGTGCCGATATTCTTGTAGGGTTGAGTGTTTATGAATTTCGAACTCCGGCGAGCGGATCTCGAAGCGTTCTATACCGTCGTGGTGCGGCCCTGTAAGCGCAATTTGGTCATCGCTGAATGGGAATAGAGCCTTTTGTATCGAATTGCCGCCCGTCTTCGGAACGTGAATAAAGAGAAAGTTGTTGGAAGTAGAAAGCAACTCGGCATACCCTTCAACTAGGTCACACACGCGAGGTGCGCCATTCATTCGTAGGCGGTTGATCGTGTTTGTAAACCCAAGGAGGATGATTGAACAACCTGTCCAGCCTTGGATGAATGCCGCACCGCCTCTACTCACACTTTCTGGGTAAACTAAGGCCCTAGGCTGCTGATCCTGTTTATGGCGGCATGGGCGTCGGCGGCACCGCTGAACGCTTCGGCCGCCAATGGGATCAGGCGATTGCTTGTTACAAGGGCAAGTGGCGGAGACGATGTCCGCCAATTTCATATTGCAAAGAACTGCGAAGTCATGCGCAAATAGAAAAATATTCTTACTTATCAGACACAAAGGCACCAATCTACTTGCAAACGATTGAGTGACAATGCATCTAAGCGTAAAGTTTATGGTGGTATTTATGGTGGTAAGAATGCCCAAGAAGGCTGCGGAACTAAACTTCGTCCAGATAAAAACTTTGAAGCAGCCAGGAAGACATGCTGTTGGCGGCACCCCACCGGGTTTGAGCATAAGTGTCTCCGACACTGGAGCTAAGTCTTGGATATTTCGAGCCTCCTTCAGGAGCAAGCGCCGCCATATCGGGCTCGGCTCTTTTCCTGAAGTATCACTCGCGGATGCCAGAAAACGCGCGCTAGAGATCAAGCGGACGATTGCTGCTGGGATTGACCCAATTCAGGAGCGCCGCGATGAACGCTATGCGCTGATCGCTGCTGCCAATCAGGGAATAACTTTTAAAGCGGCTTTCGATCAGTATTTTGAGGAGAAGGTCCGTCCCGAACTCAAGAACGAAAAACACGTGAAGCAGTGGTGCTCGACGATTTCCACATACGCTTTTCCGGTAATCGGCGAAAAGGGCATCGGCTCCATTAGCGTAGAGGATGTGAACAAAATCCTGAGCCCGATATGGAACACGAAGAACGAGACTGCCTCGCGCGTGCGTCAGCGGATTGAAGCTGTCTTGGATTGGTCGAAGGCAAAGGGGCTACGCGAGGGAGAAAATCCAGCGCTCTGGAAAGGTAACCTGCAGCTACTCCTTCCCTCACCCAACAAGGTCCAACGTGTTGAGAATTTTCCAGCTATTGCTCTTGAGGAGATCGCAGCATGGTTCAGGATACTGCGGAACAGGACTGGCATGGCCGCCCGAGCGCTCGAGTTCCTGACGCTTACAGCCTCGCGGTCAGGTGAAATTCGCAAGGCAGTTTGGAGCGAGATCGACCTCCCAAACGCGATCTGGACGATACCGGCTCACCGAATGAAGGCTGGTCGGGAACATCGCGTCCCACTTTCTTCAACTGCCCTATCGCTTCTTTCTCAGCTACCCCGAATGATGGACTGCCCCTTCATCTTTCCATCTCCCAAGAACCAAGCAATGTCAGATATGACAATTTCGGCGGTCATGCGCAGGATTCAGGCCGCTGAGGAGAAAGAAGACCGTGTTGGCTTTCTCGACAGCAGATCACGCCGTCCGGCAGTGCCGCACGGACTCCGTTCCAGCTTTCGCGATTGGGCGGCCGAGGTCACTGACTATCCGAGAGATATGGCAGAGATTGCGCTCGCGCATACCGTGGGGGATGCGGTCGAACGAGCTTACAGACGCGGCGACATGGTCACGAAACGGCGGCAGATGATGGAAGACTGGGCGAAGTTCTTGGGGTGATTAGGATAAGCTACTTCATGATCCTTAGGCGGCTTTCGAGATGATTAAAGCGGCTCTCTGCTTCTGCTGATCGGCTTCAAAGCTCCTGAAGTAGACTGCCGGCTAGCCGTTGTCTGCCATGGGCAGCGTAAGGTCGGCGGTGAATGTAGGAGACGATCTAGCCCCCACCGCCTGTCTTTGCTTGCCCGTTGGTTTTCTAGGCATATAGATTGATAAAATGATGCTTCACGGACCGCCAAAGCGCTCGATGAAGATGGGAGCCAGACGCGGCCCTTTTGCTGTCTGATGGGAGGAGAAAGATGGGAGGGAAGAATGGCGGGACAAAGTTATGGTGTCCAAATTGCAAGAAAAACACCGTATGCAGAGCAATTAGCCTCACAAGCCCTTCTAGGCTCAGGACTCATAACCAGAATATGACGGTTGCCGCGATGCAGATCGCGC
>CAYGRU010000031.1:0-46347 GCA_964352385.1 uncultured Candidatus Planktophila sp.
GGTTCGGGGGTCAGGATCGGGGCGTGGGTCATGCGCCGATAGTGTCTGATCCCGTGACGCACTGCCAGAGGCATGCCACGATAACAAATCTGTGAGACTGTCGCCCTGCGCGATCCGGCGTGCTTATGTCGAATGGACCAAACCAAGAAGGCATCCATGACCCGATCCGATATACTGCCGTGGCTTGACCGAAGGGGCCGGTTTTCCAGCCTCCGCCTCGCGGTGTTCACCGCTGGGATTGGCCCGGCGGCGTGGCTTCTGTGGCTGCTCTGGTCGGGCCAGTTGGGGGCGGAGCCGATCAAGGCGGCAATGCATCTGACCGGCGAATGGACGCTCTATGCGCTTCTGGCCTCGCTGGCGATTTCGCCCCTGCGCCGGTTGCTGGGATGGGGGGCGCTGATCGGTGTGCGGCGTATGGTCGGGCTGACGGCCTTCGCCTGTGTGCTGGCGCATTTCACCCTCTACATCCTGCTTGAAAACCTTGATCTGGTGAAGGTCGCGCGCGAGATCATTCTGCGGACCTATCTGACCATCGGTTTTGTGGCCCTGCTGGGCTTGGCGGCGCTGGCGGCCACTTCGTTCGACGCTGCGATCCGGCGGATGGGGCGGGGCTGGCAGCGGTTGCACCGGCTGTCCTATCTGCTGACCGCGATGGGCATTCTGCATTTCTTCATGCAGGCGAAGCTGGATGTCGCCGGGGCGGCCTTGCTGGCCGGGGTGTTCGCCGCGCTGATGCTGTATCGGCTGACTGAAAGGCCGCTGCGCGGACGAATCGTGCCGGAGATACCGGTGCTGCTGATCGCGGTGCAGGCCGGGGCCACGGGGGCGGGGCTGGAATATCTCTGGCACCTGACCCAGACCGGCATTCCGGCGGATCGGGTGCTCCTGTCGAATTTCGATTTCAGATATGATGTCCGCTATCCGTGGATCGTGATGGCGATCATCGCCGCGCCCGTGCCTGTCATGCTGGCACGGCGCGCGGTCGATCGGTTTCGTCCCGCTTATCCGCCGGAGGCGGCGCGCAACGCATCGTAGAAGCTGGAGGACGGATATCCGTCCTGAACCATGCCACGCGCTGCCTGAAACCCCCGGATTGCCCTGCCGGTGTTCGGCCCGATGATCCCGTCCACGCCTTGGGTATCGAAACCAAGCTCGGTCAGGCGGCGCTGCATGTCCTGATTTTCGGATCGTGACAGGGGACGGTCACCACGCGGCCAGCTTGCCTGAAACGGCCCTGCGCCCGCGATCCGGTCGGCCAGATGCCCGACTGCCATCGCATAGGATGTGGCGTTGTTATAACGCTTGATGACCCTGAAGTTCTTGAAAATGGCAAACGCCGGTCCGGCGGCACCGGCGGGCAGCAGGATCGCCGCCTCACCGTGATCGGGCAATGCGCCGCCGCCGATGGCCGTGATCCCCAATGCCCGCCAGTCGGCCACCGGGCGCAGGATCGACTGATCGGCGATGGCATAGTCGAACCCGGCGGGCAGGCTGACCTCAACACCCCAGGGCGCGCCGGTCTGCCAGCCGAAGGTTGCGAGGTAATTCGCAGTGGACGCCAGCGCATCCGACGGATCGTCGGACCAGACATCGCGCCGCCCGTCGCCGGTGAAATCGACCGCATAGGCCTGATAGGATGTCGGGATGAACTGCGTATGCCCCATCGCCCCGGCCCAGGAACCGATCATCCGGTCCGGCGTGATGTCGCCGGACTGGATGATGCGCAATGCCTCCAGCAACTGATCCTCGGCGAAGTCGCGCCGCCGCCCTTCATAGGCCAGCGTCGCGAGGCTTTCGATCACGGGGATGGAGCCGTAGTTGAAGCCATAGGCGCTTTCCAGCCCCCAGATCGCCAGAACGACCTCTGATTCGACGCCGTATCTCGCCTCGATCTGGCGCAAGATCTCGGCATGCTGGACAGCCTTTTCCTGGCCTGCCGAAATGCGGGTTTCAGACACGGCACTGTCGAGGTATTCCCAGATCGCCTTGGTGAATTCGGCCTGCCGACCGTCCAGTTCCACCACCTTGTCATTCACCTGCACGCCAGCGAAGGCGCGGTCGAAGGTGGCGTCGCTGATGCCCTTCGCGGTGGCGCGGGCGCGGAAGGCGTCGCGCCAGTCGGCGAAATCGCGATAGGTGGCTTCGGCTGCCTGCGGGGCCTGCGTGGGTCGCGGCGCAGGTTCAGGGGCCGCCGCCGTGGGGGTGGTGCCCGCTGAAGGCGCTGCACAGCCCGCCCCCGCCGCCAGCGTGAAGGCCAGCGCCGATGCCTTGATGATGGTGTTTGCTCTGCTCATGTGAACCGCCTCTGATGTGCGTTTTTTGGGGGTATGCGTATTGATCGCCCGTTCAGACGGTGATGCGTTTCACTGCCAGAACCTCGCCGAATTCCTTTTTGCCGATCCGTGCCACGGCAGCTTCGAAGCTCTCGGATGCCACCTCCATATGATGCGCATTGGCGTGCAGCAGGCGGGTGGGGGAGGTCAGCACCCCGACATGGCCCTTCCAGAACACAAGATCGCCGCGCTTGTGGTTGCCGGGCGATACCGCCCGTCCCAGCGCCGCCTGTTGCTGATCGCTGTCGCGCGGGCAGGAAATCCCGGCCGATTGCAGCGCGATCTGGATCAGGCCGGAACAATCGATGCCGCCGGTAGACCGACCACCCCAGAGATAGGGAACACCGCAAAACCGCTCCGCCGTCGATACCCAGAGCGGTTCCGGGTCGCGGGCCGGTCTCAGCGCCTGCATGGGCGCGAACCCGCCGGGATCGAGTTTTGCGAAATCGCCCTCGATATCGCGCACCGTCATGCGCGACCCGAACGGCACCGCGCCCATCGGGCGTGATTTCAGGTCCGGTTCGGGAAAGATCAGCGCCTGCATGGCGGATACGCGGTGGGTCGGCGGGCTGTCCGGTTCCGGCATCAGGTCGGCCTCGGGAATGTATCCGACATAGCCATCCAGCGCGCATTGACCCCAGGCCCAGCCACCATCCACCTCGTATGCGGTGAAGCTTTCGCCGAACAGCACCTGACTGATGAGCGTGCCATAGGCATCACGGCTCGCGGTCAGCGGCGCGGCGGGAACGGCGACGCGCATCTGCCGACCGGAGGCATAGGCGTCCGCCTCCACATGTCCGCGCAGATGCAGTGCCGCCAGATCGGGGCGGGCGGGAATGATCCTTGGATCGGTGCCTATATGTGCGTCAGCCATATCGTGCCTCCAGCATCGCGAAGCAGGCACGCGCGGCCATGCATTCGCCGCCCTTGGGCCTGCCGGGTTTCGCAGTATTGGTAAAGCCGTGAATGTCGAAATGCGCCCAGGGCGTGCCTTCGGTCACGAACCGGCGCAGGAACAGCGCCGCAGTGATCGCGCCCGCGAATCCGCCGCCGGGCGCATTGTCCAGATCGGCGATGGGCGATGACAGGTCTTCCTCGTAGGGATCGTAAAGCGGCAGACGCCAGATCGGATCACGTGCGGCGGCGGCGGCGGCCTCCAGATCAGTGGCAAGCGCGGCGTCATCGGTAAAATAAGGCGGCAGGTCCAGCCCGGTCGCGACCCGCGCTGCGCCGGTCAGGGTCGCCATGTCGAGCAGAAGATCGGGCTTGTCCTCGCAGGCCAATGTCAGGGCATCCGCCAGCACCAGTCGCCCCTCGGCATCGGTATTGCCGATCTCGACCGTCAGCCCGGCGCGGGATGTCAGAATATCGCCGGGACGAAACGCATTGGCGGAGACGGAATTTTCCACCGCCGGGATCAGGACGCGAAGCTGGACCGGCAATTTCTGCGTCATCACCATCGCCGCGAGGGCCAGCACATTCGCTGCCCCGCCCATGTCTTTCTTCATCAGCCGCATACCCGCCGCCGGCTTCAGGTCCAGCCCGCCGGTATCGAAACAGACACCCTTGCCGACCAGCGTGACCTTTGGGTGGTTCCTCTTGCCCCAGGTGATGTCGATCAGCCGGGGCTCCTCCGCCGCCGCCCGCCCGACCGCATGGATCATCGGGAAATTTTCGGTCAGCAGCGCATCGCCGACGGTGACATTGACCCGCGCCTTGTGCGCCTTGGCGAGCTTTCGCGCAGCGGATTCAAGCGCCACCGGCCCCATGTCATTGGTCGGTGTGTTGATAAGGTCGCGCGCCAGCCAAGCCGCCCGTGCGATGGTCACGATCCGTGCGGCATCGACGCCATCAGGGGCAACCAGAGTGGCCTTTTGCGGCGTCATCGTCTTGTACCGGTCGAACCGATAGGCCGACAGAAGCCAGCCGAGCGCGGCTTCCTCCGCCTCCCCCGCTGACAGATCACCCTCGATCCGCCATGCCGAGGCAGGCGCGCTGGCTGCGAAATCTGCGATGGCAAACCGCCTTGCGGCGCGTTTGCGCGCGGTGCCCCAGCCGAACAGCGCCCCGGCGATGCCACCCTTGCTGTCGGGCAACAGGACAGTCTGCCCCAAGGCCCCGGTGAACCCCTGCGACGCGGCCCATGCACGATGCGCCGCTGGCAGCGCCTTCAGCGCGGCCTCCGCCGCCGCCGCCTCGATCAGGCGAAGCGGCAGGGCAGGGGCGGAAACAGGGGCGAATTCAGGCGTCATCAAGGGCTCCGTCGTCGTTGTGCTGTGGGGGCGGGGTCAAGGCTGTCAGGGTGATGCGGCCTATGCAAGGCCCGGAACCCGGCCATCGCGGTTGTGTCAGTAATAGAAACCAAGATTGAACAGGCCGAGGCCGATTCCCACACCGCCGCCGATCCTTGTGCCACCGCTGCCGAACCCGACGCTGAGGAACGGCGAAATGCGCGGGCCACGATAGTCATAGGATCTGTCATAGGGATCGTCGGGCGCACCGGCGCGATCATAGACCGGCGCGTTGTCGTCATAAACGCGGTCATTGGCGGCAACCTGCGATGCGCAAAGCTGCGGGCGCGATGCGATCTGGCTGTCCGTCAGTGATGCATCGGGGGCGGCGCAGAAAGCGCCAAGCCCGTTCCGCCGTCCGGCCTGCCAGTCGGCCTCGTCCGCCAGTGTCAGCGCAGCGCCCGACCGGGCGCAGGCGGCCCGATACTGTGCCAGCTTGCTCAGCGGTGCGCCATCGGCTCCGTCGGCATAGCCGACATTGCCCCAGTCGGCGGCGCATTGGTCGGCTGACAACTGTGCTGTGCCCCCGGCACAGGCGGCCAGCAGCAGGGCAGACAGAAGAAGGGCAATCTGTTTCATCATGCCATTATATCCGGTCTCGCGGCGAAAAGGAGGCGGAATTTGCGTTATCTGCCCCCCGCAACGTCAATATGGGTGCCGGTGACGTAAGATGCATCATCCGACAGGAGCCAGAGGATCGCGGCGGCGGTTTCCTCGGCGGTCCCGGCCCGCCCGAGGGGCTGTTCATGGCCGATATCCGCCACCCGGTTCGGCAACCCGGCTGCGGCGTGAATATCTGTGTCGATGATCCCCGGCCGCACCGCGTTGACGCGGACGGAAGGCGCAAGTTCGATCGCCAGACCCCGCGCCAGCGTATCCATCGCGCCCTTCGTGGCACCGTAATCGACAAAGATGTTACCGCCGCCGATCCGCGCCGCCGCCGATGACAGCAGCACGACCGACCCGCCCGCGCCGCCCCGCGTGACCGGCATCCGCCGCGCCGCCTCCCGCGCGGTCAGCAGGGCACCGGTGACGTTCACATCCACCACCTGCCGGATCCGATCCGCTTTCATGTCCGCCAGCGTCGAAGCCGGGCCGACGATCCCGGCATTGACCACGCATTTGTCGACGGTGCCGAGCGTCGCGCCCAGGTCGAACAGGGCCGCCAGATGCGCCTCGTCCCGCGCGTCGCCCTGCAAGGACCGGCAGTCGATGCCGAGCGCCTGCGCCCCGGCAACCGTCGCCTCCGCCGCACTTGCATCCGAGACAAAAGAAAACGCGACCGACCAGCCGCGCGCTGCGGCCCCCATGACCACCGCCCGGCCAATGCCGCGCGATCCCCCGGTGATGACAAGAACCGACATGCAACCCCCCTCCCGCTTTCCCGCGCGTTTGTGTTGGCCGAACGTGGCGCAAGCCGCGACGCAAGGTCAAGGCCAGACGCCGCGCGGCACCGGGTTGCCAAACCCTGCCGCTTCGGCCTTTCTGTGCGCCAACAATGCTGCAAGAGGAAACCCCGATGAAAGCCCTGATCTGCGAAGCCTTCGGCCCCTACAACACCCACAAGGTGAAGGATGTCGACGCCCCGGCGATGAAGCCGGGCCATGTCCGCGTCTCGGTCCGTGCCGCCGGTGTGAACTTCCCCGATATCCTGATCGTCGAGGGCAAGTATCAGGTGAAACCGCCCTTTCCGTTCATCCCCGGTTCCGAATGTTCCGGCGTGGTGGCAGAACTCGGCGAGGGTGTGACCGGCTTCGCGATCGGTGATCGGGTGTTCTTCGGGTCCATGCACGGGGCCTTCGCCGAGGAGGCGGTGGTGCCTGCGCAGCTTCTTTTTCCGGTGCCCGATGGCATGTCGTTCGAACAGGCCAGCGCCATCAACCTCGTCTATGGCACGTCTTATCACGCGTTGAAGGACCGCGCCGCGCTGAAACCCGGCGAGACGCTGTTCGTGCTCGGCGCGGCGGGCGGTGTCGGCCTCGCGGCGGTGGAACTTGGCAAGGCGATGGGCGCGACGGTGATCGCCGGGGCAAGCTCGGACGAAAAGCTGGAGGTCTGCAAGGCGCATGGCGCGGATATGGTAGTCAACTACGCGAAGGAAGACATTAAGGAAGCGGTGCGCAAGCTGTCCGGCGGCGGCGTCGATGTGGTCTATGACCCGGTCGGCGACAGCCTTGCGGAACCTGCCTTCCGGTCGCTGGGATGGGAGGGGCGCTATCTGGTCGTCGGCTTCGCGGGCGGCGACATCCCGCGCCTGCCGCTGAACCTGACGCTGCTGAAATCCGCCGACGTGCGGGGTGTGTTCTGGGGCCAGTGGCTCGCGCGCAATCCTGAAAAGCACCGCCAGAACACCGGCGAATTCCTCGCCATGTTCGCGGATGGCCGCATCAACCCCCGCATCTCCGCCGCCTATCCTCTGGCGGATTTCGTGAAGGCCTATGACGATCTGGCGGAGCGTCGGGCGATGGGCAAGGTCGTGCTGACGATGGGGTAAGGGGGCGTTTTCACGCGCGCTGAATCTTGCCTGCCGTTCATCTTGTCATCCCCGTGCAGGTGGGGATCGGGTGCAGCCGTAGGCGGCCATCGCGACGACGCACTGCACCATCACCCCGCTGTCCCGGCCTTGCGCCGGGACCCCGATGAATGAAGCGCAGTGCATGGTGGGTCGAGGTCCCGGCTCAGAGCCGGGACGACGGAGGTTCAGGCGCTGCCGCTCATCTTATCGTCGCCGCGCAAGCGGGCACCGGGCGCGGCCAAGGCAACGACGACGCCCACCACAGTGCACCGCCCCATCACCCCGCTGTCCCGGCCTTGCGCCGGGACCCCGATGAACGAAGCGCGGCGCATGGGTGGGTCGAGGTCCCGGCTCAGGGCCGGGACGACCGGGGGGGCAGGGACAAATCCTGTGCATGGAGCTCCCCGCTTGCGCGGGGACGACAATTTCGGGGGCCGGGTGGAACGGACCGATCAGCCCTTTTTCAGGCACCGCCGCCCGAGCAGCTCCGCGATCTGCACCGCATTCAGCGCGGCGCCCTTGCGGAGGTTGTCCGATACGCACCAGAGGCTCAGCGTGTTGTCCTGCGTCGGATCGGTGCGGATGCGGCTGATATAGGTCGCATAGTCACCGACGCATTCGACGGGCGTGATGTAGCCGCCGTTCTCGCGCTTGTCGATCACCATGACGCCCGGTGCCTCGCGCAGGATATCGCGGGCTTCGTCCTCATCCAGTTCTTCCTCGAACTCGATGTTCACGGCTTCCGAATGGCCGACGAAGACCGGCACGCGGACACAGGTGGCGTGGACCTTGATCTTGGAATCGACGATCTTCTTCGTCTCTGCCGCCATCTTCCATTCTTCCTTGGTGGACCCGTCTTCCATGAACACGTCGATATGCGGGATCACGTTGAAGGCGATCTGCTTGGTGAATTTCTTCGATTCATATTCCTGACCCGGCACATACATGCCCTTGGTCTGAAGCCACAATTCATCCATGCCTTCCTTGCCCGCGCCCGACACCGACTGGTAGGTCGAGACGACGACGCGCCTGATGGTCGCGCGGTCGTGCAGCGGCTTCAGCGCCACCACCATCTGCGCGGTGGAGCAGTTGGGGTTCGCGATGATGTTCTTCTTGGAATAGCCGAGCACCGCGTCGGGGTTCACCTCCGGCACGATCAGCGGCACATCGGGGTCATAGCGGTAAAGCGACGAGTTATCGATCACCACGCAGCCCGCCTTTGCGGCCTTCGGGGCGTATTTCTTGGTCGCCTCGGACCCGATGGCAAACAGGGCGATGTCGAAGCCGGTAAAGTCGAAGGTGTCGAGGTCGAGGGTTTTGAGCGTTCGGTCGCCATAGCTGCATTCGGTGCCCATCGACTTGCGGCTGGCAAGCGCGACGATTTCGTCGGCGGGGAATTCCCGCTCGGCGAGGATGTTCAGCATTTCGCGGCCCACATTGCCCGTGGCACCGACAACGGCGATTCTGTAGCCCATGTCTCCCGATCTCCGATAATAGGAATGGCGCGCCGCTCTTATCCCTCTGGCGGTGGGATTGCCAGCGTCGCGCGCGCCGCAGCCCAACAGGAATGTGAATATGTCACCCGACAGGCCGTGATATGTGGGGCGGATGATACAGCGAATGATGACTTTGGTATGCCTCGTGCTTCTGGTCGCCCCCGCCGCCCGTGCGGGCGAGGTGGAGATTGTGGCGGCGGAGGCCACGAGATCCGGGCAGGGCTGGACCTTCAGCGTGACGCTGCGCCATGATGACACCGGGTGGGACCATTACGCGGACGCGTGGCGTGTGGTCGGCCCGGACGGCGCGGTTCTGGGGGAACGTATCCTGCTGCATCCGCATGAGACGGAGCAGCCGTTCACAAGGTCGCTGTCGGGGGTCGCGATCCCCGAAGATGTCGGCGCGGTCATGATCGAAGCGCGTGACAATGTGCATGGCTGGGCCGCGCAGACATTTCGGGTCGATCTGAAACCCTGATGGGTCAGCCGCGTTTGGGCAGGTTCGCGGTCTGCGCTGCGGGTCCGCGCGGGTTGGTGACCATGTCCATCGTCTTGAACGTGCGGAACACCTGATCCCAGACCGTTGTTGTAACGCCGAAATTCGCATCATCGTCACGGAAATGATGCAGGGCATGGTGCTGTTTCAGCCTTGTGCCAATCGGGCCATCCATGCGGCACCGATGGCAGGCATAATGGACCAGTTCGTAAGACACATATCCGATCCCGATCCCGAGGTAGAAACATGCAGACAGCGCCAGCGGCACGATCAGGGCGGAAATCAGCGCCAGCGTGATGATGATCGCCGGGGCGAAATGCACCGGCATCACATAGGTGTCGTTCGGGTTGCTGGGTTTGCGATGGTGATTGTCATGGGCGAGGAGGTTTTCGCGCATCATGTGCAGTTTTTCATCCTCAGGCCGCCAGTGCATACCGCGTCGGTGGAGGTGATACTCGACAAACCCCCACGTCACCCAACCGGCCAGAACGGCGGCCAGAACGGTCAGCGCAGGCAATCCGGCAAAGCCGAGCGCATAGGCGATCACCACAGCCGTCAGCGAAAGCCAGACGATCATGATCGGCCGCAGATCCTTCATGATCGCGGCTTCGAACAGGAACCATGACGTCATCTTGCGCGGCACGTGCGGGGCCTTTGATGATTGTGAGGCTGACCCTAATATGGCGGCGCGGGAGGGTTGAACAAGTGCAAATGCGTGACCCGCTGCGCGCGCCAAAGTCGCTGGCATTCCCGCGCAAGCGGGAAACTTGCGCGACCGCGTGTGGAGTTTGGCGCGCGAGGTTCCGGCTCGGGGCCGGGACGGCAGGGCTTTGCAGCAGCAGTTGTGCCCTTGCCGCGTGGCCTTTCCCCTCCATCTTGTCGATGGCACATCATTGCCCGTATCGTCGCCGCCACCACGCCTGTCAGGAGCCATCCCCATGAGCAAATTCGGCATCAGCCAGCCCGTCCGCCGGGTTGAGGATCAACGTTTTCTGCGCGGTGAGGGGAAATATGGCGAGGACATCGCCGATCCGGCGACGGCGCGCGCGGTGTTCCTGCGATCACCTGTTGCCCATGCGGATATCGCATCCATCGACACGGCGGCCGCGAAGGCCGCGCCGGGGGTGCTTGGGGTCTATACCGGGGCCGACCTCGATGCGCTGATGGACAATTCCATCGACCACGGCGCGGTGCAGAACCGTGATGGGACGATGGGCGCCAAGATCCATCGTCCAAACGTTGCGGTCGATCGAGTTCGCCATGTCGGCGAGGCGGTCGCACTGGTCATCGCTTCGACTGTGGAGGCCGCCCGCGATGCAGTGGAACTGATCGAGGTCGATTACAGCGATCTTCCGGTTGTGTCCGATACCGATGTCGCGCTGCGTGCCGGTGCGCCCGAAATCCATGCAACCGCCCCCGGCAACCTTGTCTTCGACTGGGCGTTCGGAGACGAGGCCGCGACCGATGCCGCCTTCGCCGCCGCCGCGCACAAGGTTTCGGTCGACATCATCGACAACAAGGTCGTCGCCCATGCGATGGAAACCCGCAACTGCCTTGCCCATTGGGATGGCGCGCGGCTGCATGTGACATTTGGCGGGCAGGGGCCGTGGGGCGCGAAAGCGCAGCTTGCCGCCAAGCTGGGCCTTGCGCCCGAGGCGGTGCATGTCATGCACCCGGATGTGGGCGGCGGCTTTGGCACCAAGGCGTTTCTCTATCCCGAATACCTTGCGCTGGCGGGGGCGGCGATGCAGATCGGCCAGCCGATCCTCTGGGCCTCCGACCGGGTCGAAGGGGCGCTGACCGACAGCATGGGACGCGACCATTACACCACCTGTCAGGCCGCGTTCGATGCCGACCTGAAACTGACCGCCCTGCGGTTCGATTGCGTTGCGGGCATGGGCGCCTATTGCGCGCCCAATGGCCAATACATCCCGACCGTTCTGGCGCAAAAGGTCCTGACCGGGGCCTATGATGTGCAGACGGTTTTCATGAACGTCAAAGGTGCCTGTTCCAACACCACGCCCGTCGATGCCTATCGCGGTGCGGGCCGCCCCGAACAGATCTATGCGCTGGAGCGGTTGATGGACCATGCGGCCCGAGAGTTGAAGATCGACCCGGCGGAACTCCGCCGCCGCAACTTCATCCGCGAATTTCCCTATGTCACGGCAGCGGGCGAGACTTATGACGTCGGCGATTACGACCGGGTGATGACCCGCGCACTGTCGGAGGCGGAGGTGGAGACTTTTCCGGCGCGGCGCGAGGCGGCAATGGCGCGCGGCAAGGCGCTGGGGATCGGGATCGCGTTCTATGTCGAAAGCATCCTCGGTCAGCAGACCGAAACCGCCCGCATCGCCTTTGCCGAGGATGGTGGGATCGAACTTTATGTCGGCACGCAATCGACCGGGCAGGGGCACGAGACGGTGTTTGCACAGATCCTCCATTCCCGCAGCGGCGTGCCCTTCGAGAAAATCCGGATGATCCAGGGCGACAGCGATCTGGTGCCGAAAGGCGGCGGCACGGGTGGGTCCCGCTCCGTCACCATGCAGGGCAATGCGATCAATTACGTGGCGGACACGATGATCGACGCGTTCCGTCCGCTGGCGGAGGATGAACTGGAGGTGTCGATGGCCGATCTGGTGTTCGAGGATGGTGCGTTCCGCATCGCCGGGACTGACCGGTCGGTCGATCTGGTGACGCTCGCGGGCCGTGCGCGGGCGGAAGGCAGGCATGATCTTCTTGACCATCAGGGCGAAAACGAGGTGCCGGGGCGGTCCTTCCCCAATGGCTGTCATGTGGCGGAGGTGGAGGTAGACCCCGAAACCGGCGTCATGCAGGTCGTCCGCTATACCGTCACCGACGATTTTGGCGTGTTGATGAACCCGATGCTGGTGCAGGGCCAGATTCATGGCGGTGTGGTGCAGGGCATCGGTCAGGCCATCACCGAACATGTTGCCTATGACGCGGATGGGCAGCCGCTCGCGACCAGCTTTATGGATTACGCCATGCCGCGTGCATCCGATGCGCCGATGATCGCTTTCAGCCATGAGGGGACGCCGTCCACCGCGAACCCGATCGGCATGAAGGGCTGCGGCGAGGCGGGCACGGTTGGTGCGCTCGCCGCCGTGACCAATGCCGGGCTGGATGCGCTTGCGACGCTGGGTGTGGCACATGTCGATATGCCGATGACGCCAGTGCGGGTCTGGGAATGGATCGAGGCGGCGCGGCGGGAGCGGGCGGCGTAATTTCGAAATTATCCGGTTTTCCCGCAATTCCCTTCCCGATCCCGAAACCTCCCGCTATCCATTGTGAAAGCAATCATAACGGGAGGCACGCAGATGCGGCTCAAGGGAAAACGCGCATTGGTTACGGCAGCGGCACAGGGCATCGGGCGCGCCTGCGCCGAGGCGTTTGCGGCGGAGGGGGCGGAGGTGTTCGCGACCGACGTGAACACCGATGTTCTGTCGAGCTTCACGGGCGGCGAGACTTTCGCGCTCAACGCGCTCGACCCGGCATCCATCGCGGCAGGGGTCGCGCGGGCGCAGCCGGACATCGTGCTGAATGCCGCAGGCTTCGTCCATGCGGGGACGATTCTGGACGCGACGGAGGAAGAATGGGATTTTGCATTCGACCTGAACGTCAAATCGCAGTTCCGCGTGATGAAAGCCGTCATTCCGGGGATGCTGGAACGTGGCGGCGGTTCCATCGTCAACATCGGCTCCGCCGCTGGTGTTCATGTCGGCGCGCCGAACCGCACCGTCTATTGCGCCACCAAGGCCGCCATCGAGGGCCTGTCGAAGGCGGTTGCGCGCGATTACATCACACAGGGCATCCGGGTGAACGTGATCTGCCCCGGCACGGTGGACACGCCGTCGCTGCATGACCGCCTGCGAGCCACAGGCGATTACGAAAAGGCAATGAAGGATTTCGTTGCGCGCCAGCCGATGGGCCGTCTGGCGGGGCCGGAAGAGATGGCGAAACTCGCAGTTTATCTCGCCTCCGACGAATCCAGCTTCTTTACCGGGCAGGCGCATGTGATCGACGGCGGGTGGTCGCTGTGATTGATTTCGACTTGAAAGGGCGCCGCGCCGTCGTAACTGGCGGCGCGCAGGGCATCGGTCGGGCGATTGCCGAGCGGTTCATCGCCAGCGGCGCGACGGTCACGATCTGGGACCGCGACCGCGCGCTGGCAGAGGCGATGTGCGAGGCGACGGGGGCGCAACATGTGAACCCCGATATATCGAACTGGCAGGACGTGCAGTCCGCCACCGCCCGCACCCATGCCGAAATGGGTGGCATCGACATTCTGGTGAACAGCGCCGGCATCGCCGGGGCGAATGCCACGGTCGCCGACTATGACGTGGATGAATGGAGCCGGGTCATCAACCTGAACCTCAACGGCACCTTCTATTGCTGCAAGGCCATCGGACCGCTGATGCAAGCCGCAAGCTATGGCCGTATCGTCAACATCGCGTCCATCGCGGGCAAGGAGGGGAACCCAAACGCCTCCGCCTATTCCGCATCCAAGGCCGGGGTGATTGCGCTGACCAAGTCGATGGGCAAGGAATTGGCGGGCACGAATGTCGCCGTCAACTGCATCACCCCCGCCGCCGCCCGCACCGCGATCTTCGATCAGATGAAGCAGGAGCATATCGATTACATGCTGTCCAAGGTCCCACGGGGCCGCTTCGTGAAGGTTGAGGAAATCGCCTCGCTGGTCTGCTGGCTGTCATCGGAAGAGAACAGCTTCGAGACGGCGGGCGTCTTCGACATCTCGGGCGGCCGGGCGACGTATTAAATTCTTGGGGAGACGGCTATGCGGGTTCTGATTACTGGTGGTGGCGGGTTTCTGGGGGTCAAGCTGGCGCGGGCGCTGGCGGCAAAGGGAGAGATTCGGGGGGAGCCGATCAGCCATCTGATCCAGGCTGACCTGTTCGCGCCCGCACCGGTGGAGGCTGGGTTCCCGGTCGAGGGACTTGCGCTCGACATCGGTGACCGCGCTGCCGTCGATGCAGCCTTCGCAACCCCGCCCGATTGCATCTTTCACCTCGCCGCCGTTGTGTCTGGGCAGGCGGAGGCGGAGTTCGATATTGGCCTGCGCGTCAACCTGATGGGCACAATCAATCTGCTGGAGGCGATGCGCGCGGCGGGCAACAGGCCGATCCTCGTCTATACCTCGTCGGTCGCCGTCTATGGCGGCGAAATCCCAGACATGATCGAGGATTGGACGATCCTCAACCCGCAGACATCTTATGGCGCGCAAAAGGCCGCCGGTGAATTGCTGGTGACGGATTACAGCCGCAAGGGATTCATCGACGGGCGCGGGCTGCGCCTGCCGACAGTGACTGTGCGGCCCGGCAAGCCGAACGCGGCGGCGTCATCCTTCATGTCGTCGATCTTTCGCGAACCCCTGCAGGGCGAGACGGCCAATTGCCCCGTTTCCGAGGATTATCCGATCTGGAATTCGGCCCCCCGCACCGTGGTCGCGAACCTCGTCCACGCGGCGGAGGTGCCAGAGGCGGATTGGGGGCAGAACCGCTGCCTCGCCATTCCGGGCCAGACCAACACGGTGCGCGAGATGGTCGATGCGATGACCACTGTTGCTGGCACCAATGCCGCCGGGCGCATCACATGGAACCCGGACCCGTTCGTGCAGAAGATCTGCGATGGCTGGCGGGCCTATCTGAACCCGGCGAAGGCGCTTCGGCTCGGGTTCCATCAGGACAGCGGGTTCGAGAACAACATCCGCTGGTTCCTTGAGGACGATATCCGCAAATGAAGCAGGCGGACGGGCGCGGCGCGCAGCGGGCATGATACGGGACCGGGAGGATAAGCCGCGCCTTGCGGTCATCATCATCCTGCTCGTCTATCTGTGCTTTGCCTGCATCGACATTTCGGCCAAATGGATGGTGCAGGCGGGCATTCCCGTCGGTGAAGTCGTGTTCGTGCGCTATGTCGGCCATCTGGTGCTGGTGGTGGCGCTGTTCCTGCCCTCGCAGGGATCGGCGCTGTGGCGGATGAACCGGCCAAGCCTGACGCTGGTGCGGGGGTTCATGCTGTTGTGCGGCACGGCGTCGAACTTCATCGCGTTGCAGTATCTGCCGCTGACCGTCACGACCTCCATCTTTTTCGTCTCGCCCTTGTTGGTGACGGCGTTATCGGCGCTGGTCCTGCGCGAAAGCGTCGGTCCGCGCCGCTGGGCCGCTATCGTGCTGGGGCTGGTCGGGGTCCTGGTCATCACCCGGCCCTGGGGCGCGGAATTTCACTGGGCCATGCTGGTATCCTGCATCCCGCCGACGGTGACATCGGTCTATACGCTCATCACCCGACAACTGGCGGGGGAGGAAAGCCCGGATACGATGCAGTTCTGGGCCGCGCTCGTGCCGCTGATTGCGGTCGCGCCCTTCGCGCTGACCAACTGGGAGTGGCCAACGGATCCGATCACATGGGCCTTTTTCGTGTCCATCGGGTTTTTCGGCTGGCTGGGCCATCAGCTTTTCACGCTGGCGCATCGCTATGCCGGGGCCTCGGTGCTCGCGCCGCTGACCTATGTGCACATCGTCTACATGTCGACGGCAAGCTGGCTGATCTTTCACCAGCCGCCGGTGATCTGGACCCTGATCGGCACGTTGATCATCGTCGGCAGCGGCCTGTTCATCTGGCTGCGCGAACGGCAGGTCGGCGCGAAGACGAGCGCGCCGCCGATCCGCTGATCGTCAGGACAGTTTGACGCCGGTGATCGCAGCGGTCGGCGCGCTGCCGCCGCAGACCGTGCCGCGCCGGTTGGTGGTAACCGGGTGCAGCCATTTCGCGACGAGCGGGTCGGCGCCATCCAGCACACCGAGCGCGACCAGAAGGCCGGTCATCGCGCTTTCGGCGGCTTCGGTGTTGCCATCGTCGATCTTCAGCGCGATGCCGATGCCATGATCCGGCACGATTCCGGTGAAGGACCCCTCGGCACCGGTCTTGACCACAACCCGGCCCGCCCCGGCGCGCATCAGATCGGTGCAGCACCGGCCCTCGCCCGCGACCTCGAACGGATGCGTGGCCATCGCCTGACGCAGTCGGATCGCCGCATCGCGGCGCGCGCCGGCCAGGGCGGTTTCGGCAGCGGCGATCCGTGCCATCGCCCGCGCAAGGCCGGTCAGAGACAGGGCAAAATTCGGGGCGGAACATCCATCGATGGCGAATCCTGCCAGATCTTCCCCCGCCATTTCCGCCGTGGCGGCGGCGATGCCGTGCTGGATGGCATGGTCCCGGTCGACATAACCCGCGATGGGCGCGCCGATATGGCGGGCCTGACACAGGAACCCGGTATGCTTGCCGGAACAGTTGTTGTGAAGCTGCGTCGGCTCCGCGCCCGACAGGGCCAGCGCATCGCGGGTGGCGGCGTCGGCGGGGGTCTGAATGCCGCACATCAGGTCAGCCTCCGACAGACCCATTTCGCCCAGCCATTTTTCCGCCAGCCCGGCATGGGCGGTCGATCCCTGATGCGAGGCGCAGGACAGCGCGAGCCGCTGCGGCGTCAGGCGCGCGGCATCGGCGGCCCCGCTTTCGACCATCGGCATGGCCTGAAGGATCTTGCAGGATGATCGGGGCAGAAACGCCGTGGCGACATCGCCGAGCGCGAAGGCCAGCCCGTCGCCGCCGCTGCGCCCATCGACAATGGCCACGCGGCCGGTGTGGACGCCTTCGGGAAATCCCGCGCGGCTGCGGATTGCTAGAACCGGATTGCGGGTCATCGTCACATCATTCATCGAACAGTCCTTTGCCAAAACCCGCCCCCAGCGCGACCCGCAGCCGATCCGCCGCCAGTCGCAGCCTTGATTTCACAGTGCCGAGCGGAGCGCCAGTCTGGAGCGCGATTTCCGGGTGGCTCAGCCCGGCAAAAAACGCAAGGCGGATCACCTCGCGCTGCGGCTCCGACAGATCGGCGATGGCGGCGCGGAGAGCGGCATCGCGTTCGGCGGCGACGACCTCCGCATCGGCGGCGGCGGGCGGCTCCGGCTGGAACAGCGGGTCATCCGGGTCCGGCTGCGGGCGGCGGCTCTTGCGGATCATGTCGATTCGCCGGTTGCGCGCGATGGTGAATATCCAGGCCGAAGCAGGGGCCCTTGCGGGATCATAGCTTTCGGCGCGCCGCCAGACCGCAAGCATGGTTTCCTGCGCGGCCTCGTCGGCGACATCTGGCGGTGTGCCGATTTTCATCAGGACACCCCGAATCCGCCCTGCATAGCGGGTGAACAAAACCTCGAAGGCGGCCTTGTCCCGATGGCGGGCGATGCGCAGCAACAGGGCCTCGTCCGTCGCCGGGGCGAGGGACGCTGCGCCGCTGTCCATCTGATTGTCTGGCGTCACTACGACTGAGTCCGATCTGACGATGCTGTCCGCCGCTGAACCTGCGGGGCGGCTGACTTTCGGGACTGCCGTGACGGGAATCGCGGCATCGACACTGGTATCCAACCTTGTTTTCGGGATATTATTCATATTGAACGGTCAGAAAAAGGGGCATCTAGGCCCTGTCGGTGTTCAGGCGGAGAGCGGATATGGCAAAACGAGCAGGAACAGGCATTTTGAACCACGGGATCAAGCTCGGTCAGGCGGCGGTGTTCGCCCTCGGTATCGCAGCGTTCGGCATGGTGCCGTTTGCGGCGACAGCGCAAACCACCGAAGCGGTCAGCGCGAAACGCGACTGGAGCATCTTTCAGCAAGGGGCGGCGGCGGATCGGCAATGCTGGATCGTCTCGCAGCCGACCACATCAACCGCGACGCGGGGCGGCAAGCCGGTCGATGTGCGGCGCGGCGACATTTTCCTGATGGTGGCGATCCGCCCCGGCGCACGGGTGAAGAACGAGGTGTCGCTGATCGCGGGCTATCCGTTCAAACCCGGCAGCTCGGTCGACGCCGAAGTCGGTAACAGCAAGTTCGAGCTTTTCACCGATGGCGAAGGCGCGTGGACGGACAGCGCCACCAAGGACGATGAATTCGTTGCGGCAATGAAGCGCGGCACGACAGCGGTTCTGAAGGGCCAGTCGAGCCGGGGCACGGTCACGACCGACAGTTTTTCGCTGCTCGGCTTCACCGCCGCACTGGACGAGGCGCGCTCTCTCTGTAATTGACGCGCATTCATGGTATAGACAGCGCCTCCTGCGACCTGCGCAGGGGGCGCTTTTCGTTCCGGAAGGATCCTGAGACATGGCAGACCACACCGCCGCAGAGGCCGCGCCGATCACACCGGATGCACGGGTGCTGCCGCGCATCGGCACCAAGGGGTTGAAGCCGAACCTGATCGGAATGCCGCGCGAGGCGATGCGCGCGGCGCTGATCGCAGCGGGCACGCCCGACAAGCAGGCCAATATGCGCGCCGGGCAGATCTGGGGCTGGCTGTATCAGAAAGGCGTGACCGACGCCGCCGACATGACCAGCCTGTCGAAGGATTACCGCGCCCTGATCGCCGAGCATTTCCGCATCGAGCGGCCCGAAATCGTGACGCGGCAGGTGTCTGAGGACGGCACCCGCAAATATCTGCTGCGGATTGATGGCGGCCACGAGGTGGAGGCGGTCTATATCCCGGAGGAGGATCGCGGCACGCTCTGTGTGTCGTCGCAGGTCGGCTGCACCCTGACCTGTTCCTTCTGCCACACCGGCACACAGCAACTGGTGCGTAACCTGTCGTCGGCGGAAATCGTCGGCCAGATCCTGATCTGCCGCGACGATCTTGCCGAATGGGGGCACGACGCCGCGCAAAAGCGCCTGCTGTCCAACATCGTCCTGATGGGGATGGGAGAGCCGCTTTATAATACCGACAATGTGCGGGATGCGATGAAGATCGCGATGGATAACGAGGGGCTGAGCCTGTCGCGCCGCCGCATCACCCTGTCGACATCGGGCGTGGTGCCGGAGATCGAGCGTGCCGGGCTTGAAATCGGCTGCATGCTGGCGATCAGCTTTCACGCCACCACCGACGAGGTGCGCGACAAGCTGGTGCCGATCAACAAGAAATGGAACATCGCCAAACTGCTGGACGCGTGCCGCAATTACCCGCGCCTGTCGAATGCGGAGCGGATCACATTCGAATATGTCATGCTGAAGGACGTGAATGACAGCGACGCGGATGCGCGGCGGCTGGTCAAGCTGATCTCGGGCATCCCTGCCAAGATCAACCTGATCCCGTTCAACCCCTGGCCCGGATCGCCCTATGAGCGGTCGGACTGGGACCGGATCGAAGCCTTCGCCGATATCGTGAACCGCGCCGGATACGCCTCGCCTGTGCGCACGCCGCGCGGGCAGGACATCATGGCCGCCTGCGGCCAATTGAAATCCGCAACCGAACGGTCACGCAAGTCGCGGGCGGAGATTGCGGCGGAGATGGGCGCTTAGTCTGGGGAACAGGTTGCCGGAGCGCGCCCCGCGAAGGACTGACCCCTCAGCGGCGCGCGGCGATGGGTGCCGCTGCGGGCACCGTGTCGCCCGCGAGGTCGATCTGGCAGGCAGCGGATTTCGGCTGATCGGTTTCTGGCCGGGCCTTCATCGCGGCGATCCAGTCCGCATGGGAATAGAGGCTTGCGCCGGTGGTGCGGGCGCCCTTACCCGAAGTCTCTTCAGACATTTCAAAACTCCTGTTCACACCGCGCCATTACCGGAAAAACACCTCGGCAATCTCGCGGCCACAGCCCTACAGATCGTGAAGAAATGTGGCTGATGCGCGGCGCTGTATGTGCAGTTTTGCGGCAGATCAAGGCAAATCTTGTGACCGGTACACTGCGCCCAGGCGGCGATGACAAAAGCGCCACGGCGCGCCTACCGCCTCCCGTATGGTTCGGCGCGGCGGGCCTCAGCCGCGCCCGACATAGGGCATCTTGCTTGCCATGATGGTCATGAACTGAACATTGGTTTCCAGTGGAAACTCCGCCATGTGCACCACGGATTCGGCAACGTGGTCGGGGTCCATCACCGCCTCCACCTTGATGGATCCATCAGCCTGCGGCACGCCCTGCGTCATCTTCTGGGCCATTTCTGTCAGCGCATTGCCGATGTCGATCTGGCCGACGCTGATGTCATGCTTGCGGCCATCCAGCGACAGGGTCTTGGTCAGTCCGGTAATGGCATGTTTCGACACGGTGTAGGGCACCGATCCGGGACGCGGCGCATAGGCGGAGATGGAGCCGTTGTTGATGATCCGCCCGCCCTTCGGATCTTGCCCTTTCATCTGCGCGAAGGCCGCGCGGGCGCAAAGGAATGATCCGTGCAGGTTGGCATTGATGACGCCATACCATTCGTCAAGCGGCGTCTCGTCGATATCCAGCGGCGGCGATCCGCGCCCGGCATTGTTGAACAGAAGGTCGAGCCGCCCCCATCTGGCGGCTG
The DNA here is from genome assembly GCA_964352385.1 of uncultured Candidatus Planktophila sp. GTDB lineage: Bacteria > Pseudomonadota > Alphaproteobacteria > Rhodobacterales > Rhodobacteraceae > Pikeienuella. Next base: position 20,496 of record CAYGRU010000031.1, read on the forward strand.
ATTCCGCAAAGATCCGGTCCACATCATTGGGCACCGCGATATCGCCGGTTGCGACCAGCGGCTCCCCCGCTGCCAGCGCCGCCGTTTCGACCAACGCATCCGCGCGCCGCCCGACCAGCGTCAACTGCCAGCCGCGTGCCGCGAGGGCCAGCGCGGTCGCCCGCCCGATGCCGCTGCCCGCGCCGGTGATGAGTGCTGTTTTTGTCATTTGTCTCGTCCCTCTTATTCATGCCTTGGCGGGTTTCGCTCGGCCCGCTTCCGCGCCATAACGGTCTGAAGTGAACCTTTCACAGCCTTGCAGGGATGAAAAGCCAGATGACGAAACTGCCCCTCGAAATGCGTGCCGTCGAAATCTCGAAACCCGGCGGGCCGGACGTTCTGGTGCCGGTCACGCGCCCGGTGCCGGTGCCGCGCGCGGACGAGATCCTGATCCGCGTCGCGGCCGCCGGGGTCAACCGGCCTGATTGCCTGCAACGTGCCGGGGCCTATCCGCCGCCGCCGGGTGCATCCGATCTGCCGGGGCTGGAGGCTGCGGGGGAGGTGGTCGCCATCGGCGCGGGTGTCGACAAATGGCGGGTCGGCGACCGGGTCTGCGCCCTGCTCGCCGGCGGTGGCTATGCCGAATATGCGGTGACGCATCAGGATCATGCGCTGCCGGTGCCTGAAGGCCTGTCGATGACCGAGGCTGCCGCACTGCCCGAGACGTTCTTCACGGTCTGGACCAACGTATTCGACCGGGGGCGGCTGAAGGCGGGCGAGGTGTTCCTGGTGCATGGCGGATCATCCGGCATCGGCACGACGGCAATCCAGTTGGCGAAGGCCTTCGGTGCGCGGGTCTTCACCACGGTCGGCGGCGCCGACAAGGCGAAGGTCTGCGAGGCATTGGGCGCAGAAGCCGCGATCAATTACCGCGAGGCGGATTATGTAGAGGTGGTGAAGGCGGCGACTGCCGGGCACGGCACAGACCTGATCCTCGACATGGTGGGGGGCGAATACATCGCGCGCAACATCAAGCTGTCGGCGGATCAGGGCCGGATCGTGCAGATCGCCTTTCTGACCGGCCCTCAGGTAAACCTGAATTTCGTGCCCGTCATGCTGAAACGCCTGACGATCACCGGATCGACCCTGCGGCCCCGGTCGATCGAGGAGAAGGCGTCAATCGCCGCCAGCCTGCACGCGAAGGTCTGGCCGCTGATCGTGTCGGGGCAGGTGAAACCGGTGATGGCGCAGACATTCTCGCTGGATCATGCCGCGAAGGCCCATGCGCTGATGGAAAGTTCCGATCATATCGGCAAGATCGTGCTTACGGTCTGACGCCTGCCCCGGTGGCCGCCGCTATCCGGCGGCGTCACCGGCGGGGCATACGATCAGGCGCTCTTGCTGAAAACACCCATCAGCGGCGCGATGATGAAATTCGCGACGGGGATCAGCGCAAGCCCCAGCGCGAGCCCCAGAATACCGTCCAGCAGGGCCGTGGTGAACCATTCGGCAAAGCCCTGAACCTGCGGCAGCATCAGCCCGGCGGCAACCGCCGCATCGTGGATCAGATGGCCGGGCGCGGTCACGCCGAACGCCTCCAGCCCGTGAACGATGATCGAGCCACCAACCCAGAGCATGGCGGCTGTGCCGATGGTCGCGATCACGTTCATCACCAGTGGCATGCCGCGCACGATCTGGCGGCCAAGCCATCTGGTGATCTGGAAATGCCCGCGCTGGCTCATCCGCAGCCCGACATCATCCGCCTTCACCAGAACGGCGACACTGCCATAGACGAGAATCGTGATACCGATGGCGACCGCCGCGAGAATGCCGCCCTTGACCCAGATGCCATCGCTTTCGATCGCGGCGAGCGAGATCGTCATGATCTCAGCCGACAGGATGAAATCGGTCTTGATCGCGCCCGCGATGCGCGATTTTTCAAGATGCGCTGCATCAACGAAGGCGAGGTCTTCCTTGTGATCGTCATGCGGCACGAAGGCGTGATAGATCTTCTCCGCCCCCTCAAAACAAAGATAGGCTCCGCCGAGCATCAGAAGCGGGGTCAGCAGCCAGGGCGCGAAGGCATCCAGCACCATCGCGGCGGGCAGCAGAATCACCAGCTTGTTGAACATCGACCCGCGCGCGATCTGATAGACGATGGGAATCTCACGCGCGGCGGGCAGGCCGTGGACATATTTCGGCGTGACGGCGGCATCGTCGATCACCACGCCAGCGGCCTTTGCCCCGGCCTTCGCGGCCTGACCGGCCACATCGTCAAGTTGGGTCGCCGCAAGGCGCGTCAGCGCCGCCACATCGTCCAGCAAGGCCAGAAGTCCGCTCATCTGGTTATCTCCATCCGATCTTCGGGTCGTGCAGGCTGGGTGTCACGCGGGGGCAGTGCGGTCAACACGGATCATGGTCGCGTGTTGCGCTGTTCCATCGCGCGGCGATAGGCGACGACATCATCATCGGCGGCAATCGTGACATCCGCGTAACCGACGATGGCCCCTTGTGGCACATCGCGGGTCAGCACCACATCCTGCGCCAGCCCGATGGGCAGCGCGCCGCGCGCCAGCGAGGCATCGGCGGGGATCAGCTTGCCCCAGACGCAGTATCCGCCTTCGCCGTCCAGCGTCTCCCCCGCCTTCAGGTCACGCTTGGCGGTCGCGACCACGTCGCCGCGAAAGGCGCGGGTCTCTCCGGTCGGCTGGTGCAGCAGCGCGGCGGAGAGGATGGAGATGTTCAGCTCCATCCCGATCAGGTGAAAGGGTTTGTACATCGCGGAATACCGCCCGGACTTGTCGGTGTTCATGCCGTATTGGCGAAAGCATCCGGCGGCATAGTCGTTCGGGGCTTCGAATACCGCATAGACGCCCCAGCGCAGATCACGGAACACCGGACGGCCATCGCGTTCTTCCGACGATACCGTCTCGACCATCCCCTTGCCCTCCAGCACCCCGCCTTCGGATGCGGGGCGGAGGATATGCGCGAGGTCATCGACCCCGCAGGGCGGAAACAGCAGCCCGTCGGAGGGCGGCGTCAGCCCGCAGGCATTGGCGATGGCCGCCATTTCCAGCGATGATTTGGTGCCATCGACGAAGGAGTTGAACATCTTCGGGTTCATCCCGTCGCGCCGCGCCTGTTCGGGGTCGAATCCCAGATTGCCCCAGACGGTTTCCGGCGTGGACTGATGATAATGGGGCCGGTATTTCGTACCCTTCCCGGCGCAGACCACATCGAACCCGCAGGATCGTGCCCAATCCACGATTTCGGCGGTCAGGGCAGGCTGGTCGCCGTAGGCCATCGAATAGACCACGCCTGCCGCGCGGGCCTCTTCCGCCAGCGCCGCCCCGGCGAGCACGTCAGCCTCCACATTCACCATGACGACATGCTTGCCCGCTGCAATGGCGGCGCGGGCATGGCGAACGCCTGCATGGGGGTTGCCCGTCGCCTCCACCACCACATCGACATCATCGGATGCCATCGCTGCCTTGGCATCGTCGGTATAGCGCGTCGCGGCGATCTGCTCGTCAGACCATCCGACGGCCCGGCAGGCGGCCTTTGCGCCGTCGGGCCGCAGATCGGCGATACAGGATACCACCAGACCCGTGGTCGTCGGCACCTGCGAGAGGAACATGGACCCGAACTTGCCCGCCCCCACGAGGCAGACGCGCACCGGGCGCGATGCGGCAGCGGCAGCGACGAGTTTATCTTGCAGAAACATGCTTCCTCCTCCAGTTTTCGGCATGAAGCCTTTATGCGTCTGAAAGAGCAAGGAAAACAGCATGACCGTCCTGATCTCCGGTGCCGGTATCGGTGGCCTCGCGCTGGCGCTGACCTGCCATCAGCTTGGAATCCCCTGCCGCGTGGTGGAGCAGGTGCGCGCGGTGAAACCGCTCGGCGTCGGCATCAACCTGCAACCCAACGCGGTGCGCGAGCTGATGGATCTGGGGCTGGAGGCCGACCTTGCCGCCATCGGTGTGCCGACGGCGGAGCTTGCGATGTTTGCGGCGAACGGCAAGGAAGTCTGGCGGGAGCCGCGCGGCAAGGCGGCGGGGTATCGCTGGCCGCAATATTCGGTGCATCGGGGCGAATTGCAGATGATGCTGTATCGCAAGGTGCTGGAACGTCTCGGACCGGATGCGGTGGAAACCGGCGTAAAGGGAAGCGCCTTCCGCACCGAAGGGGCGGAGGCGATTCTGGATACCGATCAGGGCGCGCGGCGCGGCGCGGTTCTGATCGCGGCGGATGGCCTGCATTCCGCCATTCGCCGCCAGATGTTCCCCAACGAAGGCGCGCCGATCTGGGCCGGGGCGATCCTGTGGCGCGGGGCGAGCCGGATGAAGCCTTTTGCGGATCGCAACCTGATGGCGATGATCGGTGATTACAGCCAGAAATTCGTGACCTACCCGATCAGCGCACCGGATGCGGATGGCAAGGTGTTGATCAACTGGATCGCCGAGAAAACCTTCGATCCGACCCACGGCTGGGCGCGCGAGGACTGGAGCCGCGAAGCGCCGATTTCCGATTTCATCGGTCTGTTCGAAGATTGGGATTTCGGCTGGATCAATCTGCCCGACATCATCCGCGCCGCCCCCGCCGTTTATGAATACCCGATGGTCGATCGCGATCCGCTGCCGCATTGGACCGAGGGGCGGGTGACATTGATGGGCGATGCGGCGCATATCATGTATCCGACCGGATCGAACGGTGCCTCGCAGGCCATTGTCGATGCCCGCAAGCTGGGCGCGGCGTTCCGGGCGCATGACGTCGGGCCGGAGGCGTTGCAGGCCTATGAGGCGGAGATGCGCCCGCGCATGGCCAAGGTGATCGCCGCCAACCGGGGCGCGGGGCCGGATTACGTGCTGGAGATCGTGCGCCAGCGCTGCGGCGGCGTGTTCGCTGACATCGAGGACGTGATGCCGCTGGCGGAGCGGGTGGCCTTTGCCGCCGATTACAAGGCGACCGCCGGGTTCAGCATAGAGGCGCTGAACGCCGCGCCGCCGATCATCGGGGATGCCATGCAGCGGTGATGGACGCATCACGGCGAGCGCATTAGGCTTCGCCCATGATGCCCGGACCAGATTCCCCCCGAATTTCCCAGACTGAGCAGGAGGCGCTGCTGGCCGCCCTCGCGTGGCAAATCGAGGCGGGCGTTGACGAATGCCTGTCCGAGGCGCCGCTGGACCGGTTCGCAGAAGGGGCGAAAGCACCCGTCGCTGTCGTGGCTGCACCTGCCGCGCCGACAGTCACACCCACCGCGACGCCCATCCCGGCGCGCGCCGCATCGTCCGGCACGGCGGAGGGCGGCGATGCGCGGGAGGCGATCACCGAGGCGGGGCGGATCGCGGCGGCGGCCCGAACGCTCTCCGATCTGCACGCCGCGATGGCTGGATTCGATGGCTGTGCCCTGAAGAAGGGTGCGCGCAACACGGTGTTCGCTGATGGCAACCCGGCGGCGCGCGTGATATTCATCGGCGAGGCACCGGGACGGGAGGAGGACCGGGAGGGCAAGCCCTTTGTCGGGCGGTCGGGCCAACTGTTCGACCGGATGCTCCATGCCATCGGGCTTGACCGGCGGGCGGAAGACCCGGCCAAATCGGCCTACATCACCAACGTGATGCCGTGGCGACCGGTGGACAACCGCGACCCGTCAACCGACGAGGCCGTCATGCTCTGGGCATTTCTGGAACGGCATATCGAACTTGCCGCGCCGGAAATCATCGTCACCCTCGGCAAGATATCCTCCGCCGCGCTGGCGGAGCGACCAATCGCGATCACGCGGGAGCGGGGCACATGGTCTCGCCCGGCGCGGGCGGGCGGGCGGCCCCTTTTGATGACCTTTCATCCCGCGTATCTTTTGCGCAACCCGCAGGAAAAGGCGAAAAGCTGGCGCGATCTCATGTCGCTGCGCGCCGCGCTGGATGGCATCCCGCCCCGGATCGAAGGATAGACCGATGACTGAACGTGAATTCCTGCCGGTGCGGATCGCGGTGCTGACCGTGTCAGATACCCGCAGCGCGGCTGATGATCGGTCGGGCGATGTGCTGGTGCAACGGCTGACCGATGCCGGGCATGTGCTGGCCGATCGGGACATCGTCATTGATGACCGGGAGAAGATCGCGGCGCGGCTCAGCGACTGGATCGCGGACCCGGCGGTCGATGTGGTGATATCCACCGGCGGCACCGGCCTGACCGGGCGCGATGTGACGGTGGAGGCGCACAAGGCGGTCTATGAGAAGGAGATCGAAGGCTTTGCCGTCGCTTTTCACATGATATCCTGGGTAAAGATCGGCACATCGACGATCCAGTCGCGGGCCTGCGCCGGGGTGGCGGGCGGCACCTACCTGTTCGCGCTGCCGGGGTCGCCCGGCGCGTGCAAGGATGGCTGGGATGCGATCCTGTCGCATCAGCTCGATTATCGTCACAAGCCCTGCAATTTCGTCGAGATCATGCCGAGGCTTGAAGAGCACAAGCACCGGAAATGATGGATGAGGAATTGGCCTTCGAAGTGATCGGCGATTGGCGCGGTTATTCTGCCTATCGCGGCGCGCTCATCATCCCTGTCGATCCTGCCGGGCGCGTGTTGTTGCAGCTTCGCGATCATCACCCGGATGCTGTGCATCCCGGAAAATGGGGTTTCTTCGGCGGCGAGGTCGAGGACGGCGAAAGCCTGCAACAGGCCGCGATGCGCGAAATGCTGGAGGAGACCGGAATCAGCGTGCCGCCGGATCGCCTGTGCCCGCTGGCGCGCATCGTGGCGGATGCATCGCGCAAGCGGCTTTATGCGTTCACCGCCGCGCTGGCCATCGCCCCTTCGGATGTCAGGCTGGGGGAGGGGGCGGGTTTCGGTTTCATCGAGCCACGCGATTTCGGGGCGCTCGACTTGGTGCCGTCTGTCCGCCTGTTTCTGGCGGTCTGGCAGCGGCGTCAGATCAACCGTGGCTGATCGGACAGGTCGAGCGCGTCGAGCAGTTTCGGAATTTTCTCTTTCAACGCGAAGAACCCCTTTCGGGCATGGGGCCAGACCAGCGCGTCATAGGGCCGTATGACCGGCACCAGCGCGATCCCGGCGGCCTGCGCCGCATCGGCCAAAGCCGTGATCTGATCCCGCGATGGGCCGACGGGGGGCGCGCTGAGGACGATGCTGTTCAGGCCCGCATCCGTCGCCCACGCGATGAGGTCGCCTGCTGTGGCGATCTTGCGCACGGGATCGCCGCCACCGGTTTCCTTCGCCATGTTCGAAAGCGCCGCATGGGTGAAGGCCGCCGCATTGGGCGCGGTTTCCAGCGGTGAACGCGGGGCAGGCGCAAGCCATGCGACGGCGTTGGGTGTGCCGGGCAGGGGCAGCGTCACGGCCCCGCAATCATCCTCGGTCAGCAGGAGGCCGAACCGGCCCGCGTGAAAGCGCGGCGCGGGATGGATGAGGGGCCGTGGTAATGGCAAATCGGCCTCCTCCAGCGGTGCCGCATGGCTTGCCAGGCCCTTCGGCGCGAACCGCCCCTCGGTGAATTGCGCGATATTGTCGGCCCGCGCCAGATATGTCTTGCCCTTGGTATGCAGCCCGCCGACCCAGCGCCAGGACAGGGTGTTTGATGCCGGGTCGCCGTCGATCAGGTGCCGATAGAAGACATCCGCACCCAGCGCCCAAGGCAGGCGGAGCGTGAATATCCAGATGGAGGCGAACCACATCCGCGCATGATTGTGCAGCCAGCCGGTGGCGGTCAGCTCCGTCATCCAATGGTCGAAGGCGTCGATCCCCGTCTGCCCGGCGCAGGCATCCTGATAGGACTGGCGGAGCGATGGGTCGGTTTCCATCTGCGCGAAGCCATGCCGGACCTCGGTCTGATACCGGTCCCAGACCGCCGGGTTGTGTTCCAGCCAGCCCTTGAAATAGCCGCGCCAGAACACCTCCTGAATGAACTTTTCCGCCGCTGACGGGCTGTGAAGGCGCAGCACCTCACGCAGAACGTCCTCCTCGGCAATCAGGCGGTGGCGGAGATAGGGCGACAGGGCGGAGACATGGTGATGCCGCCCTGGCCCGAAATCGAAATTGCGAAGCCGCGCATAATCGCGCCCGGCGCGCGGCGCGAAGGCCTGCATCCGCGCCAGCGCAGCCGCGCGGGTCGGCACGAATTCAGTCGGATTTGTCACGGCTCTGCCTGCGCTGGGATGCCCCTGCCTTGATGCAGGCGGCGGAGCAATAGATGACTGAATCCCAATCGCGTTCCCATTTCTTGCGCCATGCGAAGAGGCGGTTGCAGACAGGGCAGGTCTTGGTGGGAAGGTCGGCTTTGCGACGCATTTTCATCGGGGTGCCATCGAACAACATCTGAGACGGGGCACTTAGCGCGCTTTGGCGACCCGGCCAGCGGTAGCCATGTGTCCGACACGACATGTAATTCACCAATGACGCTTGGTCACAGTTCAAAATCCGGCATTTTGTGCCCATTATCCTCACATGGCCAACCCGGAAACCGCCCGCCCCTATTCGGCACGAGAAGTCACTGTCGATGCTGTGGTTCATGCTGCGGGGGTCGGGTTTGCGCTGATTGGCGGTCCGATCCTGATCTGGATGGTGGCGCTGCACCGCGAAGGGTATGATACGGCGGCAATCACCGTCTATGTCGCGACCCTGATCGCGATGTTCAGCATGTCAGCGGGCTACAACCTGATCGCCCTGCCGCAGGCGAAGGACTGGCTGCGGCGGCTGGATCATTCGACGATCTATCTCAAGATCGCCGGGGCTTACACGCCCTTTGCGGCCATATCGCTCGGTGGGATGGTCGGTACCGGCCTGTTGCTGGCGGTCTGGGGGGCGGCTGTGTTCGGCATCACGCTGAAAATCCTGTTCCCGCGCCGGTTCGAGATGTTGTCGCTGGTGCTTTATCTGGTCATGGGCTGGGCTGCGGTCATCGTGATTGACGACATCTATGCCAGCGTTGCGGGCATGACCCTGACCTTGATGGCCACGTCCGGCGTTCTCTATACGCTGGGGGTCATCTTTCATGTCTGGCAGAACCTGCCCTATCAGAATGCGATCTGGCACCTGTTCGTGCTGACGGCAACGGCGGTGATGTATGCCGCTGTCGTGGTGGAATTCGCCTGAGGGCCAGCGGCACCTTGCGGTGCCGCTGATCCATGTTCAGGCGGTTGCGCCGGCATCCGGTGACGGGCGCTTGCGGTCGTCGATGAACTGATCGAATTCCGCCTTGTCCTTTGCGCGCCGCAGCTTTTCGAGGAAGCCGACAAAGGCGGATTGTTCATCCTCGAGCCGTTTCAGCGTTTCTTCGCGATATTCATCGAAAGCCGTGTTGCCGGTCGAGCCGGACAGCGAATTGCGGTGACTGCGGCCCCAGCCGCGCTTGGAACATGACATACGACCACTCCAGATCATGTAGAAGAGAATTGCGAGGCCAACCGGCCAGACGAAAATGAAGCCCACCACCATCGCGGCGATCCAGGCTCCCTTGCCGCGCGCATCGAGCCACGCCTCGGCAGAGCTTAACCATCGAACGACCCTATTCACGTTATCAGCCTCCTTGGGATGTTAATGTTAATCACATTTACATAGGTGGGGAGATCGTGGCGCGGCGTCAAGCGTTATGTTGCAAATAATCGCTGCATTACAGGCAGGCGTTTTGCGTCAGTCTTCAGGCAGGAACCCCAGCCCGCGAAGATAGATCGCCGCGCCCGCCTCCAACAGGTCCTCCGCCGAGATCGGGGCGGGGCGGCGCGCTTCGTCACCGCGCCCGAACAGGGCGGTCACCCCGTGGCTGAGCGCCCAGATGTGATAGGACATCATCAGGATCGGCGGACGCCGGTCGGCAGGCATTTTCTGCGCCAGCGCCTCGCAGGACCGGTGCAGGGCATCGAAGGCGCGGTTCGCGGCGGCGCGCAGGTCTGGGTCGCGTTCCGGTGACACGCCGGATTCGAACATGGCGGCGAAATAGGCGGGTTCCGCCTTGGCAAAACCGAGATAGGCGCGGCCCACACGTTCAAACGCCGAAAGGGCGGAGGGGCGGCCTTCATCCCACGCCGCCTCCAGCCGGGCTGCGAACAGCTCGTATCCTCGCCGTGCGGTCTCGACGATCAGGTCGTCGCGGTCCTTGAAATGCCGATAGGGCGCAGCGGGGCTGACACCCGCGCGGCGCGCCGCCTCGGCAAAGGAAAATCCGTTCGGACCTTTTTCGGAAATCAGTGACAGCACGGCATCGACCAGTGCTGTTTTCAGGTTTCCGTGGTGATAGTTTTTGCGGGACATGGTCCAACCTTATGCCCCGCTGCCGCCGCCGGTGCCAGAGGGGCGTGGCGTTTCGCATTCGTGAGCCGTGTAATAGAAACATGCCCGGTCGATCTGACACGCGTCAGATCGACCCGCGGTCGTCGCCCCCTCGGCGACCGCGTTACCGCGCTCGCCGCGACGACCACGGTTCGATCCAGCGATGCCCGCGCCGGTTGATGGTCGCTCGGCCTGATCCGGCTGTCCCTGCGTCCTTCCACCGGAAGGCCGCTGGCCGCGCTGGGCGTTTCGTGGTTGGCGCATTCAATGCCGCCGGTGCCAGAGGGGCGTGGCGTTTCGCCAAGAGGGGCGGTATCAGACGACATGACCGAATCTGACAACCACCCGTCCAGAAAGCCCGCCTGGGCCATCGAAAAAGACCGCCTGCGCAAATCGGGGCCGGAACCCGTGTGGCTGTTCGGCCTGCACGCGGTGCGCGATGCGCTGACCAATCCGGCGCGCCAGATCGTGCGGCTGGTCGCGACGCGCAACGCAGCATTGAAGCTGGCTGATGCCATCGAGGCCTGCGGGGCAGTGGTGGAGGAGGCGGATTCGCGCCGGTTCCCGGTGCCACTTGACCCCGGATCGGTGCATCAGGGGGCCGCTGTTCTGACCCCGCCGCTGGTCTGGGGAGAGATCGAGGATCTGTGCGCCCCGACCGATGAAGACCCGAACCCGGTGATCGTGTTCCTCGACCGTCTGACCGACCCGCACAATGTTGGCGCGATTCTGCGATCGGCGGAGGTGTTCGGCGCGCGCGCGGTCATCGCGCCGCTGCGCCATGCGGCGCCGGAGACTGGTGCGCTCGCCAAATCGGCATCCGGCGCACTGGAACGCCAGCCCTATCTGCGGGTGAAGAATCTGGCGGATGCGATGGAGCGGACGAAATTCCTTGGCTATCGGCTGATCGGCCTGGACGGCGAGGCGGAGGCGGAGATCGCCGAAGCAGCGGCAGGCACCGGCCCGGTCGGGCTGGTTCTGGGGGCAGAGGGGCCGGGCCTGCGCGACAAGACAAGAACGACCTGCGATGTACTGGCGCGCATTCCCTTTGTCAGCGATTTCGGGTCGCTGAACGTCTCGAATGCCGCTGCAATTGCCCTGCACGTCGCCCGCGCCAGCCGCCGTTGATTCTGCCGACGGCGACAAAACGGCCTGGTTCGAACGTGTCGCGTCAACGGCATGTGAGGTTTTTCACGCTGAACAAATTGTTGTGATCGGGTGTCTGACCCGATGCGGTCAGAGAAAGTGTCAACCTAAGATATTGTAATATAATGGATAAATCAGTAGCTTAGAATGCGCCCCCGGTCTGGGTCGTGGGCGATAATGCGCATTGTAACAATTCGAAATAAATTTGAGAGCACGCACTGGCAAAACTTCTGCTATAATCACATATGAGTTTTGAAGGCGGCTTTCTGAGTTCCCTTCATCCACTCACTGTCCCTCGTTCTGACTGCGCCCACTTCGGTGGGCGCATTTTTTTGTGCCGTGCGTTGCACATGGTTTTGACATGCGGTGCGATCCCGGCATCATCCCCCGATGACCTATTCCGACATCTATCTGAAAACGATTCTCGACGAGGTGAAGACCGTGGCGCTGGTTGGCGTGTCCACCAACCCGGTTCGCCCGTCCTTTTATGTTGGTCGCTATCTCAGCCTCAAAGGCTATCGCGTCCTGCCGGTGAACCCGGTCTACAAGGGCGAAAGCCTGTTCGGCAGCAAGATCGCGCCGTCGCTCAAGAAGCTGCCGAAACGCGAAGATCCGATCCATATGGTCGACATCTTCCGTCGATCAGAAGAAGCGGGCACCGTGGTGGACGAGGCGCTGAAACACCTGCTGGATCGGGGATTGAAGGTCATCTGGATGCAGATCGGCGTCGAGGATGCCGCCGCCGCCGCGCGGGCCGAGGCCGAAGGGGTGAAGGTCGTGATGAACCGCTGCCCCAAGATCGAATATCAAAGGCTGGTGGGGGAATTGTCGATGGGTGGCTTCAACTCCGGTCGGATATCCTCTAGGCTTCGATAAGTTAAACGTTAGAAAACCTCATGCCCGAATGGGCTGATCCTTGGGAGACGACGATGGCCGACCGGAAATACGGTTTCGATACGATGCAGATCCATGCCGGTGCCGCGCCTGATCCGGCCACCGGGGCGCGCCAGACGCCGATCTATCAGACCACCGCCTATGTGTTCCGCGATGCAGATCACGCGGCGGCGCTGTTCAACCTTCAGGAACTCGGCTTCATCTATTCCCGCCTGACCAACCCGACCGTCAGCGCGTTGCAGGAACGCGTTGCGGCGCTGGAGGGCGGCGTCGGTGCGGTGGCCTGTTCTTCGGGGCACGCGGCGCAGATCATGGCGCTGTTCCCGATGATGATGCCGGGCTGCAATTTCGTGGCATCGAACCGGCTTTATGGCGGGTCGGTCACGCAGTTCGCCCAGACCTTCAAGCGGTTCGGCTGGGAATGCCGGTTTGTCGATTTCGAGGACATGTCGGCGATCCGCAAGGCGATCGACGAGAACACCAAGGCGATCTTCTGCGAAAGCATCGCCAATCCGGGTGGCTACATCACCGATCTCGACAAGATCGGCAAGCTGGCGGACAAGGAACAACTGCCGCTGATCGTCGATAATACGTCGGCGTCGCCCTATCTGTGCCGTCCCTTCGAATGGGGCGCGACACAGGTGGTGCATTCCACGACGAAATACCTGTCGGGCAACGGCACCTCGATGGGCGGTATCGTGGTCGATAGCGGCAATTTCGACTGGACCAAGGCGGGCAAGCATCCGTCGATGATCGAGCCCGAACCCGCCTATCATGGCCTCAAGTTTCACGAAACCTTCGGCCCGCTCGCCTATACGTTCCACGGCATCGCCATCGGTCTGCGCGATCTTGGCATGTGCGCCGCGCCGATGAATGCGTTCCAGACCCTGCTCGGCATCGAAACGCTGTCGCTGCGAATGGAAAAGCATGTGGCGAATGCCAGGAAGGTTGCAGAATGGCTGGCCAAGCATCCGAAGGTGGAATTCGTATCCTATGCGGGCCTCGCGGACAGCCCCTATGCCCGCCGCGCCAAGAAGTTCACGCCGAAGGGCGCGGGCGCGATCTTCACCTTCGGGGTGAAGGGCGGATATGATGCCTGCGTGAAACTGGTGAACGCGGTCGAGATTTTCAGCCATGTCGCCAATCTCGGCGATACGCGGTCGCTGATCATCCATTCGGCGTCTACCACGCACCGCCAGCTGACCGATGACCAGCGCGTCGCCGCCGGTGCCGGGCCGGAGGTCGTGCGCCTGTCCATCGGCATCGAAGACGCTGACGATCTGATCGCCGATCTGGAACAGGCGCTTGACGTTGCGACCGCGACCAAGGGCAAAGCGAAGAAATCCAAGGCATAATCCGTCTGCAAACTGCGGACCGGCAGTTGATGCGGCGCGAATCACCCGTTGATTCGCGCCGTTTTCATGGCCATGCTGACGCCGCGACAGGCGCGGGTTTCCTGTGCGCGTGATCGGATGACCAATACTGGCAAGGCGGAGAGCCGGTTGTGACCACATCGGACGAACAGTCGGACAGGCAAAAGACGACGATGCGGCTTGCGCTCGAGTTCCGTTCCGATGCCATCGCCCTTCTGTCATCCGATTCTTCGGGGCTATGGGTGCCGTTACAATCGGTTCGGCTCGACGCACCGGATTTTTCCGGTGAGGCGAAGAACCTGTGCCGCGCCGCGCGAAAGTTGACCGGTCAATTCCATCCGGCAGTCGAGATCCTGCTGCCAGATGCGCAGGTGCTCAGCTTCGATGCGCCGGAATCCGTTGTCAGGACCAATCGCCTGTTGCGTGGCCGTGCCGTCGCGGCGGCATTGGCGGGGCGCTCTCCGGTTTCGGCTGTTGATCTATGCTTCGATCACGCACCCCATGCCGATGGTGTGGGGGTTTCCGCGGTGGAACGCGCGGTTGTCGATGAAGCCGTAACCTATGCGCGGCGCTGGGGGTTCAAGCCGGGGCGGATATCGACCCGCCACGGCCACGCGGCCTTTCCCAAGGGCCCGGCCTTTTCTGCGGTGCCGGTTCTGCCCCGCCCTTCGGTTCTGGTGGCGGGGGCGGTCGCGGCCTCCGCCCTGATCGGCCTGATCGGGTGGGCTATTCTGACGATGGGCGCGGATGCGCCGGATGTGCAGACCGCCGATATCCCGGCTGTCGAGCCATCGGCGATGATCGTGGAACCTGCGCCTTTGTCCCCTCTCGTGGCGGGGGAGGAACAACCCTTTGTCCCGGTCAGGGTTCAGGCGCAGACTGACCCGCGCATTGATACCGCCTTGTCGGCGCCCGCCGGGACAGCGCCGCCCGAATGGGTGAAAACGGCCGTTGGCCCGTCGCAGGCGGAGGTGGCGGATGTGCCCCCCGAAGCTGTGCCTGCTGCACAGATCGCTGTCGCGGCGGATGGCGCGGAGGACAGTCTGCGCAATCTGGTGACGGCAGCGGCACTGGAGGCCACGAGAACGCCGCCGCAGGACGCACCCGTCCTGCCACAGGCGTTCGACGGTTTGACCAAACCGCTGACCTATAACGACATTGCGGCGGATCCGCCGTCGGCAGAACCTGATCCGGTGGTCGCCTTGCTGACCCCGGTGCCAAGGCCCGATACAGAGGGCGGCACCGCCCCTGTCGATCCGCCTGCTGTCGCCGAAGCGGAAGCCATACCATCAGCGGAGCCGGTTTCGGAGCCTGATGATGAAGCGATTGCAGTGCTGCCTGATAAAGGTCCCGCCGCGCCTGCGGTGAACGAAGACGATATTCCCGGCCCTGGATCGGTTGCCGCCGCGCCCTTGCCGACGGCCCGGCCCGATCACCTCGACATGACGCCGAGCACGCTGGCGGTTGCGGCTGCGCCGCGCCCGACGCCGCGCCCGAAATCCATCAAACCGCGCGCGTCTGTCATAGAAGCGGCGGCGGCGGATGGTGATGTCCCCGATTCGGTCGAGGTGCCGGTGCGCCGGTCGCCGACCGGGCCGGGGGTCGCAAATGCGGCAACGCTGAAAGCCGCGATCCGGCTGGAGGAAATGAACCTGCTGGGCGTCTTCGGCTCGAATGTCAGCCGCCGCGCCCTGTTGCGGATGCCGGACGGTCAGATCATGCGGGTGACGCAGGGCACCGTGGTCGATGGATGGGTGGTGTCACGGATCGACGCGACCTCGATGCGGATGACGCGGGGTGGCACGGCGCAGACCCTCAACGTTGCGCGCTGAAGGTCCGCGCTATGCCTCTGGCGCCGAACGGCTGCGCCAAGCCGCCCAGTCCTCCGGCGTGTCGAGATCGGTCAGCGCCGCATCCGCCGTCAGCGGCACCAGCCTGACAAGATCGGCGTGGGCGGCCAGAATGGCACGCGCGCCTTCGTCGCCCTCGCAAATGCGCAGCACCTCGAAAAACCGCCGCCCGAACAGGACAGGGTTGCCGGGGCGACCATCCCTGCCTGCCGCGCGAATGATCTCGCGGCCTTCTTCGGCGTCATAGGCGGCGATCAGGCTGTCGATGTCGGTGGCGGTGATAGCCGGCATATCGGCCAGCGCGATGATGACGGCATCGCATTCCGCCGGGATCGCCGTCATGCCTGCACGGATCGACGCGCCCATACCCTCCGCCGCCAGCGGGTTTTCGGTCAGGGTCACGCCGCTGCCTGCCAGCGCGGCGCGGCGCGCGGTATCATCGGGGCGCAGCACGGCAATCACATGGTCTGCCTTCGATGCGGTCAGCCTGTCGGCGGCACGGCGCAACAGGGGTGTGCCGCCGATATCCTCCAGCAACTTGTCGCGGCCCCGCATCCGGGATGAACTGCCCGCCGCCAGCATGACCGCCGCGACGACCGGGCGGGCGGGCATGGCGCGCCCGGCGCGGGGCTGTGGGCGCGACGGAATTTCCTTCAAAAGGCCACCAACCCCCATCGCCTGAATATCCGCGCCGGTCACCGCGATGCCGGAGGTGAGACGTTCCAGCACCCAATCCGCGCCGTTCAGTTTCGGCGACCGGGCGCAGCCGGGCAGGCCCACGACGGGACGACCCCGCAGCGACCCGATGAACAGAAGGTTGCCGGGATCGACCGGCATCCCGAACCGGTCGATCCGCCCGCCCGCCGCAACGACGGCTGCGGGCGCGACATCATCCCGGTCGGACGTGGCGGAGCCGCCGAGGATCAGCACCATCTCCCCCGTCGCCCCCGGCAGAGCGGCGGCGAGCGCGTCTGTGTCATGCGGAACCTCCACCTGTTCCGTGACCCGCACCCCCAGTGCAGTCAGCCGTGCGCCGATCGCGGCGCCGCCCTTGGTCACCAGCGACGGTTTCATGCCGGGGGTGACGGTCAGGAAGATCGACGCGAAGTGCAGCACACGCGGATGCAACCGCAACGCAGCGTTCCCGCGCAGGTGCCGCACGACGCTGGCAACCGCCTTCGCCGGGGCGGCATAGGGGATGATCTTGACCGTCGCGAGCATCTGGCGTGGTGCGACGCGCGCGTAATCGGGCAGGGTGGCCAGCGTGATCGCCTCATTTTCCTGATTGGCGCGGGCGATCACGGCTGGATCGACCCGCAGCACACCCGCAGATTCGGCAAAGATGTTCACCCGGCCAGTGAACGGCGCGGACAGCGACATGCCCTCGCCCAACAGGGCATCGGCGATGGCGGCGGCGGCGGCGTCCTCCGCCATGTCATCCGCCCCAAGGCGCGCGACGATCACCGTGGTCAGCCCCTCCGCCGCCAGCATTGCGATGTCCGCCGCCGATAGGATGCTGCCCTTGGCAAGATGGCATCTGTCGGTGCGGATGGAATGGGCGAGGATCGCCCCCTCCGCCTCCACCACGGGGACCGGGCCGAAGCGCATCAGCGCGCCGTCCGCAGGCGCAGGGTGATTTCCGCGAGAACCGCAATCGCAATCTCCGCCGGTGTCTTCGCCCCGATGTCGAGGCCGACCGGCGCATGAATCCGGGCGATGTCGTCGGGCGTGAACCCGGCCTCTGTCAGCCGCTCCACGCGTTTCGCATGGGTCTTTTTCGACCCCAGACTGCCGAGGTAGAACACCTGCGATTTCAACGCGGCGATGATCGCCGGGTCATCCAGCTTCGGATCATGGGTCAACGTGACCACCGCCGTGCGCGCGTCCAGCCCGAAGGTGGCGAGCGCCTCATCCGGCCAGTCATGGCTGATCGCCTCGCCGGGGAAGCGCGCGGCGGAGCCGAAGGCTTCGCGCGGGTCGACCAGCAGGGCGTCATAACCGGACAGGCGGGCCATCTGCATCAAGGGCTGCGCGATATGCACCGCGCCGATCACCGCGAGGCGCAGCGGCGGGTTGTGTACGCCGAGGAACCAGTCGCCATCGGGCGCGAAGCCCGACTTGTCGGTGCGCCGTGCCGTCGCGGCGGCTTCGGCCAGCGGGTCCGCTGCATCGGGGCGGATCAGGCGGCGGTCCCATGTCTCGGGGTTCACCGCGTAGACCACTGCATCCCGCGCTGCGCGGGCGGCGGCGAGCGCGCGGATGATATCGGCATCGGGCCCGCGCCCGACCCCGACCGGCTCCACCATCACGCGGATGCGGCCACCGCAGGCGAGGCCGACGGAGAAAGCCTCCTCATCGCTGACGCCGAATTCCAGAACGCGGCAATCGCCGTCTTCCAATGCTTCCAGCGCCTCCGCCGCGACCGCGCCTTCGACACAACCGCCGGAGACGGAGCCCATCAGCTCCGCCTCCGACGATATCGCGAGCTGCGATCCGGTGGGGCGGGGGGCCGATCCCCAGGTTTCGATCACGGTCGCGAGCGCCGCGCCCTTGCCCTCCGCGATCCAGGACAGGGCCTGTTCGGCGATCTGGTCATGTGCGGCGCGCTGGTTCGTTTCGGTCATGATCGGTGATCCTCGGTTCGGGCGGTGTTGCACTGGGCACGATGTGGGTCGCTGTTTGACTGGGTGGCGGGGGAATGGCCGCGCAGCGCCGTTTGCTCCCCCAGATAGATATACAATCCGCACCGGCCATCAAGGTCGCCCCGCCCGCCGGGCATTGACGCTACCGTCCCAGCTTTTGCGACGCGGGGATGGTCCAGGTCGCCTTGTCCCAGCGCCCGAACGCCTCCGCCGACTTCGGCGCTTCGATCAGGCGCATGAGCCGGGCCTTGTCGCCGGTGTCGTGACTGCGGGTCAACGCCGTCGCCAGATCCTCCAGCGACGCGATGTTGTGCGAGGCGCGAAAGCTGTCGACATGCGGCAGCATCGCGCGCACGCCGCGCGCCTTGGGTGAAAACCCCTCCCATCGCAACAGCGGGTTCAGCCAGATCAGCCTGCGGCAGGACAGGTGCAGCCGCTCCATCTCTTTCGCCAGCCGGTCGGGGTCGTCGCGGTCGAGGCCGTCGGTGATGAGGATCACCACCGCCCCCTGACCCAGCACCCGGCGCGACCAGTCGCGGTTGAACTGGCCGAGACAGGCGCCAATCCGTGTGCCGCCCTCCCAATCCTGCGCTTCCTGCCCGGCGCGTTTCAGGGCGCTGTCCACGTCGCGCACTTTCAGATGGCGGGTGATGTTGGTCAGGCGGGTGCCGAAGGTGAAGGAATGGACATCGGCCCATCCCGCGCCCTTGGCGTTCGATGCGGCGTGGAGGAAATGCAGCAGCATCCGCGAATAGCCGGACATGGACCCGGAAATATCGCAGAGCGCGACCAGCGACGGAAATCGCTCCCGCCGCGTCTGCATTTCAAGCGTGCGGATATCGCCGCCGTTGCGCATCGCGGTGCGCATGGTGCGGCGCGCGTCGATCAGGCGGCCACGGGCCGCGGGTTTCGTGCGGCGTGATGCGATGGGCCTGATTGGCAGCGACAGGCGCGCGATGGCGCGGATCGCATCTGCCTGTTCCTTGCCCGACATCTGTTCGAAATCCTGCTGTTTCAGCTTTTCATCGGCGGAAAAGGTCAGCGAGGCGTCGATCTCTATCTTTTCCTTTTCACCCTCCGGCTCCGGCATGTCGGGTTGATCCATGCCGTCGAGCAGCGCCTCGGCGGCGCGCTTTTCAGCATCCTCTGGCACGTGTTCCTCGGCTGTGCCGCGCATCGTGGGAAGCAGGAGCGACATCATGTGTTCAAGGAATTGCGGGTCGCGCCAGAACAGCCGGAAGGTCTGGCCGAACAACTGCCGCTGTTCGGGTTTGGTCACGAAACAGGCATGCAGCGTCCAGTAGAAATCATCGCGCGATGAAAAACCCGCAACCTCCACCGCGCGGATCGCGTCGATCATCCGGCCCGGCCCGACCGGAATCCCCGCGCGGCGAAGCGCACGCGCGAAATGCACGATATTGGCGGCGAGCTTGCCATCCTCGTTGATCTTCAGGTCGGCGTATTTCGCCATTACACCGTTTCCAGCTTTTCCCGCGCCTGATCGAGGATGCGCTTGGCCTCCGATCCCTGCATGGCCTGAATGTCGTCCTGATATTTCAGGATCGCACCCAGCGTGTCGGAAATGACCTGCGGCGACAGGGCGATGGCGTCCAGCGCGATCAGGCATTTGGCCCAGTCGATGGTCTCCGCCACGCCGGGTTTCTTGAACAGGTCCTCGGACCGAAGCTGCTGAACGAAGGCGACCACTTCGCGGCTCAGCGTCTCCGTCGCCTCCGGTGCGCGGGCGGCGAGGATTTCCATCTCGCGGGCGAAATCCGGGTAGCCGACCCAATGATAGAGGCAGCGCCGTTTCAGCGCGTCATGCACCTCGCGGGTGCGGTTCGATGTGATGATGACGATCGGCGGCTCGGCGGCCTTGATGGTGCCAAGTTCGGGGATTGTCACCTGAAAATCGCTCAGCGCCTCCAGCAGGAAGGCCTCGAATGGCTCGTCGGTGCGGTCAATCTCGTCGATCAGCAGGATCGGCGGGCCGCCTTCCTGCGGCTCCATCGCCTCCAGCAACGGACGGCGGGTCAGGTAACGCTCGGAAAACAGGTCATCGGTCAGCCGCTCCGCATCGGTACTGCCCGATGCTTCGGCGGTGCGGATCGCGATCATCTGCGCCGGAAAGTTCCATTCATAGACCGCCGATGCCGCGTCCAGCCCCTCATAACATTGCAGGCGGATCAGACGGCGGCCCAGCATGGCCGCAAGCGCCTTGGCGATTTCGGTCTTGCCGGTTCCCGGCTCCCCCTCAAGAAACAGCGGCTTGCCGAGCGTCAGCGCGAGATAAGTCACCGTTGCCAGAGACCGTCCGCAGACATAATCCGCCTCCCCCAGCATGGATTGCACATCGTCTATGGATTTGGGCAGGTCGATCATGGGGCCTCGCGTGGTTGGACCGTGAATGGACCCGCCCAGATCAGGAAATTCAAGGGCCGATCACGTCGCGGTGTTCTGGCCGGGTGCTGTGCCCCACGTAATTCATCTGGTGGCGACGATTTCAGGGGATGGGCGTTTTTATCCGAAACCGGCGCGATAGCGGCCGGGGGTTTGCCCGACATGGGCGCGAAAGGCCCGGCTGAAATAGGACGGGTCTTCATAGCCGAGGCTGAGCGCGATGGCGGCAACGCTCTGGCGGGTATAGGCAAGCTGGCGGCGCGCCTCGCGGAACAGCAGCGCCTCGATCAGTTTCAGCGCCGATTGCCCGGTGGTGGCGCGGGTAACCCGGTTCAGATGGGTTGGCGATACGCGCAGGGCGGCGGCATAATCCTGCACCCGCCATCGGTCGCGGAAATGCCGCTGCACGAGGTCCTCGAAATCGCGAAACAGCCGGTCGGTCGGGGCAGTGGGCGCTTCGGGGCCTTTCCGCGCCTCTGCGAACCAGCACGCGACCTGAAGCGCGAGCGCGCGCAGCATCGGCGCGCGCGCGATGCCGTCGCCCTTTTGATGCCGTCCGATCTGCGCGATCAGCGCGATCAGGTCGGGCGCGGCGGGCACTGTGCCCCATTGCGACAGGCGGGCAGACAGCGCGGTTTCGGCGGCGAAAGCTTCCGGCACCTCGCTGACGGGCAGGGACAGGACCGCCCCCTCCACCCCCGCTTCGAAGGTGAAGCCATGCACCGTGCGGCGGGGGATGTTCAGCAGGGTTGCGGGCGGCAGAACATGCATTTGGCCTTCGATGCTCACCTCCGCATGGCCCGCCTCGATCAGCAGGAACTGGTGCAGATCGGGATGGCGATGCGGTGCGATCCGCCAGCCGTGGCGGGCGGCGCGGTCGGTGATCCGTTCGTGGTGCAGCACATCGGGAAAGCCCTGTCCTTCGCCATAGAGGCCGAAAGCCGGGATCGCCTGACGACCGTGAAAACCATCGTCCATGTTCCAATTGTCCTGTTCTTGGCGCAATACGCCCCTGTTTTAGGGCCATTAGACGTCTATTTTCTACCGTTCTTTCAGGAGGGGTCAGATGCGCACGCAGGTCTGTATCATCGGCGGGGGACCATCAGGCCTGTTGCTGTCGCAGCTTTTGCACCAGAGCGGGGTCGATACCATGGTGCTGGAGCGGCGAACCCGCGATCATGTCCTGAGCCGGATCCGCGCTGGGGTTCTGGAATGGGGCACGGTGGAAAAGCTGCGCGCAGCCGGTGTGGGCGCGCGCGCAGATGCCGAGGGGTTGCCGCATGAGGGTACTTACCTTGCCTTGCAGAATCGGGGGTTCCGCGTCGATTTCACCGCGCTGACCGGCAAACGCGTCATGGTGTATGGCCAGACAGAGGTGACGGCAGACCTTTATGCCGCGCGCGATGCGATGGGCGGGATCATCATCGAGGCGGCGGAGGGTGTCGCCCTTCATGACCTCGATACCGGCGCACCGTTCGTGACCTATCTGAAGGACGGGACAGAACATCGGGTAGACTGCGATTTCGTCGCGGGCTGCGATGGGTTTCACGGCGTCAGCCGCGCGGCAATCCCCCGGTCCGTGCTGCGGGAATATGAACGGGTCTATCCCTTCGGCTGGCTCGGCATCTTGTCGCGCACGCCGCCCGCCAGTCATGAACTGGTCTATGCGAACCATGAGCGAGGCTTTGCGCTTTGCTCGCAGCGCAACGCGAATCTCAGCCGGTATTACATTCAGGCCCCGGTGGATGATCCGCTGGAAAAATGGTCGGATGACGCATTCTGGGACGAATTGCGCCGCCGCGTGCCCGCCGATGTGGCGGAGGCGATGGTGACCGGCCCGTCGATCGAGAAATCCATCGCGCCACTCAGGTCCTATGTGGCGGAGCCGATGCGCTGGGGTCGCCTGTTCCTCGTGGGCGATGCCGCGCACATCGTGCCGCCGACCGGGGCGAAGGGTCTGAATCTGGCGGTGTCGGACGTGCATTACCTGCACGCCGCGCTGGCGCTGCGCTATGGCGAACTGGATGACAGCGGCATTGACGGCTATTCCGCGCAAGCATTGGCGCGGGTCTGGAAGGCGACGCGGTTTTCATGGTGGTTCACGTCCACCATGCACCGCTTTCCGGGCCAGACGAATTTCGACCAGCGGATACAGGAAAGCGAGTTGAGCTATCTGGAGGTATCGGGCGCCGCCCAGACCGCGCTGGCGGAGAATTACGTCGGGCTGCCATTCTGACAGGCCGCGCGGTCGTCAGTCCTTGTAAGCCTTCGGCACGCGGTCGGCGGAGGCGATCAGGCGGAATCCGGCATTTATGAAGGGCAGATGGCGCTGGTTCTGGACGCGCACCTCGCCGGTCCCTTCGGCGTCCTCCAGCGTGTCCGCCAATGACGCCCGTCCGATATCCGCCAGTTTCTCGGCCAGACCGCGCAGTGTCGTCTGCCGCCAGGCGGTGCTGAGGTCCTTGTAGGCCGTCGGATCATATGTAGAGATCACATCAGCATAGCGCAGCTTCGGCGATGGGTGATCGGGTCCGTCACCGTCGTCATAGCGCCGGGCAATCTGTTCAAGGCTCGCCTCGATCCCCGGCAGGGTCGTCAGCAGCCGTTTCCACCGATGTTCGTCAAAGCAGAACTGTTCCACCAATGTCGTGCCTGCCTGCGCGCCATATCCGACAAGCTGGTCGATTTGTGCCTGATTCATGGTCAGGTTCATGCCGCCCTCATCCGGCGCGAGGCGCAATTCCACGATGCGGTCGGAAAACCCCGGCAGAAGGCGCTGAAGCGTATCCTGCCAGTCCTTCGCGGTGTTCAGAATCGCCATCAGGAACCCGAGCATACCGCCGATGTCACGCACCGGAAGCGAACTGTCGGTCACCCTGGCCGCTGGCAGGTCGATGCGCGCATCGGGGCCGGTGCCGTGCCGGTGTTCGTCATATTCGGCCAGCGAAATGCCGAAGGTCGGGTGGCCGGGCAGCGGGCTGTCGAAGAAATGCACCGGGAAATTGCTGGAAATGCCGCCATCGGAAAAGAGGCAGCGCTTGAGAACGGCGAAACGGGAAGGCTCGCCCGGAACCTCGACAAGAAACTCATGCGACTTGAAGGTGTAGTCGAACTTGTAAAGCGGGATCGCCGAAATCAGGCCGGGGAAGCTGAGGCTCATCCGAGCGACCAGAAGGACGGGAAAGTCGTGTCCCGTCGGCAGAAGGTAGAGGTCATCGAGGCCATAGGCGTTGCGCACGTTCAGGGGTGCATTGCGACCGATCAGATGGTCCACAAAACGCGCGTCGAACACCGCCTCGAATTCCCGCTTGCTGAAATAGTGGATGCGGGTCTTCAGCGGCAACTGATAGGGGCGACCGGAGGACAGATCGGTCGTCATGCTGGCGAGGTCGATCCCGTGCGGTTTCAGATCGCCGATCTTCAGGGGCGGGTCCTCGGCGCTGCGACCTGCGGTCGCCTGTATCTGCTCGTGCATCCAGTCGATCAGCCCGGGGCCGTGATGGCCGGGCTGACGCTTGCCGGTGCAAAGCCCGAAATGCTGTTGCGGCAGGTCCCTGAAAACCATCATGAAACAGCGGTAGAGACCATAGCCGACCGGTGCGATCACCAGCACGAGGATCAGGGCGGACAGTCTGCCGAACCAGTCGAGAACACTGGACAGGATGCCGGGGGCGGGGTCGGTGGTTGGCGCGGAGAGCCACACTCCGATCATCGCGGCGGCGGCTGCCAGCGCCAGCGCAAAACCGGGCCAGAATTCCCGTGCGAACGCCAGCACACCCGCCACCTTGCGGGCCATCTGGAGGGCGGAGGCGGAACCTGCCGGTTTTGCCTGCCCCTGCCGATTCCCTGCCGCTAGGACGGCGACCATGATCCGGTAGAGCGGCGCGGCAGGCTGGCTCGGCTGAAAGAAAGATTGCAGGTTTTTGCCGATCTGGTCCGGTATCCCGCTGATGACATCGAAGCCCGCCTGCCCATCCCCGATCTGGCGTCGATATTCGGCTGCGGCGGCGAAGACCGCGCCGATGGCCCCGGCGGATGTGCCGCCGATACCGCAGAGCCGGTAATGCTGTGCGATGGTGACGATCGCCTTCGGATAGACGACGCCGGAGGTGATCCCGCCTTTCATGATGAGATCGCATTTCCCCTTCGACGGCGGCGTGTCGGGCATGTGCGTCTGGTGCATCTTGATGACCTCAGAGGCGAAGATCGGATAGCTTTGCAATCAATGGTAGCACAGCGTCGATCACACCGGAAAAATATTCACCATTGGACAGGCGTGCGCCATCAAACTACAGTCCGGCTTCGATGAATGGTCTGATTACCGAAGGCGGGTCGAATGGCGACGGGCAAGCATCTTCTGCTGATTATCGGAGGGGGGATTGCCGCCTTCAAATGCCTCGACCTGATCCGCCGGGCGCGGGAGCGGGGGCATAAGGTGACTTGTGTGATGACCCGCGCCGCCGGTGAGTTTGTCACGCCGCTGTCGGTATCGTCGCTGTCGGGCGCGAAGGTCTATCAGGACCTGTTCGATCTGACCGACGAGGCGGAGATGGGGCATATCCAGTTGTCGCGCGCTGCCGATCTGGTGATCGTCGCCCCGGCAACGGCGGACCTGATGGCGAAGATGGCGGGCGGGCAGGCGGATGATCTTGCCTCGACGCTGCTGATGGCGACGGACAAACGTGTCCTGATCGCGCCCGCGATGAACGTGCGGATGTGGACCCATGCCGCGACGCAGCGCAATCTGGCGACGCTGCGTCAGGACGGAATTTCGGTCATCGGCCCGAACGATGGCGACATGGCCTGCGGCGAATATGGTCCGGGGCGGATGGCGGAGCCGCTGGAGATTCTGGATGCGGCGGAGTGGATGCTGAACGGCACGGGGCGTCTGTCGGGCCAGCATGTGCTGGTCACATCCGGCCCGACGCATGAGCCGATCGACCCCGTCCGCTATATCGCTAACCGGTCATCGGGAAAGCAGGGCATGGCCATTGCGGCGGCGCTGGCTGCCGAGGGCGCGCGGGTGTCGCTGATCACCGGGCCGACGGCGGAGGCGGTGCCGCAAGGTGTCGATGTGATCCGGGTTGAAACCGCGCGACAGATGCTGGCGGCGGTGGAGGCCGCGATGCCTGCCGATGCGGCGATCTTTGCGGCGGCGGTGGCCGACTGGCGTGCCGCCGATGCGTCGGATCGCAAGCTGAAGAAAGACGGGTCGGGCGAGATACCGGACCTGAAACTGGCGGAGAACCCGGACATTCTGGCGACGATTTCCCGCCTGCCCATAGG
>CAYGRU010000032.1:0-43673 GCA_964352385.1 uncultured Candidatus Planktophila sp.
GGGGCCACGACCCACGCCGCCCCCGAAACCCCGACCCCGCCGCAGGGCAGCCGGGGTTGATCCTGCATGACCTGCCGGACCAGCACCTCTACCTTCGCGATCAATGCGGCGTCCTGCCCCCGCAGGCGGCTCGCGAGCGGGCCTATGCGCAGCGAAAAGGCGACCGCCGCCTCCAGCGGGTCGTCCGCCATGCCCGCGCCCAGCGGCACCATCGCCTCGAAGGGTTCATAGGCGACATCCCGCCACCCGGCGCGCGCGAGGGTCGGCAGGAAGGTCTGCGCCGGGTCAGCCCAGGCAAACGGGCCGGGTGCCGTGCGCGACATCGGCAGGACAGGCGGCAAAAGCGGCTTCGCCGCATTCAACGCCAGCATCGCCCAGCCGTTCTTTGCCGGTGCCTGCCAGCAGGCGATGGCCAGCGGCGCGCCCGGTGCCATCGCCCGGTGCAGATTGGCGAAGGCCGGGATCGGCGCATCGAAGAACATCGCGCCGAACTGGGAAAACAGCGCATCAAAGCGCGCGCCGAACACCGCTGCCGCCGCATCGGATTCGAGGAACCCCGCGCGGTGCTCCGCCGCCGTACCCAACGCGCGCCGCGCCGATGCGAGCGCGATCAGGTCGGGCGATACATCGACCCCCAGCGCCGCGCCCCTTGCCCCGGCCCGGTGCGCCAGCGCGAGTGTCGTCGCGCCGCCACCACAGCCGAGGTCGATCACGCGCTTGCCGTCCAGATCGCCCAGCGCCGCCATCGCCGCCGCGCCGAACGGGCCGAGCATCCGTTCCATGATCGCCGCCTGCCGCGCCCATTCCGCGCCCAGCGCCCCGCTCCAATCACTTTTGTCCGCCATTTGCCCCTCGCGCCGCGTTGCTTTCACCGCACCTTATCCGATACTTCTGGTGTCACCATGACCCATTTGAAATTCAAGAACGCCCATGCGTGGGTATTCGACCTCGACAATACGCTCTACCCGCCGTCGGCACAGCTCTTCGACCAGATCGAGGTGAAGATGACCGCTTATGTCATGCAGGTCGCCGGGGTGGACATGGCGGAGGCGAACCGTTTGCGCGCCGAATACTGGCGCAGCTACGGCACCACGCTGGCGGGGCTGATGGAGCGGCACAATGCCGATCCGACGCCGTATCTGGAAGACGTGCATGATATCGACGTCAGCCACCTCGAACATGATCCGGCGCTCGCGGCGGCCATTGCTGCGCTGCCGGGGCGCAAGATCGTCTATACCAACGGGTCACGCTGGCACGCGGACAATGTGCTGGCGGCGCGCGGCCTGACCCATCTGTTCGACGCCCGCTATGGCGTCGAGGATGCCGATTTCACCCCGAAACCACGGATCGAAGCCTTTCAGAAGGTCTTCGCGCTGGACGGCCTGTCGCCCGAAGGCGCGGTGATGGTGGAGGATGACCTGCGTAATCTGGCAGCGCCGCGCCAGATGGCGATGCGCACGCTCTGGGTGCGGGACGGCGACGATCATTCCGACGAGGTCGATGCGGTGACGGATGACCTTGCCGGGTTTCTTCAGATGGTTCAGCGGGGATGACGATGCGGTTCATTGGCCTCAAATCCTGCGACACCTGCAAGACCGCGCTGAAGGCGCTGTTGGCGGCGGGGCATGATCCCGCTGTCACCGATGTGCGCGCCGACGGGGTGGCGGAGGCGGACCTGCGCGACTGGATCGCCGCGAAGGGCGTGGATGCGATGATCAACCGGCGGTCCACCACATGGCGCGGGCTGGACGAGGCCACCCGCGCGGCGGCGAAAACGCCTGCGGGGGCGGTGGCGGTGCTGCGCGCCCACCCGACATTGATGAAACGCCCGGTGATTGTCACGGCGGAGGCGGTTTTCGTCGGCTGGGACAAGGCGGCGCAGGCTGCACTGCTTTGATCCGATGGACGCGGCGCACGGGACGCTTACATAGGGTGTATGAGCGATACATTTGACATTCTGATCGTCGGCGGCGGCGTTGCGGGGCTGACCGCGACAGCGGCCTTCGCCGCTGCCGGGCGGCGCGTGATCTGCGTTGACCGCGCGCCCGCCAGTGCAGGCAGCACTGACACCCGCACCACCGCCTTCCTGCGCCCAGCGGTCGATCTGCTGACGGCAGCCGGGGTCTGGCCGCTGCTGGAGGGGGAGACGGCCGCGCTCGACACCATGCGCCTGATCGATGCGGGCGGTGCGGCCAATGAGGCGCGAGAGATCGGCGATTTCATCGCCGGAGAGATTACCGAGCCGCCCTTCGGCTGGAACGTGCCGAATGCCGCCATGCGCGCCGCGCTGACCACCAGAATCGGGCAGTTGCCGAATGCGACGCTGATCCATGACACCGCGCTGGAGGCTTTGACGCTCCGCCGTGACACTGCCATCGCGCGCCTGTCCGACGGGCGCACGATCCGCGCCCGGCTGGTGATCGGCGCCGATGGGCGCGACAGCGCGGTGCGCGACCGGGCCGGGATCGGCGCACGGCGCTGGGGCTATGGCCAGAAAGGGCTGGTCTTTGCCGTATCGCATACGGAGCCGCACCGGAATGTCTCCACCGAAATTCACCGCACCGGCGGGCCGTTCACGCTCGTCCCGATGCCGGACCGGGACGGTCAGCAGCGTTCTTCGGTCGTATGGATGGAAGGCGCGGCAGAGGCGGACCGATTGGCCGCCCTGCCGGAGGACGAATTCATCGCCGCCGCGCAGGACCGCAGCCTCGATGTGCTCGGCGATCTGACGCTGGCATCGGGCCGGGCGGCATGGCCGATCATCTCTCTGATCGCCGCGCGTCTGACCGGCCCGCGCGTGGCATTGATCGCCGAGGCGGCGCATGTGGTGCCGCCCATCGGCGCGCAGGGCCTGAACATGTCGCTTGGCGATATCGCTGCGCTGATGAAGGCGACCGAGGGCGACGATCCGGGGGCGGCTTCGGCGCTCAGCCTCTATCAGCGCCGCTGGGCGGAGCTTGCCGCGCGCGTGGCCGGGGTGGACGCGTTGAACCGCGCCGCCCAGACCGAAATCCAGCCCCTGCGCGATCTGCGCCGTTTCGGCCTTGGCACGCTGATCCGCATCCGGCCCGCGAAGCATCTGGCGATGCGCCTTGGCCTTGGGGTCGGTCAATCGCCGAGGTGAACGTAGACCCTTCGGTTCTGCTTGCCCTTCTTTTCGATCTTGCCGATCCGCACCGGGCCGATTTCTGCGGTGGATCGCACATGGGTGCCTCCGCAGGGCTGTAGGTCGATCTGCACATCGGCGCTGCCGATCCGCACCAGCCGCACCCGGCCCTGCCCGACCGGCGGTTTCACCGACATGGTTTTCACGAGGCCCGGATTGGCGGCGAGTTCGGCGTCGGTGATCCAGTCCTCCGTCACCGCATGATCGGCGGCGATCAGCGCATTCAACGCGGCCTCGATTGCGTCCTTATCTTCCGGTGCATCCGGCATGTCGAAATCAAGCCGCCCCTTGTCGGCGGCGATGGACCCGCCCGATACCGGCAGCGGGATGACGACCGACAGAAGGTGAAGGCAGGTGTGGACCCGGCAATATCTGTGCCGGGTGGCGGCGTCGATCTCCACCCCCACCGCTGCGCCGACCGGCGGCAGATCGGCCCCGGCTGACGGCAGATGGATGATCGCGCCGTCCTCCCCCTTGATCGCCGTCACGATCGGCACCGTGCCGCCCTGCCAGCGGATCACCCCCGCATCGCCCGGCTGGCCGCCGCCGGTCGGATAGAACACGGATCGGTCGAGCAAGATGCCGCCTTCCTGCGTCACACCGGTGACGGTCGCGGTGCAGGTCGCAAGCGTCGGGTCGGATCGGTAAAGCGGATCGGTCATCGGCAAGGCTCCATCGGTCGGGAAAAAGTCAGGCGGCCCGTCTACCACGCATCGACATAGCGCGGGCCGGGCATGGTCGGGCCAGCGGCGGCAAGGATGCGGATGATGATGCCACGGGTATCCGCCGGGTCGATCACCGCATCGAATTCCAGCAGCGACGCCGCATTCAGCGCCTTGCCGCGCTGATACAATTCACCGACGAGGCGGCGAAACTCCGCCTCCCGCGCCTCCGGGTCGCTGATCGCCGCCAGCCGGTCGCGCGCGCCGAGGCGCACCGCCCCTTCCAGCCCCATCGCGCCGACCTCTCCGGTCGGCCAGGCGCAGCAATAGGTCGGTCGGTCGAACCCGCCCCCGGCCATCGCCATTGCGCCAAGACCGTAGGCCTTGCGCAGGATCACCGTGATCAACGGCTGGCTGAAATGCGCCCCGGCGAGGAACAGGCGCGAGACATGGGCGACCTGTCCCGCCGCCTCCACCTCCGGCCCCACCATGAAACCCGGCGTGTCGCAAAGCGTCAGCACCGGGATCGCCCAGCGGTCACAAAGCTGCAAATGCCGCGCACCCTTGTCCGCTGCTGCCGCGTCGATGGCCCCGCCCAGATGCAGCGGATTGTTGGCGAGGATGCCGAGGGTGCGCCCCTCGATCCGCAGGAACCCCGCGATCATCCCGGCACCGAACCCGCGCCGCAGTTCCATGAACGACCCCTCGTCCGCCAGCGCGGCAATCGCCCGGCGCATGTCATAGGCCTTTTGCCGGTCGACCGGCACGACGGCGCGCAGGCTGGGCGCGCCCCCCATTCCAGGCGCGGCGGGCTGGCGAAGGGTCAGAAGCTGCCGCGCCGCAGCAGTCGCCGCCGCCTCGTCCGCGACCAGCAGATCAATCACCCCGTTCCGCGCCTGTTCTTCCGCCGAGCCGATGGCGGTCGGGGCCACCTTGCCCAGCCCGCCGCCCTCGATCATCGCGGGGCCGCCCATGCCGATATTGCTGGTCTCGGTCGCGATGCGCACGTCGCACACCCCGAACAGCGCGGCATTGCCCGCAAAACAATATCCGGCGGCGATGCCGATCTTCGGCCCCGGATGGGCGGCGAAATGGCGAAAACTGGTGACGTTCAGCCACGCGGCCATGATCTCCGCCACGTCATGGTCATTCGGTCGCCCGCCGCCGCCTTCGGCATACAGCACGATCGGCAACGCATCCCGCCGGGCCACCTCGATCAGCCGGTCCATCTTGCGGTGGTGGTTGAAACCCTGCGTCCCCGCCAGCACCATGTAATCGACTGCCATCACCGCCACAGGCCGCCCGCCGACCATGCCGGTGCCGGTGATGATCCCGTCGCCCTGCGTGCGCGCATGAAGATCGTCGAGCGGCCTTGTCCGCCGCATCGCCGCCACCGCAAGCGCGCCGTATTCGGTGAAGCTGCCGTCATCCAGCAGGTCCGCGATATTCTCCCGCGCCGTGCGCAGCCCTGCCGCATGGCGTTTCGCGACCGCGTTCGGGCGCGCGGCATCGGCCAGAAGGGCGATGCGTTTCTCGTATTCCGCGAATTCCGGGCGCGGCAGGTCTGCCGCCGCCACCGCAACCTGCGCCGCCGCGTCGGACGGGCGGAGCGACAGCAGTGGCTCCCCGCCTTCCAGCGCATCGCCGATGGCGACATGCACGGCCTCGACGCGAACCGGGGCGTCTGCCGAGATGTCGTGGCGCATCTTCATCAACTCGGTCGTCACCAACAGCCCGCCAACCGGCACCTGATCGCCGGGGCTGACATGAATTTCGGCGATGACGGCGGCGGTTTCGGCGCGCAGAACGAAAGTGGTCATGATCCCCCCGGTTTTGCCCGATGTCAGCCGAAGGGGCAGGATGGGTCAAGGCCCTCAGGCGTCGTTCGCACCGCCGGTCGCGACGGGGCGCGCCCGCAGCGCGGTCGCCAGCGCCTCCGGGTTCTTGATCGTTACCTCGCGCTGCGCAAAGGGGATTTCGATGCCTGCCGCTGCAAACTGTTCAGCGATGCTGAAATTCAGATCGCTCCGCACCGACAGCATCCAGTTGATATCGCGCAGAAACGCCCTGAGTTCGAATTCCAGCGCATCCGAGCCAAAGGACATGAACAGCGCCTGCGGCGGCGGGCTGGCGATGATCATCGGATGGTCGGCGGCAATGCCGAGCAGGATCCGCTCTACCTGCCGCGTGTCCGACCCGTAGGCGACGCCAACCTTCACGATCACCCGCCCCGTGGTATCGGCATGGGTCCAGTTCAGCACCGCGCCGGATATCAGATCGGAATTCGGCAGGATGTAGCTCGCCCGGTCAAAGGTCCGGATTTCGGTGGAGCGGACATTCACCTTCTCGACATAGCCCGCAACACCGCCGACCTCGATCCAGTCCCCCACCCGGATCGGGCGTTCGACCAGCAGGATGATGCCGGACACGAAATTGTTGACGATGTTCTGAAGGCCGAAGCCGATCCCAACCGACAGCGCACCTGCGACAATCGCCAGATTCGACAGGTCGAGCCCGACCGCCGAAATCGCGGCAACCGCCGCCAACAGCACGCCAATATATCCGATGCCGGAGGCCAGCGCGTCCGCACCGCCACGCGTCATGCCCGCCTTCGGAAACACCGAATTGCGGAGCGTGCGCTGCGCGAGGCGGGTCAGCGAATATCCGAACAGGAAGATCAGCAGGAACCAGAAGAAATCGACCGGAGAGATCGCAACATCGCCAATCACGAAGCCGGAGGCGATTGCCTCGTACGATACCGCAAGATCGGTCCAGCTTGCGCCCCAAGTCAGCGCCAGCAAGGGGATCAGCCCGCAGATCAGGACAAACCCGATGAAGATCGGGATCAGACGCAGCCGCTCGCCTTCTGCCGGGGCCTGCGCATCGCCCGTATCGGCGAGATAAATCTCGACCCCTTCGCGCGTCACGGCGAAGATGAGAAAGGCGACCGCGATCAGGCCGAGCGACAGGACGCTGGAAAAGAACAGGAACTGTGCCGCGAATTCATAGCCGACCAGCGACAGCACCGGTGCGGCCAGCGCGACAGCAATGGCCATACGGCGCAGCACGCCCGCGATCTGTGCGCTGATCGGTGTATCGCCCCGCGCACTGTTATCCACCAGTTCATGGCGGATCACACGCGCGACCGACCAAAGCGCGAGGGACCCGACAGAGATCAGCAAAAAACTGAAAACCGCCGACGCTTCCTGCGGCTGCGGCACCACCTCCGCCAGCAACGCCTGCATGTCGTGGCCGCCGAGCACAGCGCCCAGCACCATCATGAAGCTGAAGGCGAGGCGCGCATCGAGGTCGGTCATCGAAGACAGGCGCAGCCGGGCGGTGTGGGGCGAAAACAGCGCGGCCGCCGTCGCGTAGGCACCGATCAGATAGATCAGGGCGACCGCGATGCCGGTAACGATCTGCTGGCCGACCGTGCCCAGAAGATCGACCGCGCCGACACCATAAAGCAGCAAGCTGACGGCGACGACCAGCGCAACGATCCGCACCGCCGTGGCCCCGACCCCGAGCAGAAGTCGGGACCGCCGCCGCGCGCCGCCTTCTGCTCGGCGCGTGAGCAGTGCAAGCGCGAACCCCCTGACGCCGAACGCGACGAACAATGCGAGCATGACCACCAGCAGCGCAAACGGCAGGCGCGCGATCGCCTTTTCCCGCAAGCTGGGGGTCTGGAGCATCATCGACACTTCGCCGCGCGCCTGGCTGGCGACTTCGCCAACATAGGCGATGGCGGCTGACCAGTTTTCCGGCGTCAGCGGGGATGATGACAGGGTCGTCAGTCGTTGCAGAAACCGTTTCTGGCCAAGCGCCGCAAGGTCGGCCACCAGATCGCGCGCCCGCGTCGCAGCGCGATCCGCCTGCACCAGCGTGGCGCGCATCGCCTCCAGTTGCCCGCCGAGATCAGCCCGGATCGCCGCCGTTTCAGGGGCCTCCGTCTGCCCCTCTTCCGGGGCAGGGCCAAGCGCGGCCACTTCCGCCTCAAGTCGCTTCACCTCCTCCGACGCCGCGACGGAAACGGCTTGCGCTTCGGCGCGCTGGCGATCGAAGGCGGTGCGAAGTTCGTCAAGGGTCGTTGAAGCGATGTCGCCACCGGCGATCATCTCGCGAGCGTTCGTCGCGTCCTTGTCCCATTGATCCCACGGCACTTTGGGAAGTTCCGCTGCGAAACCGCCAAGGGCAAGACACAGCCACAGGATCACCGCCGAGGCGATGCCCGGCGCACGTCGCAGGATGCGATCAGGCTTCATCGACCTCCTCGAATACCGATGGCAGGTCCGCTTTCGGACGGGCAAGGAAATCCGGCAAAGGCAGGTCCTTACTTTTCAGGAAGGCCGCATTGTAAAGCTGTGACTGATAGCGCGTGCCGTAATCGCATAGGATCGTCACGATGGTATGGCCCGGCCCCATGTCCTTCGCCATTCGGATCGCGCCGGCAACGTTGATGCCGGACGATCCGCCAACGCAGAGGCCCTCCTCCGCCAGCAGGCGGAACGCCAGCGGGATCGCCTCCGCATCGGTGATCTGATAGGGGAAATCGACCTCGAGGCCTTCGAGGTTCTTGGTGATCCGGCCCTGCCCGATCCCCTCGGTGATGGATGACCCTTCGGCCTTCAACTCGCCGTGCTTGTAATAGTTGTAGATCGCAGCGCCCATCGGGTCCGCGAGGCCGATCTTGATGTCGGGCGAATAGCTTCGCAGCGATTGCGCAACACCCGCGAGCGTGCCGCCCGACCCGACTGCGCAGATGAACCCATCGACCGTGCCGCCGGTCTGGTTCCAGATTTCGGGGCCGGTCGTGTCGATATGCGCCTGCCGGTTCGCGATGTTGTCGAACTGGTTGGCCCAGATCGCGCCATTCGGCTCGGTCTTCGCCAATGCCTCGGCAAGACGACCTGAATAGCGCACGAAGTTGTTCGGGTTGCGATAGGGCTTCGCTGGCACCTCGACCAGATCAGCCCCGGCAAGCCGGATCATGTCCTTCTTTTCCTGGCTCTGGGTTTCCGGGATCACGATGACGGTGCGGAACCCCATCGCGGCCCCGACCAGCGCGAGCCCGATCCCGGTATTGCCCGCCGTCCCCTCGACGATCACGCCGCCCGGGCGCAACTCGCCCGCCGCCACCGCGTGACGGATGATCGACAGGGCGGCGCGGTCCTTGACCGACTGCCCCGGATTCATGAACTCCGCCTTGCCATAGATCTCGCAGCCGGTTTCCTCCGACGCGCGGCGCAGGCGGATGAGAGGGGTGTTGCCCACTGCGTCGGGCAGATCTTTGCACATTTTCATTGTGTAATATCCAGACTTGCGTTGGTATGAAGGTCATACGACCGGCAGACCGGGGCGCGCAAGGGCGGTGCTTTTCGCGCGAGGCTCGAGGATGTGAAAAACAACGCATCATGGTCGCATTTAATTGATCCGAAACGCCCTGTTACGCGTAATCCCACTTGAAAACAGACGATCAGGGAACACTTTGCGATCCATGAGCACGAAACACCCTTCAGGCGATCTTCTCGCCTCTTATGCCACGGGGCATGTCACCGACGGCGTCGCCCTCGCGGTTGCTGCGCATCTGACCTATTGCGCCAAGTGTCGGCATGTGGTGGCAGCGCAGGAAGCTGTCGCCGGGGCGCTTCTGGCGGCGGAAGAGGCGGAGGGCGCCGTGGAAGTCGGCTCCGTCATGGCGCGGCTCGACGAGCCGGAGCCTGCACCGGAGCCGAAGGACGCACCGCTCTCCGCCGGTCCCCTCCCCTTGCCGGTGGCAGCCGCCATCGGGCGGAATTTCGACGACATTCCGTGGCGGTTCAAACTGCCGGGTGTGTCCGCCTTTGATTTCCAGAGCGAGGATGGCGAGACCGTCAGCCTGCTGAAAGTCCGCCCCGGAACCCGGATCCCGCAGCACACCCACAATGTCGAAGAACTGACAGTGGTGTTCGCGGGGGAACTGGTCGACGGTGACAAGCGTTACTGTGTCGGCGATATGGCCATTGCCGATGACAGCGTTGACCATCACCCAAGCGCAGGCGGCACAGAAACCTGCATCTGCCTTGCGGTGGTGAATGGCGGGCTGCGGTTTACCGGCCCGCTCGGACGGGCACTGAACCTCTTTTCCTGAGGAGTGAACGATGCTGAACAGACGAATGATGATCGGCGGTGCGGGTCTTGCGCTGCTGGCGCCGGGCCTTCTGCGGGCCGATGACGGCGGCACAAGGTCGTTTCGCGTTCTGCGCGACGGGTCGGACATGGGAACCCACGTCATTTCGGTAAAGCGATCCGGTTCCGACATTCAGGTGGCGATCGACATCGAACTGAAGGTGAAGGTTCTGGGCATCACCGCCTATCGCTATGAAATGGCGAACCGCGAGGTGTGGCGCGATGGCAAGATCGTGTCGGTGAACAGCACATCCAATGACGATGGCGAGGCGCATTTCTGCCGGGTGAAGCCGGCAGGCGACGAATTGGAGGTTGAAGGATCGGTCTGGAGCGGCACCGTCGCGGGCGACAGCGTGACCACGACCTATTGGTCGTATGATTTCCTGAAAAGCCCGCTCTGGATTTCGACCGCCGATGGTGACCCGCTGAAGGTCACTGTCAGCAATGTCGGGGCGGGAGAGATCCCCGGCCCGAACGGACCTGTCGCGACCGAAAAATGGGCAATCGGCGGCGATATGGATATCGACCTGCATTACATTGATCGCGAATGGGTGTCCGTCCGGTTCGATGCGGGCGGCGAAACGGCGATCTATCAGCCCGATACCGTAGCCCCGGTGATGCGCCCGGTCTGGTTCGGGGCGTGAGCATCTGGCAAAAACGGATGCGCCCCACCGATGGGGCAGTCTGGGTGACGGGTGCCTCTGCCGGAATCGGGCGGGCGACGGCGATCCGGCTGGCGGATGAGGGCTGGAAGGTCTGGATCAGCGCACGGTCGGCGGACACCCTGGCCGAGGTGGCGGCGGAGCGGCCCGGAAAGATTCACCCCCTGCCCTGCGATGTGACCGACCGTGACGCCATCGCGGCGGCGGTTGCAACCATCACTGATGATGGCCCGCTGGCGCTGACGATCCTGAATGCCGGGCTTTATATCCCGATGCGTGCGCAGGAATTCGACGCCGCAAAGGCCGCGCGGACATTCGACGTGAACCTGACCGGCGTGGCCAACTGCCTCGACCCGGTCTTGAAGCACATGATCGCGCGCGGTGACGGTCATGTCGCCATTACCGCCTCGGTCGCCGGATATCGCGGATTGCCGCGCGCCTCAGCCTATTCCGCCACCAAGGCGGGGCTGATTGCGATGGCGGAAAGCCTTGCCTTCGACATGATCGACCTGAATGTGCGCATATCCGTCATCTGCCCCGGTTTCGTGAAGACAGAGGCGACATCGGTGAACGATTTCAACATGCCCTTCGTGATGACCACGGATCAGGCTGCGATGCGGATCGTCGAGGGATTGAAGAAGCCCGGCTTCGAAATCGCCTTCCCGCACCGGTTCGAATACATCCTCAAGACACTCGGCCTGCTGCCGAACCAGTGGTATCTGGCGGTGATGCGCAAGTTGATGGGTTGGGACAAGAGCGTGAAATGAAAAAGGCCCGCGATCCGCTCGCGGGCCTTTTCGTTTGACCGGGACGCCGGATCAGCCCGGATAGGCCTTCACCTGCTGGGTCTGCTCACCGAGACCCTGAACACCCACCCGCATCACATCGCCCGCCTTCAGGAAACGCGGCGGCTTCATGCCGAGGCCGACACCTTCGGGCGTGCCGGTGGCGATGATGTCGCCCGGCTGCAAGGCCATGAACCGGGACATGTAGCTGATGATCTCGCGCACCGAAAAGATCATGTCGCTGGTGTTCGAATTCTGCATCATCTGGCCCGACACCTCGCAAAACAGATCGAGCGCCTGCGGGTCCGGCACCTCGTCCGCTGTCACCAGATAGGGGCCGGTCGGCCCGAAAGTGGGGGCGGATTTGCCCTTGATCCACTGGCCGCCGCGATGGGCCTGAAAGTGCCGTTCCGACACGTCGTTGATCGTGCAATACCCGGCCACCACCGACAGCGCATCAGCTTCGGAGACATGTTCGACATGCGCGCCGATGATGACACCCAGTTCGGTTTCCCAATCGCCCTGCGTGCTGTCCTTCGGCAGGATGACATCGTCATTCGGGCCGCTCAGCGCCGAGGACGCCTTGGAAAACAGGATCGGTTCGGCAGGCGGGTTCGCGCCGGTTTCGCGCGCATGCTTGGCATAGTTCAGGCCGACGCAGAAAAAGTTCGGAACCGTCGCGACGCAGGCGCCGAGGCGCACATCGCCCTCGACCACGGGCAGGCTGTTCGGGTCGATCGCGCGCAGCTTGTTGATCGCCTCGATCGACACGGACTGACCGGCAAAATCGCCGGTCACGCCGCTCAGGTCGCGAATGGCACCGTCCGCATCCAGCATTCCCGGCTTTTCGGCACCTTTTGGGCCGTGTCGCAGAAGTTTCATGTCATGTTCCCTCAGTGGTGTTTTCTACTGACGTGATTATCCAACCTCCCCCTCATGCACAACTATCCGCGAAAATTTCGGAATTCTTGCTTCGGCAGGGTCAGGGCCTATGTTAAACTACAGGGGTGTTTGAAGACATATCGGATTCGTGAACCAAGGGGGCCTCGACGTGGCATTGAAAGCAATTCTTGGCGCTGTCGTGACATGCGCCGGTTTGACCTCTGCGGCTGGTGCCGATGTCATACAGGTCCATGACCAGACCGGCGCGCAGGTTGCCGTGGACACCGCCACCGTTGCAGGCTGCACCATCATCTTCGATGCCAGCGGCACCCCGTTCGAGCTGTGTCGCCTTGAGAAGGTGGAAATGCGGCCACCTGAATCCACGAGGTCACGCCCTGGCCATGAATCGTCGGCGGAAGAAAGCAGCGTCGTTTATACCCGTGTAAGCGAGTGACGGGCTTGCCCGCCGATTTCGTGATCCGTCACTGATCCGGCAGCGCGGCCCCGGCGTATTAACAGGTATGAACAAACCAGCGACGATTGTGTGGCTTCGCCGCGACCTGCGCCTGACCGATAACGGAGCCCTGAGCGCCACCGCTGGCGGGCCGGCCCATGTCGTCTTCATCCTCGATCCGGTCATCGACGCCCAACTCGGTGCCGCCGCGCAGCTGCGGCTGGAGGCGTCTTTGCGCGCGCTTGCGGCCAGTCTCGACAAGGTCGGCCTCCGCCTGATCCTGCGTCGGGGGGAGGCATTGGCGGTGCTTTCCGATCTCGTGGCGGAGACGGGGGCCGCACGCGTCACCTGGACCCGCCTGACCGATGGCCCATCGCTCAGCCGCGACAAGGCCGTGAAGGCCGCGCTGAAGGATCGGGGAATCGAGGCCGACAGCTTTGACGGCTTTACTCTGCTTGACCCGTGGCGGGTGAAGACGGGGCAAGGCGAGGCCTACAAGGTATTCACCCCGTTTTCCCGCGCTGTGATGGCACATGGCATCCCCGCCCCGCTGGGCCGCCAGCAGTCCTATGTGCAGGCGGAACCCGCGCCCCGGTCTGACCGGCTGGAGGAATGGAATCTGTCTGCCGCGATGGGTCCAGCCGCCGCTGCGCTGTCGGCCCGCATCAAGGCCGGGGAGGATGCAGCCTTTGACCGGCTCGACGAATGGCTGGAAGGGCCAGCCCCGAATTACCGGACGGATCGTGACAGGCTCGACAAGCCCGATGCGGGGACGAACCTTTCGGATTACCTCGCGCTCGGCGAAATCTCGCCGCGTTCCGTCTGGGCGATCATGGACCGTGCCGGTGGAAATGAAGGCGTGGAGGCGGCGCGCAGGCAACTGATCTGGCGCGATTTCGCCCACATGCTGCTGTTTCATGACCCGGAGATGGAAACCACATCATGGCGGCGTGACTGGCAGGATTTTCCGTGGCGCGGCGACAATGACGATGCCGAGGCCTGGCGACGGGGCGAAACCGGCTGCGATGTGGTCGATGCCGCGATGCGCGAGTTGTGGGTCACGGGCCGGATGCACAACCGGGCGCGGATGCTGGTCGGATCGTATCTGACCAAGCATCTGCTGACCGATTGGCGGATCGGCGAGGCATGGTTCCGGCACACGCTGATCGACTGGTGCCCGGCGAACAATGCGATGGGTTGGCAGTGGATTGCAGGCTGCGGCCCCGATGCCGCGCCCTATTTCCGCATCTTCAACCCCGATGCGCAGGCCGAAAAGTTCGATCCCGACCGCGCCTATCGTGATTATTGGCTGATCGGTGCGGGCGCTGAAACTTTCAGGGCGATGCGACCGAAGTCTCATCAATCAAGCAAGCG
This sequence comes from uncultured Candidatus Planktophila sp., assembly GCA_964352385.1. Taxonomy (GTDB): domain Bacteria; phylum Pseudomonadota; class Alphaproteobacteria; order Rhodobacterales; family Rhodobacteraceae; genus Pikeienuella. The sequence continues at coordinate 14,151 of CAYGRU010000032.1, forward strand.
GCCCGCAGGCAGCGCCATCATCGACCTGAAGGCTGGGCGCAATCGCGCACTGGAAGCCTGGCAGGAGATGCGCGACAAGGGCCCCGAACAAAGAATGCAGCAGGAGAGTGCCTCGTGAAAATCGCAGTGGTGGGATCTGGAATTTCCGGTCTGGGGGCAGCTTTGGCGTTGTCCGAGCGGTATAATGTGTCCCTGTTCGAACAGGCCGACCGTTTTGGCGGCCATGCGAATACCGTCACGGCAGAGGTGGACGGCGAGCAGACCGCCATCGACACCGGGTTCATCGTCTATAACGAACAGAATTATCCGAACCTGACCGCGCTGTTCGACCATCTGGGGACGAAGACGAAATGGTCGGACATGTCGTTCGGCTTTTCGCTGGGTCAGGGCCGGGTCGAATATGCCTGTGACAACCTCGATACGATCTTCGCCCAGCGCATCAACATGCTGAACCCGCGCTTCCTGCTGTCATTCCGCGATGTGCTGCGGTTCGTGAAGCTGGCGCCGCAAGACCTCGCAACAGGCGCGCTTTCGGGGCTGACGCTCGGCGAATGGCTTGCCAAACGCCGCTTCGGTTCTTGGTTTCGCGACCGGTTTCTGCTGCCGATGGGCGGCGCGATCTGGTCCACGCCGACCGAGCGTATCCTCGACTTTCCGGCGGCGAATTTCGTCAGCTTCTTTGCCAATCATGACCTCTTTACCGGCCTTGCCTCGGCGATGCAGTGGCGCACGGTCGATGGCGGCAGCCGGGAATATGTGAATGCCGTCATCGAACGGCTCGGCAATCGCGCCCACAAGGGCACTGGCGTGACCGCTGCTCGGCGGGTCGACGGCCAGGTGGAGTTGCAATTCGCCGATGGGTCCTCCGGTCTGTTCGATCAGGTTGTCTTTGCCGGTCATGCGCCGCAGACCTTCGCCCTGATCGACGATCACGACGCGGAAGAACGGCGCATTCTGGGCGCATTCCGCACCACGTCGAACCGCGCGATCCTGCATCGTGACCCCGCACTGATGCCGAAACGGCGCAAGGTCTGGTCGTCATGGTCGATGATGTGCGATGGCGAGGCGGACCAATCCGGTCGGCCTGTCACCCTGTCCTACTGGATGAACCGGCTGCAAAGCCTGCCGACCGAACATCAGTTCTTTGTCACGTTGAACGCCGATCACGCGCCCGATCCGGCCCTGACCCATGCCGCATTCGACTATGCCCATCCGGCATTCGATCAGGCCGCATTCACCGCGCAGGCGCAGATGGACGATATTCAGGGTCGTGGCGGTTACTGGTATGCGGGCGCATGGCTCGGCTGGGGGTTCCACGAGGACGGGTTGAAATCCGGCCTGCGCGTGGCAGAGGCGCTGGATGCCCGCCCCGATTGGGCGCGCAATCTCGGCCCCGCGATCAGCCGCGAATTCGACATGGCTGCTGAGTGAACGGCAAGGTCGCATCCGATATGTTCGCCCATCGCCTCTATGTCGGCGACGTGATGCATATGCGGCTGCGTCCGTTCCGGCACCAGTTCCGTTATCGTGTCTTTACCGCCTTGCTGGACATCGACCATCTGCCCAGTGCGGAAAGCCGGTTGATGAAGATTGACCGGTTCGGCCTGTTTTCGTTCCGCACCCGTGACCACGGCGCGCGCGATGGCAAGCCCTTGCGCCCCTGGGTCGAGGCGCATCTTGCCGCCGCAGGTAGGCCCGCCCCTGCCCGCATCATGCTTTTGTCGATGCCCCGGCTGATCGGTTACGCCTTCAACCCGCTGTCGGTCTTCTATTGCTACGATGCGGCGGGCACGCTGGAGAGTGTGATCTACGAGGTGAAGAACACGTTCGGCGATCAGATCCCTTATGTGGTCGATGCCACCGCCGCCGCAGACGGTGCCGCCCGGCACGAACAGGCGAAGGAGATGTATGTCTCCCCCTTCATCCGGATGGATCAGACCTATCGCTTCACCATCCGCCCGCCTGATGACAAGCTGTCGATCCGCATCAAGCAGCATGACAAGGACGGCGACTGGCTGATCGCCGTTCAGACCGGGCGCAGTGTCGGCCTGAATGATGCGCAGCTTTTGCGGCTGGTCGGCACGCATCCGCTGGCTGCCTTCAAGGTGATCGCAGCAATCCATTGGCAGGCGCTGAAGCTTTGGATGAAAGGCGCGCAGTTCAATCGGTATCCGGGCAGTGACGCGGCGTTTCAGCCCGCGAATACCACCGGCAATCAAGGCTGACGTAACATAAACACCCTGTCAGACTTGATTTTGCGGTTAATAAACCGACAATTTGTGACGAGGGTCAGGGGTAGGGATTTTGAAACGATGAGCGCAGATCACGGGCAGCATACACCGCGATATTTCGGGCCGGTTTTTTCCGTCGTGAAAAACCTGACACACGGCTCGATGAGCTTTGTGCTGCCCGATGGTCGCCGCTTCGATGCGAAGGGGCAACTTCCGGGGCCGCATGGCGAGATCATCGTGCGCAACCCCGACATGTTCGGCCGCCTGATCCGGGATGGCGAGCTTGGTTTCGCAGAGGCCTATATGGACGGCTGGTGGGACAGCCCCGATCTGCAAAGCCTGCTGGATGTTGCCCTGATGAACAATGACAAGGTCGGGCGCAGCTTTACCGGCCAGTTCCTCGTGCGGGCTTACGAGCGGATGCGCCACTGGATGAACCGGAACTCGAAATCCGGGTCTGCCAAGAACATCTCGCACCATTACGACCTGGGGAATGAATTCTACCGGGCGTGGCTGGACGAGACGATGACCTATTCTTCCGCCCTGTTCACATCGGACAAGGAGGCGTTGTCGCAAGGCCAGATCAACAAATACGCCTCCATCATCGACCGCATGGGCGCCCGCGAGGGCGATCACGTGCTGGAGGTCGGCTGCGGCTGGGGCGGTTTCGCGGAGTATGCGGCGGGGGTGCGCGGCGCGCGGGTCACCGGCATCACCATTTCGAAGGAACAGCACGATTTCGCCAAGGCACGGATGCAGCGCGAAGGCCTGAACGAAAAGGTTGAGATCGTGATGCGCGACTATCGCGACGAGACCGGGAATTATGACGGCATCGCCTCCATCGAGATGTTCGAGGCGGTCGGCGAAAAATACTGGCCGGGCTATTTCAGCATGGTCAGGGATCGGCTGAAACCCGGCGCGACCGCATCGCTTCAGATCATTACCATCGCCGATGACCTGTTCCCATCTTATCGCAAGAGCGTCGATTTCATCCAGAAATACATCTTCCCCGGCGGTATGCTGCCCTCCCCCACCAGGCTGCGGGCGGAGGTGGAGCGGGCCGGGCTGGATTTCACCAGTTCCATCGAATTCGGGCAGAGCTATTCCGACACGCTCCGCCGCTGGTATGATGATTTCAACGGACGTTGGAATGATATCCAAAGCCTCGGTTTCGACGACAGGTTTCAGCGGATGTGGAACTTCTATCTGACAAGCTGTGCTGCAACATTCCGGGCGGGCACGACCGATGTCACCCAGATCGCCATAAGGCGCCCCGCCTGAGGCTGCGAAGCCGCAACAAGAAGGAGTGATCGTGATGCCCACAGGAGGACGCCTCGTCGCAGGCATCCTGATGATGCTCGCGATGCTTGGCGGCATGGTCACCTATCTGGATGATGCCGGGTTCGAACCATCAGGTTGGCAGCAACCGCTGGTGGCGGCGGCGTTCATCGGGTTCTGGGCGGGCTGGTCGCAGCTTGGCCCCTATCTCGGGCGCGAGTTCTTTCATTCCGGCCTGTTTGCCATCGGTGCCGGAACGACCGCGCTGATCTTCTTTGCCCTGATTTACGGTATTCGCAGCGCCTATATCACCCATACCGGTGTCCAGTTCGATTCGGCGGTGGATGTCATCGCGCATATCCTGAAGATCAGCATCACGGCAGTTCAATCGACGCTTTCGTCGCCGCGCACCGTGGCCGCCCTGCTGGTCGGCTGCCTGATTTCCGGTATCATCTCGGAATATTTCAATCGGATCTGGCGATGAGCCTGCGCCGCAATGCAGGCTATGCCGCACCGGCGCTGCCGCTGGCCGCGCTCTATTTCCCGGTCTTCGTCTATATCGCGCCGTTCTATTCGGCCGAACGTGACGTCAGCCTTGCCGCCCTTGGCGGGCTGTTCCTCGTGGTCCGGCTGATGGACGCGGTGACGGACCCGGCGATGGGCTGGCTGTCCGACCGCACGCGCAGCCGGTTCGGGCGGCGGCGGGTCTGGCTGATCGTCGCAACGCCGCTGATCTGCGCCTCCGTCTGGATGCTGATGGTCCCGCCCGCCGATGCCGGGTTCGGTCATGTGGCACAGTGGCTGACGCTGCTGACCCTGAGCTGGACGATTGCGCTCACCCCCTATTTCGCGTGGGGGGCGGAGATTTCGGGCGATTACGGCGACCGCGCCACGATCACCGGGTGGCGCGAGGGGGTGACGCTGATCGGAACGGTTCTGGCCGTCATCCTCTATTTCACTGCTGGCGATGCTGCGGACGGGTTGCGCGCGATTGCGTGGATGGTGGTCATCATGATGCCTCTGACCGTCGCATGGGCGCTCTGGGCGGTGCCGGAGCCGCGCGACCATACCCGCCAACGGCTGGATGTCCGTCAGGCGCTGCGCGCGATCAGCGGCAATGCGCTGTTCCGCCGCCTGCTGACCGCCTACTTCATCAACGGGCTTGCGAACGGCCTGCCGCCTGCCCTGTTCCTGTTCTTCCTCGGCGATCTGCTCGGCGCGCCGGATGCGAACTGGCTGCTGCTGGTCTATTTCGTCTGCGCCGTGCTCGGTCTGCCAATCTGGGCTTGGGCCGCGCGCCGGTTTTCCAAGCATCGGGCGTGGAGCGTCGCGATGGTGATCGCCCTCGTGATTTTCGCGCCCGCGGTGTTCCTCGGCAACGGCGATCTGATGATCTTCACCGCGATCTGCGTCGCGACCGGCCTAACGCTTGGCGCGGACCTGTCGCTACCTGCCTCGATACAGGCTGATGTGGTGGACAAGGACACGGCGGAGACGGGCGAGCAGCGCACAGGGCTGTTTTTCGCACTCTGGTCCGTTGCCACCAAGGCGGCGCTGGCGGTGTCAGGCGGCTGCGCGCTGCTGATCCTCGACGCGGCGGGGTTTCAAAGCGGGGCGAGCAACGATAGCACCGCCCTCTGGACGCTGGCGATCCTTTATGCGCTGACGCCTGCGGTGTTGAAGCTGATCGCGGTCGCGCTGATGTGGAATTTTCCACTGGGGCCGGACGAACAGCGCGCCTTTCGCCGCCAGATCGAGGCGGACGCTACCACCTGATCCCCATCCGCAACGCATCATAGATCGCCGCATGGATGTTGCGCGAAGCCACCGCGTCGCCAATCCGATACAGCATGAACGCCCCGTCCGGATGCCGAACCGGCAACGGGTCACGCTGTGCGATCAGCGCGGGATAATCGACCTCTCCAAGGTTACGCGACTGCGGCTTCAGGTCGAAATAGAGGTCATCGAGCGGCAGCGTGCCATGCTCCACCACCACCTGATCAACCTCGCGTTCCTCGCGGAACCCCGGATCATAATCCGATACCAGAGTGGCGATCAGCCGGTTTCCCGCGCGGCGCACGGCGTCGAGCCTTGTATAGAGCGTGATGCGTGCGCCCGCCTTCTGCATCGCGGCGGCATAGGGCGGGTGGTTCATGCCGCCCAGTTCAACGCCGAAGGTCCGCTCTGGTGTGACAACCTCCAGCCGCGCGCCGGTGGCGGCGATGAATTCCGCCGCCGACAGGCCCGGATGCGCGCCATTGTCATCGAACAGCAGCACCTCCGCCCCCGGTTTCACCGCGCCCGACAGAATGTCCCAGCTTGAAGTTGCAAGCTCTGCGCCTGCGCTCATCTTCGGGGTCTGCGGGATGCCGCCGGTCGCGATGATGGCGACATCCGGGGCCAATGCGGTCACATCCGCCGCCTCAGCATAGGTGTTATATCGGATATCGACCGAGAGCCGCTCCAGCTCCGCCAAACGCCAGTCGACGATGCCGCGCATTTCGCGCCGCCGGGGAAGTTGCACCATGATCTGCGCTTGCCCCCCGGCAACCGATGCGGCCTCCAGCACCGTCACATTGTGGCCCCGCTCCGCCGCAACGCGCGCCGCCTCCAGCCCGCCGGGGCCGGCACCGACTACCACAACGGTGCGGGGCTTCGGCGCACGCGGGATGACATGCGGCATCTCCGCCTCCCGCCCCGTCGCGGCATTGTGGATGCAGAGCGCGCCGCCGCCCTCGTAAATCCGGTCGAGGCAGTAGGTCGCACCGACGCAAGGCCGGATCGTCGCCTCCTGCCCCGCTTTCACCTTGGCGACGATATGCGGATCAGCCAGATGCGCACGGGTCATCCCGACCATGTCGAGCTTGCCGCTTTCGATCGCGTGCCTGGCGGTCGCCACATCGCCGATCTTGGCGGCATGAAAGACCGGGAATTTCGTTGCGGCCCGCACTTCGCCCGCGAAATCCAGATGCGGCGCGGATGCCATGCCATGCACCGGAATGACATTCAGCAGCTTCGGGTCGCTTTCGACATTGCCGCGAATGAGGTTGATGAAATCGAATTTGCCCGATGCCGCGACCCGGCGCGCGATTTCCACCCCTTCGGCCCGTCCGAGACCGGTTTCGTCCATGTCGTCGGCCACCATGCGGATACCGACGATGAAGTCGCTGCCGACCTCGGCGCGCACCGCGTCGATCACCCGCCACATGAACCGCAAACGATTATCGAGCGAACCGCCCCATTCATCGTCGCGGGTATTGGTCGCGGGGGACCAGAAACAATCCATCAGATGGCCGTAGGCCTCGAATTCGAACCCATCGAGGCCCGCCGCCTTCATGCGCCCGGCGGCGGCGGCATAATCGGCGATGATCCGCGCGATGTCCCAATCCTCCATTGCCTTCGGAAACGCACGATGCGCCGGTTCGCGCACCGGCGAGGGCGCGAGCACCGGCAACCAGTCGCCCTTGTTCCAGTTCGTGCGCCGCCCGAGATGGGTCAACTGGATCATCACCTTGCAGTCATGTTCGTGGCAATCATCGACCAGCGCGCGCATCCAGGGGATGATTTCGTCCTTGTAGGCGTGGAGGTTGCCAAACGCCTCCGGGCTGTCGGGCGAAACGACGGCTGACCCAGCGGTCATGGTCATCGCCACCCCGCCCCGCGCCTTTTCCCGGTGATAAAGGCGATACCTCTCTTTCGGCATCCCATCCTCGGAATAGGCCGGTTCGTGGGCCGTCGACATGATCCTGTTCTTCAGGGTCAGATGCCGGAGCGTGTAAGGGCGAAGGAGGGGATCGTTTTTCATGCTGCCATCTGGAAAGCAATCCGATGCGCCGTCAAGCCTGCGCGCGACATTCTGCCCAGATGGAAAACCCGGTGCCCCGTGCCGGAAAACGGGTTGTCGCCTGCGGTCGAATCCTGTATCCCTCAAATCCCGTGGAACTACATATCGCGGTTGGTTCCAATCAGACCGCTAGATCAAGACAACACGGGGTATTCGGCCAATGGCGCGCTATATTTTCATTACGGGCGGCGTTGTATCGTCGCTCGGCAAAGGCCTTGCCTCGGCGGCGCTTGGTGCCCTTTTGCAGGCACGCGGCTATTCGGTCCGTCTGCGGAAACTCGACCCCTATCTGAATGTCGATCCGGGCACGATGAGCCCGTTCGAGCATGGTGAGGTTTTTGTCACCGATGACGGGGCGGAGACCGATCTCGACCTCGGCCATTACGAACGGTTCACCGGCGTGCCCTGCCGCAAGACCGACAGCGTGTCGTCGGGCCGGATCTATACCAATGTTCTGGATAAGGAACGCCGCGGCGATTACCTCGGCAAGACCATTCAGGTAATCCCGCACGTCACCAACGAGATCAAGGATTTCCTGCGGATTGGCGATGAAGAGACCGATTTCATGCTGTGCGAAATCGGCGGCACGGTTGGCGACATCGAAGGCCTGCCGTTCTTTGAGGCGATCCGCCAGTTCATGCAGGAACGCCCGCGCGGCGAATGTATCCTGATGCACCTGACCCTGCTGCCCTATCTTGCGGCATCGAACGAATTGAAGACCAAGCCGACCCAGCATTCGGTCAAGGAGCTCCGCTCCATCGGTCTGCGCCCCGATGTGCTGGTCTGCCGCACGGAACACGAGATTCCTGAAACAGAACGGGCGAAGATCGCGCTGTTCTGCGATGTGCGCGCCGATGCGGTGATCCCGGCGATGGACCTCGACAGCATCTACAAGGCACCGCTCGCCTATCACGCGGTCGGCATGGATCAAGCGGTGCTGGATGCGTTCGGCATCACCCCCGCCCCGAAGCCGAAGCTGGAGCGGTGGCTGGACGTGGCGGAGCGGATCGACAACCCGGATGGCGAGGTGCATGTCGGGATCGTCGGCAAATACGTGAAGCTCGACGATGCCTACAAATCCCTGGCCGAGGCGCTGACCCATGGCGGTTTCGCCAACCGGGTGAAAGTGCGGGCCGAATGGATCGACGCAGAGATTTTCGAGCGTGAGGACCCCGCCCCCCACCTGCAACGGTTCCATGCGATCCTCGTTCCGGGCGGGTTCGGCGAGCGGGGGACCGAAGGGAAAATCCGCGCGGCGCAGTTCGCGCGCGAACGAAAGGTGCCTTATCTCGGCATCTGCCTCGGGATGCAGATGGCGGTGGTGGAGGCGGCGCGTAACCTCGCGGGGCTGAACCGGGCCGGCAGTCAGGAATTCGACCATGAGGCCGGGGGCAGCCGGTTTGAGCATGTGGTCTATCACATGACCGAATGGACCGAGGGCAATACCACCGTCCGGCGCAAGGCCGACGATGCGAAGGGCGGCACAATGCGGCTTGGCGCCTATGAGGCGTCATTGGCCGAGGGCAGTCAGGTTGCCCGGATTTATGGCACCCCCACGATCAGCGAACGGCACCGCCATCGCTATGAGGTCGACATCACCTATCGCGAGCAACTGGAGAAACATGGGCTGCGGTTTTCCGGCATGTCACCGGATGGCGGCCTGCCGGAAATTGTCGAGATCCCCGATCATCCGTGGTTCGTCGGGGTGCAGTTCCACCCGGAACTGAAATCGAAACCGTTCGACCCGCATCCACTGTTCGCCGATTTCATCCGCGCGGCGCTGGCGCAATCCCGCCTCGTCTGACCAGACAGCGCGACAATCAAGACATGGGGCGACGCAGGATACCACGTGCGTCCCTTTTCCGCCCTGTCGCGGCGAGCCAGGTGCGAATCGAATGGCTCCACAGCGCGCCGATCGCCAAGAGCAGAAGAAGGCCGACAACAACGAAGGCAGACGCGCCGGTAACCGCTTCAAACCATTGGTTGAAAACACAGATCGACACTGACGCTAGTAGAATGGTGCTCGCAAAAATATTCATGACCCAAGTTCCCCCGAACTTTTCAAGAACTGTGAAGTTTTTATAACGATTCACACCGGTCATGCATCCATCAAATATTTCGATGTGTGTAACCTTACACCGTCAGACCCCATCCTCGGGGCTGGAGCGGAGCTTCTTGACCTGACCGCGCTGGGTCTTGGCATCAAGCCGTCGCCGTTTGGACGCCAGGGTCGGCCTCGTCGCAATCCGGCGTTTCGGTCGATGCGACGCCTGTTCGATCAGTGCAACCAGTTTGGCGAGCGCATCCTCGCGGTTGCGCGACTGGCTGCGATGGCGATCCGATGTGATGATGATCGCACCTTCAGTGGTCCAGCGACGCCCGGCAAGACGGCGCAACCGGGCCTTCACCGCGTCCGGCAGGTTCGGGGATCGTGCCGCCTCGAACCGCAATTCGACTGCGGTCGATACCTTGTTGACGTTCTGCCCGCCGGGACCGGAGGCGCGAACGAATTGCTCCGTCAGTTCCCATTCGGCGATTTCGATGTCATCAGTGACGCGGATCATGACTCTGGCTTGCGGGTTGGATAGGCGGAAATCGGCAGAAAAGGCAAAAGGGCCGCCCGATGGGGGCGGCCCTCCTGAGTATCTTGGGCTTCGGCGGCTCGGCGCGCCAGTCGGCGCGGCCTGTTCCGCTACGGCTCAACTGAAAAGGGGCTGCCCCTTCCGGCTCAGGCGTTTCGTTTCCACCGTCGACCCAACGATCTCATGATACATCAGATCACCTCCTTCCAGTTGTTGTTCCTGAAACAAACATGGGACGGAGATGCCCGGTTGGCAAGTCTTTATGCAAGCCGCGCCGAAAGCGCGCGAAACGGGATCAGCGCCAGCGCCGCAAGGGTCAGCTTCACCGCGAAATCGGCAACCGCGAGTGACACCCAAAGCGGTGCTTCCGGCCCCATGCCCAGCAACGGCACGGCCTCGGTCGCCCAGCCATTCGGATCGGTGCGGTCGATGAAGGCGAAGGCCGCCGAAAAGGCGATGGAAAAGAACAGCGCCGTATCCAGCGCCGAGCCAATGAAGGACGATACCAGCGGCGCCCGCCACCATGTGCCGTGACGCAGCCGGTTGAACACCGAAATGTCGATCAGTTGCGCCGTCAGGAATGCGATGCCGGACCCGAGCGCGATGCGCAAGGTAACGAGCGGATCGCCGTATTCATTCGCCATCTGGCTCGCGATCAGGGAACACAGAACCCCGACCGCAAAGCCGACCAGCACCACCCGGCGGGCAGCCGTGGTCCCCAGCGCACGATTGGTCAGGTCGGTCACCAGAAACGCGATGGGATAGGTCAGCGCGCCCCAGGTCAGCCAATCGCCCAGCAGATGCTGGACGAGGATATTCGACGCCACGACGATCAGTGCCATTGCGGCAATGCCGGTGAGGATCGGTCTGGAAAGCCATGCCATCTGCATCATCGTCCTTGCCATCAACCTGTAACGACGCGCCCCGTAGCGCGGTGCCACCAAAAGCACAAGTCTTGGCCGGTCAGAAGATGAAATCGCCCGCGTCGAGATCGCCGCGATCGACATCTTCGAGCACGATCCGGCCAGAGCCGCCGTCCGAGATGATCGTGTTGCCGGAAGTTGACGTCAGGCGGAGGTCGCGGAGGCCATCAACGCCGCCATGATCCGAGAAATCAATCAGGTCCATGCCGGGTTTGAAATCGGTTATCACATCGCGGCCCTTAAGGGCAGCGAATACAAACCGATCCGCACCCCCGCCCCCCGTCAGCGTGTCATTGCCGCCTCCACCTTCCAGAATGTCGGCGCCGCCATTGCCCATGATGGCATCGGTGCCGCCACCGCCGAAGATCGTATCGCTGTTGCCGCCGCCGACCATCATGTCAGCGCCGCCATTGCCGAGCAGCACATCCTTGTTGCCGCCGCCATACAGCATGTCAGCCCCACCGCCGCCTGCAATCTGGTCCTGCCCGCCACCGCCCTTGATCTCATCCCGGCCACCGCGCCCCATCAGCATATCCGCGCCGCCTGCACCGATCAGCGTCTCGCCGCCCTTGCCGCCCCGGATATCGTTTGCGGCACTGGTGCCGATCACGCGCAGGCCATCATGTTTGGTCAGGATGTCGAGATCGGGCTGTCGGTTGTTCAACTGGATCGCGCCGATATTCGATGTGTTCGCGCCATATATCTGGCGTGCCCCCTCGATATCGTCGGCCAAGGGCGCGGTTGCCGCGCTGATGCGCGGATTCATCAGGGCATTGACCGTCGTGATATGATCCAGACCGATGGAATGACCGATCTCATGGGTTGATACGGAGAGAAACCGCGACTTGTTCGCGAAAAACGCCGTCTCTTCCGCGTCAAAAAGGATGTCGCCCGCTGGGGCGAATATCCCGTTGGCTGGAAAATAGGCGAGGCCGAGCGTATCGCCTGCCGCACCGTCCAACTGGCCGAATGACACCCTGATATCGGCACCGAAACCTGAACCGATGCGTTCGCCCTGATCGACGACCTGAACAAAGTCGATATTCGCGATCCGCTCCCACGCAGCGAAGGCTTGCTGCAACACCTGTTCGGCGTCGTAAGTGAAGGTAGCATCGATAGCGGTGGTGAAGTCGGACCGATTGGTCTCAAACGTCTCGCGGACACCGGGAAGACCGGCATCCGCAATGCTCCAAGTCACGACAGTGCTGCCGCCATTCTGGTTCCAGCGCGTTCCTACGAGGTTCGGCATCGGTCATGTCCATGCAGCATATCCCTTATGTGGGGGTTGCATAGGTCTTGACCAATTGCAAAACACTTTTCGCCACATGCGTGTGCTTCAAGCTGCCGTTCAGCTCAATTCAGGCGCCTGACCAGACCCTTCTCGACGGCAAGGTCGCGCATCTTCTTTTGCAGCTTTTCAAAGGCACGGACTTCGATCTGGCGAATCCGCTCGCGGCTGACATCGTATTCGCTTGAAAGTTCTTCCAGCGTGACCGGGTTATCCTTCAGCTTTCGTTCGGTGAGGATGTGGCGCTCACGCTCGTTCAGCGACGCCATCGCCTCGATCAGCAATTCGCGGCGACCGTCCATTTCGTCCTGCTCGGCATATTCGGCGGCATGGTCCGCATCGTCGGTCAGCCAATCCTGCCATTCTGCCGCGCCGTCACTGTCGGCACCGCCGACCTGCGCGTTCAGTGACGCATCGCCGCCGCCGCCCATGCGGCGGTTCATCGACACGACCTCTTCTTCCGTGACGTTCAGATCGGTGGCGATCTTTTCCACATGCTCGGGTCGCAGATCGCCCTCTTCCAGCGCGCCGATACGGTTCTTCGCCTTCCGCAGGTTGAAGAACAGCTTTTTCTGCCCTGCCGTGGTGCCCATTTTCACAAGGCTCCACGACCGCAGGATGTATTCCTGGATCGAGGCCCTGATCCACCACATCGCATAGGTCGCAAGGCGGAACCCCTTTTCGGGGTCAAAGCGCTTGACCGCCTGCATCAGCCCGACATTCGCCTCGGACACGACCTCAGCGGTCGGCAGGCCATAGCCGCGATAACCCATCGCGATCTTTGCCGCGAGCCGCAGATGCGAGGTGACGAGCTGATGCGCCGCATCCTTGTCCTCATGATCCACCCAGGCCTTCGCCAGCATGTATTCCTGTTCCGGCTCCAGCATCGGGAATTTGCGGATTTCGGTCAGATACCGGCTCAGGCCCGCCTCTGGGGACGGTGCGGGAAGATTGGTATAGCTCATGTGCCCTCCTCGCGCTCTTGCAGCGCAGTCTGTGTCATTTGGTAACGCATAAAACGAATTCAAGTTGCAGCGGAACCTGACAATTCTACGAGCAGACCCGCCATGTCCGGCGGCAGGGGGGATTCGAACCGCAGTTCGGCCTCGGTCACGGGGTGGCGAAAGCCCAGCGTCGCGGCGTGCAGCGCCTGCCGCGGAAAGGCCTGCGCCGCCTCGGGCAAGCCTGCGATCACGCTGCGTCCATAAACCTGATCGCCGATCAACCCGTGGCCGAGATGGCTCAGATGCACCCGAATCTGGTGCGTGCGTCCGGTCTCCAGCCGACAGCGGATCAGCGCGGCACGGGGGGGCAGGTGCGCCTCAACCCGGAACCGCGTCACCGCATGCCGCCCATCTCCGCCGCGCAGCACCGCCATTTTCTTGCGGTCGCCCGGATGACGCCCGATCAGCGTTTCCACCCGGAACCACGGGCCATCCATGCTAACGCCGGGCAACCCCATCAGGCGCGGATCGGCCCGATCCGGCGCACCGCGCGTCACCGCGAGATATTCGCGGTCGAGGTCATGGGCAGCGAACAGCGCCGCCAGCCCCTGATGCGCAATGTCGGTCTTCGCCACAACCAGCAGGCCGGAGGTATCCTTGTCGATCCGGTGGACGATGCCAGGGCGTTTCACCCCGCCGATGCCCGACAGGGTATCGCCGCAATGATGAAGCAACGCGTTGACCAGCGTACCCCGCTCCGCCCCCGGCGCGGGGTGCACGACCATGCCGGCGGGTTTGTCGATCACCACCAGATGAGCGTCCTCAAAGACGATGCTGAGCGGGATCGCCTCCGGCTCCGGCTCGGCGCCGATCGCATCGGGCACGGTCAGCACATAGACTGCCCCCGACTTGACTTTGGCGCGGGCGTCCGTGACCGTCGCGCCATCCAGACTGACGGCACCATCGCGGATCAGCGTCGTCAGGCGGGATCGGCTGAACCCTTCCGGGGCCAGCGCCGTCAACACCCGGTCCAGCCGGTCGCCTTCAAACCCGTCCGGCACCGCAAGCCGGATCGCGCCATCATCTTCGTCGGAGGCTTCCGCGCCCATGTCCACTCATCCTTCCGGGCCGAACGACGACGCGCCGCAGAACTGGGGCGATGTTCCACAGCTTCGCGGCCTTCGGCGTCTGGTCATCGTGCTGACGACCACCCTGTCCCTCGGCGTCCTAACCGTCGCAGGCGCGCTTGTCATCCGCATCATGCAGGAACCGGCCCCGACCATCGCGCCGCTGCCGGCGGGGGCCGTGACGGCGGAACGTATCACTCTGCCCGAAGGCGAGACGATCATCGCCAGCGGCGCGACCGCCGCCGCGATCAGCGTGGTGACCCGTGATGCCACAGGACAGGAGCGGCTGCGCCTGTTTCACCCCATCACCGGGGCGGCAACTGGTGTTGTGCTGATCGGGCGGTAGGGGCGGCGCGGGCGATGTTCGTCCCTGCCTTGATGAACCGTGCGGCGCCATGAAAGCGCCCGGCTGATCTGACACGCGTCAGATCAGCCCGCGGTCGTCGCCCCTCCGGCGACCGCGTCACCGCGCTCGCCGCGACGACCACGGGCCGATCTTGCTCATACCTCTCACATTGATGGTCCCTCGGCCTCCGCTTGCGCGTCAGCCGACTGGCCCCGGCGTCCTTCCACTGGAAGGCCGCTTGCCGGGGCCGAGGTGATAGCCCCCTTCGCCCGCCCCTTGTCGCACCACATCCCTACCGCCTAAGACTGGGACAAGAACGGGATCGCCATGAACATCACTGCCGAAGTCCTGCATAAACTTGTCAGCCTCGACGCCGATCTGGTGGCGATTGTCCTCCTGTCGCTGCGGGTGTCGCTGTTTGCGGTGCTGATCGCGGCCCTGATCGGTGCGCCTTTGGGCGCGGCGCTGGCGATCTGGCGGTTTCCGGGCCGGGGCGGGTTGTTGCTGTTGTTCTCCACCCTGATGGGGCTGCCGCCTGTCGTGGTCGGGCTGATGTTCTATCTGCTGCTGTCGCGCGCCGGGCCATTGGGCGAATTCGGGCTGCTGTTCACCCCCACGGCAATGGTGATGGCGCAAACCGCGCTGGTGCTGCCCATCGTGGTGACGCTGACCCATCAGGCCGTGCGCCCGCTGTCGCTGTCCTATGCCGATCTTTTGGACAGTGTCGGCGCGGGGCCTGCCCTTCGCCTGTCAACCCTGCTGCGCGATGCACGTTTCGCGGTCGCCACTGCCCTCTTGGCCGGGTTCGGGCGGGCCAGTGCCGAGGTCGGCGCGGTGCTGATCGTCGGTGGCAACATCAACGGCCATACCCGCGTGATGACCACCGCCATCGCGATGGAAACATCGAAGGGCGCGCTTGAACTGGCCCTTTCACTTGGGGTCGTGCTGATGCTGGTCGCGCTGCTGGTCAATGGCGCGACGATGCTGGTCAGCCGCATTGGCAGACGGTACGAAACCGCATGACCCCGGCAACGATCACACCTTTCCCGAAACCGGTCGCCAGCAGTGGCACAGGCCCCGTGCTCGCCCTGAATGCGGCGGAGGTCCGGATCGACGGCACGCCGCTGCTCGGCCCCCTGACCTTCGGCGTCACCACATCGGGGCTGACGGCGATCCTCGGTGCGAATGGCGCGGGCAAGAGCCAGTTCCTGCGCCTGATTCACGGTCTGACACCGGCGGCACGGGGGCAGGTTACATGGTCCGGCATCCCGGTGCGGACGGGCAGTGCCGGGCGGGGGTTTGTGTTTCAGTCCGTTCCGGTGATGCGCCGGTCGGTCTGGGCCAATGTCGAATTTCCGCTGATTGCACAGAAATGGCCGCGCGCCATGCGCCATGCCCGCACCGCCGAGGCGCTGGATCGGGCGCGGCTGGCGGATCGTGCGGCACAGCCCGCCGCGTCGCTGTCCGGCGGTGAAAGGCAGCGCATGGCCCTCGCCCGTGCCTGGGTGCTCGGGCCGCGCGTGCTGATGCTGGACGAACCCTGCGCCAGCCTCGACCCGGCATCGACAGCGGAATTCGAGCGGTTTCTGACGCAGATCAGGGCCGAAGGGGTGAAGCTGTTCCTCGCCACCCACGATATCGGGCAGGCGCGGCGGCTGGCCGATGATGTCCTGTTCTTCGATCAGGGGCAGATGGTCGAACAGCGCAGCGCCGCCGATTTCTTTGCCGCGCCGATGACCGAACAGGCGCGCCGTTACCTCGACAGCAGGCTCTGACGCCTACAGCCCATCGCGCGCCGTGCTGCGCGGATAGGTGCCGAGGAGTTTCAGATAGGACGTGAAGAAGCCCAACTCCTCCATCGCCCGACGCACATTGTCATGCTCGGGGTGCCCCTCGATATCGGCATAGAACTGCGTCGCGGTGAATGACCCGTCGACCATATAGCTTTCCAGCTTCACCATGTTCACGCCATTGGTCGCAAAGCCGCCCATCGCCTTGTACAACGCGGCGGGCAGGTTGCGGACCTGAAAGACGAAACTGGTCAGGCAGGCCCCACCCAGCGGCGACGCCTCCACCTTGCGGGGGCTCATCACCAGAAACCGGGTCGTGTTGTGGGCGTTGTCGTGAATGTCGGCGGCCAGAACCTCCAGCCCGTAAATCTCGCCCGCCAGCGCGGAGGCGAGCGCGGCGCGGGTCGTGCTGCCGCTGTCGCGGACCGCAAGCGCGGACCCTGCGGTATCCGCCCCGGTGATCGGCCTGATACCGTGGGAGGTCAGGAACTTGCGGCACTGGCCCAGCAGCACCGTATGGCTCATCGCCTCGGTGATATCCGCCAGCTTGGTGCCCGGTGCGCCGAGCAACTGGATATGCACGGGCACGAAATGTTCGGCGATGATGTAGAGGCCGCTATCAGGCAACAGGCTGTGGATATCCGCCACGCGCCCATAGGTGGAATTCTCCACCGGCAGCATGGCGAGCGCGGCCGATCCGTTCTTCACGACGGCGATCGCTTCCTCGAAAGTGGCGCAGGGCAGCGGCTCCATCTCCGGATAGACTTCGCGGCAGGCCTGATGCGAATACGCGCCGAGCTCACCCTGAAAGGCGATGCGATTTGGGGTGGTCTTGGCCATGTTTCTGCACTCTCCGGTCAATGGGTCGCGCCTTATACGACTTGCCCGCCGCGTCGGGAAGCATGTATATCCCCATCAAGCAGCAAGGCCTTTTCGGGCCTGACCGACCAGTCGCACAAAGGGACGTGCCATGGAACTGAACAAGATCGTAGCCGGGCTTTGCGCCACATTGCTGGTGTTTCTCGGCCTGAATTTCGCAGCCGAGGAAATCTATCATTCCGGCGGCCACGGCGAAGAACTCGCGTTCGCGGTCGAGATCGAAGAGGCTGAAAGCGACGACGAAGAGGTCGCCGAGGAAAAGGATTTCGCGGCCATCTTCGCAGCGGCAGACGCCGCAGCCGGTGAAGGCGTGTTCAAGAAATGTGCCGCCTGCCACAAGATCGAGGATGGCGCGAACGGGGTCGGCCCGAACCTTTACGGTGTCGTTGGCCGCGAGATCGCGTCGATTGCCGGCTTCAACTATTCGGGCGCACTGCCGTCAGGCAAGGTCTGGACCGGGCCGGAGCTTTACGCGTTTCTCGAAGCGCCCAAGAAATACGCGCCGGGCACCTCGATGGGCTTCGCCGGGCTGAAGAAATCGGAAGAGCGGGCGAACCTGATCGCCTATCTGAACAACGACGATGGCACGCCGATCCCGCTTGAATGACAGTGCATCCAGACTGACAAAAAGGCCGCCCGATCAGGCGGCCTTTTTTCATGGATGATCGCAATCAGGTCACGGCGTCCGGGCGTCCGGGGCCATTTGCAGATGCAGTTCCGTGCCGGTGTAGGGATGCGCGCGGGCAACATCCTCGTCCAGTTCCACCCCGATCCCCGGCGCGGTCGGCGGGATGACATAGCCGTCCTCCCACTGCATCGGCGTTTTCAGGATCTTCGCGTGGAACCCTTCCCACCGCTCGATGCTTTCGAGGATCAGGAAATTCGGGATACAGGCGGAAAGCTGCACATTCGCCGCGCCTTCGATGGGTCCGCAGTAAAGATGCGGCGCGATGACGGCATAATGCGTCTCGGCCATCGCGGCGATCTTCTTGGCCTCCAGTATCCCACCGACCCGGCCCAGCGCCGGTTGCAGGATCGAGGCCGCCTTGGCGTCGAGCACACGCTGGAACTCGTATTTCGTGCAGAGCCGCTCGCCGGTCGCGATGGGGGTGGATGTTGATCGTGCGACTTCTGCCATCGCCTCGGCATTTTCCGCCGGGGTCGGCTCCTCGAACCACAGCGGCTCGTATTTCTCGATCCGCCGCGCCATGCGCTTTGCGCCGGATACGGTGAACTGGCCGTGGGTGCCGAACAGCAGGTCGGCCTTGGTGCCGACCGCCTCGCGCAGGGCCTTGCAGAACGCCTCCGACCGCTCCAGCGCTTCCAGATCAGGCTGGCGGCCATCATAGACCGTGTAAGGCCCGGCGGGATCGAACTTGATGCCGGTGAAGCCCATCGCGACATATTCGGTGGCACGTTCTGCCGCGACATCCGGGTTGGTATAGATCGCGGCGTCAGGTTCCGCGTGGGCGTCAGCCCCGGCAGCAGGGTAGAGATAGGTGTAGGATCGGATGCGATCCCGCGTCTTGCCACCGAGAAGGTTATAGACCGGCTGATCGGCGGCCTTTCCGACAATGTCCCAGCACGCGATCTCCAGCCCCGAAAAGATGCCCATCAATGTCGGATCGGGGCGCAGCGAATAGCCGGAGCCATAGGTCAGGCGGAAGAGATGCTCGATCCGGTGCGGATCGGTGCCGTCGAAATAGCGGGCGAACACATCGCGTGTCGCATCGGCGATGACATGCGGCGAAAACGACGCCGCATAGATCTCGCCATAGCCGACAATCCCGCAGGCGGTGGTCAGCTTTACAAAGATGAAATAGCGCCCCCCGGTGCGGGGCGGCGGGTTTCCGACGACGAACACTTCCAGATCGGACAGTTTCAAGATGGTCTCCTGCTTTTGGCTGCGCTGACGCTACCAGAAACGACCGGGCCGCAAGGTCAAGCCATCAACTTTGCCCAGTGACGGATTTTCGGTATCAAGACCCTTGCCCGCAGGGCGCAGCTTGTCTATACGCGCGGCTCCACATGATACGAGGTGCGGGTCGGAATCCGCACCGGAAGTCAGGACAGAGTTATGAAAAAAGATATCCACCCGGATTACCACTTCATCGACGTGAAGCTGCTGAGCGGCGAAATCGTCAAGATGCGCTCCACCTATGGCAAGGATGGCGACACGCTGAACCTCGACATCGACCCGTCGGCGCACCCGGCGTGGACGGGTGGCGGCTCACGCCTGCTCGACACCGGCGGCCGGGTGTCCAAGTTCAAGAAGAAATTCGAAGGCTTCGGCTTCTGATCTTGCCCTTCGGCATCATGCCGGGGACAAATGCGGATCTGGGAAAAGCGCGCGCCGCGATCGGCGCGTGCCTTTTCCGTGCCTGACCAGACGGAGCCTGCATGTCGCGCGCGCATATCATCGTCCTTGGCAACGAAAAGGGTGGATCGGGCAAATCCACCACCGCCATGCACCTGTTTGCGGCCCTTTCGCGCCAGGGAAAGCGTGTCGGTGCGATGGACCTCGACCTGAGGCAGCAAAGCTTTTTCCGCTATCTCGAGAATCGCAAGGCCTATGCCGCCAGTCAGGGCATCGTCCTGCAACTGCCGGAAACCCGGCAGATTGCATCCTCCAGGGCGCAGGATCGCGAACAGGCGCGGCTGGAGGATGATGACAGGTTCGGGCTGGCGCTCGAATCGCTGCAAGGCAGCAATGATTTCATCCTGATCGACTGCCCCGGATCGCACAGCTATTTTTCGCAACTGGCCCATGCCAGCGCCGATACGCTCATCACGCCTATGAATGACAGCCTGATCGACTTCGATCTGCTGGCCCATGTCGATCCGGTCACCGAAAAGGTGCTCGGCCCTTCGGTCTATTCCGAAATGGTCTGGCGGGCCCGGCAGATCCGCGCCAAGGCCGGGCTGAAGGCGATGGACTGGATCGTCACCCGCAACCGCATGTCGAACCTTCAGGCCCGCAACAAGCGGATGGTCGGCGGCCTGCTGACCGATCTGTCAAAGCGGATCGGGTTCCGCCTCGCGCCCGGATTTTCCGAACGGGTGATCTTTCGTGAATTGTTCCTGAACGGTCTGACCCTGCTGGATGTGCAAAGCGGCGGCATGTCACTGTCGCATGTCGCGGCACGGCAAGAGGTGCGGGAATTGCTAAAGACCCTGAATTTGCCGAACGTCACCACCGCCATTTGACCTTTCCGCCCGCGTTTCGGATATGTCGCGTGGCAATTGAAAGGAACCAGCCCCATGCGTATCGCAATGATCGGCACAGGTTATGTCGGGCTGGTGTCCGGCGTCTGTTTTTCCGATTTCGGTCATGAAGTCATCTGTGTCGACAAGGTCGCGCAAAAGATCGACATGCTGAACCAGGGCGAGGTTCCGATCTATGAGCCGGGCCTTGAGGCGCTGATGGCGAAGAACGTCGCCGCCGGGCGGCTCAGCTTCACCACCGATCTGGTTGCGGCGGTCGCCGGGGCCGATGCCGTGTTCATCGCGGTCGGCACACCGACAAGGCGCGGCGAGGGCCATGCCGACCTGACCTATGTCTATGCCGCCGCTGAAGAGGTCGCGAAAGCGATCAACGGCTTTACCGTGGTCGTGACCAAGTCCACCGTTCCCGTCGGCACCAACCGCGAGGTCGCGCGCCGGATCAAGGCGGCTGCGCCCGGCTGCCCCTTCGCCGTGGCATCCAACCCCGAATTCCTGCGCGAAGGCGCGGCGATTGAGGATTTCATGCATCCCGACCGGGTGGTCGTCGGGGTGGAGGATGACCGGGCGCAGGCCGTGATGACCGACATCTATCGCCCGCTGAACCTGCGCGAAACGCCGATGGTGTTCACCTCGCTGGAAAGCGCCGAGATCATCAAATACGCCGCCAACGCGTTTCTTGCGACGAAGATCACCTTCATCAATGAAATCGCCGATCTTTGTGAAAAGGTCGGCGGCGATGTGCAGGCTGTGGCCAAGGGCATGGGCCTCGACAAACGGATCGGGTCGAAGTTCCTGCATGCCGGGCCGGGCTATGGCGGATCGTGCTTTCCGAAGGATACGCTGGCGCTGACCCGCACGGCGCAGGAATTGAACAGCCCGATGCACATCGTCGAAACCGTGGTGGCGGTGAACGAGGCCCGCAAGCGCCGCATGGCGGACAAGGTGGTCGATGCGTGTGGCGGGCGGGTCGCGGGCAAGAAGATTGCCGTGCTCGGCGTCACGTTCAAACCAGATACAGACGACATGCGCGACGCGCCGTCGCTGACCATCGTGCCCGCACTGATCGGGGCCGGGGCGAAGATCGCCATCGCCGATCCCGAAGGGCGCAAGGAGGGCGAGGCACTATTGCCCGGTGCCGAGTGGGCCACCAATGCCTATGAGGCCGCCGCGGATGCGGACGCCGTGGTCATCATCACCGAATGGAACGAGTTTCGCGCACTGGACCTGAGCCGCCTGCGCGGCGCGATGAAAGGCAATATCATGGTCGATCTGCGCAATGTCTATCGGATCACCGAAGCCGAGGCAGCCGGGTTCACCTATTCGTCCATCGGGCGGGTCGGCACCGTTGCCTGACAGCGCCCGGAGCGGCGCATCATCCGGTCAGTGATCGGCGGAGGACGCGATCGGAAGGCATTCCTTGCCCTTCGATTTCAGTTCCTTGCACATCGTCTGCGCGCTGGTCCGGTCAAGCCCGGTCAGCCGGGCGCGATAGGCCGCACCGCTGGACAGTTTCAGGGTGCTGACTTCCCGGCCTGCCCTGCTCGCCGCCGTGAAAGGGCCCAGCGCAGCGGAGGCGAGTTCGGCAATCGCGGTCTCCCGATCCGAAAAGACACCAAGCTGAACGGCCCAACCGCCTGCCGGCACCAGGCTGTTGACTGGCGTTGCGTCATCGCTGGTGGGACGTGGGATCGGCACGGCTGATGCCAGCTCTACTACCGTGCCAGGCCGGAATGCGGGCATCGGGCTGCGGCGCGGCGCATGTGCGCTGAAGATCTCATCGCTTTCACTGGCTTGTGCGGCTGCGGGCAACAGCACCGAACCGGCTTGCGCCAGCAATGTCGGCTCAGGCGCGGTGGTTCCGGGTTTCGGGACCGGTACCGGGCTTCGGGACACCGCCGCGACCGCGACCTTGGTCGAGGACGCCGTGAGCCCCGGTTTCACCACCGCGACCCGTGTCGGTGCACGCGAGAATCCGAGATCAAGCAATTCGGCAATCTTGGCATTGCGCGAGCGTGATGTCTGGCCGCCGAACACGACCGCGATGACACGCTCCCCGCCCCGTTCGGCAGATGACACGAGGTTGAAGCCAGCGGCATTGGTATAGCCAGTCTTGATCCCATCCGCGCCACGATAATCGGACAGCAAACGCCGGTTCGTCGAACGGATCGTGCGGCCCGCTGCGACGGTCTGCTTGCGGCTGAAAAGGTTGTAGTATTGCGGGTAGTGATAGAACAGCGCCCGCCCCAGCAGCGCCATGTCGCGCGCCGACGAAAGCTGCCCGCTCGCCGTCAGCCCGGACGCGTTGCGGAATGTGGTGTTCTTCATGCCGAGTTGTTTGGCCTTGGCCGTCATCAACTTGGCGAAATCATGCTCTGACCCGCCAATTGCCTCCGCCAGCGCAACCGCAGCGTCGTTTGCAGATTTGACGGCTGTCGCCCGGATCAGGTCGCGAATCGTCACCGTCTGACCGCTGCGCAGGCCGATCTTCGACGGCACCTGTGATGAGGCATGGCGCGACACGCGGACCTTGCGGTCAAGGCTGACACCACCCTTGGTTACGGCCTCGAACGCCAGATACAGCGTCATCATCTTGGTAAGTGATGCCGGATGGAGCCGCTGGTCGGCATTGTGTTCTTGCAGAACCTTGCCGTTTCGCGCGTCCACAACAATGGACGCATACGGGGCTGCCCCCGCATTCAAACTGGCCGCAAAATATGCCCCTGACGCAATGACCAAAATGGCCATCACCCTGCAAAGCGTAAACATGATGCCCTCGCGCCTGTATTTTCAAGTCTCGCCCGGCGATGCTCTCTGGCCCGCTCATCACGACTGCTGCGTTTGCACGCTAACATCGTCGGGCAGGTAATGGAAACAAAAAACCTTTTCGGTTTGGTTGATTTTCCGTCCCGACAGAAGGGCAACGTGAATCTCGCCTGCGTTGGCAGCCTTGGCTGTCCGCCTCATGGCCTTGCACAGGGTCACGCACGCTCAGGTAGAGTTTTTTATTGTGCAGCGCACCAAATTGACTTGACGCAGTGCAACATAATGCTCATATGCAGGTCACGCAACGTAATGCTCCTGAGACACGATCAGGACACCAGAGGAAGGACCGATCAAATGGCCACTGCAAAGACCGCCGCACAGAAAGTCGAAACGCTCGCAGCCGACGCACAGAAAGCTGCAACCGACCAGTTCGAAAAAATGTCCAAGAGCTTTGAAGACGTCGCCGCCTTCAACCAGGACAACATGGACGCGTTCATGAAATCCTCCAACATCGCTGTCAAAGCGGTCGAAGAGATGAATTCCGAACTGATGTCCTTCTCCAAGAAATCCGTCGAAGAGGGCGTCGCTGCCGTCAAGGAAATGACTTCGGTCAAGACGCTGCCCGAGTTCGTCGAAAAGCAGGCCGAGCTGGCGAAGACCACGCTCGACAACTTCATGAAGCAGAGCGCGAAGCTGAACGAAATGTTCATGGCGGCTGCGAAGAACGTCGCCGAGCCGATGAATGCCCGCGCTTCCGCGGCCGCCGACATGGTCAAATCCTACGGCGCCTGACACCGGTCAGCATTGAAGTTCGCGAAGGGGGGCTACGGCCCCCCTTTTCATGTCCGGTCGCTCGCCTATATACTGGGATGACTTTCGGGACCGGAGATTCCAAGCCTCACCATGATGACGCCGCAACTCAATCTGCATCGGATCACAGCCAGTGATGAAAATGACGACGGGGTGAAAACACCCGGCGGCACCGATACCGTCATCGTCGCCAAGCCCAAGTCCAAGACGCAGCGTCCGTCGATGTACAAGGTGATGCTGCTGAACGACGACTACACGCCGATGGAATTCGTCGTGCATGTGCTGGAGCGGATTTTCGGGATCACCAATGCGCAGGCGGTGGAGATCATGCTGACGGTTCACCGCCGGGGCCTCGCCGTGGTCGGTGTCTATTCCTTCGAGGTTGCCGAAACCAAGGTGACGCAGGTGATGGATTATGCCCAGCGCAACCAGCACCCGCTGCAATGCACGATGGAAAAGGAATAATTCCCATCGTTCGCGGTTCCCGAACTGCTCCGCAACCGGTCACCTGCGGCCCGATTCGCGGGCGCAACCGCCAAATTCACACTTTCTTGGGTCGGCTGCCTTGATACGGTGCTGACAAGCCCGAAATAAAGTGTTGTCATACTCATGCGCAACGTATCCCCGGGGCGCAGCACGAGACACGGAGCCGTCATGCCGTCTTTCACGAAATCCCTCGAAGAAGCCATTCACCGCGCACTTGCCCTTGCCAATGCGCGCAAGCACGAGCTTGCGACGCTGGAGCATCTCCTGCTCTCGTTGGTGGATGAGCCGGAGGCGGCGGGCGTCATGAAGGCATGCGGTGTCGATCTGGACACGCTGCGCGGGGCCCTCACCCGGTTTGTCGATGAGGAACTCGATACCTTGGTCAGCGATGTCGAGGGGTCCGAGGCCGCGCCGACGACCGGCTTCCAGCGCGTGATCCAGCGCGCCGCGATCCACGTCCAGTCCTCTGGCCGCACAGAGGTGACCGGCGCGAATGTTCTGGTCGCGATCTTCGCCGAGCGCGAAAGCCACGCCGCGTTCTTCCTTCAGGAACAGGACATGACCCGTTACGACGCGGTCAACTACATCTCTCATGGTGTCGCCAAGGACCCGGCGTACGGCGAATCCCGCCCCGTGCGCGGGGCCGAAGATGCCGACGAATCCCATGCCGCCGAAGAGGGCAGCAGCAAGAAAGACGAAAGCGCGCTTGCCAAATACTGCGTCGATCTGAACGCCAAATCCCGTCAGGGCAAGGTCGATCCGTTGATCGGGCGCGCCGAGGAAGTTGAGCGCTGCATTCAGGTCCTTTGCCGCCGCCGCAAGAACAACCCGCTGCTGGTCGGTGACCCCGGGGTCGGCAAGACGGCGATTGCCGAAGGCCTCGCGAAAAAGATCGTGGAGGGGGAGACGCCGGACGTGCTCGCCGGTTCGACGATCTTCAGCCTCGACATGGGCGCGCTGCTGGCGGGCACCCGCTATCGCGGCGATTTCGAGGAGCGGCTGAAAGCGGTCGTGACCGAATTGGAGGATCACGAGGACGCCATTCTGTTTATCGACGAAATTCACACGGTGATCGGCGCAGGCGCAACGTCCGGCGGTGCAATGGACGCATCCAACCTGCTGAAACCCGCGCTCCAGTCCGGCACGCTACGCTGCATGGGATCGACCACCTACAAGGAATTCCGCCAGCATTTCGAAAAGGACCGCGCGCTCAGCCGCCGGTTCCAGAAGATCGACGTGGCCGAGCCTTCGGTGGATGATGCCGTGAAAATCCTGCGCGGCCTGAAACCCTATTTCGAGGAACACCACGATATCCGCTATACCAGCGATGCGGTGAAGGCAGCCGTCGAACTCGCCGCGCGCTATATCAATGACCGCAAGCTGCCCGACAGCGCCATCGACATCATCGACGAGGCTGGCGCGGCACAGCATCTGCTGTCCGAGAGCAAGCGCAAGAAAACCATCGGCGTGAAGGAGATCGAGGCGGTCGTATCCAAGATCGCCCGCATCCCGCCGAAATCCGTGTCGAAGGATGACGCGGAACTGCTGAAAGACCTCGAAGGCAAGCTGAAGCGGGTTGTCTTCGGTCAGGACGCCGCCATCGACGCGCTCGCCTCGGCGATCAAGCTGAGCCGCGCGGGCCTGCGCGAGCCGGAAAAGCCCATCGGATCCTACCTCTTCGCGGGTCCGACCGGGGTCGGCAAGACAGAGGTGGCCAAGCAGCTTGCCGATATCCTCGGGGTGAAGCTGTTGCGGTTCGACATGTCGGAATACATGGAGAAACATTCGGTATCGCGCCTGATCGGCGCGCCTCCCGGCTATGTCGGGTTCGATCAGGGCGGGTTGCTAACCGATGGCATCGACCAGCACCCGCATGTTGTGCTGCTGCTGGACGAGATCGAGAAGGCGCACCCGGATGTGTTCAACATCCTGTTGCAGGTGATGGATCACGGCAAACTGACCGACCACAACGGCAAGTCGGTCGATTTCCGCAATGTGGTGCTGATCATGACCTCCAATGCCGGGGCGGCGCAGCAGGCGGCGGCGGCCATCGGCTTTGGCCGCGAACGGCGGGAGGGCGAGGATATCGCCGCCATCGAAAAGGCCTTCACACCGGAATTCCGCAACCGGCTTGATGCCGTGGTATCCTTCGGGGCGCTGCCGAAGGAGGTCATTCTTCAGGTGGTCGAGAAATTCGTGCTTCAGCTTGAAGCACAGCTTCTGGATCGCGGTGTTTCGATCGAACTCACCCCGGAAGCCGCCGCATGGCTGGGCGATAAGGGCTATGACAGCCGGATGGGTGCCCGCCCGCTGGCCCGCGTCATTCAGGAGCATATCAAGAAGCCGCTGGCGGAGGAGTTGCTGTTCGGCGCGCTGGCCAAGGGCGGCCTTGTGGTTGTCGAATTGCAGGACGGCAAGCTGCACCTGAACATCACGCCGCCGGATGCGAAACGCATCGCAGGTGACAAGACACCGCTGCTGACGGCGGATTGATCCGCCGTCTTGCACTTGCCGCTGTCGCCCTGACCGGATCAGGGGCAGCGGCACTGGAAATCGAAATCCCGGTCAGGTGCGCGCCTGGCCGGGATTGTTACATCCAGTCCTATGTTGACCGGGCAGACGGGCCTGAGGTGACCGATTTCACCTGCGGCACGCTCAGCTATGATGGCCATGACGGAACGGATATCCGCGTTGCAACCCTGCGCGACATGGCACGCGGCGTCGATGTGCTGGCCGCAGCACCCGGCACGGTGCGCGCCATCCGCGACGGGGACCCGGATGACGGGCTTGCCGGGGTGATTGCAGGGCGCGAATGCGGCAACGGCCTCGCGATCCATCACGGCGACGGGTGGGAAACGCAATATTGCCACCTCGCCAAGGGATCGGTCAGCGTGCGCGCCGGTCAGTTCGTGGCGGCGGGCGACGTGCTCGGCCAGATCGGGCTTTCGGGGCGAACCGAATTCCCGCATCTGCATTTCACCGTGCGCCGCGATGGCGAAACCGTCGATCCGTTCGATGCGCGCGCACCGACTGAAAGCTGTGCGCTGGATGATGCAGGCACCCTATGGTCGGATACGGCGCTTGCCCGCCTGACCTACCGCCCCGGCGGCGTCGTGGACAAGGGGTTCGCGGACGGCGCGGTTGATCTTGCGGCGGTTCGCGCCGGGGCGGTGCCGGGCCTTCGCCCCGACCGGCCCGCCATCGTGTTCTGGACGCGGTTCTATGGCCTTCGGCCCGGCGACAAACTGGACATTCGCCTCGGCGATGCGTCCCGCACCATCATCGCACAATCTGACACCACAATGCCCCGCGCCCGGGCCGAACACATGGTCTTTGTCGGGGCCAAACGGCCTGCAAAGGGCTGGAAGGCGGGTCGCTATATCGGCACTGCGACCCTGATCCGCGACGGGCAGCCTTACAGTATCGCAGAGGACGCGATGACCGTCCCCTGATCCCTAGAGCGGTTTTCGATCAATCTGGAACAGATTGATCGAAAACCACGACAAGATCGGACTGGGTAAATTGCACATTCCAATCAATCTGGTGAACCAGATTGATCGAAAAGCGCCCTAATTGGCGGCCTCGCGCGGCGGACGTTCCGCGAATTTCAATTCGATCCGGCGATTGCGCGCCCGCGCTGCCGCGTCGCCCCCCGTTTCCAGCGGCTGATATTCGCCATAGCCAAGCGCCGCGAGCCGTTCCGCCGGGATGCCTTCGCGTTCCGTCAGATAGCGGACGACCGAAAGGGCGCGGCCCTGGCTCAGCTCCCAATTGTCGGCGAACTGGCCGCCGCCGCCCAGCGGCACGTTGTCAGTATGCCCCTCGACCAGCAGCAGCCAGTCGATGGTTTCGGGAATGCGCGAGATGACATCGCGCAGGGCAGCGCCAAGATTGGCCAGTTCTTCCCTTCCTGCCGCGCCAAGATCGGCGGAGCCGGAGGCGAACAGGACCTCCGACTGGAAAACGAACCGGTCACCGACGATGCGGATATCCTGCCGGTCGCCCAGCGCCTTGCGCATTTCCCCGAAAAACTCCGACCGATATCCTTCGAGGCTCGCCTTTTCCTCGGCCAGGCGCTGCGCCTCGCGCGCTTTCAATTGCACCTCACGCGCCAACGCCGCATTCAGGCGGGACCCGAGCGCCGAGATCTGAACCTGTTGTTCGCTGTCAGCGGCCTCCGATGCTTCAAGCTGCGCCGAAAGCGTGGCAAGCTGCGCCCGCAATTCAGCCGCCTGTTCGTTCAGCAAGGCGAGGTTCTTTGCCTGATCGGATATCGTGCCGTCCTGTTCCGCCAGTTTCGCCCGCGCCACCGCCAGCAATGCCTGATCGCGGGTCATCGCCTCCGCCTGATCGCCGAGGTCGGCTTGCAGGCTTTCGCGCGCGGCCTCGGCGGCAGCGAGCAATGTCAGCGTTTCCTCCGCCTCGCGCCGCCGTTCCTCCAGCGCCAAGGTCATCGCGGTCAGTTCCGCATCGGCATTTTGCAGTCGTGCCTGCAAGGCCTCGGCGGCGGCGGCGGCCAACTGGCGGCGGCGTTCCTCTTCGGTCAGTTCCGATTCAAGCGCCGAAATCCGCGCCGCGCCTTCCGCCCGTTCGGCGCGTAAGGTCGCGACCAGCGCCTCCATCGCATCGGCCTCCGCTGCGGCAAGACGCGCAGCCTCCGCCCCTTCATCAAGCTCACTTCGTGCCTGCGCGAGGGCGATCTGCAAGGCTTCCTTCGCGCTGATCTCGGCGGCATTTGCGGCCTCCAGCCCGGCGACCTGATCCGACAGGCGGGACCGGTCGGCCAGCAATCCGGCGACCTGTTCCTCGAAACTCGCCACCCTGCCCGCCAGCCCGTCACGCTCTGCCGTCAGCGCATCAACCACACCGCCCAGCCGGGCCACCTCGCCCTCGCTGGCCAGCAGCGAGGCCCGCGCCGCGCCCAGATTCTCGGTCAATTCCTCGCTGCGCGTCTGTTCCATCGCCAGAACATTCGAGAGCGACGCAAGTTGCGCGCTGAGGCTGGTG
>CAYGRU010000033.1:0-18603 GCA_964352385.1 uncultured Candidatus Planktophila sp.
CCGCGAAGGCGGCCGCACCGTCGGTGCAGGCGTCGTGGGTAAGATTATCGCTTGAATGTACTGTGGCGCGCCGGTTCGATCCGGCGCGCCATCAGGCCCCCTGAAGGACGAGTGACATGCAAAGTCAAAACATCAGAATCAGGCTGAAAGCCTTCGATCACCGGGTGCTGGATTCCAGCACGCTGGAGATCGTGGAAACAGCCAAGCGCACCGGCGCAGAGGTACGGGGGCCGATTCCGTTGCCCACGAAGATCGAGAAATACACCGTTCTTCGCGGCCCGCATATCGACAAGAAATCCCGTGAACAGTTCGAGATCCGCACGCACAAGCGGATGCTGGACATCGTCGACCCGACGCCGCAGACCGTGGACGCGCTCATGAAGCTCGACCTCGCTGCCGGTGTCGACGTCGAGATCAAGCTCTAAGGAGGCGCGAAGATGATGCGCTCTGGAGTCATTGCGAAGAAACTGGGCATGACCCGTCTCTTCATGGAAGACGGTCGGCAGGTGCCTGTGACCGTTCTTCAGATGGACAACGTTCAGGTCGTCGCACAGCGCACGCCCGAGCGGGATGGCTATACCGCCGTTCAGCTTGGTGCAGGGTCTGTGAAGGCGAAGAATGTGTCGAAGCCGATGCGCGGGCATTTCGCGGCGGCCAATGTGGA
Organism: uncultured Candidatus Planktophila sp.; assembly: GCA_964352385.1. Lineage (GTDB taxonomy): Bacteria > Pseudomonadota > Alphaproteobacteria > Rhodobacterales > Rhodobacteraceae > Pikeienuella. The sequence goes on from CAYGRU010000033.1 coordinate 665, forward strand.
ACCGAAGCGGAAGATCACGGAATTCCGTGTCGCGCCGGAGAACATGATTGCGGTCGGCGAAGAGTTGACGGCGGATCATTACTTCGCGGGCCAGTTCGTCGATGTGTCCGGCACGTCGATCGGTAAAGGTTTTGCCGGTGCGATGAAGCGGCACAATTTCGGCGGCCTCCGCGCGTCGCACGGTGTGTCTGTGTCTCACCGGTCGCACGGGTCCATCGGCCAGTGCCAGGATCCGGGCAAGGTCTTCAAGGGCAAGAAGATGGCTGGTCACATGGGCGCTGTCCGTGTCACCACGCAGAATCTTCAGGTCGTAAAGACCGATGCGGATCGCGGCCTCATCATGATCAAGGGCGCTGTCCCGGGATCGAAGGGTGGCTGGGTCACGATCAAGGATGCGGTGAAGAAGCCGACCCCTGAGAATTTGATCTATCCGGCGGCGCTCCGCTCCGCCGCTGCCGAGGCTGCTGCCGCTGCCGAAGCTGCCGCCGTAGAAGCCGCCGCTGCCGAAGCCGCAGCCGCAGCAGAGGCCGCAGCCGCAGAAGAAGCGGCGATCAAGGCCGCTGAAGAAGCGGCTGCATCGGCGCCTGCCGAAGATGCGCCCGAAGGAGGCGATGACAAATGAAGACCGATGTCACCACCCTCGACGCTGGTTCGGCGGGGTCGATCGACCTCTCCGATGCCATCTTCGGGCTCGAGCCGCGCGCAGACATTCTGCACCGGGTCGTCCGCTGGCAGCTTGCCCGCCGTCAGGCTGGCACGCACAAGACCCTGTCGCGCGGGGAAACCTCGTATTCGACGAAGAAGATCGTGCGCCAGAAGGGGTCTGGCGGTGCACGTCACGGCGACCGCGGCGTGACCCAGTTCCGCCACGGCGGCAACGCCAAGGGCCCGGTTGTGCGCAGCCATGCCCATGACCTGCCGAAGAAGGTTCGCAAGCTCGGCCTGCGCCATGCGCTGTCTGCCAAGGCGGCGGCTGGCGAATTGATCATCGTTGACACCGCGGCCCTGGCCAGCGGCAAGACGAAGGATCTGGCGGCGGCGCTGAAGAAACTCGGCCTCGGCAAGGCACTGTTCATCGACGGTTCCGAAGTGGATGCGGGGTTCGCCCGCGCCGCACGGAGCATCGACGGTGTCGATGTGTTGCCGACGCAGGGCGCGAATGTTTATGACATCCTGCGCCGTGACCGTCTCGTGCTGACCAAGGCGGGCGTAGCCGCCCTTGAGGAGCGACTGAAATGAGCGCGAAAGCAGAACAATACGACGTGATCCGTCGCCCGGTGATTACCGAGAAGGCCACTTTGGTTTCTGAAGCCAATGCGGTCGTCTTCGAAGTGGAAAAATCCGCATCGAAGCCGGAAATCAAGGCAGCGGTCGAGGCCCTGTTCAACGTCAAGGTGAAGGCGGTCAACACCACCATCACCAAGGGCAAAGTGAAACGTTTTCGCGGCAAACCTGGCCGCCGGAACGACGTGAAAAAGGCTTACGTGACTCTCGAAGATGGCAGTGCCATCGACGTGACCACGGGCCTCTGATTTAAACAGCAGCGGAAGACAGAGAGATGGCGTTAAAATCGTACAAGCCGACGACGCCGGGCCAACGCGGGTTGGTTCTGATTGACCGTTCGGAGCTGTATAAAGGTCGCCCCGTCAAAACCCTCACCGAGGGTCTGACGAAAAAGGGCGGGCGGAACAACACCGGACGGATCACAATGCGTCGTCAGGGCGGTGGGGCAAAGCGCCTCTACCGCATCGTTGACTTCAAACGGCGGAAATTCGATGTGCCGGCTACGGTCGAGCGGATCGAGTATGACCCGAACCGGACAGCATTCATCGCACTCGTGCGCTATGAGGATGGCGAGCGTGCTTACATCCTCGCGCCGCAGCGTCTTGGGGTGGGGGATGTCGTCATCTCCGGTGCCAAGGTCGACGTGAAACCGGGTAACGCGATGCCGTTCTCCGGCATGCCGGTGGGCACCATCGTCCACAACATCGAGATGAAGCCGGGCAAGGGCGGGCAGATTGCACGTTCCGCCGGGACTTATGCTCAGTTCGTTGGCCGTGATGGTGGCTACGCTCAGGTGCGCCTGTCTTCGGGCGAGCTTCGCGCGATCCGTCAGGAATGCATGGCGACCATTGGTGCCGTCTCGAATCCTGACAATTCGAACCAGAACCTTGGTAAGGCTGGCCGCAACCGTCACAAGGGCATCCGCCCGTCCGTGCGCGGTGTCGCCATGAACCCGATCGACCACCCGCATGGTGGTGGTGAAGGCCGGACCTCGGGCGGTCGTCACCCGGTTACCCCCTGGGGCAAACCGACCAAGGGTGCGCGCACGCGTTCGAACAAGGGAACCGATAAATACATCCTGCGGAGCCGCCATGCCCGCAAGGGTAAACGGTAAGAGAGGGCTGATAGATGTCACGCTCCGTATGGAAAGGCCCCTTCGTCGACGCTCACGTGTTGAAGAAAGCCGCAAAAGCGCAGGAAGAAGGCAAGAACCAGGTCATCAAGATCTGGTCCCGCCGTTCAACCATCCTGCCGCAGTTCGTTGGTCTGACTTTTGGCGTTTACAACGGCCAGAAGCATATCCCGGTGTCTGTCACTGAGGACATGATTGGCCAGAAGTTCGGCGAATTCTCGCCGACCCGCACCTATTACGGCCACATGGCCGACAAAAAAGCGAAGCGGAGATAAGCGATGGGACAGTCGAAAAATCCCCGCCGCGTCGAGGATAACGAGGCGCACGCCGTCAGTAAGATGCTGAAGACGAGCCCGCAGAAGCTCAACCTCGTTGCGGCACAGATTCGCCGTCAGCCGGTTGCCAAGGCCCTCGCGGAACTCACGTTCTCCAAAAAGCGCGTTGCCGCCGACGTGAAGAAGACGCTGCAGAGCGCGATTGCGAATGCTGAAAACAACCACGGCCTTGATGTGGATCAGCTGGTGATCGCCGAAGCCTATGTCGGCAAGAACCTTGTGCTGAAGCGCGGTCGTCCGCGTGCCCGTGGCCGGTTTGGCAAGATCTTGAAGCCGTTTGCCCAGATCACCATCAAGGTGCGTCAGGTTGAGGAGCAAGCCTAATGGGACAGAAAGTCAATCCGATCGGGCTGCGTTTGCAGATCAACCGCACCTGGGACAGCCGTTGGTTCGCCAACACCAAGGATTACGGCAACCTGCTGCATGAAGACCTGAAGATCCGGGCCTTCATCAAGGAACGCTGTGCCGCTGCCGGTGTCAGCCGGGTCATCATCGAACGCCCGCACCGCAAGTGCCGGGTCTCGATCCACTCCGCCCGCCCCGGTGTCATCATCGGCAAGAAGGGTGCGGACATCGAGGGCCTGCGCAAGGAAGTCGCGAAGCTGACGAAATCGGAACTGCACCTCAACATCGTTGAGATCCGCAAGCCCGAGATCGACGCACAGCTTCTGGCCGAGAACGTCGCACAGCAGCTGGAGCGCCGCGTGGCGTTCCGTCGTGCGATGAAGCGGGCCGTGCAGAACGCTATGCGCATGGGTGCACAGGGCATCCGGATGAATCTTGGCGGCCGCCTCGGCGGTGCCGAAATCGCCCGGACCGAGTGGTATCGTGAAGGGCGCGTGCCGCTTCACACGCTCCGCGCGGATATCGATTACGCCCATGCCGAAGCCAAAACTGCCTATGGCATCTGCGGTGTGAAGGTCTGGATCTTCAAGGGCGAAGTCCTTGAGCATGATCCGCAGGCCCATGACCGCCGTCAGGCCGAAGCGCAGGAAGGCGGATCGCGCCCCTCCCGCTAAGGGAACGGGCCGGTCCGACGTGAGAGGATAGAGAGATGCTGTCTCCAAAACGTACGAAATTCCGCAAGCAGCACAAAGGCCGGATTCATGGCGAGGCCAAAGGTGGCTTCGAGCTGAACTTCGGGTCCTTTGGTCTGAAAGCGGCAGCGCCGGAGCGGATCACCGCCCGTCAGATCGAGGCGGCACGTCGTGCCATGACGCGTCACATGAAGCGTCAGGGCCGCGTGTGGATCCGGATTTTCCCGGATGTGCCGGTGACGCAGAAGCCGACCGAAGTCCGTATGGGTAAAGGTAAGGGTTCTGTCGAATATTGGGCAGCCAGGGTGAAACCGGGCCGCGTGATGTTCGAGATCGACGGCGTCAGCGAAGACACCGCGAAGGAGGCCCTGCGCCTCGCGGCGATGAAGCTGCCGATCAAGTGCCGGTTCGTGACACGGGAAGACTGGTAAGTCTTTTCGGGCCGCAAGCCTGAGATACAAGGCCCCGCTGGCGCATGCTGGCGGGGTTTTTCGTTCGGAGCGTGCCTGGTGGCTGACATGGTTTGGGTCTGCGAGGTCTTGAAAAAGGCCTTGTTTCGCCCAAGCGGGGCAGGGGGGCGACGGGACCGGAGACATTCGCCAAAAAAGACCGGGGAATCCCCAACAAGGGGTTGCCACCCACAGCAACCCGGCATATAGACCGCGCTTCTAAAGACCTCCGCCGGGTTCAGGGTGACCTTCATGGGCCCTCCGGCGATGTAGAAAAGGAATCATGTCGATGAAAGCTTCCGAGCTTCGCGAAAAGACACCGGAGCAGCTGCGTGAGCAGCTTGCGAGTCTGAAGAAGGAGAGTTTCAACCTCCGCTTCCAGCAGGCGACCGGTCAGCTTGAGAATACCGCAGCCTTTCGCAAGGCGCGCCGGGGCGCAGCACGCGTCGCGACCATTCTGAACCAGAAGGCTGCCGAAGCAGCCCGCGCAGGAGAATAAGACATGCCGAAACGCATCCTGTCCGGCGCTGTTGTCAGCGACGCAAACGACAAGACCGTCACCGTTCTGGTCGAGCGTCGCATCACGCATCCGGTTCTGAAAAAGACCATTCGTAAGTCCAAGAAATATCGGGCTCACGATCCTGAGAATTCTTTCAAGACTGGCGATACCGTTCGCATCCGCGAATGTGCGCCGATCTCGAAGAACAAACGCTGGGAGGTTGTGATCGAGGCGTAAGCCGAACTCACATCCCCCGGTTCATCGAAACCGCGAGGCAACGGATAAAGTCCTCGCAGGTCGGGAGTAACCCTAATGATCCAGATGCAGACCAATCTGACGGTCGCCGACAATTCCGGCGCACGCCGGGTGCAGTGCATCAAGGTGCTCGGCGGTTCCAAGCGTAAATACGCTTCGGTCGGCGACATCATCGTGGTCTCTGTGAAAGAGGCCATTCCGCGCGGTCGCGTGAAGAAGGGCGAGGTCCGCAAGGCCGTCGTCGTTCGCACCGCCAAGGAAGTGCGCCGCGAAGATGGCACCGCCATCCGCTTTGACGGCAACGCCGCTGTCATCCTCAACAACAACATGGAGCCGATCGGCACCCGTATCTTCGGGCCGGTGGTGCGCGAATTGCGCGCGAAGAACTTCATGAAGATCATCTCGCTCGCGCCGGAGGTGCTGTAACATGGCAGCAAAGCTGAAAAAGGGCGACAAGGTCGTCGTGCTTGCCGGTAAGGACAAGGGCAAGGAAGGCGAGATCGCCAAGGTCATGCCGAAGGACAACCGCGCGGTTGTCACCGGCGTGAACATGGTCATCCGTCACACCAAACAGTCGCAGACGAGCCAGGGCGGCCGCATTCCGCAGGAAGCGTCCATCGACCTGAGCAACCTCGCGCTGGTCGATCCCAAGGATGGCGGCCCGACGCGGGTCGGCTTCAAGATGGTCGATGGCCAGAAGGTTCGTTTTGCCAAGAAATCGGGGGAAGTGATCGATGCTTGATGCAGCAGATTACACGCCGCGCCTGAAGGCCTTTTACATGGAGACGGTTCGCCCGGCCATGAAGAAGGAATTCGAATACAAGAACGACATGATGATCCCGCGTCTGGACAAGATCGTCCTGAACATGGGTGTCGGCGAAGCGGTTGCGGATTCGAAGAAGATCCGCTCTGCCCAGAACGACATGATGCTGATCGCAGGTCAGCAGCCGGTCATCACCAAGGCGAAGAATTCCATCGCGGGCTTCAAGGTTCGCGAAGACATGCCGCTTGGCGTGAAGGTGACCCTTCGCGGCGACCGGATGTATGAATTCCTCGACCGGCTCATCACCGTTGCAATGCCCCGCATCCGCGACTTTCGCGGCGTGAAGGGCACGGCCTTCGATGGTCGCGGCAACTATGCCATGGGCATCAAGGAACACATCATTTTCCCGGAGATCGAATACGACAAGGTCGATCAGGTCTGGGGCATGGACATCGTAATCGGCACGACTGCGTCTCAGGATGCGGAAGCGAAGGCATTGTTGAAGCATTTCAACATGCCGTTTCTGAACTGAGCGGGGAGAGACCACAATGGCCAAGAAAAGCATGATCGCCCGTCAGGACAAGCGCGTTGCGCTGGTCGACAAGTATGCGGCGAAGCGCGCAGCGCTGAAGACGATTGCGAAGAATGCGGACCTCTCGATGGAAGAGCGGTTCAAGGCACGGCTGAAGCTTGCCGAACTGCCGCGCAATTCCTCGGCGACGCGCCTCCACAGCCGGTGCGAGCTTTCGGGACGTCCGAAAGCCTATTACCGGAAATTCAAGATGTCGCGGATCGCGCTTCGTGAACTGGCCTCGTTCGGCCAGATCCCGGGCATGGTCAAGTCGAGCTGGTGAGGGCTGAGATATGAATGATCCTCTCGGAGATATGTTGACCCGCATCCGCAACTCGCTGATGCGCGGCAAGTCAACGGTTCAGACCCCGGCTTCCAAGCTGCGCGGCTGGGTTCTCGATGTTCTGGTTGCTGAAGGCTACATCCGCTCTTACGAGCGGCATGATACGCCGGATGGCCAGGGCGAATTTGTCATCAGCCTGAAATACTTCGACGGCGCGCCCGCAATTCGCGAGCTGAAGCGCATCTCGAAGCCGGGCCGCCGCGTCTATTCGGGCGTCGATGGTATCCCCGAGGTCCGTCAGGGCCTTGGCGTTTCCATCGTGTCGACCCCGCGCGGTGTGATGTCTGACGCGCAGGCGCGCGCTGCCAATGTTGGCGGCGAAGTGCTCTGCACAGTGTTCTGAGGAGGCTGGCATGTCACGTATTGGCAAACGGCCCGTCGAGATGCCTGGCGGTGTTTCCGCAGCAGTCTCTGGCCAGACCATCGAAGTGAAGGGGCCGAAAGGCACCCGCAGCTTCACCGCAACGGATGATGTCGATCTGGTGATCGACGGCAGCAGCATCGCGGTCAAGCCGCGCGGCACATCGAAGCGCGCCCGGCAGCAGTGGGGGATGACCCGCACGCAGGTTCAGAACCTGATCACGGGTGTCACCGAGGGTTTCAAGAAGGATCTTGAAATCCAGGGCGTCGGTTATCGTGCCGCAATGCAGGGCCGGACATTGAAACTGGCGCTTGGCTACAGCCACGATGTCGATTTCGATATTCCGGAAGGCATTGATGTTGTCTGTGCCAAGCCGACCGAAATTTCGGTCAGCGGCATCGATCAGCAGCAAGTCGGCGAAGTTGCGGCGAAAATTCGCGAGTGGCGCAAGCCGGAGCCCTACAAGGGCAAGGGCATTCGCTACAAGGGCGAGTTTATCTTCCGCAAAGAAGGCAAGAAGAAGTAAGGACAAGCAAGATGGCAATGAACAAGCGAGCCTTGTTTCAGCGGCGCCGGATGCGCGTCCGCTCGAAACTTCGGAAACTGGCGAACGGCAAGCCGCGTCTCAGCGTGCACCGTTCTTCGAAAAACATCTCTGTGCAGATCATCGACGACATTCGTGGTGTGACGGTCGCAGCAGCCTCTTCGCTCGAAGCGAAACTGGGTGTTGTCGGCAAGAACAACCTCGAAGCCGCCGCAAAGATCGGTGCAGCCATCGCCGAGCGCGCGAAAGCGGCTGGTGTCGAGGAAGTCATCTTCGACCGTGGCGGATACCTCTTTCACGGGAAGGTCAAGTCGCTCGCCGACGCCGCCCGTGAAGGCGGTCTGAAGTTCTGAGGAGGCGATTATGGCCAGAGAAGACAACCGCGGCGGAAATCGGGACAACAATCGGGATGGGGGTCGCGGTCGCGGCCGCCCTCGCGAGCAGGAAGAACCGGAATTCGCCGATCGCCTCGTCGCGATCAACCGCGTATCGAAGACGGTGAAGGGTGGTAAGCGCTTCGGCTTTGCCGCGCTCGTCGTCGTCGGCGACCAGAAGGGGCGCGTCGGGTTCGGATCGGGCAAAGCCCGTGAAGTTCCGGAAGCGATCCGCAAGGCGACTGAAGATGCGAAACGCGGCATGATCCGTGTCGCATTGCGCGAAGGCCGGACGCTCCACCACGACATGCAGGGCCGTCATGGCGCCGGCAAGGTGGTGATGCGGACCGCGCCGCAGGGCACCGGCATCATCGCCGGCGGCCCGATGCGTGCGGTGTTCGAGATGTTGGGTGTTCAGGACGTGGTGGCGAAATCCATCGGGTCACAGAACCCCTACAACATGATCCGCGCCACGTTCGACGGGCTCTTGAAAGAGAACTCGCCGCGCATGGTCGCAGCCCGTCGCGGCAAGAAGGTCGCCGAAATCGCCCGTCGCGGTGATGAAGCGCCCGTCGATGCCGAACCGGCAGCAGTGTAAGGACCCGAGAGCATGGCAAAAACCATCGTCGTCAAACAGATCGGCAGCCCGATCCGTCGTCCTGCTGACCAGCGTGCCACGCTGGTCGGGCTTGGCCTGAACAAGATGCACAAGACCCGCGAGCTTGAAGATACCCCTTCGGTTCGCGGCATGGTCAGCAAGATCCCGCATCTGGTCGAAATCATCGAAGAGCGCGGCTGATCGTCTGACGATTTGGTCTGCGTTCGAATATTGGCAGAGGCCGTTCCGGGTATCCGGGGCGGCCTCTTACATGTGGGCCAGGATCAATGGGCGATTCCCGGCTTATGCGGCAATCCCTGCGGCGGGCACGGCCAGTCTTCGGGAGTGGTCCGGTGCTGTGTCGACGACGCAAGGATCAATTCCAGCCCGGCTGCGCGATCAAGGCGTGCCTGCGGCGACAGGACGCTTGCCGGTTCATTTTCCTGTCATTCATCGGGTTGATAATACTCCGCCTGCCCGCTATAGACCGCGCACGATCAATCCAGATCGGTCACATCACGATATGCCGTGTTCGCCTCATCTCGCTTCGGGGGCGTTTCCGGTAAGGAGAAGCGGACTATGAAACTGCACGAACTTTCTGACAATCCTGGCGCCACCAAACCCCGCAAGCGGGTTGGGCGTGGTCCGGGTTCCGGCACCGGCAAGACCGGTGGTCGGGGTATCAAGGGCCAGACATCCCGTTCGGGTGTCGCGATCAACGGGTTCGAGGGCGGCCAGATGCCGATCCATCGCCGGTTGCCAAAGCGCGGCTTCAACAACATCAATTCCAAGTCGTTCGCGATCATCAACCTGAAGACCCTTCAGGAAGCTGTTGATCGGGGCGTGATCGCCGCTGGTGCATCGGTTGACGAAACCTCGCTGGTCGCGGCGGGCATCGTTCGCCGGGTTCTCGACGGCGTGCGCCTGCTGGCGAAGGGCGAGCTGAACACCGCGTTGACCATCGAAGTCGCCGGGGCCTCCAAGGCCGCGATCGAAGCGGTGGAAAAGGCGGGCGGCAAGGTCGAAGTCATCGACATCGTGGCAAAGCGCCGCGAAACCGCACGCGCCAGCAAGGCTGCTGCTTCCGCATAAGTGATCGGGCCGTTGGTTGTGCTGACACATCCGACGGCCCACACTTGAACCTGAGCGTGGCACCCGCCGCGTTTCAGAAAAGCCGCACGTAATACAGGGGTTCAGCATGGCGTCTGCCGCCGAGCAACTCGCATCGAACATGAGCTGGAGCGCCTTTGGCAAAGCCAAAGAGCTGCGTCAGCGAATCGTATTCGCGCTTGCGCTTCTCATCATCTATCGTGTCGGCACCTATATCCCGATGCCGGGCATCGACCCGGAGCAACTGGCGCGCTTCATCGAACAGACCCAGTCCGGCATCCTCGGCGTGTTCAACATGTTCTCCGGCGGCGCGGTCAGCCGGATGGCGATCTTCTCGCTCGGCATCATGCCCTATATCTCGGCGTCGATCATCATGCAGTTGATGACGTCGATGATCCCCAAGCTCGAAGCCTTGAAAAAAGAGGGCGAGAGCGGGCGCAAGAAAATCAATCAGTACACCCGTTACGGCACGGTTCTTCTGGCGACTGTGCAGGCTTACGGCGTCGCCATCGGCTTGCAGGGGCAGGGGCTCGCGGTCGATCCCGGCCCGTTCTTCATCGCGTCGGCGGTCATCACCCTTGTGGGCGGGACCATGTTCCTGATGTGGCTGGGTGAGCAGATCACCGCGCGCGGCATCGGCAACGGCATTTCGCTGATCATCTATGTCGGCATCATTGCCGAGCTTCCGACCGCGCTGGCGCAGTTCTTCGAACTCGGTCGCACGGGGCAGCTTGCCGCCTGGCTCATCATTGCGGTGATCCTTGGGGCGGTCGCGGTCATCGCCTTCGTGGTCTATCTTGAGCGGGCGCAGCGGCGCATCATCGTGCAGTATCCAAAGCGCCAGGTTGGGCAGAAGATGTATGGCGGGGATTCCTCGCACCTGCCGTTGAAGGTGAACACCGCCGGTGTGATCCCGCCGATCTTCGCCTCGTCCCTGCTGTTGATGCCTGCAACAATTGCGGGTTTCGCCGGGGATGGCGGGTCTGAATGGATGCAGATCATCACGGCGCAGCTTGGCCGTGGTCAGCCGCTGTTCCTCGCGATTTTCGTGTCGTTGATCGTCTTCTTCTGCTTCTTCTATACCGCCGTGGTGTTCAACCCGGAGGATGTGGCAGAGAATCTGAAAAAGCAGGGCGGATTCGTCCCCGGCATTCGCCCCGGCAAACGAACCGCCGAATATCTCGACTATGTGCTGACCCGTCTGACCGTTGTCGGTGCCGCCTATCTGGCCGCGATCTGCGTGTTGCCCGAAATCCTGATATCCCGGCTTGCCGTGCCGTTCTATTTCGGCGGAACATCGGTCCTGATCGTCGTATCGGTCACGATGGATACGATCAGTCAGGTGCAGAGCCATCTGCTCGCGCATCAATACGAAGGCCTTATCGAAAAATCAAAACTGGGCGGCAAGAACCGCGCAGCGGCGCGGGCCAACCGCAAGCCGAGTGGGAGACGTCGGACATGAATATCATCCTGATTGGCCCGCCCGGCGCGGGGAAGGGGACACAAGCCCACAAGCTGGTGGCGGAGCGGGGCATGGTCCAGCTTTCCACCGGTGACATGCTGCGAGAGGCGCAGGCCTCCGGCTCCCCGATGGGCAATCAGGTGAAGGACATCATGGCACGTGGTGACCTTGTCACCGACGAGATCGTGATCGGTCTGATCGCCGAACGTCTGGACAGCGGTGCTGCCTCCGCCGGGGCGATCTTCGACGGTTTCCCCCGCACGCTCGGCCAGGCCGATGCGCTGGCGGAGATGCTGGCGGGCAAGGGCCTGACGCTCGATTGCGTGGTGGCGATGACGGTCGATGACGACGCGCTTGTGGCGCGTGTGACCGGCCGGTTCACCTGCGGCAATTGCGGTGAAGTCTACCACGATGTGAACAAGGCCCCGGCCAAGCCGGACACTTGTGACAAATGCGGTGCGGTCGATGCTTTCAAGCGCCGCCCGGATGACAACGAGGAGAGCATGCGCACGCGGCTCTTCAACTACTACCGCGATACCTCGACGCTGATCGGATATTATCACGCCAAGGGACTGCTCAAGACAATTGATGGGCTCGGCGAGATCGACGAGGTGTCGGGGCGCCTGAATGCTGCCCTCGAGGGGGCAAAAGGATAGCCCTTATGGGGTTGACCGGAGGCTGCGCAGACATATACTCCGCGCTTCCTTCGGAAAAAGGGTTGAGATGAGTCTAACGCTCTGATCAACAAGACGAAATTCTGGTCTGCGCGCGAATCAGCGTCGGGCCGTTGACTGGTAACGGCCCGAAGGGCAGAGAGACGGAGCAACATTGTGGCGCGCATCGCTGGCGTAAACATTCCGACGAACAAGCGGGTGCATATCGCACTCACCTATATCCATGGCATTGGCAACACGACCGCCAAGACAATCTGCGAAGCAACGGGCATCGACATGTCCCGGCGCATCAACGAACTGTCTGACGCAGAGGTTCTGTCGATCCGCGAACATATCGACGCGAACCTGATGGTCGAAGGCGACCTGCGGCGCGAAAAGTCGATGAACATCAAGCGTCTGATGGACCTTGGCTGCTATCGCGGCCTGCGTCATCGTCGCGGCCTGCCGGTGCGCGGTCAGCGGACCCACACCAACGCCCGCACCCGCAAGGGCCCGGCGAAAGCCATTGCTGGCAAAAAGAAATAAGAGGGTTCGATAGATGGCTCGCGAAAAGGTTCGCATCAAACGCAAAGAGAAGAAAAACATCTCCACCGGTGTGGCGCATGTCAATTCTTCGTTCAACAATACCAAGATCACCATTGCTGATGCTCAGGGCAACGTGATCTCCTGGTCTTCGGCCGGCACGATGGGTTTCAAGGGGTCGCGCAAATCGACACCTTATGCCGCTCAGGTCGCCGCCGAGGATGCCGCCAAGAAGGCACAGGAACATGGCATGCGCACCGTCGAGGTTGAGGTGCAGGGCCCCGGTTCAGGCCGCGAAAGCGCACTGCGCGCGCTTCAGGCGCAGGGTTTCGTCGTGACGTCGATCCGCGACGTGACACCGATTGCCCATAACGGCTGCCGCCCGCCGAAACGCCGCCGCGTCTAGCAGCGACTCAGATTTGTCGGTCCGGCCCGCCTTTTTCGAGGTGGGCCGTTCCGCTTGATAATGACTTTTCCTCGGGCGCGACCCGACGCTGGATCCGGCGGGACGCAAGGATGGAGGACTTACGATGATCCATAAGAACTGGCAGGAACTCATTCGCCCACAGGGGCTGGAAATCACCCCCGGTGCCGACCCGCTTCGCTTTGCGACCGCCGTCGCCGAACCGCTGGAGCGTGGCTTCGGCCTGACGCTCGGCAATGCGCTGCGGCGCGTTCTGATGTCGTCGCTTCAGGGCGCGGCCATCACCTCGATTCAGATCGACGGCGTGCTGCACGAGTTTTCCTCGGTCGCAGGCGTTCGTGAAGACGTTACCGATATCGTTCTCAACATCAAGGGTGTTGCGATCCGCATGGATGTCGAAGGGCCGAAGCGCCTGACCCTGCGCGGCAAGGGCCCCGGCGCCCTGACCGCCGGTGACATTCAGGAAACCAACGGCATCGAAATCCTGAACAAGGATCACCTGATCTGTCAGCTTGACGAGGGTGCGGACCTTCACATCGAACTGACCGTGAACCCCGGCAAGGGCTTTGTCGCCGCCGACAAGAACCGCCCGGAAGATGCGCCCATCGGCCTGATCCCGGTCGATGCGCTCTACAGCCCGGTGCGCAAGGTCAGCTACAAGGTGGAGCCGACCCGCGAGGGGCAGGTGCTCGACTATGACAAGCTGACGCTGAACGTCGAAACCGACGGGTCGCTGACCCCGGAAGATGCGATCGCCTATGCGGCCCGCATCCTTCAGGACCAGCTCAAGACCTTCATCAACTTCGACGAGCCGCAGGACGAAGTCGCAGCCACGGACGAGCCGGAACTCGATTTCAACCCGCTGATGCTGAAGAAGGTGGACGAACTGGAGCTCAGCGTCCGGTCGGCCAACTGCCTGAAGAACGACAACATCGTCTATATCGGCGACCTGATCCAGAAGACGGAGGCGGAAATGCTCCGCACCCCGAACTTCGGGCGCAAGTCGCTGAACGAGATCAAGGAAGTGCTGACCGGCATGGGCCTTCACCTCGGGATGGACATCATCGACTGGCCGCCGGACAATATCGAAGATCTGGCAAAGAAATTCGAAGATCAGTTCTGATCTTCCGATCGCCCCGGCTTCGGTCGGGGCGAAGACGTGCAGACCCGGGCCTGACAGCCCCAAGGAGTGTGGTTCCCACGCAGGGCCACCAGACAAAGGATAAACGCCCGTAGAGGGCCATTAGGAGATGACAAATGCGTCACGGAAACGGATACCGGAAGCTCAACCGGACACATGAGCACCGCAAGGCAATGTTCGCCAACATGGCGGCGTCGCTGATCATTCACGAACAGATCAAGACGACCCTGCCGAAGGCGAAGGAACTGAAGCCGATCATCGACAAGCTGATCACGCTCGGCAAGCGCGGCGACCTGCATGCCCGCCGTCAGGCGCTGGCGTCGATCAAGCAGGAAGATGCCGTCAAGAAGCTGTTCGATATCCTCGGTGGCCGCTATCAGGCGCGCTCCGGCGGTTATTGCCGGGTTCTGAAGGCCGGTTTCCGGTATGGCGACATGGCGCCGATGGCGATCATCGAACTGATGGACCGCGATCCCGCCGCCAAGGGTGCCGGTGACAAGGCCCGCGTCGCGGCCGAAGCCGCACTGGAAGACGCCGAATAATCCGCATTCGATCCGGATGCACCAAGGGCCGCCCCGCATCGGGCGGCCCTTTTTCTTTTTGCAGTTCCTGATTATCTCTTATCTCAAGGAGAATTGATGATGAGCGGAAAACCGGGCGCAGCAGCGTCGCATATCGTTGACTGGCTGGTGGAGCAGGCGCTGAAAACCACAACAGTCGCCGCCGCATTCGAAGGTCTTGTCCTGCGATTGCGGAACGAGGGCATCGAGGTCGACCGAGCCCATGTCGCTTATACCACGCTTCACCCGTTGCATCGTGGTTCGGGCTGCACATGGACGCTTGGCGAAGGGCTGGATGTGCAGACCTATGCGTTCGACCGGGATCAGGCAGCATCGGGCTGGTTCGACAGCCCCGTCCATTATGCGATCAAGCATGATGTCCCACGCCTGAGACGCCGCCTGTCCGGCCCTGCCGCGATGCTGGATTTCCCCCTCTTGAAGGAATTCGCCGCGCGGGGGCTGACGGATTATCTGCTGCTGTGCAGCCCGTTCGATGGCTTCTTCACCGCTGGCAGTCTGGACGACAAGGCCTTCGTGCCCCAGACCGCCGGGGTGATCACCTCCTTTGCGACCGCACGTGAGGGCGGTTTCACCGATGAAGAGATCGAGGCCCTGCACTGGCTGATGAAACCCTTTGCCGTCGTGGTGAAAATGGCCGACCAGCACCAGATCGCGCGCAATCTTGCCGATTGCTATATCGGCAAGGATGCGGGGCCGCGCGTGCTGGGCGGGGCGATCCAGCGCGGCGACTATGCCTCCACCCCCGCCGTTGTCTGGCTGTCGGACCTTCGCGCCTCCACCGAATTGTCGAACGCCTTGTCCAGCAAGGATTTCGTCGCGACGATCAATGCGTTCTTCGAATGCACTGCGGGGGCGGTGGAGGAGGAGGGCGGAGAGCCGCTCGCCTTCATCGGCGATGGCGCGCTCGCGATCTTCCCGATTAATCGGCTGGGCGAGGCGGGCGCCCGCGCCGCCGCATTGCGCGCGGCGGATCGCGCCACCGCAGCGCTGACCACCCTGAACAGCACACGCGGTGAGGCGGGCCATGCGCCGCTGCGGTGGGGCATCGCGCTTCACGCCGGTGTGCTCGACTATGGCAATATTGGCTCGCGCACCCGCCATAGCTGGTCTGCCGTCGGTTCCGTGGTGAATGAAACCGCCCGGCTGGAAGGCCTGACCAAGGTGACGGGCGAGACCATCGTCGCCAGCCAGGCCTTTGTCAGCAAGTTGAATGACGAATGGCGCGCGCTCGGCGCATTCGAGATGAAGGGCGTGCCAAAGCCGTTCGAGGTTTTCGCACCGCCACTGCCCCACGCCCATTCGCTTGCCGAAAAGGAAGTCGCATGATCCCCCGCGCCCTGATGATCGCCGCCCTGACCATTGTCGCTGTCATGATCCCCGCCATCGGCCATCAGGCGGCGGCCCAGTCGGTGCCGCAATCGCAGGCTGAAATCACGCTCAGCTTTGCGCCGGTGGTCAAGCGGACGGCCCCCGCCGTGGTCAATGTCTATACCCGCAAGACCGTCCAGCGCCGCAACCCCTTTGCCGGTGACCCGTTTTTCGAGCGGTTCTTCCGCGAATTCGGTGGCCTCGGCTCCGGGCGGCAGATGCAGAACTCGCTCGGCTCCGGTGTGACGTTGACGCCCGATGGCTATGTAGTGACCAACAACCATGTTGTTGGCGGCGCGGACGAGGTGCGCGTGGTGATGGCAGACAAGCGGGAATTCGAGGCGGATATCGTCTTTACCGATGCACAATCCGATCTCGCGATCCTCAAGCTGAAGGGCGCATCGGGCCTTCCGGTGCTTGCGCTGCGGGACAGCGATACGCTGGAGGTCGGTGATCTGGCGCTGGCCATCGGCAACCCGTTCGGCGTCGGCCAGACGGTCACCTCCGGCATCATCTCCGCCCTTGCGCGGACCAGCGGGCGGCAACAGCGTGGCCAGATCGGCGGCTATTTCATCCAGACCGATGCGGCAGTGAACCCCGGCAATTCCGGCGGTGCGCTGGTCGATATAGCGGGCAATCTGATGGGGGTGAACACCGCGATCCTGTCACGCTCCGGCGGCTCCAACGGCATCGGCTTTGCCATCCCGTCCAATCTGGTGAAACAGGCTTTGGCCAGCGCACTGGCGGGCGAGGCAACCCTACAACGCCCCTGGCCCGGGATCATCGGCCAGAACGTGACGGCCGATCTGGCGGAGGGGCTCGGCCTGCCGACACCGATGGGGGTGGTGATCGCCAATATTCACCCCCAAAGCCCGTTCCTCGCGGCGGGCCTTGCGATCGGGGATGTCATTCTGTCCTTCGAGGGACAACCGGTCGGCGCGATCGAGGAACTCGCGTTTCGCATGGCGGCGATGGGGATCGGCGGGAAGGCAGAGGTGATCTATATGCGCCGGGGCAAGAGCCGCACCGCCGCCGTGGCATTGATCCCGCCGCCGCCCGGACTGGGCCGCCCGTGATATGACCGATCTCTTCGATCAGGATGCGAAGAGACCGGCAGACCCGGCTCGTGACGCCCCGCGCCCGCTGGCGGACCGGCTTCGCCCCGCAACGCTGGACGAGGTCGTGGGGCAGGATCATATCCTCGGCCCGGACGGTGCCTTGCGCGCGATGGTCACGGCGGGGGAGCTGTCATCGCTGATCTTCTGGGGCCCGCCCGGCGTCGGCAAGACCACCATCGCCCGCCTTCTTGCCGATGCGACCTCGCTCGCGTTCGAGCAGATCAGCGCAATTTTTTCCGGCGTTGCCGACCTGCGCAAGGTGTTCGATGCGGCCCAGATGCGCCGCAAGGGTGGGCGCGGGACATTGCTGTTCGTTGACGAAATTCACCGCTTCAACAAGGCGCAGCAGGACGGGTTCCTGCCACATATGGAATCGGGCGCGATCACGCTGGTCGGTGCGACGACCGAAAACCCGTCCTTTGAACTGAATGCCGCGCTGCTGAGCCGTGCGCAGTTGATGACCCTGCGCGCGCTCGATCTCGGCGCATTGGAACGCTTGCTGGAACGTGCCGAAGCGCTGGAGATGCGCAAGCTGCCGCTGACGCCGGAGGCGCGTGAGGCCCTGACCGAAATGGCGGATGGCGACGGGCGAGCGCTCTTGAACATGGCGGAACAGTTGCTGCGGCTGACCGATGGGCCGCTCGACGTGGCGGCGATGGCGGAGCGGCTGTCGCGCCGTGCACCGATCTACGACAAATCCGGCGACGGCCATTACAACCTGATCTCCGCGCTTCACAAATCGGTGCGCGGGTCCGACCCCGATGCCGCGCTCTACTGGTTCGCCCGGATGCTGGAAGGCGGCGAGGACCCGCGCTATCTCGCGCGCCGCCTCGTGCGCATGGCAGTGGAGGATATCGGGCTGGCGGAGCCGGAGGCGGTGAAGCAGGCACTGGCGGCGCGCGACGTCTATGACCAGCTCGGATCGCCTGAGGGGGAACTGGCACTGGCGCAGGCGGTCGTCTATCTCGCACTCGCCCCGAAATCCAACGCGGTC
>CAYGRU010000033.1:18703-43612 GCA_964352385.1 uncultured Candidatus Planktophila sp.
GGCACTGGCGCAGGCGGTCGTCTATCTCGCACTCGCCCCGAAATCCAACGCGGTCTATGTCGCCTACAAACAGGCGCGCAAGGCGGCGAAGGAAACCGGCTCCCGCCCGCCGCCGAAACATATCCTCAACGCCCCGACAAAGATGATGAAGGAAGAAGGTTTCGGTGCCGGATACCTCTATGACCATGACGCGCCCGATGGATTTTCCGGCCAGAACTATTTCCCCGACGGGATGAAGCGCGGCATCTACTATCTGCCGAAGGAACGCGGATTCGAGCGGGAACTTGCCAAACGCCTTGAATGGTTCGCCAAGCGGCGGTCTTCGATCCGCTGACCGGCGGCACATGGCTTTCTCTTCTTCAAATATCCCCGCCGGAGGCTCCCGCCCCAAAGGCACGCACCGCCCGGCCCGAACGCACCGCCGCTTGACACACCGGCGTTCCGCGCGTTGAAGCAGGGCATGGAAGGACGATCCTCATGACCCTTGCGCTGATTGCTGCGGGCGGTGCCCTCGGTGCCGTGCTGCGCTATCTGTCTGTCGCGGCGGCCCTGCGGCTGTTCGGTCCCGGCTTTCCAGTCGGGACGCTGGCGGTGAATGTGGCAGGATCGTTCCTGATGGGCCTCGCGGCGGTCTGGTTGCTGGAGCGGCACGGCTCGCCCCGGATGGCGGCCTTCCTGATGCCGGGCTTGCTGGGCGGGTTCACGACCTTTTCGGCTTTCTCGCTGGACGCGGCGCGGCTTTATGAGGCAGGGCGTCTGGCGGCGGCGGCGGGCTATGCGGGGCTTTCTGTGCTGGCCGCTTTGGCCGCATTGTTTCTGGGCCTCTGGATCGGGAGATCGCTGACATGAGCGGCGTGCAACACATTACGGTGCCTGCGGGCGAGGGCGATCAGCGTCTCGACCGGTTCCTGCGCAAGATGTTCCCGCAGCTTCAGCAGGGGCGCATCGAAAAGATGTGCCGCAAGGGCGAACTTCGGGTCGATGGCGGCCGGGTCAAATCGGCGACGCGCATCGAGGATGGCCAGATCATCCGTGTCCCCCCGCTGCCGGACCCTGATGTCGAGCGGCCGCATACACCGGTGGTCGGCTTCACCCCCGAACAGGCCGACATGATCCGCGATACCGTCATCTATAAGGATGAACACATCATCGCGCTGAACAAGCCGCCCGGCCTCGCGACGCAAGGCGGCACTGGCCAGAATGTGCATCTCGCCATGTTGTGCGAGGCGCTGTGCTTTGAGCGGGACGACGCGCCCCGTCTTGTGCACCGGCTCGACAAGGATACATCCGGGCTGATCGTTCTGGCGCGCACCGGCAAGGCCGCCGCCGCGCTCGCGAAAGCATTCCAGAGCCGGGAAACCCAGAAAATCTATTGGGCCGCCGTCGCTGGGGCACCGAAGCCGCGCATGGGCACGATCCGTTATGCGCTGGTGAAATCCGGCGGCGCGGGCCACGAAAAGATGCACTGCATCCACCCCGACGAGGTGAACGCGACCGAAGGCGCGAAACGCGCCGTCACCGATTATGCGGTGATCGAGACGATGGGCCAGCGGGCATCCTGGGTCGCGCTAAAGCCGATCACCGGGCGCACCCATCAGTTGCGGGCGCATATGGCGGAAATCGGCTGCCCGATTGTGGGCGACGGCAAATATGCCGGCAATTCCATCACCAACGAGGGCGATGGCTGGGGCGCGCAGCTTGGCGGCGAGATCAGTCGCAAGTTGCATCTTCATGCGCGGCGGCTGGAACTGGTGCACCCGGCGGACAAGTCGCGCACCCTGACGCTGACCGCGCCCCTGCCGGAACACATGCAGCGGTCATGGGACTTCTTCGGCTGGCGCGAACAGGATGCGCCGGTCGATCCGTTCGACGAGGACAGTTTCGAATGACCGAATTCGTCCTGCTGCATGGCGCGTGGCATGGCGGCTGGTGCTGGTCGCGGGTCGCGTCGATCCTGCGGGCGCGCGGGCACCGCGTCACCACGCCGACCCAGACCGGGCTGGGCGAGCGGTCGCATCTGTTGACCGCCGATATCACGCTGACCACCTTTTGCGAGGATCTGCGTCTGCATATGGAATTCGAGGACGTGCAGGATGCCGTTCTTGTCGGCCATTCCTTCGGTGGGTCGGCGATTTCCTATGCGGCGGAACGGGTGCCGGACCGGATCAGGCGGCTGGTCTATCTGGATGCAACGCTGGTGATGGGCGGCGAGACGCCGTTCACCAACATGCCCTCGGATGTCGTGGCACTGCGCCGCCAGCTTGCGGCGGACAGCAGTGGCGGCCTGTCGCTGCCGGTGCCGCCTGCGGCGGCGATGGGCATCACCGCCAAGGATGATACCGCGTGGGTGGAGCGGATGATGACCCCGCACCCGCTGCGCACCTTCGAGACCCTGCTCGACATTACTGCGCCGCCGGGGGCGGGGCTTGCCGCGTCCTATATCGTCTGCACCGACCCGATCTATACGCCGCTCGCCCCGGCGCGCGCACGGGCACAGGCGCTCGGCTGGGCAATGCCGGATATTGCGACCGGGCATGATGCGATGATCACGGCGCCGGAGGCGCTTGCCGATCTGCTGGAGGCACAGTGACAGCCCCTGCATTGGCGATCTTCGACATGGATGGCACGCTGGTCGACAGCCAGCGCGGCATCATCGCCGCCATGCGCAGCACCTATGCCCGGTTTGGCGCGCCCGCACCGGATGACGAGGCGATCCGGCGCATCATCGGCCTGTCGCTGCCGGAGGTGTTCCAGCGTCTCAGCCCGGATGCGGGGGCCGCTGACAATGCAAGGCTGGTCGCGCTCTACCGCGAAAGCTTCATCGCCCTGCGTGCGGCAGGCGGGGCGGAGGCGGAGGCACCACTTTTCCCCGGCGCGCGGGCCGCGCTCGACCGCCTCGCGGCACGGGGTGTTTTGTTGTCGGTGGCGACCGGCAAGGCCCGACGCGGGCTGGATCATGCGGTGGAGGTGCACCGGCTTCACGGTCTGTTCAGCTTTGCACAGACTGCCGACGATGCACGATCCAAGCCACATCCCGAAATGATCGAACGCTGCATGGATCTGCACGGCGTTCGGGGGGCCGAGACGGTGATGATCGGCGATACCAGTTTCGACATGCAGATGGCGCGGGCGGCGGGTGCGCGTGCGATCGGCGTTGCATGGGGGTATCACCCGACGGACATGTTGCGTGATGCAGGGGCAGAGCAGGTGATCCACAATTTCGACGAACTGGAGGCGGCGATGGGCACGCTGTTGGCGGCGTGAAGCGGTTCTACAAACTGGCGGAACCAGCGCAGGTTGCCGGGGGATGGACCGTGACGCTCGATGGCCGTCCGATCCGCACCCCGGCCAAGGCGGCGTTCATCGCGCCAACGGCGGCGCTGGCGGGCGCAGCAGCCGATGAATGGAACGCGCAGCGCGACATCGTGAAACCGGGAACCATGCCAATCACCCGTTCGGTGAACACCGCGATCGACCGGACGCTGCCCGAATACGATCAGGTCGCCGATATGGTGGCGGCCTATGGCGGTTCAGACCTTGTCTGCTATCTGGCCGAAGGGCCGGACGGGCTGCGGGCGCGACAGGTGAAAGCGTGGGGCAAGATGATCGCGTGGGCGGAGGCCCGGTTCGGCGCACGGCTGATCCAGACAACCGGGATCATGCACATTCATCAACCCGAGGACAGCCTGCGTCGGCTCGCCGAGGCTGTGCGCGGTTTCGATGCCTATGCGTTGACGGCGCTTTACGATCTGGTGGCCCTGTCCGGGTCGCTGGTCATCGGCCTTGCGGTGGCGGAAGGCGATCTGGGCCATGAGGAAGGCTGGGCGCTCAGCCGTTTCGATGAGGCATGGCAGGCGGAGCTTTGGGGAGTGGATGCCGATGCCGAGGCGCTTGCCCTGCGCAAGGCCGGGGAATTCGCGGCGGCGCATCGGTGCATATCGCTTTTGAAGGCGGGCTGAATGCAATCAGGCGACCGCTGGCGGTCGCCTGATATGTTCCGAAGGCTGAAAGATCAGTTGGTCGTCGTCTTGCGCATATGGGCGATCAGGTGGCGCTGCACGATCTCGAACCAGGTGCCGTCTTCGCGAAGCTGGCGCAGCCCCTCGTTCAGGGCGGCGAGCTGCTGATCCTTGTTCGGATTGTTGACGGACGTGATCCCGTTCAGCGTGGACACCGTTGCCAGTGCGGGCACTTCGACGACATCCTCCCGCATACCGATCCCGGCGAGGGCGTCATCGGCAACGGTTGTCGCCAAAACGACAGCATCTGTCTTGCCCGCCAGCAACAACTCGAAACATTCGGTCGGGCCGAGCGGTGTCACGATCGTGACATTCGGTTCCACGATGTCATGCTCTTCCATCATGAACTGGGAATATCCCTTAGGGCGGCAGACGCTGCGCCCGAACAATTCGGAATATTGGGTCGGGATCGCGGCATCATCGGCGCGCATGTAATAACCGATGATCTGTTCGAACAGCGGGTCGGTCCAGGCGAGGTTGCGGCACCGGTCCTGCGAATCCGCGCTCAGCTTTTCCGACACATCGCAATTCGGGCGGAACCACGCCAACGAGATGTCATAGGCTCCGTCAGCGATCAACGGGTTCACATGGGCCGACCAGTCATTCACCCAGTCGATCTTGTATTCATCGGGCGACATGACGCGCGAAAGCGCGGTGTTCACGATTTCAACCAGCATCCCACCCTCGGCCTGATCCTGATTGAGATAGGGCGCATAGTCGGTGGCGGTCACCACCCGCAGCTTGCGCGGGGGTGTGGACGTGTTCAGCGCGACAGGGGTCGGGGTGACGACCTGCGATGCGGCGGGCGCGGGAGCAGGTGCCGCTGCGGGTGCCGGGGTGATGGCAGCGACCGGCGCTGGCACCTGTGCCGAAGCACCGATGCAGGGAATATCCAGCCTTTGGCCGACTTCGATCAACGATGGGTCCGCCCCGATCCGCGCCCGGTTGGCATTGTAGAGCGCGGCATAGCTGTTCCCTGCGCCATAAGCCCGGTTGGTGATCTGCTGAAGTGTGTCGCCGCGCTTCACAACATAAGTGTCGCCACAACTGATGGCTTGCGCCTGTGCCTGAAAGCCCAAGCCACCGAATAGTCCTGCAACCGCTATCGCGGCAAAAACTGCGCTACGCATACAAACCCCCGAACCGAAACAAGCAACCCCAATGTCAACATGCGCGAATGACGGGTGAAATTCAAGCACAAGGCGCGATTCCTGCCGGGTTGTTTCCGGCTGATCGGTATGTGCGGGGCTTGACGGTTGCAGGCGGGATCGTGGACCACTTTTCCGATCCCTCGCATCGACCGAGGACGCTCAGAAACAAGAGGGTGACATGCCAAGATTTCCAGAAGACAGTTCTGACCTGCTTTCATCATCGCAGATGCGCGCCTTGTCGGGGTTGGCGTTCATGCGCGGCGTCATGGACGGCACTTTGCCCGCTGCCCCGATTGCGAAAACGCTCGACTATTCACTGATCGAGGTGTCGGAAGGCCGGGCGGTATTCGCGGGCGTTCCCGGCTTTGCCAGCTACAACCCCATCGGATCGGTGCATGGCGGCTGGTTCGGCACGTTGCTGGACAGTTGCATGGCCTGCGCGGTGCAGACGATGCTGCCTGCGGGCAAGGGCTATACGACCCTTGAATACAAGATCAACATCCTGCGGGCCGCGACCGTCAATACCGGCATGATCCGTGCCGAGGGAACGGCGATCCATGTCGGGCGGCGAACGGCGACGGCAGAGGGCCGGATGATCGACGAGGCGGGCAAAATCTATGCAACCAGCACCACAACCTGCCTGATTCTCGACCTCTAGGCCCAGCCTTCCGGTCGTCACATTCGGCAGGTTCCGGGCCAAAGTTTCCTGCTGGCCTGCGGAATTTTCGCAATGACGCCCGACAGGATGGTGCGACCGACCCGTTGATGCCTTTTCAGACAGCGAGGTGCCCAAGTTTTGATTTATTGGCCGGAAGCTGCGATAAAAACAGGCAGGAAAGGGGCGATAACAGGGCTGATCCGGCATTGAATGCGCGCGGATACAAGATCGCGGCGGCCTTCTGTGCCGCCTGTTCAGAAAATAGGCATCAACTCCCCTTGACGGGGCCGTTGTCAGGTGCAGTGTAACAGGACGATGAACTCCGTGAGGTGCTGCACCTATCGAAGTCTTGTAATCTATATGTTCCCGCAAAGGGAACGACCCACCAGGGAAGAGGTAATACAATGAAATCCACACATTTTCTCGGCGCTCTTGCAGTTGCGGCAGTTTCTGCCGGTTCTGTCATGGCTGCTGATGGCGAAACGCTTGCGAACGTAAAGGCCGCTGGCGAAGTGAAATGCGGCGTCACACCCGGCGTCGTCGGCTTCAGTGCTCCTGATGCCAACGGTGTCTGGACCGGTTTCGACGTTGCCGTCTGCCGCGCTGTTGCAGCGGCTGTTCTCGGCGATGGCTCGAAGGTCAACTTCATTCCGACCACCGGCAAGACTCGCTTCACGGCGCTTGCTTCGGGTGAAATCGACATGCTGTCCCGCGTGACGACATGGACGTTCAGCCGCGACACCGACCTCGGCTTTGAATTTGTCGGCGTCAACTATTACGACGGTCAGGGCTTCATGGTGCCGAAGGCGCTTGGCGTCTCTTCGGCCAAAGAACTCGACGGTGCGACGGTCTGCATCCAGACCGGCACGACGACAGAGCTGAACCTCGCGGACTACTTCCGTGCCAACGGCATGTCCTACGAACCGGTTCCGATCGAAACCAATGCCGAAGCACAGCAGAAGTATCTTGCCAACGCTTGCGACGTCTACACGACGGACTCCTCAGCACTTGCTGCGACCCGGTCCACGTTCGAGACCCCGGCAGATCACGTTCTTCTGCCGGAAATCATCTCGAAAGAGCCGCTTGGCCCGCTCGTTCGTCACGGCGACGCTCAGTGGGGCGATATCGTTCGCTGGAGCTTCAATGCGTTGATCGCAGCTGAAGAGTTCGGCATCACGGCGGCAAATGCCGACGAGATGGCGGCGAATTCCACCAACCCGGAAATCAAGCGTCTGCTCGGCACCGAAGATGATCTCGGCGCGATGATCGGCCTCGACAAGGGCTGGGCGCTGAATGCCATCAAGGCAAGCGGCAACTACGGCGAGATCTTCGAAGCAAATGTCGGCGAATCCACCCCGATCGGCCTCGCTCGTGGCCTGAACGCGCTCTGGACGAATGGTGGTCTTCAGTACACCCCGCCGTTCCGTTGATCGGTGCGTCGGCTGAAAAGCTGATGAATTAACCAAAACAGAAGGGCGCGCATTCCGCTGGAGGGCGCGCCCTTTTTTATAAGAAATCAGGACTGCAGCAGGGGGTCCACATGTCCGCAACAGGGACGAATTCAACAGGAAGCGGCGGGTTCAGGCTCAGCCAGCTCATTTACGATACAAGATACCGGGGGGCGACAATTCAGGTCGTCGCCATGTTTGTCCTCATGTTGGCCTTCGCTTGGCTGATCAACAACGTGATCGAAAACCTTGCGGCGCTCGGCAAGGATTTCGATTTCGGATTTCTCAGCCGGACGGCGGGTTACGATGTGAACCAGCGCCTGCTGGAATACACGTCACAGTCATCCCACGGGCGCGCTGCCGTGCTGGGCATTCTCAACACGCTGATCCTCGCATTGGTCGGGTGCGTGACCGCCACGATTCTGGGGGTTCTGGCGGGTGTCGCGCGGCTGTCGAAAAACTGGCTGATCGCGCGGCTGATGTCGATTTATGTCGAGGCATTCCGCAACGTGCCGGTCCTTTTGTGGATTATCATCGTCGCTGCGGTCGTGAATGAAAGCATGCCCTCGCCGCGCGATTACAAGGGCGTCGAGACCGGCGCCTTCGTCTTCACCAACCGGGGATTCTATTTCCCTGAGGCGCTGTTCTCACGCGGGTTGGCTGATCTGGACTTGGGCCTGTTCAAGGTGTCCATGAACCTGATGGCGATCCTCGCGGTGTTGATTGCCGGGCTTTACGCGTCGAGCCGGATCGGCAAATACGCCGATGTGAAACAGGCGGCGACAGGTGTCCGCCCGACGGTGATCTGGTATCGCCTCGGGGTCGTGTTCCTGCCGCTGATTGCCCTGCTGTTGTTCCTCGGCTTCAATCTCGGCTATGCCAAGCTCGCCGGGTTCAACTTTCAGGGTGGGACCTTCGTGCGTGACAGTTTCATCGCACTCTGGATCGCGCTCAGCCTCTATACCGGTGCCTTCATTGCGGAAAACGTGCGTGCCGGGATTCAGGCTGTGTCAAAGGGGCAGACTGAGGCGGCGTTCGCGCTGGGCCTTCAGCCTTCGCGGACCATGAACCTTGTGATCTTGCCGCAGGCGATGCGGGTGATCGTGCCGCCGCTGATCTCGCAATATCTGAACCTCACCAAGAACACCTCTCTGGCGATTGCGGTGGGTTACATGGATGCGACCGGCACGTTGGGTGGTATCACGCTGAACCAGACCGGGCGCGAGATGGAAACCCTCCTGCTGCTGATGGCCTTCTACCTCGTCGTGTCGTTGTCGATCTCGTTCGTCATGAACGTCTACAACGAACGCACCAAGCTGAAGGAGCGGTGAGATGAGCGATACACACGCAGAAACCGCCCGCTCCATCGCCTTTGTGGCATCGGGGCAGATTCCGGCCTCGCCGCCGCCGTCCAGCGCGGTTGGCCCTGTCAAATGGATCAAGGACAACCTGTTCTCAGGTCCGGTCAATTCGATCCTCAGCATCGTTTGCATCGTCTTCGTCGCGTTCCTGCTCTACGAGATTGTGCCGTGGTTCTGGTACAGCACCTGGGATGCGAGTTCGCTGAACGAATGTCGTGAAAGGTCCAGCGGTGCCTGTTTTGCGGTGCTGGTGGAGCGGTTCTGGCAGTTTTTCTTCGGATTCTATCCCGAGGAAATCTACTGGAGACCGTCGCTGGCATTCATTCTGCTGGTCGTCGCGCTGGCGCCCGTCCTGTTCGACAAGGCCCCGCGCCAGTTGTTCATCGTCTCTCTGCTTTACCCGCTGATCGGTTACTGGCTGATCTGGGGCGGGTCGTTCTGGGGCCCGGTGGGCGTTCTGGTCGGGCCGGTGCTCGGCTGGATGGTCCTGTCCCTGGCAGGCGGGATCATCACCAAGGTCATCGGTGATGCGTTCGGCCCGCTGGTCACGACGCTGGCGGCCGTTGCGGCTGTCCTCTTCTGGTGGCTGCTGGCTGTGGTGCCGTTCGATGAAACGATGAGCGGCATCATCCCTTTCGGCCTTGAGGCGGTGCAAAGCAGGTTCATCGGCGGGTTCCTGCTGTCTCTGATCATCGGTGTTGTCGGCATCGCGGCATCGCTCCCGCTCGGGATCGCGCTGGCGCTGGGGCGGCAATCTAAGCTGATGTTCATCCGGTCGGTTTCGATCGGCTTCATCGAGGCGATGCGCGGCGTGCCGCTCATCACGCTGCTGTTCGTGGCGTCCGTGCTGCTGGCCTATTTCCTGCCGCCGGGCACCAGTTTCGATTTGATCCTGCGGGTCTGCATCATGGTGACGTTCTTCGCCTCCGCCTATATGGCAGAGGTGATCCGGGGCGGCATTGCGGCACTGCCGAAGGGCCAGTACGAAGCGGCGGATGCGATGGGGCTGACCTATGGCCAGTCCATGCGCCTCATCATCCTGCCACAGGCGCTGAAGATCTCGATCCCGAACATCGTGTCCACCTTCATCGGTCTGTTCAAGGACACGACGCTGGTGATCGTGATCGGGCTTCTTGACCCTCTCGGCCTGTCCGGTGCGATCCGCGCCGATGCCAACTGGAACGGGATCGTGTGGGAGCTTTACGGCTTCATCGCGCTCTTCTTCTTCATCTTCTGCTTCGGGATGTCCCGCTACTCTCAGTATCTTGAGCGTAAGCTGGCAACCGATCACCGTTAAGGAGGACTTTATATGTCCGAACTCGCAACCGATCGTGAGATCAACCGGAGCGCCATGAAGGTGTCTCAGGAAGTCGCCATCGATATCCGCCAGATGAACAAGTGGTATGGCGATTTCCACGTGCTGCGCGACATTAACCTGACCGTTCAGCGGGGGGAGCGGATCGTGATCTGCGGCCCGTCCGGGTCAGGCAAGTCGACGCTGATCCGCTGCATCAACCGGCTGGAGGAACATCAGGCCGGGGACATCATCGTCGATGGGACGGAATTGAATTCCGACCTCAAGAACCTCGACAAGGTGCGGGCCGAGGTCGGGATGTGCTTTCAGCATTTCAACCTGTTCCCGCATCTGACGATCCTTGAGAACTGCACGCTCGCGCCGATCTGGGTCCGCAAGACCCCGAAGAAAGAGGCGGAGGAAACGGCGATGCACTTCCTCGAAAAGGTGAAGATCCCGGAGCAGGCGCACAAATATCCGGGCCAGCTTTCGGGTGGGCAGCAGCAGCGCGTCGCCATCGCCCGGTCGCTGTGTATGCGACCGCGCATCATGTTGTTCGACGAGCCGACATCGGCGCTCGACCCCGAGATGATCAAGGAGGTGCTCGACACCATGATCTCGCTCGCGGAAGAGGGGATGACGATGCTGTGCGTGACCCACGAAATGGGCTTTGCCCGGATGGTGGCGAACCGCGTGATCTTCATGGATGCGGGTCAGATCGTGGAGCAGAACGAGCCGGAAGAGTTCTTCAACAACCCGCAATCCGAGCGGACGCAATTGTTCCTGAGCCAGATTCTGGGGCACTGAGGCCACCGATACAAGCATTCGGAAAGGGCACCTTCGGGTGCCCTTTTCTGTTCGGGGCGGTCGTTTAGACCAGCGTCTTTGGCGCAGCCTCTGACAGCAATGAGCCGGTGCCGAAATCGACATCTGCCCAGGATGACGCCTCGAAGCCGATGACCACGAGCTTGCCGGTCGGATAATCGTCGATTTCCCATTGGCTGAGAAACCGGTTGGCGGTCTCCTGCATCGTCGGTTGGTGGCCGAGCAGCAGCAGCGTGGTTGCCGTATCGGGCGCGCCTTCCACCAGCGCCAGAATATCGTCCGGGATCGCATCATAGATTTCGGGCTTCGTCTCCATCACGCTATCCAGCGCCATCAGCGCCCATGTTTCCTGCGTGCGAACGGCGGTGGAGACATAGGCGAGGTCAGGCACAAGGCCAGCATCGCGCAGATACCCGGCCATCAGCGGCGCGGCCAGTCGCCCGCGCTGATTCAGCTTGCGGTCGTGGTCGCGCAGGCCGGGCTGATCCCAGGCGGATTTGGCATGGCGCATGAGGATGAGGCGTAGGGTCATGATCTGGCTTTCAGGCGATGCGGAAGGCTTCGAGGTGGAAGGCGGCCTGCTCGGCGCTGTGCGCGAAGGCGCGGCCAACCGGGCAGGCGCGGCGGGCGAGGCATCCGGCGGAGCGGCACGCCGCACCTTCCTCGGTGTTCAGATGGGCGCGGCAGGCGGTGGTGTCATATCCGGCATCCGTGAAGGCGTTGACCGGGCAGGCGTCACGGCAGGGTGCGGGGCAGGGCGCACAAGGGTGCGCGCCTTTCGTGACGGGCGGCAGGGCGATGCGCTGGCGCAGGGCGAGCGCGCCGCGCCAACCGGACCAGAGGCCGCGATGTTCGTGGATCGACATGCCGAGGCGGGACTGATGCACCGGCTCCCCCGCATAGGTCCAGCGGATGAAGGGCTGATAGGGCGGGCCACCGAAGGGAAAGAGCGGCACCGCGTCGAACGTGGTTGCCAAAGCCCCGATCAGGCGCGCCGACCAACGGTCGAGGCCATGCGGTGCCCCGTCGAGCGCCTCCGGGCTCGTCCTGAATGCCGCCCACATTTCCGCGCCGCCATAGCCGAGCAGGAGGAGCGTTTGCGTCCCCTCAGGCACGCCATCGTCAGGGCCGGGGTTAAACCAGCCGGTAACGGTCAGCCCCTCGCTCGCCGTTTGCTCCGCGATCCGCGCAAAGGTGGTCATCAGCGGCGAAAGGGTGCGGTCAGCGACCACGGCAACCGCGTCGATTGCCCGTCCCGCCACGGCTTCAGCCCGATGCGCACGCCGTCATGGCCCGCCGCCGGTGTTTCGGTGTAAACGCCGAACAACCGGTCCCAGACCGAAAAGAAGAACCCGAAATTCGTATCATGCTCCGCCCGCTCCACCGAGTGATGGCTGCGGTGCATGTCGGGTGTCACGATGAACAGACGGACGACCCGGTCGAGTTGCGCAGGCAAGCGGGTGTTGGAATGAGACCACATCGCAGAGGCGTTCAGCGCGATTTCGAACAAGACCACCGCCAGAACAGCGGGGCCAAGCAGATAGACAAGGCCGATCTTCACAAGCATCGACAGCGCGATCTCGACCGGATGAAACCGCAAGCCGGTGCTGACATCCATTTCCTCGTCCGCGTGATGCACCATGTGAAACCGCCAGAGCATCGGCACATGATGCGTCGCCACATGCTGACCCCAGATCGCCAGATCGAGGAGGATGAAGGCGGCGATCACCTCCACCCACAGCGGCCAGTCGAGCCAGTTGAACAGGCCCCAGCCCTGTGTCGTCGCATCAAGGGCCGCACCGACGGCGGCAGCCGGGAACAGCAGCCGCACGATGATCGTGTCGATCAGCACGAGACCGAGATTGGTGCCCCACCGCCGGGGCCGCCCATAGACGCGGGCGCGGCGCGGCGACAGTGCCTCCCACGCCGCCATCAGTGCGAAGACGCCGAGAAAGACCGAAAGGCGTATGCTGGCTTCCCACTCCATACCGTTCCTCGATCCGCCTCTGCGCCGCGCAGGACAGGCCTGACATCCGCTTTTGCATGATGTAGGGGCTGACACCGCTCGTGTCACCAGCAAACCGGACTTGTCGCGCCTGCCCGGGCATGAGTTTTCGACGCCGCGCGGGCGTGACTTGATGCGATGCGGCACTATCTAGGTGACAGGCAAGTCAGGAGGTTCCGCATGCGCCCTATCCGTGCTTTCCTTGTTGGCATCATGTCAGCGGCGGCTGTGCTGCCGGGTTTTGCGCCCGCGATCGCATCGACCAGCGGCGGTGTCAGCCATTCCTACGATGTTTCGATCAGCGGGATCAGGATTGGCGATGCGACCCTGTCGCTGCACCAGACGGGCGATGCCTATGACCTGTCGGTGACGGGTGGATTCAGGTTCCTGTTCTGGACGGGCGGCGCGGATGCCCGCAGTTACGGCAATGCCGGGGCGGATGGTCTGACGCCGCTCGGCTATCGGTCCCGCTTCGAAAGCCCGACACGGGTGTTCACGACGGAGATCGACTTTGCACCGTCTGGGCCGGTGCGGTCATCCTGGGCAACTGAGCCGCCACTCGACCCCGATGAATTCGATGAGCGTGTGCCGATCACCGATGCCGATCTGATCGGTGCGCGCGATCCGCTGGCGTCTTTCGTGATTCCCGCCGCCAGTGGGGCGGAGGCCTGCGCGCGGTCGTTGAAGGTGTTCAGCGGCGTGGTGCGGTTCGATGTCAGTCTAACGGCGGGCGCTGCCGGGCCTGACGGCGTTGTCCCCTGCGAGGCCGATTACCAGCCGGTTTCCGGCCACAGGACCGAAAGCACGGAGGTCGACCGGTTGCGGGACCGTGGCCTTGTCATGTCGTTGTTCGAAATCGAAACGGGCCTCTGGGCACCTGCCAGCCTCGGGTTTCAGACCCGGTTCGGCACGCTCCGGTTGGACCGGCGCGCGCCGTGATCGGTGTCAGGCGAGGATCATCGTGCCCGCACCATGTTCGGTGAACAATTCCAGAAGGCAGGCATGCGGCGCGCGACCATCCATGATGACGACCGCCTGAACACCCTTTGAAATCGCATCCAGCGCGGTTTCGGTCTTGGGGATCATCCCGCCGGAAATAACACCGCTTTCGGTCAACTGGCGCACATGATCCGCTGTCAGACGGGTGATGACGTCCCCTTCAGCGTCTTTCACGCCCGCGACATCGGTCAGCAGCAGCAGTCGATCCGCCTTCATCGCGCCCGCGACGGCCCCGGCGGCGGTATCGCCGTTGATGTTGAAGGTTTCGCCATTGCGCCCGACACCGACCGGCGCGACGACGGGAATGAAATCGCCGTCGATGAACATCTTCAGAACACCGGGGTTCACATGCACCGGCTCGCCGACAAACCCGAGGTCGAGCACGCGTTCGATATTGCTTTCCGGGTCCTTCACGGTTTTCAGGGCCTTTTCGCAGATGATCAGTTCGGCATCTTTGCCGGACAACCCGACCGCGCGGCCGCCCTGTTCGTTCAATGCCTGAACGATCCGCCCGTTGATCGACCCGGCGAGGACCATTTCCACCACCTCGACCGTGGCTTCGTCGGTGACGCGCTTGCCGTCGATGAATTCGGATTTGATGTTGAGCCGTTTGAGCATTTCGTTGATCTGCGGCCCGCCACCGTGGACCACAACAGGATGCAGGCCGCATTGCTTCATCAACACGATGTCGCGGGCGAACCCGGCCATCGCGTCCTTGTCTCCCATTGCATGTCCGCCGAATTTCACGACGACGGTGGCCCCGTTATAGCGTTGCAGATAGGGCAGCGCATCGCTCAGCGTGCGGGCAGTGGCGATCCAGTCGCGCTTCATGGCGTGCGATTTCTCCATTCCGTGTTCCTCCGTTTCGCGCAGTGATACCGTGCGGCGGACGGGGGCGCCAGTGGTGGAATCGGGTTGACATTCCGGTTGCCGGAAGGTGCAGAAGGATCGTGAAAACCGGGGGGAATGATGAACGCCAAGAACATTGCACTGATCCTTCTGGCGGGTGGCCTCATTTATGGTGCGTGGCTGTTCTGGGTGACCGCCAATGACCAGTCGGGGGCCGAGGCCGCCTATGAGGCGGCGCGCGGCGCTGCGGTTGACCTCAGCCCGGATGCGGCGCGCGGGCGGATCGCGTTCAACAACAACTGTGCGACCTGTCATGGCCGCGATGCCGCGGGCGGCCCCGGTGGCCCCACCCTGATCCACAAGATTTACGAGCCGAGCCACCACGGTGACGCCGCCTTTCACCTCGCGGTGACCAATGGCGTTCAGCAACACCACTGGGATTTCGGCGACATGCCCGCACAAGACGGCATTTCGACTGAAACCATCGACCTGATCGTAACGTTTGTCAGAGAGACACAACGCGCAAACGGGATAAATTGATGAAGATTTGCAATATGCGGAAATGGGCGCTGGCGGCGGGTGCTGTCATCGTGGTGACCGGGGCCGCGCTGGCACATTCAGGCGCAACCGGGGTGGTTAAACAGCGGATGGACGGCATGAAGGAAATGTCGAACGCCACCAAGGCATTGGGCGCAGTCAAGGCGGGTGCGATCCCGTTTGCGCCGGAGGTGATCCGCCGTGCAGCAGGCCAGCTTCGCAAACATGGCGAAGAGGCACATCACCTGTTCCCCGAAGGATCCTTGCAGGATGAGTCGGAGGCGCTTCCGCTGATCTGGACCGACCGGGCGTCATTCGACCGGATTCTGGACGATCTGATCGCGGCGGCGGATCGTCTTGATCAGGTGGCCGAAGATCAGGACATGGCCCTTGCTGTCGCCGACGATGTCGCGACAACCTGCAAGACCTGCCACGAGAAATTCCGCGAAAAGAAGATCTGACCAAAGGCTGACGCGATCCCTGCCCGCGCGCGGCACGGGCAGGGAGGTTGCATCAGTATCCGATGGCGCTGCCGTCCTTGCGGGGATCGGATGCACCTTCGTAGACGCCATTGTCGTGGATCATGATCATCTGCGCGCCGCCAATTGGCGTTTCGGGCGTGTGAAGAAGATGCCCCTTCGCCTCCAGCGCCGCGCGGACATCGCCGAAATAGCCGCGCTCGATGTGCAGCTTGCCATCATAGGGATCGGCGAAGCAGCGCGGGGCATCCAGTGCCTGCTGCGGGGTCATGCCGAAGTCGACCATGTTGGTCAGCATTCGCACATGCCCGGTGGACTGATACTGCCCGCCCATCACGCCGTAAGACACGACGACCTTGCCATTCTTGCGCATCATCGCGGGGATGATCGTGTGCATCGGGCGTTTGCCGCCCTGCAATTCGTTCGGGTGGCCTTTGGTCAGCACGAAGCCCGCACCACGGTTCTGGAAATTGATGCCGAATTTCGCGCTCGCGAGGCCGGAGCCGAACGGGTGGAACACGGAATAGATCATAGAAACGACCATGCCGTCCTTGTCGGCGGTGGTCAGATAGACGGTGTCCTTGTGGATCGCCCCCCTATGAACATCAGCTGACAGACTGTGCGCATCCTGCATCGCCTTGTCGGGATCGATCAGCGCGGCCAGCTTCACCGCCGTTTCGTCCGACAGCATATGGTCGAGCAGCGGCGCCGAGACGCCGAGATCGGCGACGAAGCGGTTGCGGGCATCATAGCCGAGGCGGGTCGCCTCCGCCTCCACATGCGCCCGTTCCGCGCCGAGCGGATCCATCGACGCGATATCGAAATGCGAGAGGATCTTTGCGATCAGCAGCGCGGTGACACCCTGACCGTTCGGCGGCAATTCGACCAGTTCCATGCCGCGATAGGTGGCTGATACCGGATCGACATATTCGCTGGCGACTGCCGCGAAGTCTTCGGCGGTGTGAAGACCACCGAGCGCGCGCAGGCTGTCGAGCATGTCCTGCATCACCTCGCCTTCATAAAAACCAGCGCGGCCTTCGGCGGCGACACGGCGGAGCACTTCGGCCTGGCCGGGGGCCTTGAAGATTTCGCCGATCTGATAGGGCTGGCCATTGTTGTTGTAGAACTTGTCGCCGTCGCCCTGAAGACGTCCTCCCGACTGAACCCAGTCGAACGCAGTGCGTGGGCCGACCGGGATGCCCTGATCGGCATAGGCGATGGAGGGGGCGAGGCAAGCGGCGAGGCCGATCTTGCCCCAATCGTCGGACAGGCGGCAGAACCCGTCGATCGCGCCGGGCAAGGTGACCGCATGAACGCTTTCGGTCGAGATCGTGCTTTCGCCCTGATCGCGGAGATAGGCGGCATTCAGCGCCTTGGGCGAGCGGCCCGAAGCGTTGAAGCCGACGATGCGGTCCTCGCCAGCGGGTTTGATGAGCGCGAACATGTCACCGCCGATGCCGGTGGAGGCAGGTTCGCTGATGCCGAGAATGACCGCCGCCGTAATCGCGGCATCCACCGCGTTGCCGCCCTGTTCAAGGATCGAAACGGCTGCGCGGGCCGCCAACGGGCTGGACGTGGCGCACATCCCGTTCTGTGCAAAAACGCCGGAACGGCCTGGCATGTGTAAGTCGCGCATGTTGTTTCTCCCTCTGCATTGTGCGCGCGAGATGTAGCGCGGCAGAACGGAATGGGAAAGGGGAGCGCGATGTTATGGAGAAGTGCCCGGCGCCACGGTTCGGGGTGGGGGCTGAATGACGTGACGCCGGGCCAGCAATCGCTTGCTGCAACACTGTTATCGTCGCCGTAAGGGGCGGTGCTGTGGTGCAATCGAGGCAAGATCATGGTGCGGTGAATTGGTGCTGTGCGTGGATTTGCTTGCCAATCGGACCTCTGTCTGTTCAGAATTTGTCATGACTGTGATCACACCAGCGGATTTCCGCATCAAGACCGGCATGCGCGAGTCGTATGATCGTGTTGCTTTCCACCGAACGGAGCTTTCGCCGATTCTCGCGGTCTATGGCCGGATGGTCGCCGCTGGCGAATGGCGGGACTATTCGATTGACTTCCTTCGGGACCGGGCGGTGTTTTCCGTGTTCCGCCGCGCGACGGAGCATCCGCTTTACCGGATCGAAAAACACCCTGACCTTGCGGCGCGGCAGGGGCAATACAGCGTTGTTGCGCAGGACGGGCTGATCCTGAAGCGGGGGCGCGATCTGCAACAGGTGCTGCGGGTGTTCGATGCAAAGCTGATCCGCGCTGTCCAGTGACGCAGCCCGAAGCGGCGCGCAGGGCGATCTTGCGGGCAGTGGTGACGTCAGCGTGACATGCCGCACGTTTCGGCCTGCGGGGTCATATGATCCGTTCCCTTTGATGCCAACCCGGCCTATCATTGACCGTGGCGCCGGTCGCGCCACGTGGGGAAATGGGTCGTGAGGCCCGGGGTCAGATGAACGCGAACGCAACAGCCAACCTGCCGATCGGCGAGGATGCGCCTTCGGGCAAGCGGTCATCGCTCCTGTCGCTGTTCAAGGTCGGGACGGAGCGGCTGACCTGGGGCATCGCGGCGGTCATCCTTGCGGTGCTGCTTTCGCTGGGTCTGTTTCGCGGCATCGCGCAGTTCGAAACGCTGGAGACGCGGCTGAACGATCAGCTTCGCGTCCTGATCGCGCCCCGCGCAGAAGGTCAGGACCCGCGGATATCCATCGTCGCGCTGAACGAGGAAACGCTGTTTCAGTATCCCTATCGCTCCCCTGTCGATCGGGGGCTTCTGGCGGAGCTCATGAAGATCCTCACGGAAGTCGAGGCGAAGGGGGTCGTGCTCGATATTCTGTTCGACCAGCCGTCGGAGCCTGCGAAGGACGAGGCGCTGATCCAGGCCTTGCGCGCCTATCCGGGGCCGATCGTATCGGCCTGGGGCAACGAGGCCGCCGGGTTGATCCCGGCGCAGGCCGCCTATTTGCATGAATTCGCGGAGCGCGCGGGGATCGTGCTTGGTTTTGCGAATGTGGTCATTGACGATGACGGCGTCGTGCGCCGGTTCGCCACCGTCCTGCCCGGTATCGACAAGTTGTCGATGTCGGGGACGATGGCAAAGGCGATCACCGGCGAGGAGCCGATGGAAACCGGCGTCATCGACTGGCAGCAACCGGCAACCGTCGGTGTTACATTGTTTCAGCAGCTGCCGGCGAACCGCGTCGTTCAGTTTTCGAAGAACCCGGCCACGATGGCCGTGCTGCGCAAGACGCTTGGCGGGCGTATCGTGTTCATCGGGGCTGACCTCGAACAGCGCGATCGCCACCAGACATCGCTGAGCGTCGATCAGCGCAATCTGCGCACGATCCCCGGCGTTTTGATTCAGGCGGCGGTATTCGGCCAGCTTCTGGATGGCCGCATCGTTCCGAATGCGACACCGGAGGTGGAGATCGCGCTGGTGATTCTGCTTGCGGTTCTGGGTGTCCTGATCGGGCTGTCACGCCGCAACCTTCTGTTGAAGGCCGTGGCTGTCATCATGGCGTTGATGCTGTATCTGGGCGCGACCTATGGGCTCGCGCAGAATGCGACCTTGTTCCTGCCTGTCGCGCCGCCCATCGCTGCGGTCTTCATGGCCTTCATGATGGCGATCAGCCTCGACAGTTTTTTGACCCAGCGGGACGAAAAATTCATCCGCGTGGCCTTCGGGCACTACCTCGAACCGGCAATGGTCGATCAGCTCGCGGCTGATCCGCAGGCGCTGCGGCTTGGGGGCGATCGGCGGGAGATGAGCTTTGTCTTCACCGATATTGCCGGGTTCACCACGATGTCGGAGGAACTGGCACCGGAGCAGCTTACGCGGCTTCTGAACGATTACTTCGACGGGATGAGCGATATCATCATCCAGCATGGCGGAGCCATCGACAAGTTTATCGGCGATGCAGTGGTGGCCCATTTCGGTGCACCGACACCGATGAAGAAACACGCGATGAAGGCATTGCAGTGCGTCGCTGCGCTGGACCGGTTCGGCGAGACGTTCCGCAAGAAGAATGCGCATCTCGGTCTGGGTGTGACGCGCATCGGGGTTCATTCGGGTGTGGCGACGGTTGGCAATTTCGGCGGGCGGGCGCGATTCGATTACACCGCGATGGGCGATGCGGTGAACACCGCCGCGCGGCTTGAATCGTCGAACAAGCGGTTCGGCACCCGTGTCGGGGTAAGCCAGGAAACGGCGGAGCTTGCCGGGGCAATGGCCGGCCCGGGCGACCGCCTGCCGATGCTTCAGACCATCGGACAGGTTCTTTTGAAGGGAAAAACCCGCCCTGTGACGGTTTACACTGTCAATACCGACGCAGATGAGGAATTTGTGTGGGCATATGAGGCTGCGTTCTCGATGCTGGACATTGATCCACCGAAAGCGCGGGCCGCGCTTGAAGAGCTATTTCGCACAAACCCAACCGATCCGCTGGTGCGCTGGCATCTGGACCGGTTGGAACGAGGTGAGATCGGTAGTATCATTACTTCTTGAAGAGTATCGGCATCCAGCCGAGAGTGGAGACGGAAAATGAGTATCAACATCTTGAAGACCTTGACCACCGGCGCACTGTGCCTTGGCCTGTCAGCGGCTGCCGCAGTCGCAGAAGACTACGTCATCCTCGACAGCACCGCAGCGGGAATCGAGCCGGGCATCGTGGTCAGCGGTCGCGCTGATATCTCGATCCCTGACGGTGCCCAGGTGGTCTTGATCGACCCCAGTGGAACGACACTGGTTGTCGATGGTCCGTTTCAGGGACAACTGCTCGCCGCGGCGAACAGCGCTGAAGAGGGTCTGACAAAGACCATTGACCGTCTCACCACGTCCCGTGGCGACGATGTGACGGTGCTTGGGGCGGTTCGGGGTGTCACTGTCGATGGCGGCTCGATCACCGAATAATCCATCACCTGATCTGTCTGTCGGCCAGTTTGACAGATAAGTGAACGCAAGAGTTTGTCTGGCAAGTTTTGCCAGACTCGGCTATAATGACGTAGCAATGCGGAGTGTGCGGGTGTGGTGCCCGAACCTAGTGTGCGTTTTGATACGTGTGTTTCTTGACCGCATGTCTTATATCTTTTGCAACGAGTTGTCGGAACGTCGTTGGATGAAAGGAAAGCAAATGCTCAGGCGCAGGAATATGGTGGGTGCAGCATTCTTGGCCGCATTTGGTGTCTTTGGTTCCGTTGCGGTGGCTGGTGATGTCGTTGTCCTCGATAGCACGGTGGGGTCGATCCCGCCGGGTGAGGTTCTGGACGAGGCGCAGGTCGTGTCTGTTCCTTCGGGCGGCCAGTTGACCCTGATCACCGCGGATGGTGAGACACGCCTTCTGAGCGGCCCGTTTGACGGCCCGATCGGTTCTGCCGAGCAAGCGTCGGCGGTATCACTGTCGTCACTGGCCTCCGGTCGTGGCGGTGACACGAAAGTGCTCGGTGCGGTTCGCGCTCCGAAGTGGGAAATCACCGAATAGGGCCATCGATCTGCCCATGTGCCATCGCTGGGACTCCGAGTAGAGTCAGCGAGTTGCACGAAATACTTTAATTGAAACATTCACCCGGTTCAGTTAAAGTTAATGCCAGATTAACAGTGGATGAACCACTGATGGGGTGAGCAGTGATCAGAGCCATTCTTATCGCGGTTTTCGGTCCGGTTATCTGGGCCGGATTGAGCATGTCTGCGCACGCGCAGACCGCGCAGCAAGACATCGAAAATCGCGTCAATACCGATCAGGGCAGGACGGCGGCCCCGCTGACCCGGACCGAGATTCAGTTCACATCGCAAAAGCCGCCGACCAATGCCGATGAAATCCGTTTTCAGTTGAACGACATCGTTTACGATGGTGCGACCATTTTCGGTGCCGATGCATTGCGCGCCGTCTATGCCGATGAGCTTGGGCAGGAAGTGACGCTCAGGCGCATCTATGACATCGCGGGCCTGGTGCAGGGTATTTATCGCGATGCCGACTACATTTTCACCCGTGTCGTCGTCCCCGCGCAGGAGATTGATGGCGGGATCGTCCGCCTCGAAGTGATCGAGGCGCAAGTGATCACGGTTGCAATCGAAGAGCCGGGGGAGCCGGTCGGCGATGTCCGTGAACTGATAGAGCGATTGGTAGAGCCATTGCGCGGCCTCGTGAATCCGACCGGCGCGGTGCTGGAGCGGGTGCTGCTGAACGTGAACGAGGTGCCGGGCATTTTTCGCGCCACCGCCGTGCCGCAGGTGAATGAGGGCGGTGTTCGCGGCGGGCTTGATCTTTTCATCAATGTCGAGCGCAAAGCTTATGAAGGGGTCGTCTACGCCGACAACCGCCAGACGCCGGGCGTCGGGCGCGGGCTGGCAGGTGTGACGGCGACCTATAACAGCTATTCTGCAGACGGCGACACGACGACCTTGTCGATTTTCAACTCCTTCGCCTACCGGTCCTTCAATGATCCGACGACGGGTCAGAAGGATGGTGCGATCGACCTTGACGAACGCAATACCGTCCTGCTGACCCATCAGCGCAATGTCGGGACGGATGGTATCGTGGTGCGCGGCGATGCGCTTTTCAGCCGGACACGGCCGGGGGATGATCTGGCGCTGGTCGGGATCGAGGGGAGCCAGATCCTTTTCGGGCTGGAAGCGGAGGTTCCGCTCATCCGCACCCGTGCGCTGGACTTGCGGGCGGTTGTCGGCGCGGAATTCTACGATTCCGAGACCGATGTGTCGAACGGTGCATTCCGGGTTGCGGATGATCAGATCCGGATCGCCTCCGCTTCGCTGGAGGGGCTTCGGCGCGATGAACTGGGTTATACGCGGGGTATCCTGACGGTCCGAAAGGGTCTCGACATCCTTGATGCGACCGATGCCGCCACGCTGAACCGCAGCCGCAATGACGGGGTTGCGGATTTCACTCTGCTGCGGGCAGAGATCGACCGATTTCTGGTCATCAACGAGGACCTGAGCCTGTTTGTCCGCCTCGGTGGGCAGTATTCCTTCGATCCCTTGCTGGCGTCCGAAGAATTCGCGATTGGCGGCACGACCTTCGGGCGCGGCTTCGACCCTTCGGAATTCACCGGTGATCACGGCATCGGCGTCAGCGCCGAATTTCGTTACGTGACGCCAATGACGATCGAGGGATTTGTGTTTTCCATCGAGAACTACTTTTTCGGCGATTACGGCATCGTCTGGAACAAGGGGGCAGGCACCCCGGATCGGGAACAGATCCTATCGCTGGGCGGCGGGGTGCGATTGTTCCTGCCGGAGGATTATCTGGTCGGCCTTGAAATCGCGGTGCCGGTCAGTGAAGAACTTGAACGTCAGGCTGTGGGTGGTGGTGATATAACCGGGGCAAGGTTCTTCGTGAATCTGTCCAAGCGGTTCTAGGGTAGGGGTGTGGGTGATGGTGCGATCTGACATATCCGGACGCGGGGCCAAGGTGCCTTCGGATACGCTCCATGTCAGGGTCCACCGCCCAGCCCCCGCACCGGCGATCAGAACCACCACATCCACCGCCATCGGCTGTGCGCTTGCCGCCTTTGCGGCGGCATCTGCATTTGGCGCTTTGCCTGCCGCCGCCGGACCCAAGGACGGAACGGTCAAGGCCGGTCAGGCCACCATCACCACGCGCGGGTCTGAAACCACCATCCGGCAGGGCACCGACAAGGTCGTCATCGACTGGAAAAGCTTTAACATCGACGCGGACGAGGCGGTCGAGTTCATCCAGCCCGGCAAGGGGTCCATCGCGCTCAACCGCGTGCTCGACAATCTGCCGTCGAGCATTCGCGGCAAGCTGCTGGCCAACGCCAATGTCTGGATCGTCAACCAGCATGGCATCGTGTTCCACGCCGGGTCGATGGTCGATGTCGGCGGCCTGATCGCCACCACAGCCGATATTTCCGATGCCAATTTCATGGCAGGCAATTATCGGTTCGACCGCCCCGGCCAGCCGGGTGCGAAGATCATCAACGAAGGCTCCATCACCTTCGGTCAGGCGGGCCTGACCGCCTTTGTCGCGCCGGGCGTCGAAAACCACGGTGTGATCGCGGGCAAGATGGGCAAGGTCGTCATCGCCGGGAACGAAACCTTCGCGGTGGACCTCGCGGGGGATGGCATGTGGGCCTTTACCCTCGGCGAGGGGGCCAATGGCGCATCGGCGAAGAACACCGGCAAGATTTACAATCCCGGCGGTTATATCCTGATATCTGCCGCTGCGGCACAGGGCATGGTCGAAAGCCAGATCAGCGTCGGCGGCGTTGTCGAGGCGACAACGGCAGAGGTGCAGGGCGGCAAGATCGTCCTGTCGGGCGACGGGCATGTGGAGGTGTCGGGCAAGCTTGACGCGACCGGGTCCGAGGCCGGACAGGTCGGCGGCGGCGTCGAGGTGACGGGCGAGACGGTGCATCTGACCGCAACGGCCAAGATCGACGTGTCGGGCGATGCGGGCGGCGGCACGATCAAGGTCGGCGGCGATTACCAGGGGGGCGGCACGCTCCGGTCGGCCGACCGGACCGTGGTTGACGAGGGCGCGACGTTGAAGGCCAGCGCCATCGGCGAGGTCGGCAATGGCGGCGAAGTGATCGTCTGGGCCGACGGCATCACCGGCTTCTTCGGCAGCATCGAGGCAAATGGCGGATCGTTGCGCGGCGATGGTGGTTTCGCCGAAGTGTCGGGCAAGGAACAGCTTTTCTTCACCGGTCAGGTGCACCTCGCGGCGGTGGACGGCACCATCGGCACCCTGTTGATCGATCCTGAAAACATCGTCATTGCCAATGGTGGCGCGACGGCGACCGCCGACATCATTTTCAATGATGATGGGCTGGATGGCGGCACGCCGGGTCTTGGCGACGGCACATCGACCATCGACGCCGATTTTCTGAACAATGCCATCGCTGCCGTCATCCTTCAGGCGACCAACAACATCACGGTGAACGAGGCGGTCAACGCGACCGTGACCCTGACGCTGGATGCGGGCAACGACATCATCATCAATCAGGATCTGATCACCACCGGCGATCTGTTCCTGACAGCGGATGCCGATTTCGCGGGCATCACCGCAGTGCCGGGCGGCACGATCAGTTTCGGCGGCGGCGCGATTTCGGGGGCCAATGTCACATTGTCGGCCACTGATGCGCTCGTGCTCGGCAATGTCACCGCCACCGGGGCGCTCAGCGTCACCTCGGGTGCCGAGATTTCCGATGACGGCCTGATACTTGTCACAGGCACAACGACGCTGAACGCAGGGACCACGATCCTGCTGGACGAAGCGAACAATGACTTCACGGGCGCGGTGGATGCGTCGGGG